>DATLYZ010000031.1:0-228993 GCA_035574255.1 Gemmatimonadales bacterium | reverse complement strand
AGCACCGGCGACATCCGCGCCCGCCGGCCGGCCACCCCCGCCCCGGCCCCCGCCCGCGCCCTCTCCCAGGGTCCGCGCGGTCCGCGTGGACAGCGTTCGCTTGGAGGCGGCCCTGCTCGAGCGCCAGGCCCATGGCCCGCTTGCCTCCGTCCTCCAGCGCCGGAGCGGGAATCCGCGCCTGGCGGAGCGCACCGCGGCGGCGGTGGTGCGGGAATCGCGGCGGCTCCGCCTGAGCCCGAGCCTGGTGGCGGCGGTGATTTTGGTGGAGAACGCGGCGCTCGACACCACGGCAAAGAGCGTCGCCGGCGCGCTCGGCCTCATGCAGGTCATGCCGGTGCACGGGGGCGCGCTGGGCTGCCCGTCGGCCGAGCTCGGGGACGTCGAATCCAACATCTGCCACGGAACCCGGGTCCTGCACATGTACCTGCGGCGCAGCAGGACCCTCTCCGCCGCACTCCGGCGGTACAACGGCTGCGTGGGCGGGCTCGCCACGCGGCGCTGTCTCCGCTACCCGGCCCGGGTGCTCCAGCTCGCGTCCACGATCAGGCGCGAGATGCTCGAGGCGCCGGCCGCCGCGGCACCCCCTCCCGCCGCACCGCCCCGCTACCTCGAGCGGCCGGCGGGGCACGCGGGCCCCGGTGCCGCGGCCCGGGACCTGGCGGTCGCTCCGGAGCCGCCCTCGATCCTGCTCGATCTCCTGGAACTGCCCTGGTAGCGCGGACCCTCGCCGGCTCGCCCGGCTCCGATCCCAAACCGCGTCAGGAGCCCACCCGGAGTCCAGGCTCACCCCTCGCGCGTTCCGGCCCCGCCACCGGGCTCGGCCCTCGCCGCCGCGACGGGGCGCTCGGGGAGCCCCGGGATCTCCACGACCGGACGGACCTCCACGGTCCCCTGCCGCGCCATCGGGATCCGGGCCGCGATGGCGATGGCTTGGTCGAGGTCCTTCGCCTCGATCATGAAGAATCCGCCTAACTGCTCGCGCGTCTCCGCGAAGGGGCCGTCGGTCACCAGCCGGCGGCCGTCGCGGACCCGGACGCTGGTGGCCAGGGCCGTGGGATGGAGGGGGGCCGCATCCAGGTAGTGGCCAGTCGAGCGGAGCTCGTGAGCCAGTGCGGTGGACTCCTCGTAGCAGGCCTGCCGCTCGGCGTCGTCGAGGGCCCGTTCCTCAAGGTAGATGAGCAGCATGTAGCGCATGGCAGGCCTCGGAAACCGGGGAATCGGTGAACGGCTCCGTGCACGTTCACCGTTGACCGTTCACCGTCCTTCACCCTCCCGCCATCGCCCCGACCACGAGGAACGGCTCCTCTCCCGTCGCCACCGGGTCTGGCAGCGGGGCATCGGGCGGCTCGTGGGTGAGATCTTCCCCGCAGGCGAAGAACCGCACAAAGGGCCGGCGGCGCAGGGTGACGTGGTCGCGGAGGGTGCCCTGGAGCACCGGGAACAGCGCCTCCAGCGCCTCGAGCACCGCGTCCCGGGTGACCGGCGCCGCCACGTCGAGGCGGACCTCCCGGCCCACCTTCGCCAGCCGGCAGAGATGCTCCGGCAACACCACTCGCACCACGGCCCCTCAGGCCTCGACCAACACCTTGAAACCGCCGTAGGCCATTCGCTTGGGGTCGAACGGCATGGCCTGCCGCTTCATCATCCTCGCGATCCGCGGGTCCTTCATCACCCTGGCGTTCACCCGGTCACGGTGGGCCCGGGACTTGTAGCTGATCCAGGAGAAGACGACCGTTTCGCCTCGCCGGGGCCGGAACTGCCGGACGAACGAGCCCATCTCCTTCGAGTCGAGATCGTCACCCACGCACTCGTAGTACTCGAGCGCGCCGTGCTCCCGCCATACCCGCCCCGCCTGGCGGGCCATCCTCCGGTACGCCTCGAGCCGTTTGCGAGGCACCGGGATCACGAAGCCGTCCACGTACCGTGCCATGGTCGCCCTCCTTGACAAGGTGCAAAGCATCCTCAGCGCGCACGCCTGGCAGAAACGATCGGCGGCTCGGGGCGGCGGCGGAAGCGCGACCGGCCCTCGGAGCCACCCGTCCATCCGGGCCGCCCTGGCCCGGCCCGTGCCGTTCCACCTGCCTGCGGCACTCGTTCCGGCGCTCCAGCGCACCGTCCGCTTCACCGTCCCGCCGCTCGCCCGATCCCGTCACAGCGTCTGCGCCTCCACCGAGAGCACCGCCGGCAGGTCCCGCACCACCGCCGTCCAGCTGTCGCCGCCGTCGCTCGAGGCGTAGACCTGCCCGCCCGTCGTCCCGAAATACACCCCACCGGGATCCAGCCGGTCCACGGTCATGGCGCCCCGGAGCACGTTCACGTAGCAATCGCGCTGCGGAAGCCCCCGGGTGAGCGGCTCCCACTCCTCGCCGCCGGCCCGACTGCGATAGACCCGGAGCTTCCCCTCCGGCGGGTAGTGCTCGGAATCGCTCGTGATCGGTACCACGTAGACGGTTTCCGGTTCATGGGCGTGCACGGCGACGGGAAATCCGAAATCGGTGGGAAGGTTGCCGCTCACCTCGCGCCACGACTCCCCGGCATCGTCGCTCCGCATCACGTCCCAGTGCTTCTGCATGAAGAGGACATCGGGACGCGACGGGTGCTGTGCGATCCGGTGAACGCAGTGGCCCACCTCCGCGTCGGGATCGGGCAACTCGTACCGCGACTGAAGCCCCCGATTCACCGCGCGCCAGGTCCGTCCCCCGTCATCGCTCCGGAACGCTCCCGCAGCCGAGATGGCGAGGAACATCCGGTCCCGGTGGGCCGGGTCCAGCAGGATCGTGTGCACGGCCATCCCACCCGCACCGGGTTGCCAGAGGTGCCCCTTCACGGTCCGGAGCCCGGGCAGCTCTTCCCAGGTCCGCCCGCCGTCCGCCGTCTTGAACAGCGCGGCGTCCTCCACCCCGGCATGGACCGTGTCGGGATCGTCCGGGGCAGGTTCGAGGTGCCAGACCCGCTTGAACTCCCAGGGATGCTGGGTCCCGTCGTACCACTGATGGGTCCCCGGGACCCCGTCGTAGACGAACTTGTTCCCGACGGCTTCCCAGGTCCGCCCGCCATCGTTCGAGCGCTGCACCACCTGGCCGAACCAGCCGCTCGTCTGCGAGGCGTAGATCCGGTTCGGATCGGCTGGAGAGCCCTTGAGATGGTAGATCTCCCACCCGCCGAAGTGCGGCCCGCTCACCTCCCACCGCTTGCGCCTCCCATCGGCGCTGAGAATGAATGCCCCCTTGCGGGTTCCAACCAGCAGCCGTACGGCGGTCATGCGGCACTCCGGGTGTGGACGGATCAGGGACCGAGGACTCGTCTCGTAGTCGCCGGGCCCAGCCCGGATTCGACACCGGTCCTACGAGCAGCCGGCCCGGCCAGGTTCGCCAGAAGGCCCCCAGGCCCACCAGCGCTGCCGGTGGGGCAATACGCGCGGGACCCACGACACTGTCGGTACATCACTGCGCCAGGACCTGAGCCGGACCGCCTCCGCCGCGCTGGAACACCGTTTCAGTCCTGGCGCGATGCGAAGCCCCCCTCCCCCCCCAGGCTCTGCTGGCCGGACGCGATACCGCAGCGCGGCCGCCCGATGCGAGAGCGGCGTCACCTAACGACCGCGCCGGCTCGCTTCAGGCCCGTCACCCCTTACCCGTCACCATGCGCCCGAGGACCGCTGCCTCGCTCCGGGCCCAGAGTTCCCGCGCCAGCGCTTCGTCGTTTGCGAGCCGGCTCGCGGGCACTTCGCGGCAGCGGTCGTAATAGCGCCCGCTCACCCCCGCGAGCTCGGGGGCCGTGGCGCAGTAGAGGGGCGTCTGCGCCCCCTCCTCGTTCGAGAGCAGGAAGAGCTTGAGAACCCACTGGGCCGGCCGGGGAAGGGCGCGCCAGATATTGGTCGCCACCGCCCCGGGATGCAGGGCGTAGGTGGTGACCCGGGTCCCGGCGAGCCGCCGGGCCAGCTCCTTGGCATGGAGCACGTTCATGAGCTTGGTCACCGCATAGTCGTGGAAGCCGCTCCGCCGTGGAGCCGCCCGGCGCTCGAGCATGGACCAGTCGATCCCCTTCGCCGAGAAGTGGGCGGCGCTCGAGACATTGACGATCCGGGCGGCGGGAGACTCGCGGAGCCGCGGGAGGAGCAGCTCGGTGAAGAGGAAGGGGCCGAGGTGATTCACCGCGTAGGTGAGGTCGAACCCGTCGGCGCTCAGCGCGCGGGTCCCGGCGATGCCGGCGTTGTTGACCAGCACGTCGAGGGGATGCCCCGCCGCGAGGAAGCGTTCGGCGGCCTGCCGCACCGATTGCAGCGAGGCGAGATCCAGGTGCAGGAACTCCGCCGTGATATCGCGGTGGCGGGCGCGGATGGCGTCCAGCACCGGCCGAGTCCGTTCCTCCGACCGGGCCGCCAGCACCACGTTGCCCCCGCGCGCGGCGAGGGCCTCGACCAGCGCGCGCCCGATGCCGGAGTTGGCACCGGTGACGAGGAAGGTGCGGCCCTGAAGTGGGAGAGTCGAAGTCATCGCGCCCTATCATGGCGAACCCCGGACGCCGGCGCCAGCGTGGGGCCGCCTGGCGGCGTTTCGCCCAGGCCCGAATCAGCCTGGACCGCAAGCGGGCCACCGATTCGTCCCCCGATGACACTTCTGCGCCCTCGGTGTCCTCGGTGGGCCATACGGCTGGCCCCTCGGTGTCATCGGCGGACGATCCACCGAGCACGCCGAGACCACAGGGAGGGGTTCTGCGGTCCCCGTTCGCACCTCGGCCTCACCGGATCCCGCTGGCCCACGGCGGTCATCCGCTGCAGATTGGGTGGGTCCCCCAGAGGCTGGCCTGCCCCGCCATGGCGCAACTGACCTACATCCATTGCCCGCAGTGCGGCCAGAAGGCGCTCCCCGTCGCCACGCAATGCCCGAAGTGCGGGCATCCGTTCGAGACGCAGTTCCCCTCTCGTCGGATCGCACCGTCGGCCGGGCCCGGGCGGGTCAGGCTCGGGCTCTTCATCGCCGGCGCCGTGGCGATTGTGGTCGTGGTGAACGCGGTGCGAGACCAGCCCACGATTGTCACCGGCGCTCCCCCCTCGGGCATCACCGGCGCTCCGCCATCGGGCACGGAGGCCGCAGTGGACTCTTCCCGTCCCGCCCGGGCGGAACCGCCCAGGGAGTCCCGGCCTCGGGCTAGGGATTTGGCGCAACCTGCCGCTCCGGCCCGCGAACAGGAGCCGTCTCCAGAGCTGCGGGAACCAGTGGAGGCCCCTGCCGCCGAACCGGGCGACACCGGCTCGGCGGAAGTCCGCTACGCCACGACCTGGGTCAATGTCCGAGCCGCCCGAAGCCCCACCGCTCCGGTCGTTCACGTCCTCCGCCCCGGGGACACCGTGATGGTGGACTCGCTCCAGCGGGGTTGGTATCGGGCAGGCACGGACGGGGAGATGCTAGGGTACGTGTTTCGGGGCCTGCTCGATACGGCGCCGCCACATGGGAATCCGTAGGAAGGTGCTGAACAGCGACCGGCGATGGCGCGGCGGGGGGCACCTGTTCTTCAACCCTGTAAGATCCGACCAAGAGACACGGCGGGGGGAAAGGCCCTAGCCTTCGGTCCGCCTGCTTCTGCTCCTCCTCATGAGCATCCCTAAAGCTGAGTCCGGAAAACGTCTGTCACTACGATGGCCCTCTCATCGAGGGAATACCGGAACGTGGCGGCCCAGTAGTAGGTGGTGTCCTCAGCAACGAAGCTGAATCGGTACACTGGGCGGCCCACCGCGGCGGGAACCGCCAGGCGGGGGTTGGCGGCCAGGGTGGTCAACTGCGTGAGGACTGCGTCCAACGCGGCACCGCGCCGCGCGGGCGGGAGCAACTCGATGAGGCGAGCCAGCCGAGCTTCAGCCTCAGGAGTGATATCGAGCGCGTAGCTCACGGATCGCCTCGGCCAGCGGGCGATGACGGCCGGCGGCGACCGAGGCTTCACTCGCGAGGAGCTGCTCGAGGTCGAACCCGAGTTCCTTCCTCTCCTGATTGTTCAGCCGGTCCATCGGCAACTCTTCGTTCATCCTCGCCTCCCGCATCGGCTCGGTCTGGTATACCACGTCATCGCACAGGTCCCGCGCAGTCATGCCCAGGTAGGTCTGGGCGACGTAGCGCAGGAGCTCCACCTCGGGCAAGGTGAAACGGAACTCCACGCTCCGCGAGGTGGGATGAACGTGGTAGCCCTCGTAACCATTGGGAAACACCGTCGGAGTTTCGGTGACGAACCCGCCCTGTTTGAGCTCCTCCAGAGCGCCGTAGAAGGCTGGGTCGAACGGTCCATGGTGGTATAGGACATACCGGAAGGTCGAAATGGCCCGACCGAGGTACTTTCGGGCCTCGCAATCGGCCAGGTAGGCGAACTTGACAAGCTGGGTGCGGCCGATGCCTGGTGCCTCGGTCAAGAAATAGCGAAGAACCTGGGCGTTTCGGCTCAGTTCAGTCTGGGGCACTGGACACGCCTCTCTGTGGCACAGCGTAAGTGCCTAATCTGAGGTAAGATATGGGTACGTCAACATCGTTTCCATGCGAACAGCAAGCCGGGTGCCTTGACCTCCACGACTTTCGGTATATATTCGGTATACATGTACCGAAAATTTGCCGAAGTCGAGGACCCCGTGACTCCCACCACCCCAACCCCCGGCAATCCGTCTCTCCAGCCAACCACCTATAACCCGTTGGTGCACATCAACATCCTGGTCTGCCCCGAGTGCGCCGGACCGGTGGTTCACAACTCGGGCTGCATCACCTGCCGACAGTGCGGGTGGGGAAGGTGTCAGTAGGACGCCAGGACGGTAAGGACGGTGAGCGAGAGTGCCTTCCTCATGATGTTCCGACGACGGCACCGCCAGCCGGGGAGCCGAACCACTTCCCCGGCCGAAGCGGAGAGGAGGTCCCTCAGGGGCCTCCCTGGCAGTCGTCCCGTGCCGACGGCAGGGAGGCTCGTGAGGAAAGCCCTGCCCGGCGAACCACCCGCGCGATGCTGCGCCCCGGGCGCCGTCTGCGGGGCGCCGGGGACCGGATGCTGGCTGGCCCAGGCCCTTGCCGAAAGCGTTCCGACCGACTCACGACCAACCCTGAATCAGAGGCGCCACCGTGCCTGACATCCAGATCGCGAGCCCTCGCCGGCCAGCTCGAGTGGGCCGAGCTCCTGGTTCGGCTCCGGCGGCACGACGAGCACCTCAGGCGGTAAGACGCTAGGACGGGTAAGGCGCTAGGTAGGTACGAGAGGGCGATATGGCAACCCATCCCCAGCCTCAGCTCGAGTTCCCGGCCACCCTGCCGTCGTACCGCCCGGCTGCCGGACTCCCCCTGCTCGACGCCCGGCAGCGCGGCACCACGTTCCATGCGGTCCCGGTCAAGGCGATCCTCAACTCGCCCGCCACCACCGGGATGGGTTTCTGGTCGCTCAACCCCTACGTGGGGTGCGAGTTCGGGTGCACGTACTGCTACGCCCGGGAGACGCACAAATGGAGGGTGGAACGGGCGGAGGGCGCGCGCGCGGTTGACGGTCCGCCCTGGCTCGCCTTCGAGCGCCGGATCCTCGTCAAGACCACGGCCGCGGCCGTGCTCCGGCGGACCCTGTGCCCGGCCAAGCTCCAGGGGAGCTCGCTCGTGATCGGCACCGCCACCGACCCCTATCAGCCCGCCGAGCGGCGGTTTCGCCTCACCCGGAGCATCCTGGAAGCGCTGCTCGGCTGGCGGGGGCTTACGGTAGGCATCATCACCAAGTCGCCGCTCGTGGTGCGGGACCTCGACCTGCTCTGCCGGCTGGCCGAGCGGCACGACCTCACGGTCAACCTCTCGCTCGCCTCGATGGACGCGAGCCTGCTCCGGCGGCTCGAGGCCCGGACGCCGACGCCCCGGGCCCGGCTCCGCGCCCTGGCCCGGCTCACCGGTGCCGGGATCCACGCCGGGCTCCTGGTGGCGCCGATCCTCCCCGGCCTCACCGACAGCCGCGCGTCGCTCGCCGCCCTGATGGCCGCGGCTCGTGAGGCGGGCGCCCGCTTCGTGGTGGGGTTCCCGCTCCGGCTCGGCCCCGCGGCGCGGGCCACGTTGCTGCCCCACCTCGCGCGGGAGTTCCCCGAACTCGCCCGGCGCTACGCCCGGCACTACGACGGGCGGGACAACCCGAGCCGCGCCTATGCCGACGCCCTCGCCCGGCGGCTCCGGTCCCTCCAGCGCGAGTACGGCTTCCCCGCCCACGAGGGCCGCCGGCGGCACCGGACAGGGACGGGGACAGGGGCGGGGGCGGGGGCGGGAGCGGGAGCGGCGAGCCGGCAGGCCGCGGCGGAAGAGCAGGTGGCGTTCCCGTGGGATGAACCGGCTATGGTGGACGGTCAAGGGTCAACGGGGATTGGTGACATCCGGTCATCCGTCGGCCCGGTCGCCGTTCACCGTTGACCGTTCGCTGGCCAGAACAGCCATGCAACGTTCCGTCGTCTTCATCGACCCGCCCGCCTTCTGCACCACGGTGGAGTGCCTGGTGGCGCCCGCGCTCCGCTCCCGGCCCATCGTGGTGGCGGCGCCGGGGGCCGACCGGGCGACGGTCCTGGCCCTTTCCGCCGAGGCGCGCGCCGCGGGCATCACCCGCGGCATGCCGGTTCGCCTGGCGCGGAAGCGCTGTCCCGATCTCGTCATCCGCCCCCCCAACCCCCGGCTTTACGCCCGCGCCTCGCGGGCGCTGCACGAGATCCTGGCCCGCTACACCCCGGTCATCGAGCCCCGGTGGTACGGCCATGCCTATCTCGATCTCACCGGCACCGGCCGGCTCTTCGGGTCCGCGGTGGACGTGGCGGCGCGGATCGCCCGCGAGGTGCGCGAGCGCCTGGGCCTCCCCCTCTCCGCGGGCGTGGCCCGGAACAAGCTGGTGAGCGAGGTGGCGTCGGAGGTCGTCAAGGCGGCAGGCGGCAGTCCCGCGGCCCTGCGGGACCGGGGTCCCGCGCTGCTGGAGGTTGGCGCCGGTGACGAGCCCGCCTTTCTCGCGCCGCAGCGGGTCGGGCTGCTCCCCGGGCTCGCGCCTGACATCCGCGAGCGACTCGACGAGTACCAGCTCGAGCGGATCGGCGAGATCGCCGCGCTCGACCCCGACGACCTGGCGCAGGTCTTCGGGCCGCCGGGCCGCCTGCTCCACGCCCACGCCCGCGGCATCGACCCGCGCCCGGTCCTTCCGCCCGCGGCCCGAGCCGAGTTCCGCGCGGTCCATACCCTCGCCAGCGACACCAACGACGTGGCGGTGCTCCACCGGGTGCTCCGCTATCTCACCGAGCGGTTGGGGCACCACCTCCGCCGGCGCGGGCTCGCCGCCCGCCGGCTGACCGTCCACCTCGCCTGGAGCGACTATGCCGCCGCCAGGCGGAGCGTCCCCCTCGCGCCGGCGGCGCTCGACCTCGAGCTCTACGACGCCGCGTGCCGCGCCCTGGCGCTCGCCAACCGGCGAACAGTGGCGGTGCGGGCCGTGGGGGTGACGCTGGATCGGTTCCTGGAGGCGGCGTGCCAGCTGGAGCTGTGGGACGAGGGAGCGGACCGGACGGGCGGTGACGGGCCGGGCGAGCCGGCCCTCGTCAGGGTGGGCCGGGAGGGCCGAGCATCGGACCGAGCCGTTCGGCTCCAGCACGCCATGGACCGGATCCGCACCCGGTGGGGAGCGGCAGGGATCCGCCACGCGCACGGCTGCCGGAGGGGCCCGTGACCCGCCTTCACCACTGGAGCACGATCTTCCCGAAGACCTCGTTCCGCTCCATCGCCTCGTGGGCCCGGGCGATCTCGCGCATCGGGAAGACGGCCCCCACTACGGGACGGACCGGCGGAGCGGCGGACCGGCGGGCGGCCTCGCCCCCCCCGGCTGTCGCACCCGCCGCGTCCGCCTCGAACCAGGGCAGCACCCGCTCGCCGAACTCCCGCACCAGCTCGACCCGTTCCGCGAGCGTCCGGGTCCGCATGACGCTGCCGATCACTTCCAGCCGTTTCCGGAGCACCGGCTCGAGGCTCGCCTCGGCGCGGGGACCCTGGAGCAGGCCGAGCAGCACCAGGCGGCCGCGGGGGGCGAGCACCGCGAGATTGTCGGCGAAGGCGGGACCACCTAACACATCAACGATGACGTCCACCGGCTCGCGCAGCGCCTCGCGAAACGCGTCGCGGCTCGTGTCGATGCCCTGGAGCAGTCCGTACGCCCGGGCCCGCTCGAGCTTCGCGACCTGCCGCGAGGTGCCGATCGGCGTGGCTCCCATCCGGGCCGCGAGCTGCACGGCCGCGGTCCCCACCCCGCTCCCCACCGCGTGGATGAGCACCCGCTCGCCGGCCCGGACCCGGCCCCGGATCGCCAGCGCGTCCCAGGCCGTCAGAAAGGCCTCGGGGATCGCGGCCGCCTCGGTCCAGGACAGCCCGGCCGGAACCGCCAGCGCCTCGTCCTGGTGCACCACGACGTACTCGGCGTGGGCGCCGCCCCCCACGAGCCCCATCACCCGGTCGCCGGCCCGCCAGCGGGTCACCTCGGCGCCCAGCGCCTCGACCTCGCCGGCGTACTCGAGACCGGGAATGTCCGCGGGCCAGCCGGGCGGAGCCGGATACGCGCCGCGGCGCTGCAGCACATCGGCCCGATTCAGCCCGGCGGCCCGAACCCGCACCCGCACCTGCTCGGGGCCCGGGTCGGGAGTCGGAACCTCGCGGAGCGTGACGACCTCGGGACCGCCGGCGGCGGTGTAGACGATCGCATGCATTGGCCCGGGCATCGGTGAGAGGAAACGAGCGACCGGTGCCTAGCGTCCCGGGCGACCGGTCACGGGACGGCGCCACGAAGCCTCAAGATATATCGCACGCCGGCATGTTCATCCACCTCCACGTCCACTCCTGGTTCTCCCTGGGCTCGGGGGTCTCGAGCCCCGAGGCGCTGGTGGAGGCCGCGGCGGCGCGCGGGTTCACCGCCCTCGCCTGCACCGACATCAACGGCGTGTACGGGGCCGTGGAGTTCCAGCAGGCGGCGCTGGCACGGGGCATCCGGCCGATCCTGGGCGCTCATCTGGTCGCCGGCGGGGAAGAAGCGGTGGCGCTCGCCGTGGACGAGCCGGGATGGGGAGCGTTGTGCCGGGCGGTGACGGCGATCCACTGGGGGAGTCCGGGCCCGGGGTCAGGTGGGACGACCGGCGATGACGGCCCCGCCGCACCCAGCCTCTCGACCCTCCTGGCCGCCGATCGCGAGGGGCTCCTCCTCCTCTCCTGCGACGCCGGCTTCCTCGAGCGCGTGGTCCGGCTCTCGGGACCACGAGACGTCTACGCCGAGCTCCGGCCCGGCAAGGAACGCCATGCGGTCGCCGCGGCCGCCCGCCGGCTCGGCATCCCCGCGGTGGTGACCGGCGGCGTGATGTTCGCCCATCCGGAGGACTGGCCCCGGCATCGGCTCCGGGTGGCGATCGCGAGGAACGCGGGGATGGCGGGGTTGGGAGATGCCGAGACGAAAGACCGGCCTCCGAGTCCCGGAAACCCTGAAGCCTCGCCTCCCATCATCGCGGCCCCTCCGGGCGCCTGGCTCCGCCCTGCCGCCGATCTCGCGCGCCACTTCCCCGACTGCCCGGAGGCGCTGGATCGGGCCGGCGAGCTGGCCGATCGCTGCCGCTACCGGATCCCGGTGGGGGAGCGGGTGATCGCGCCGCGCGACGAGGCCTCCCGCGACCCGGACGATGCGCTCGCCCGGCTCCGCGCCCTGGCATACGAGGGAGCAGCCCGCCGTTACGGCGTCGTGGCTCCGGTGACGCGCGACCGGCTGGAGCACGAGCTCGCGATCATCGGGCAAAAGCGCTTCGCCGAGTACTTCCTGGTGGTGCACGACATCGTCCGGCACGGCCCCACCCACTGCGGCCGGGGATCCGTCGCCAACTCGCTCGTGAGCTACTGTCTCGGCATCACCCACGTAGACCCGTTAGGCGCCGGGCTCCTCTTCGAGCGGTTTCTCAACCCCGAGCGCCGCGACCCGCCGGACATCGACCTCGACTTTCCCTGGGACGAGCGCGACGCCGTGCTCGCCTACGTGTTCCGGAAGTATCCCCACCCCCGCTCGGCGATGGTGGCCAACCACAACTGCTTCCGGCTCCGCGGCGCCCTGCGCGAGGTGGCCAAGGTCCACGGCCGGCCGCCCGGCGAGATCCGGGAGATCACCCGGCGCTTCCCCTGGTTCCTGGAGGAGGCCTCCATCGCCGATCTCCTGGCGGCACACCCCAACTTCCGGGGGCTCCACCTCCCCGCGATCTGGCGGGAGCTGGCTGCCCTGGCCCAGTCGCTGGTCGGCGCCCCCCGGCACCTCTCGGTGCACCCGGGCGGGGTGGTCATCGTGCCTGACGCCCTCACCAACTATGTGCCGGTGGAGCGGGCCGCCAAACGGCTCTCCGGGGCGGGAGGCGCCGATGGCCTCGCTGTCCCCGTGATCCAGTTCGAGAAGGACGGCGCGGAGGACGCTGGCCTGGTGAAGATCGACCTGCTCGGCAACCGCTCGCTCGCGGTGATCCGCGACGCCATCGCGGCGGTGCGGGCCCATACCGGCCGGGTGATCGATTACACTTCGAGCGACCCGGAGGAGGACGAGCCCACCCGGGCGCTCTTCCGGACCGGGCGCACCATGGGGGTCTTCTACACCGAGAGCCCCGCGTCGCGGCTGCTCTGCGCCAAGTCGCGGGCCGACACCTTCGAGCTGCTGGTGCTCAACACCAGCATCATCCGGCCGGCCTCCAACCGGTTCATCCGGCTCTACCTGGAGCGGCTGCACGGGAAGCCGTACGAGCCGCTCGACCCCTCGCTCCGCGACACCCTCGCCGAGACCTTCGGGGTCATGGTCTATCAGGAGGATGTGGTCAACGTCTGTGCGACCTTCGCGGGGATGCCGCTCGCCACGGGCGACGGGCTTCGCAAGGCGCTGTCCAAGAAACGGCCCCTGAAGCAGCTCGCCGCCTACGCCGAAGAGTTCTTCGCCGGCGCGGCCGCGCTGGGGCGCGATCCGGAGACGGCGAAGCGGGTGTGGGAGATGGTGATGTCGTTCGCCGGCTACAGCTTCTGCAAGGGCCACTCCTGCTCCTATATCCGGGTGGCGCAGCACGCCTGCTATCTCCGCGCGCACTATCCGGCCGAGTTCATGGCGGCCGTCCTCGCCAACGGGGGCGGCTTCTACGCCCCGTTCGCCTACGTCGCCGAGGCGATGCGCATGGGGCTCACCGTCCTTCCACCTGACGTGAATGCCAGCGACGTCCGCACCACCGGCCGGGAGCGGGAGGTGCGGATCGGGTTGCAGTTCGTCAAGGGGTTGTCAGACGATGCGATGGCGCGGATCGTGAGGGGAAGGCACCCGGGACGTCCCTACACGTCGCTTCCCGATTTCTGGTCGCGCACCGGCCTCGCCGCCGAGGATCTGCGGCTCCTCATCAAGGTGGGGGCCTGCGACTCGATCGCGAACGGGTGGACCCGGCCGATGATGCTGTGGTGGGTGGACCAGACCCTGTCGGAAGCGCGGGGCGGCAAAGCTTCCGGCACCCAGGGGTTGTGGGATCCCGGTCCCGGAAGCTCGGAGCCCCGGAATCCCGGAGGGTTCCGGCGGCCGCCTGCGCTCCGCGAATACCCCCCCGACCGCCGCCGCCGGGAGGCGTATGCGCTCCTCGGGTTCGCGACCGATGTCCACCCCATGCAACTCCACGCCGAGGCGTTGCGGCGGTTCCGGATCGTGCGGAGCACCGAGCTCCCCCGCCACGTGGGCCGATCGGTGCTCTGCGCCGGTCTCCTCACCACGGCCAAGCCGGTCCGGACCATTCACGACGAGCCGATGGAGTTCGTCACCTTCGACGACGGCGACGGGCTCATCGAGGCAGTGCTTTTCCCCGAGGTCTATCGGGCCCGGGGGCACATCCTCTTCGACGAAGGTCCCTTCCTCTTTCGGGGCAAGGTCGAGGAGGAATTCGGCGCGGTGACGCTCACGGTCACACAGCTGGACCGACTGGAGCGCGTGGCGGAGCGCGCCCCCTTTCCCGAGCGGAGGACCCCATGACGCGCTCAGTCGTCGTCCTCGTCCGCGTCGCCACCGGTGTCGTGCTCCCCGCCTCCGGCTTCCTCCCCCGGCCCCGCGAGGGCGGTCCCCTGGATCTCGGGATGGCGAATCTGCCCTCCCAGGTTGGCAGCCCGGGCCATGAGTCCGCCGGCCACGAGCGCGCCCGCAAGCATGGCGGCGTTGAACCAGCCCGGGAACGCCGAACCCCGCCGGAGTCCGATCAATCCGGTGAGGGCGATGAGGCCGGCCACCCCGGCGGCCGCCGTGGCGAGCAGTGCCGCTTCCTCGTGGCGCTCGACGAGGCGTTCCGAGACGCCCGCCAGGCCTTCCACGGTTTCTTCCGCGCCGCTGCCGGTGAGATAGGCCCCGAGTCCGGCAACCCCGGTGAGGAAGAAGGTCCAGAGTGCGGCTCTGGCCAGATCCTCGCTCCGCCGAATCCGGGCCGCGGCGAACAAGGCGATCCCGAACAGGAGCCCGGCGACCGGGAGGTGATTCACGACGAGGTGGAGATGGGCCGCATTCATGGTTCCCGCTCCGAGGCGAGGGTCGGCTCCAATCTGCAGCGGCAACATGAAACGACGGTGACGGTCCCGCGACACAGGGCGTGAAGGAAAACTTAGCCGGCGTTCATCATGGGTTCAGCCGGCAGCGGCGAGGCTAGAACCAGCAAGGAGCGGCGGATGACCGAGGAAACGGGGTTCGAGGTGATCCTGACCCGCGAGCGCGGCATGCAATTCGGCGTCGAGTTCGCCGGTCTGGGGCTGCCGCCGCTCACAGTGGACGAATCGCCGCCCGTGGGCGGTGGTGCGGGCCCCAACCCGGCCCGGCTCCTTGCCGCGGCGGTGGGTCATTGCCTGAGCGCGAGCCTCCTCTTCTGCCTCGCGAAGGCCCGGATCCCGGTCGTTGCCTTTCGGACCGCCGTCAAGGGCACCCTGGCCCGGAACGAGCGCGGCCGCTGGCGAATCACGGCGCTCTCCGTCCGCGTCGAGCCCACCGTCGCCGAGCTGGATCGCGAGCGCGCCGCGCGCTGCCTGGAGTTGTTCGAGGATTTCTGCGTGGTGACGGAGAGCGTGCGCCGCGGGATCGAGGTCGCCGTGGCCGTCGCCCCCCGGACGAGCGGTACGACCGCGCCGGAGGCCGGGTAGGCCCGGTCCTCCAGCACGGGGCACGCCACCGGTGAGCGACGTCACGGGCCCGGCCGGCGACTCGCGCCCATACTTTTGATCCATGCCTCCCGCGCTCTCCCGCCCCTGGTCCGCAGTACTTCTCGCGCTGCTCCTGGCGTGCGGCACCGATCCCGCAGCCCCCGCCAATCGCGCGCCCACCGCCGCGATCGCCGCCCCGCTCGAAGGCAGCTCCCATCCGGAAGGCGTGGCGGTCGCGTTCCAGGGGAGTGCTACCGACCCCGAGGAGGGAACCCTGAGCGGTGCTGCGCTGGCCTGGTCCAGCGACCTCGATGGCCCGCTGGGCACCGGGGAGGCGCTCCAGGTCGCCACGCTCTCCCCCGGGATGCACACCGTAACGCTCCGGGCTTCCGACTCGCGCGGCGCGAGCGGCCAGGCGGTGGTCCACTTCACCGTGACGCCGGCGAGCGGCGGCAATCTCCCGCCTGCGGTACAGATCACGAGCCCGGCCCCGGGCAGCCGCTTCACCGTGGGCACGGCTGTGACGCTCGATGGCGGGGCCACCGATCCCGAGGATGGGCCGCTCACCGGCGCCGCACTCGTGTGGGCCAGCTCGCTGGACGGGCCGCTGGGGACCGGGGCGCCCCTCACCGTCACCGCGCTCTCCGCCGGCGATCACCTGATCACCCTCACCGCCACCGACGGGGGTGGCGCGTCGGCCCAGGCCACGCGGGCGATCACCGTCACGGCCGCGCCGGTCAATCTCGTGCTCCGCGAAGTGGCCCGGGGACTGAGCCGGCCCCTGTTCCTCACCGCCCCGCCCGGCGATGTCGATCGGCTGTTCGTCGTGGAGAAGACCGGCACGATCCGGGTGATCCGCCGCGGCATCCTGCTCGCCACCCCCTTCCTCGATCTCACCGACTCGGTCTCGACCGGGAGCGAACAGGGCCTCCTCGGCATGGCCTTCGCTCCCGACTACGCCACGAGCGGCCGGTTCATCGTGAGCTACACGGACCGGGCCGGGGACTCGCGGGTGGTGCGCTACCGGGTGATGTCAGGCGACCCGGACCGCTCCGACCCGGCGTCCGCCGATTCGATTCTCACGGTCCCTCAACCGTTCGACAACCACAATGGCGGCATGGTCGCCTTCGGCCCGGACGGCTACCTGTACCTGGGCCTGGGCGACGGGGGCGGCGGCGGCGACCCCCTGGGAACCGGCCAGGACCGGCGCGACCTCCTGGGCTCGTTGCTCCGCCTGGACGTGGGCGGGCAGGGACCGGGCTACGCGATCCCGCCGGACAACCCGTACCTCTCGGCGGCCGGCTTCCGGCCCGAACTCTGGAACTATGGCCTCCGCAATCCCTGGCGGTTCAGCTTCGATCGCCAGACCGGCGATCTCTACATCGCCGACGTGGGCCAGGGCGCTCGCGAGGAGGTGAACGTAGCGCCCGCGGGTAGCCGCGGGGGAGAGAACTACGGGTGGAACATCATGGAAGGCACCCTCTGCTACAACGCGACGACCTGCAACCGCGCGGGGCTCACCCTTCCAGTCCTGGATTACACCCATGGCGAGGGCTGTTCGGTCACCGGCGGATACGTCTACCGCGGCAACGCCATCCCCGCGCTCCGCGGGCATTACTTCTACTCCGATTACTGTTCCCACTGGGTGCGGAGTTTCCGCTGGGTGAACGGCCAGGCGGCGGACCGGACCGACTGGCCGTCACTCGACCCCGGGAGCAACGTGCCGAGCTTCGGAGAGGATGCGGCGGGTGAACTGTACCTCACGACCGAGGCGGGAACGGTCTACCGTATCGAGCCGGGACCCTGAGCCCGGCCCGACCCGGAGGTCGGGGCACCATGGCTGACGCGCCGCTCCCACCGCCGCTCCCCACCCCGGCCGAGCTCCGCGACCTCGCCGCCCGGCTGCCGGAGACCACCCTGTTCGGCACCTCCACTTGGAACTATCCGGGGTGGAAGGGGCTGGTCTATCACCGTGACTATCCCAAGTCGGGCGCCGCCGCCAGGATGCTCGAGGAGTACGCCCGCTTTCCGCTCTTCCGGACGGTGGGGATCGACTCGAGTTTCTACGGGCCGCCCGCCCCTCGTACCCTGCTCAGCTACGCCCGCTTCCTGCCCCCCGGCTTCCCGGCGGTGAGCAAGGTGTGGGACCGGATCACCGTCCACACCTTCCCCAAGGCCCGCTACCCCACGGGCGGAGGGGAGCGGAACCCCGATTTTCTGAACCCTGACGTCTTCCGGGCCGAAGTCCTGGACCCCTACCTCGCCCACTTCGAGGGGCACCTGGGCCCCTTCGTCTTCGAGTTTCAGACCATCGGCCGCTCGGCGCGCCTGGGCGCCCAGGAGTTCGCCGACCGGCTGGACCGGTTCTTTTCCCGGCTTCCGCGCGAGGCGTCCTACGCGGTGGAGGTCCGCAATCCCGAGTTCCTCCAGCCGCCCTACTTCGCCGTGCTCCGCGAGCACAACGTGGCGCACGTGTTCAACTCCTGGACCCGGATGCCGCCGGTCGGCGACCAGCTCGATCTCGCCGGTGCCTTCTCGGCGACGTTCACCGTCGCCCGGATCCTGCTCCGGCCGGGCCGCACTTACAGCGAGGCCGTGGACGCTTTCGCCCCCTACGATCGCATTCGGGAGCCCAACCCGCGCCTGCGGGAGGACGTGGCCCGGCTCGTCCGCCAGGCGGCGGCGCTCCGGATCCCGGCCTATGTGCTGGTGAACAACCGCGCGGAGGGGAGCGCGCCGCTTACGATTGCGGCGATCGCCGAACTCGTGGCACGCGCCGCCTGAGCGGGCTCCGGCGCCGCCGGGGCCCGTCGTGGGCGGGTGCGGCGGCGAGCGCGTGGGCGGCGGCGGCGAGGCGGATGGCGCGGCCCATCGCCTCGGTGCCGAGGATCGTGGTCTCCACCCAGCGGCCGAACGGCGCCCGCTCATTGGTAAGGAAGGGGCGCGCGACCCGGGTATCCAGAACCGCCTGGCGTTCGGATTCCGGGAGTTTGAGGACGATGGCCTCGTCGAACAGGAAGGCGAACATCCGGCCCGCGGTGAAGAACGCCGCCGCGCCGAACATCCGTTTGCTGGTCACGCCCGGCATGGCCCGGATCGCAGCCTGCACGACCTCGTACGCATCGTTCCGAATCCGCGGCATCGCGAAGGGGCCTCGACCCCGAAAAGGGCTGAGATTGTATCGTTCGCGGCTCCAGCGCGCTAGATCGCCGGCTCCCGAAGAGTCACCGTAGCCCGCCGGACACCGCCGGCTGTCGAGACGTGCAGGAACGGGGCCAGGCCGGACGGGACGGAGCCTCGGCGGGGCTCGGGCGAGAGGCGGGAACGCCGTGCCGCGGTCGGGGCGAAACGGCACCGGAACGCGGCCCCGGCCGTCCAACCGGTCCGGCCCCGCCGGTCAGTCCAGTTCGACCCCGGCCACCGCGCAGATCCGGAGCACGGTCTCCCCGATCTTGTTGTTAGGCGTCGAGGCCCCGGCCGTGATCCCGATGGTGCGGACCCCCGCGAGCCAGCCCTCGATCGTGGCCTCGGGGGCCTTCACCGCCGGCTGGTAGCGGAGCCGGCCGCTGTCCAGGTCCACCGCGGTGGCGTCCTCGATGTGGTAGGTGGTCACCCCGCGGGACCGGCACAGCGCCGCCAGATGGGTGGTATTACTCGAGTTGTAGCCGCCCACCACGATCATGAGGTCGGGCGGGTCCTCCAGCAGTTTGAGCACCGCGTCCTGCCGCTCCTGGGTGGCGGAGCAGATCGTGTCGAAGCTCCGGAAATGCCGCTCCAGCTCGGCCTGGCCGTAGCGGCGGATCATGCTCCGGCGCACCTCGTGCGCGATGGCGAGCGACTCGCCGGCCAGCATCGTCGTCTGATTGGCGAGCCCCACCCGCGCCAGGTCCTTGGCGAAATCGAACCCCGGCGACGCGGCGTGCGCGAGCCGGGCCGCGACCTCCTTCGGCGCCCGGGTGCCCTCGATCACGTCGCAGACGAGCCGGGCCTCCGCCATGTCCAGCACCACCAGAAAGCGGCCGCCCGGGTACTTGGTCACCTGGCTCGCCGTGGCGCGGGTCTCTTCGTGATAGTGCTTCCCGTGAATCAGGGCGGTGAAGCCGTCGCGCGCGTAGCTCTCCACCCGCTTCCACACGTTGAGCACGGAGCCGCAGGTGGTGTCCACCAGCACGCATCCGATGGCCCGGAGCCGGTCGAAATCGGCCTTGGTGACCCCGAAGGCCGGCAGGATCACCACATCGTCGGGAGTGAGGGCGGAGAAGTCGAACTCGCCCTCGCGGGGCCGGGCGAGAATGGCGATCCCCATCCCGGTGAGCTTGGCGTTGACATGCGGGTTGTGAATGATCTCGCCGACCAGGAAGAGCCGGCGATCGGGGAACTTGGTGCGGGTCTCGTACGCGTACTCCACCGCGCGGTCCACGCCGTAGCAGAACCCGAAATCGCGGGCCAGACGGAAGGTGAGCGGTCCGGCCGTGAGCCGGTAGTCGTTGGCGCGAAACGCGTCCACCACGGCGCTCGAATAGTCGCCGGCCAGCTGGCCCGCGATGGCTTCCCGGAGCCCGAAACCCTTGCGGAAGTAGGTCATCGCCATGGGCTGGAAGTTACTCCGGCGGCGGGCCGGGCCGCAGCGACTCGGACCGCGGGAGCGAGTCGGGGCAGCGTTCCGGCGCCACCCGGGGGACCACGCCCCGCGCCACGCCGGTGAGCCACACCGTGTCTCCGCCGCCCATGGTGAGGAGCCGGGCGGCGATCCGGGCGCTCCAGGTCCGGCCCCGGCGGGCGAGGGCCACGGAGCCGGAATCGCCCCGGTACCCCTTGATGAGCGTCTGGGTGAAGAGCCGAAGCGCCACCGCGCTGCCGGGGCGCGGCGTACCCGTGTCAGGGAGCGGATCGAAGACGGGATAGGCCCCTGATTCCGGCGCGGCACTGGATTCGCTCCGGGCGTAGAGCACGAGCCCGGCGCCCGCATCGCCCTGTACCCCCCGGATCTCGAGCCGCGCCACACCCGGACACCAGAAAGCCTGGGCTTGGCTCTCGAGACGCCCCGTGTCTCGCCCCGTCCAGCGCACCTCGAGGGCGGGCCTCGAGGGGAGCGCGTCGCAGCCGGCGAGCGCCGCCGCCAGCCCCGCGAAACACAGGTGTGGCCCGCCTCGGTTTGCCATCCCGGAGGAAGCTAGGCGCCGCAGCGCCGGCAGGCCAGCAGTGGGGGCGGGTGAGGGGCACGGCGGTACCCTCCGTCATGCCCGCGCAAGCGGGCATCCAGGGGCCACCGGGATCGGCCGGCCTGGACCCCTGCCTGCGCAGGGGTGACGGAAGGGCGAGGCCCGGCCCGGACCCCTGCTTCCGCAGGGGTGATGGAAGGGCAGGCGTGACGGCGAGGCACCTCCGTCATGCCCGCGCAAGCGGGCGTCCAGGGGCCACCGGGATCGGCCGGCCTGGACCCCTGCTTCCGCAGGGGTGACGGAAGGGCAGGCGTGACGGCGAGGCACCTCCGTCATGCCCGCGCAAGCGGGCATCCAGTCACCACCAGGCCCGCCGATCCCTCCGTCATGCCCGCGCAAGCGGGCATCCAGGGGCCACCGGGATCGGCCAGTCTGGACCCCTGCTTCCGCAGGGGTGACGGAACGGCGAGAGCCAGCCTGGACCCCTGCGTGCGCAGGGGTGACGGAAGGGCGAGGGCCGGCCTGGACCCCTGCTTCCGCAGGGGTGACGGAAGGGCGAGGGCCGGCCTGGGCCCCTACTTCCGCAGGGGCGACGACGGGGCCAGAGGGCAGCGGCCCCAGCCGCCCTGGGCAACCATGACCCCACCGATGCAGGAGTGGGGAACCTAGGAATCCGGCTCCTCCTGCATCCGTGGGGTCGGTCCGCCCGGCCCGGCGAAACGTCTCGCTTCGCTCAGGGGGTCCCGTTCACCTGCCGGGCCAGGCGCGTGCGCCCGTCGCGATGAAGCCCATACGCCTTGAGGCGGCGCCACAGGGTCGTACGGCTGATGCCCAGGTGCCGGGCGGTCTCGGCCAGTTTCCAGCCGTGCGCGTCGAGGGTCCGGACGATCGCTTCCCGCTCCCGGTCGGCGAGCGTGGTGGGGCCGTCGAGCCCGGGGATGAACATCGCCTCGCCCAATTCCAGGTTCCCGACCCGTAGCGGGCGGAGCCGCCCTCCCATGGCCGCGAGCCGTGGCATGAGGGTCCCCGCGGTTTCGTTCGCCTGGAACAGGTCCTTCAACGCCTCGCGCGCGGGCTGATTGGCGTACACCACTCGGCCCTGCGGATCGAACACGACAACCCCCTCGGCGAAGCCGTCCAGCAGGGCCTTCGCGAGCGGAGAGAACACCGATGGCGTAGGTGTCGAACTGGACGTGAGTTCCGTCATAGGCCTCCTCTACGACCGGGGTCTGGGGGTGGTTTCAGACCGGCCTGCGGGAGGAGACGAGCGAGGCCGGGGCATCATGGACACGAGCTTCCCGTCACCGCCGGCGCCGTGATCGGACCGTGCCCCGCCGCTCCCGGAATGGCAGGTCCCGGACCACGCGCCCCAGCTCTTCCAGCGATTCGGCGCGCACCGCGGGCCGGTTCCCTCGCACCACCGCGAACCGGAGCGGCCGATCGAGCCGAGGAAGGTCCGCCTCGCGGAGCCGGCGGGCCTGCCCCTCCCGGAGCCGGAGCCGGGCGACGGGACCCTCCGAGGAGACTTCGTAATCAATCGGAGCGACGTCGCCGAACAGCCGCACCCCGGATGGCAGGGCGAGCAGCCGGTCCCGCTCCTCGGCGGACACCAGCTCGTCCGGGTCGAGCTGGATGCGGGTCGCGAGAAAGCTCTGCCAGCTGGTGACGGATTCGAGCTGCTCGCGCACCCGCCGCCAGAGCGCCTCGGGGGCGGCGGCCTTCAGGGTACCGCCCGAGCGGCGCCACAGCTCCCCCAAGAGCTCCCGCGCCCGCCGGAGGCGGGCCTGGTCGGGATGCACGGTACCGCCGGCCAGCAACGCGTCGGTGAGCGCGTCCCGCACGAGCGGCAGGACCTCCGGTTGGACCTCGCCCTCCAGCGGTTCGACCACGGTTTCCAGCTCGAAGCCGAAGTAGTGCAGCCGCCGCCGCAGCACCAGTCCCTGGTGGCGGCGCGGCCCGACCACCTCGATCTCCGGCCGGCCATGCCGGGCATAGCGCCGCACCACGTCGTAGGGAATCGTGGTGCCCTCGATCGAGGCGCGGGGTACCCCGAAGCGATCGGCGAAGTACCGGAGCGTCCCCGCCACCGCACCCCAGCTCCCCGCCATCGAGTGGCGGCTGACCCTCGCCTCCTGGCCATCCGCCGTGCGCTCGTCCATCACGAGGTCGAACGGCATGATCCGGGCGACCAGATCTACCCAGCGGCGCTCCATCTCGCGGCTGGTATAGGGAAACTGGCGGGGG
Source organism: Gemmatimonadales bacterium (assembly GCA_035574255.1). Lineage (GTDB taxonomy): Bacteria > Gemmatimonadota > Gemmatimonadetes > Gemmatimonadales > GWC2-71-9 > JADJOM01. Next base: position 206,426 of record DATLYZ010000031.1, on the reverse strand, counting down.
AGCGGGAGGTCGAGGGCGCGATACACCGACGCCGTACCCAGGGCCACGTCCTCGATGGCCTTGACCAGCACGCCGCGCGCCTCGGCCCAGGCGGCGAGCCCCGCCTCGTCGAACAGATGCCGGGGCAACCCGTACACCTCGCCCAGGGAGCCGTGCCGGTTCACCGCCTCGGCGAAGAGGTTGTACGCAGTGAGATGATCGCTCCCGTTCACCCGGACCCCGTGAAGATCCCGCTCCTCGCGCGTCATCCGGTGGAGCGATTCGATATTGGAGCACACCGCGACGATCGGGATGAGGTCGCTCTCCGCGTGCACCAGGAGTTCGCCCCAGGGCCGCTCGACCGGCATCGCCTCGACCTCTCGCCCGTACTTCGTCAGGCGCCCCCCTTCGATCAGCCCGCGCTCGGTGAGGAGCGCGACCGCCCGGCGATACGCGCCCCGATCCAGCGGTACCGGGAGGTCGAGATCGGAGGCGTCCACCCCCAGCGCGGCGCAGGTGATCGCCACCCGCTCCGCGTCGCCCGCGAGCTGAAACTCCGGCGGCGTGGGTCGCAGCTCCTCGAAAACGAGATCCCGATCGGTCAGAATGAACACCTCGCCGTTCGGCACCCGCCCATGCACCCGGCCCGCCATCTGAAGGATCTCGTTGGCGCCGAGATAGAGGCGGTGCAGCACGTTGCGGCCGCGCTCGACCACATTGTGATAGCGGGCGTCATAGATGACCACGGTGTCCAGGCCCCGGATGTTCAGGGCCGACTGCCCGGCCGCCGTCATCGCGAGCAGGAAGGGCCGCTGCGCATCGCCCTCGAGGAAGGGCCGGATGACCCGGATCGGCTCGCCGCCGTGGTAGAACGCCGCGGTGAGCCGGGGCCAGCGTTCCCCCAGCGCCTTGGCCAGCTGTTCCACCTCGGCCCGGGTCGGGACGAAGACCGCGACACCGCGGCGCTCCCGGATCACGTGGCGGATGAACCGGTCGTCGAGAAACTCGGGCGCGGTCTTCTGCAGCACCTTCACCCTGGCCCGCAGCGCCGGATCGAACGCAGTCGTTTCCAGGACCTCGGCGCTTCCCAGGTAGCGCGCGTAGAACGACGGATCCACCGTGGCCGAAAGCCAGATGAACCGGCATCCGGCCCGCTTGCCCAGCGCGAGGCAGAGTTCCAGTTCGGCGGAGGTCTGATGGATCTCGTCCACCACCAGCGTGTCGCGGCCGGTGATGAGGTCGTCCTCGAACCACCGCCGCGCGATGCCGGTGGTCACGATGACCACGTTCCAGGTGGGCGTCTCCGGCGTCGCTTCCCGTTCCCGGTTGACGACCCCTACCCGGAGCGGCTCCTGGAGGATGGCCTCCGCGATGGGCCGGATGGCGAGCGTCTTCCCGGTCCCGGTGCCGGCCACGATGCCGAACCCCTGGCCGCTCGAAGCGAGCGCCCGGATCTCCTCCCCGTGCTCGCGCTCGAGCAGGGTTTCGAGCCGGAGCCCGAAGGCAAGCTCGATGGTCTCGCAGGCGGCCCGGGTCGGCGCAATGACGATCACCCGCCCATGAGGGTGGGCGGCCCGGCGAAAGGCTTCGGGGTCGGGGGGGAGCTGGTGATTCCGCGCGGGGTGCACGGAGGGACGGTAAGGCCGTCGGGCAGTGGAGCGGTAGGGGCGCCCTAGTTCCTCACGTAGCTCACCGTCACCAGGAGCCGCCCCCGCCGGCCGACGACCTCGCGCTGGTCAGCCTCGATGCGAGCGGCGGCCCAGGTGACCCTCACCAGCCGGCCGGTGCGGCCGTCGGACCGGCGCGCCAGGGCGATCCCCTGCTCGATCGCACGGTCGAGGACCACCCTGGCCGGGGTCGGGAGAACCCTGGCGGAGGCTTGCAGACTGCCCCGGCTCTGGGCCAGGAGTCGTCCGGCGGCAAGCAGACCCAGCGCGGCGGCGAGGGCGAGCACCCGGCCTGCGCGGTGCCCGAGCCGGACCAGCGTAGTCCGCCTTGGGGTACCTGGCCTCGCGGCGGGGAGGCGGCGAGGGGCCAAGGGGGTCCGGTACCTGATCCAACCCATTGTGGGGCTTCCGGTTAGGTCGCGGCGCCGCCCCGATCGGGCGGCCCGGAGCAGTCGGCCAGGAAAAGACTCAAGGTGTACAGGAGCTAGACACCACCAAGTCACGTCCCGGCAATCACTTGCCGCGTATTCGAGAAGCTGTCCAGACACGCGGCACACCTGTTGCCCTTCCGGCCCCACCGGGAGCTAGCACCTCCCGGTTGTACCGCATGCAGTCCGGGTCACGAACCACACCAACGGAGAGGAAGGGCAATGCGCAAGTCATCTCTATTCTCGGTCGGTCTGGCTGGAATCATTAGCCTGGCCGCTCCTGGAGGCCTCCGGGCCCAGAGTGCCAGCATCCAGGCGCTCGCCAACGTGTTCCAGCCGATCACGATCACGGGCGCGCGCGACCTGGACTTCGGCAACGTCTTCCCCGGCGTCAACAAGACGATCGCCGTGGCCGACCCGACGAGCGGTCGCTTCGACCTCACCGGGCAGGCGAGCGCGAACGTGAACCTGACCTTTACCCTGCCGGCCAACCTGACGAACGGCGCGAACAACCTGCCGATCGGCACCTGGACCGGTTGCCACAACGCGACCAACTCCACCGCGGGCTGCACCAGCTTCACGCCCTCGGGGGCGCCGACCGCGGCCAGTTTCAGCGGCGCGGGGGCCCTGTTCGTGTGGGTCGGCGCCACGGTGTCGCCGGCCGCTGCGCAGGCGGCCGGGAACTACACCGGGACCGTGACGCTCTCGGTCGCGTACTTCTGAGCCTGCCACCTGGGTGTCCGGGCGGCTCGCGGGCGCTAACTTGAACGGCCCGCGAGCCACCCCCGGAGCTCCCGATGTCCCGATGCAGCGCCCTGCTCGGCCTGGTCCTTCTCCTGCCCGCTTCGCCGCTCGTGGCCCAGACGGTGACCGGGGTGCGGGACCTCAACTTCGGCTTTGTGGTCCGCGGGGTCCAGACCACGGTGCCGCCCTCGGACCCGATCCGGAGCGGGCAGTTCTACGTGCGCTACGTCATCGGCGGGCGGGTGCAGCTGCGCTTCACCCTCCCCACCGTGCTCAACCGCATCGGCGGCGGGGCCACGATGCCCATCGGCTTCCGGAACAACGACGGCATCGCCCGGGCCACCTCGCCCGCCAGCGTGCCGGTCACCTTCAATCCCAACGCCGTAACGAACTTCCGGCTGGTCACGAGCCCGGATTTCAACGTCTGGCTGGGTGGGCGCGTCTCGCCGTCCGCCATCCAGGCCACCGGCAGCTACGCCGGCACCATCGTCCTCACCTGCACCTTCTTCTGATGCGTGCCATCGCCCTGACGGCCTTCCTCGCGGGCGGGCTCGGCGGCGCGGCCGCGGCCCAGGGGGTGGTGGTGGCGCCGCACGCGATCTATCTCGACCATCGCACCCGGAGCGGCGCCGTGACGCTCTACAACCCGGGCGCCGATCCGGTGGAGGTGAGCCTGGGGTTCCTCTACGGCTACGCCGTCACCGACAGCCTGGGGGACTTCGCGCTCGCCACCCCCGAGCCGGTGGACGACACCATGCCGTCCGCCGCGGGGTTCATCGAGGCGTTTCCCCGGCGCATGACGCTGCCCCCGCTCACGCGCCAGACGGTCCGCCTGCTGGCCCGCCCGCCGGCCGGGCTCGCCGACGGAGAATACTGGGCCCGGCTCGTGGTGACCGCCCGCGGCGGCAGCGTGCCCGTGACGGGCGCCGACACCGGAACGATCACCATCGGGCTCTCCCTCGAACTGCGGACCATCATCCCGGTCACCTATCGCAAGGGGGTGCTCGAGACCGGCCTCCGGATCGCGGGCCTCGAGACCGAGCTCGCGGGTGACTCCCTCGTCATGCGGCCCCATCTCGAGCGGACCGGCCGGGCCGCCTACATCGGGACCGCGCGCGGGGCGCTCACCGATCCGCGCGATCGCGTGGTGGCGCGGTTCGAGGAGCCGATCGCGGTCTATTACCACGCCGAACCCCGTTTCACGCTACCGGTGCGCGGCCTTCCGGCCGGCACCTACGGCCTGCGGCTCGAGTTCACCAGCGAGCGACAGGACCTCGATCCCAAGCTCCTGCTCCGCTCGCCGCCGGTCCGAGACTCGGTGACGGTGACGCTGCCATGAATGCGGGCCGGCTGCTCCTCGTCACGGTGCTTCTCGCCGCGAAGGCGGCGATCCTGGCAGCGCAGGCCCCGGAGCCGATCCTGGTGGAACTCGGTTTGGGACGGCTTGTCGCACGGACCGTACCCGCCTACCGGATCGGTGATACGGCCCTGGTCCCGCTCCGCAACTTCTTCGACCTGGCGGAGATGCGCGTGGCCCGCCGGGCGGACGGGGCGCTCGAAACCCTGGTGCAACCCGGCAACATTCGCCTCGTCGTTGATACGACCTCGCGCGCGGTCCGGCTGGGCAGGGAGCGCCGGGCGCTGGGGCCCGGCGAGCTGCTGGTGGCCGACGGCGAAATCTACCTCGCCTCACACGTGCTGGGCGAGCTCCTCGACCTCGAATGGGCGGTGAGCTGGCCCGATCTCCAGCTCGTGGTCCTCGAACCCGGTTCGCTCCCCATCGCCCGGCGCCTTCGCCGCGAGGCGACGCTCCGGAGTCGGCTGGCCGCCAGTGCGGTGCCCGACGTTCCCACCGGCCTCCGCCTCGCCCTGGAACGGCCGCGCCTGGACGGGGTCGTGTTCGATTACACGCTGCTCGCGCCCTCCGGCGAGCCGCTCGAGGGCGCCACCTACGCCACCGCGCTCGGGCTCGATCTCCTGGGCGGGGCCTTCGCCGCCGGGCTCCAGAGCCAGGGGGCGGGCCGGGGGCCCCGGACCGACGTGTCCTGGACCGGGATCTGGCGCGAGGATCCTCGTTTCACCCAGCTTCGGTTAGGCGACGGGTTCGCCACCGGCCCGCGGGTACGAGCGCTCCGTGGCTTCTCCCTGAGCAACAGCCCCTACGTGCGCCCGGCCTGGGTCGGCGCGGTCCCCTTCGGCGGGCGGCTGGGACCGGGGTGGACGGTCGAGGCCTGGCGCGGCGGGCGGCTCATCGGCTTCGACTCGGTGAACGCACTGGGCGAATTCGCCTTCGATGTGCCGGTCCAGTACGGCGAGAACCCGGTGGAGTTCGTCGCCTACGGCCCATTCGGCGAGGTTCGAGAGTTCAACCGGACCTACCGGGTGCGGCCGGACGGCCTTCCGGCGCGGCGCCTCGAGTACGGCCTCGCGGCCGGCCAGTGTCGTAACGAGGCATGCCAAGCCACGGGCAATCTCGACCTCCGCTACGGCCTCGACACCCGCTGGACCCTCCGGGCCGGGGTGGATCGGTTCTGGCGGGACACCCTGGCGGACCTCACCCATCCCTATCTCGGGGTGAGCGGCGCGCTGGGCAACAGTGTGACCCTCGAGGCCGACGCGGTGGGGGGCGCTGTGCTCCGCGGGGCGCTCCAGTTCGAGCCCAGCGTGGACCTCCTGCTCTCGGCGGAGGTCAATCGCTTCGCCCGGGGGACCGAGGCACCACTCCTCACCGTGGACGGGCGCCGAAGCCAGTGGACCGTTTCGGGATTCGCGCGGCCGGTCCGGCGGTGGACCGGGACCTTCGTGGAAGCCGGTCTGGACCGGATCGCCGCCCGCTCGGGTGACCTCACCAGCGGCCGGTTCGGCCTCTCCTTCCAGACGAGGGAGGTCCGCTTCATTCCCTCGGTCCGGTTTCAAGCGGACCGGCCCGCGAGCGGCGGCGGTACCCGACTCTTCTACGGCCTGAACACGTTCGTCCTCCCGCGCGCCGGTCTCGGACCCGTGCTCGGGCGGATGACGTTTCGGACCACGCTCGAGCTCGAGGACGGGACCGGCCTCGCCAGCACCTCGGCCTTCGCGGGCCTCCCCCTCACCCGCGGGCTTCGCGCCGAGGCGGGGGCGAGCTGGAGCCGGGGGATGCGCGGGGCCGGCCTGACGTTCCTGCTGGCCGCCGAGCTGCCCACCGTCCGCTCCTATACGACGGTGAGCGCGGGCGGCGGCATGCCGGCCAGCGGCACGCAGTATGTGCAGGGCTCCGTGATCTACGACCCGGCCCGGCGCAGCGTGAACCTCGCGCACGGACCCTCGCTCGAGCGCGGCGGGGTTGCGGGGCGTGTCTACCTCGATCTCAACGCCAACGGCCGCTTCGACACCGGCGATCGGCCGGTGCCGGACGTGCGCGTCGTGGTGGGGCAGACCTGGAGTCTCAGCGACTCGGCTGGTGTCTATCGGGTGTGGGACCTGGTGCCTTTCGAACCCGCCCTGGTGACGGTGGACTCGACCAGCGTGCGGTCTCCGCTCTGGGTCCCCGCCTTCGCGACCGCGAGCGTGGAGCCGTCACCCAACCGCTACCGCGAACTCGACATCCCGCTCGCCCCGGGTGGCGTGATCGAGGGGCGCGTGGTGCGCGCCGCGACCGGGGGAGCGGCGCCGGGCGGCGTGGTGCTGGTCCTCACCGAGCAGGCCACCGGCGAGACCCGGACGCTCACCACGTTCAGCGACGGGACCTTCTACGCCATGGGGGTGCGCCCCGGGGCCTGGGAACTGGCGGTGGACCGGGGCTGTCTCGACGTGCTCGGCGCGCGGGCCGACACCGTGCGGTTTACGATGCTCCCGGACGAAGCGGGGGCTACGGTGAGCGGGTTGGAGGTGGTGCTCCGGTAGCCCGGCGGTACCCGCCCGCTTCCTCGCGAGCCGCCGGGCGCCGGCGCCGGCGCTGCCTGACGGCCCTGGCCGACACGCCCACCCTTCCGCCCCCGGGCCTTGGCCGAGTCGCCGAAGCTCCGTTGCCCGCCTCGACGGCCGGCTGGCGCTCCGAGTCGGCACGGAGCTGTTCTGGCACCGTCTCTTCCGGATCCACCTCTCGCATCTCGTCACGCCGCGCACCCTGGGCAGGCGGCGAGCCGTCCTGCTGGAACAGCCCGGCCCGCTGGCGTATCTTGCCGGGAGCCTGACACAGCCGGCCCCGTGACTCCAACGCCCCCGGCGTCCCGCCCCCTGGCCCGACGACTGGCCGCCGCCCTCGATCGGCCGCGGCTCATCATCGCGGGGCTCAGCCTCGCCGTGGTGGTGGGTGTGGTCTCCCTGGCCGGCTTCGGCCTGGAGACCGTCTCGGCCGCCCGGGCCTACGTGGGCGGCGAAGGTCTCTGGTCGAAGGCCCAGAAGGACGCCGTCTTCCACCTCCAGCGTTACGCCCGGACCGGCCGGGAGGCCGACTGGGACGCCTATCGCGAGGCGATCGCCGTCCCCCTCGGCGATCGCCGCGCCCGCCTCGAGCTGGAACGCCCCGATCCCGACTGGGACGCCGTGTACGAAGGCTTTCTGGCCGGCGGCAATCACCCCCGGGATATCGAAGGGCTCGCGAACCTCTATCGCCGCTTCGCCTGGGCGCCTTACATGCGCGACGCGATCGCGATCTGGCGCGACGCCGACGCCTACATCGCCCGCCTCACGGCCGCCGCGGAATCGCTGCGGGTCGAGCTGCAAGGCGCGCGCGATCCCGACCGCGTGGCGGCCTGGCTGGCCGAAGTGGACCGCATCAACACCGCATTGCGACCCCTGGAGGACCGGTTCTCCCTGGTCCTCGGCGCCGGGGCACGCTGGATCAAGCGGACCCTCCTCCTCTCCTTGATTGGCACGGCGGTCCTCCTGGTCGGAACCGGCGGCTGGCTCTCGTGGCGGCTCGCCGCCCGGGCCCGCGAATCGGAAGCGGCCCTGCGCGAGTCCGAGGCACGGTACCGCGCTCTGGTGGAAGATGCCACCCACGGAATCGCCCGAGTTGCCTCCACCGGTGAGATCGAGGCCGCCAACCCGGCGCTGGCCCGGCTGCTCGGGTACCAGTCTCCCGACGAGCTTCGGGGCTTCAATCTGTGGCGGGAGGCCTGCACCGACCCGGCCGGGGGCGCGTCCCCGCTCGCCGAGTTCGCGGGGAGCGGGCACTTCGACGGCGTCGAGCAGGTGTGGAAGCGGCGCGACGGCCGGCCGCTCAGGATCCGGATGAGCGGGCGCTGGGTACCCGGGCCCGGCGGGGAGCCCGACTCGTTGCATCTCGTCGTGGAAGACGTGACCCAGCAGCGCGTGCTCGAGGAGCAACTGCGCCAGGCTCAGAAGATGGAAGCCGTGGGCCGCCTGACAGGCGGCATCGCTCACGATCTCAACAATCTGCTCACGGCCATCCTGGGCAACGCGGAACTGCTGGCCACCCAGATGCCGCCCGATCAGCCGCTGCTGCACGGCGACCTGGACGACCTCCGGCAGGCCGCGCGGCGGGCTGCGGAAATGGTTCGCAAGCTCCTCGCGTTCGCCCGGCGCGAGACCCTCACCCTCCAGCGGGTCGAAGCGCGGCGGGTGGTGAGCGAGACGATCGGCATCCTGCGGCACCTGCTGCCCGCCACCATCGAGGTACGTCTCGAAGGCGGGGAGGGAGGCGAGAGTCTTCACGCCGACCCGGTGGCCGTCCAGCAAATCCTGCTCAACCTGGCCACCAACGCCCGCGACGCCATGCCCCGGGGCGGGAGCCTGACGTTTCGCATCGCCCAAACCCAGGTCAAAGAGCGGGCCGCCGAGAACCGGACCCACCCCTGGCTGGCCCCCGGCCGGTATGTCACCATCACGGTCCAGGATACCGGCTCCGGCATGGATGCGGAGACACGGGCGCGCGTCTTCGAGCCGTTCTTCACCACCAAGCCGCCGGGACAGGGGACCGGCCTCGGGCTCGCCATGGTGTACGGCCTGATGAAGCAGCATCGCGGTTTCGTCGAGGTGGAGAGCACGCCCGGGAGGGGCACGACCTTCACCCTGTATTTTCCCCCCGCACCGGAGACCATCCCGGCGGCCTCCGAACCACCGGCCCCGGGAGTGGACCGGGGGCGCGGTACCGTACTCGTGGTGGAGGACGAGGACGCGGTGCGCCGCACCGCCTGCCGGACCCTGGAACGGGCCGGGTTCACGGTGGTTCCGGCCGGCGACGGCGTCGAGGCGCTGGAGCTGCTCCGCCACCGGGGAGAGGAGATCCACCTCGTCCTGACCGACGTGGTCATGCCCCGCATGGGCGGGATCGAACTCCATGAGCGCGCCCGCGAGGCCGGCTGGCACTCCCTCCCCTTCCTCTTCACCAGCGGGTATCCCCTGAGCCGCGAGGGTGCGACCGGTGGCGACCTGACCGGGTTCAGGTTCCTTCGCAAGCCCTGGACGCCGGCAGAGCTGGTTCGCCGCGTGAGCGAGGCGCTGAGCCGGTCGCCGCCCGGCGAATCCGCGATCGGTGAGTCCTGACCGCGGGCTGGCGACGGAGGTCACAGGAAGGCCCGTCCCGCAACAAACAACCCCGCTCGTCGCGGGGTTGCCGTCGGTCCCGGGCGGGGAGCCCGGGCCCTGCTGAGCCAGCCGCCGGTACTGAGAGGCCATAGGAGGGAGGCGACTGGCTCCATGCGTGAGGCGCGGCCTCGGCGCCAGGCCGGGCCGGGCTAGTCGTCGCCCTCCTCGCCCGGCCAGTAGTAGCGGCCCTCGCGCTCGTAAACCACGACTTCGCGCAGACCGGGGGAACGCCCATCGTAGCGATCGTACCAGCGGTCCCGATCCCGGTCGTACCAGACCGTCACGCGCCGGTACCCGTGGTGGCGGTACCAGCCGTGCCCCCGGTGGAAGGTCTTCACCACGATCACCCGGGGCTCTACGATCACGACCCGCGGGTGGTAGTACGGGTGCGCCACATAGTAGGGCCGGTCGTGGAAGTAGGGGTGGCCGACGACGATCCGGCCGTAAAGCGGACCCTGCCGGATCCCGACGTCCACGCTCACGCGCTGGGCCGCGCCGCCTGCCGGGAACGCGGCCAGGGCGAGCGTGGCGAAGAGCCAGGGGAGCGGAGCCTTCATGCGGTCCTCCGGGACGGCGTCGAACACCGGACCGAGCCAGGCACGTGCCAGATCGCTAACCCACGGCAACATGACCACTTAGCCTACGAGGGCTCCGCCGGTGCTGTCCCCCGGAGATGACGCTCGACCGGCCGACTGTCCCAACCGGCGGCCGCCTCGAGTGAAGGGTGCATAAACATGCCGGGGCGGCTGTGCTCGACCTTGACACCATTCGAAGCGGCCGACATACTTGGCTCCCCTGCGAGCGCGGTCCGATCCCCGCCAGGCGCCGCGCCAGCTCGCACTTCGGATTCCCCCACGCCCGTGGATACCACTATGTCTATGTGGCGCCAGATTCTTTCCTTCTTCAAATCCCCGACGGAGGGTAGCATGGCAGCGGACTTTTTCATCGGCGAGTCGCTGGTCGGCGAGGGCAACGAGGTTGCCCACGTGGATCTGATCATCGGCAGCAAGAGCGGCCATGCCGGCGCCGCCTTCTGCAACGCCCTCAGCAACAACAAGGACGGCTTCACCACCTTGCTCGCCGTCGTGACGCCGAACCTCCCGGCCAAACCCGACACGCTCCTGTTCAACAAGGTCACCATCAAGGGCGCCAAGCAGGCGGTGCAGATGTTCGGCCCCGCCCAGGCCGCGGTGGCCCGGGCCGTGGTGGACAGTGTTGCGTCCGGGATCATTCCCAAGGACAAGGCCAACGATTGGTGCATCCTGGTCGGGGTCTTCATCCACTGGCAGGCCGAGGACAACAAGAAGATCTTCCAGTACAACTACGAGGCCACCAAGCAGGCGATCGAGCGCGCGCTCAAGGGCTTGCCCACGGTGGACTCGGTCCTGGCCGGCGCCAAGACGGCCAAGCACCCGTTCAGTGGTGTGGACAACGCCTGAGCGACCCGGGTGCCGGTAGTCGAGAGGGGCGGGGCCTCCCCCCGCCCCTCTCTCGTTGGGTTACACCGAACCTCTTTCCCGACCGGACAAATCTCCGATGCGCAAGCTTCTCCTCCAGCTGGACAGTTCCCGGCTTCCCAGCGTGTTCGACCAGGTGGTGGCCTATGATGCGGGGGTGGACAACATCCTGAGCTACGGCGGGGTGGTCGAGGGCGACGTCCGCGACCTCATCCATGGCTGCATTTTCACCCGGGGGCCCAAGGACCTGCACAACACGGCCGTCTGGATCGGCGGGAGCAACATGTCCGCGGGGGAACACCTGCTGGCCATCGCGCTGGACTCGATGTTCGGACCGTTCCGGGTCTCCGTGATGCTCGACTCCAACGGCTCGAATACGACCGCCGTCGCGGCGGTCGTGAAGATCGAGGAGGCGCTGGGCACCGTGGCCGGCAAGCGGGTGCTCGTGGTGGGGGGGACGGGGCCGGTGGGGCAGCGCGCGGCCGGCCTGCTCGCGAGGGACGGCGCGCAGGTGACGATCACCTCCCGGCGTCCCGAGCAGGGCGACAAGGCGCGGCGGAGCATCGGCGAGCGGTTTCACGTGCAGGTCCAGGCCGCCGTCCTGGGCGGCCCCGCCGAGGCGGCCCCCCTGCTGGAGGGGGTGGACATTCTGCTCAACGCGGGGGCGGCCGGGGTCCTCATGGTGCCGCGGAACGCCTGGGCGAACCGCGGGATCAAGGTCGCCGTGGACCTGAACGCGGTGGAACCGCTCGGCATCGAGGGCATCGAGCTGAACGATGCCGGCGTCGAGCGGCACGGGACGATCGCGTTCGGCGCCTTCGGGGTGGGCAACTTCAAGACCAAGCTGCACAAGGCCTGCGTGGCCGAACTCTTCACCCGGAACGATCTGGTGCTCGACGCCGAGACCATCGCCGACGTGGCGCGCCGGCTGCTGGCGGCGAAGCAGTCGGCGGCCAAGTAGCCGGCGGGGCCGCACGCCGCGCGGCATCCCCCGGAGCGAGTTCGCGCCATGCCTCTCGCCATCGGCGTTGACCCGGGGACGGTCAGCATAGACGTCTGCGGGCTCGGGGACGGCGCGCCCGTGCTCGACTGCACGATTCCCACCGAGGACGCCCTGGCCGACCCGGAGGGTTTCGCCGCGCTCCTCCGGAGTGCGGGGCCTCCCGATCTCGTCGCGGGCCCGTCAGGCTACGGCCTGCCCCTCGTGCCCGCCGCCCAGGCCACCGAGGCCGATCTCCGGCTCGCCTTCCTCGCCCCGCCCGAGGAGGAAGGGGGGATCGGCGGCCTCCGGCGACTGGCCCGGGTCCTGGGCGCTTCCGGACTCCCGGTGGTGTTCACGCCCGGGGTCATCCACCTCGATACCGTGCCGGACTACCGAAAATTGAACCGGGTGGACCTCGGGACCGCGGACAAGGTGGCGGCCGCCGCGCTCGGCATCGCCGACCAGGCCGAGCGCCTGGGCGTGGAACCCGAGGACACCTCCTTCCTCTTGCTGGAGCTGGGCGGCGCGTTCTCGGCCGCGATCGCGGTGGACCGGGGGCGCATCGTGGACGGGCTGGGTGGGACCAGCGGACCCATCGGGCGGCGTGCGGCCGGCGCCTGGGACGGCGAGGTGGCGTTCCTGGCCGGCCAGGTGACCAAGCGGATGCTCTTTCGCGGCGGCCTCTCGGACTTGCCGGGATCCCGCCGCGCGGAGGGGCTCGCGGCCCTGGTCGAGGGGGCCCTCAAGGCGGTGCGCCAGCTTCTGGTGGCCGTTCCGTCGCCGCGCGAGATTCTGCTGGCCGGCCGGGTGATCGAGGAATCTGGCGTGCGGGAGCGTCTCGAACCCGGGCTCGGCTCCCTCGCACCGGTCCGGCATCTGCGCGGTTTTGCCGGCGTGGCCAAGGCCGGGGCCCAGGGTGCGGCCCTGATCGCCGACGGTCTCGCCGGGGGTCGCCATGCAACCCTGGTCGAGACCATGCGACTCCGTCAGGCACGCGGCACGGTGCTCGACCACCTGGTGGTGATCTCCCCGGCCGACGCGAGGAAGCGGCTCGGGATCGGACCGGTGATCTGAGGCGGACACGGGCGAGGGATCGCGATCGCAATTCCCGGTCCCTCTCGTCTCAGTCCCCGCCCCGCCCGGCCAGCCACGCCACCGCCACGGCCGGAGCGCAGTCTGCCCCACGGGCGCGCTCCGCCTCGGGCCCGCCGAGCAGCCGCCCGAAGTCGAGATACGACCGCCGGAGGCGCTCGGCGAGCTCAGCCGCGAGGAAGCGCCCCACCCCGGCGCCCACCAGCGGGGCCCCGGCGGGCAGGTCTTCACGGGAGAGGATCCGGTCGCAGGCATCCTGGATCCGGCGCAACTGCCTCTCGGCGAGCCATCGGGCCAGCCGCTCCCAGGCGGCCTCCGGCGCCGACTCGACGTCGCGGCCGATCATGCGGGCGAGCCGCCGGGCGCTGGCGGGAACGGTCTTGGGCCCGCCGTCGGCCGCGGGATGGAGGTCCACGCCTTCCGGGAGCCGGCCGGTGAGCCGATACACATCCGCCGCGGTGGCGAAGAACTCCGCCATGAGGGGAACCCAGTCGCCGGCGAACGGCACGCGATCGGCCAGCGCCATGACCGGCGTCCGCACGACACCGGTGTACACGAGTTCCCCCGCCGCGAGCCGCTCGGCGTCGGTCGCGCTTCGGGCGAGCACCGCGCCGCCGGCCACGGGCACCAGATCGGTGGTCGTGCTCCCGATGTCCACCAGGATGGCCGCGTCGAGCCGCTGGGCGACGAGCGTGGCGCTCGCCAGCCAGTTGGCCGACGCCACCTGGGCTGTGAGGCGGTGGGCCTCCTCCGCGCTCACCAGCCCGGCCCGCCCGGCCCAGACGCGCAGCGTGGCGCCGGCCAGCGCCTTCCGCATCGCCCCCAGGATCGCGGCCACGCCCTCGTTCCGGCCGGCGAAAAGGTCCACCATCTCGCCGGTCATGGTGACGGCGTGAAGCCCTGCAGGCCCGAGGGCGGCGAGCGCCTCGGCGAGGGCCGCCTCCAGCCGTTCCATGCCCTGCCAGAGGGGGCAGGGGAGCTGGATCACCCGTTCGATCGCACCGGTCTCGCCGAGGCGTGCGGCCTTGAGATGCGCCCCGCCGACATCCCACCCCACCACCGGCTCAGGCGGCACAGCCGTCCTCCAGGACGATCTCGTCGCACCGGCCGGGCGGGAACTCGGGCCACCCCAGGTCGCTCGGGAAACCGAGGATCAGCGCTGCGGGGTTCACACCCAGCGCTCGGCGAAGCCCGCAGTAGGAGGTCGTGATCCGCGGGTTGACCTCCAGCACGGCGAGTCCCTGGCCGGTTCGGATCAGATCCACGCCCACGTAGCCTGACAGGCCGGGGATCGCCGCCGCGATATGCTGGGCCAGCCGGGCATACCGTCCGTCGCTGTCAGGCACGGCGTTCACGCTGATGCCGGACAGAACCGGCCGCCCTTCTTCGACCCGGACCCGCTGCCGGTTGCAGGCGAGGAGACGCGCCTGGCCGCCGCGACAGATCAGGGAAAGGCTCAGCGCCTCCCCTGGAATCCAGGGCTGGGCGACGAGCCGGCTCCCCCCGGCCTCGAGTCGCTCCCGGGCGACCCGCCAGCCGTCCACGACCACCGCGTCGCAGCCGCCCGCCCCGTCGTCCGGCTTGACAACCCAGGCCCCCGGCCAGGCGGGGACCTCGGAGGCAACGCCGAAGGTCGGGACGACGGGGACCCCGGCCGCCTCGAGCGCGCGAACGGTGGCCAGCTTGCTCCCGGCGAGGCGAACCGCCTCGGGCCGGCAGCCGATCAGCACTTTCCCCTCCTCCAGCGTGATCCGGCTCAACTCCTCGAGCACACCGCCGGTCTCCGGGGCGATGGGCCAGGCCGCGCCGGCCCGGGCCAGGGCGCGCCGGTAGAGCGCGTGGATGTCTTCGCCCGGCGCCGCCGTGAGAACCTGAGCCCCGACCGGGGGCGGCAGCCGGGGGTCCCGGGTGGTGACGACCGCCAGGCCGGGCAGTTCCGCCAGGTCGCCTAGGAGGGCCCGGAGCATGAGATCGCCTTCGCGAGCCAGGCCCGGCGGGAGCGGCTCCCGGGCGAGCCCGCCGCCGGAGACGAACTCGAACACGAGCAGACGGGTCGGGGTCATGGCGAGACCGGGGTCGTCAGGACCGGGTCAGGCAGCCGGCGCCTGACAGGCGGTCCGATCGCGACAGGGCCGCACGCCGGCGGCCCGGACCGGACCCCCCGGGCGGCGTCGGGCCATCATGAGGAGGCCCCCCGGGCCCGGCTCGGCGCGGCGGTGGCAACCCGGCGGACGAGGAAATCGTCCACCAGAAGCTGGGCGATGTTCGCCCGAGTCACACTCTGGAGGCCTTTCCAGGCCGGTACGCCGTTCACCTCGAGCACCTGGAGCCGGCCGTCGCGGTCCCGGACCAGGTCCACCCCGGCATAGTCCGCCCCGACGGCCGCGGTGGCCGCGACGGCGAGCCGGGCGAGCTCGCCGCCCGCCACGGCAGCCTCACAGC
Organism: Gemmatimonadales bacterium; assembly: GCA_035574255.1. GTDB lineage: Bacteria > Gemmatimonadota > Gemmatimonadetes > Gemmatimonadales > GWC2-71-9 > JADJOM01. The sequence continues at coordinate 191,104 of DATLYZ010000031.1, read as the reverse complement.
GCCCGCCCCGGGCCACGTTGTTGACCCAGGTGCGGCCCCGCCGCACCATCGCGGCCACCGCCTGGCCGCCGATCACGAACACGCGCCAGTCGTGCCATCCCGAGCCACCCGGCCCGGTCTCGATGTATCGCTGGAGGTACCAGACGCCACCGCATTCCGCCGGGTCCGGGATGTCCATGCCGGCGCTGAGGCGCCGGAGCCCGACGCCTTGCGAGCCGAACAAGGGCTTGGCCACCACGTCGTGGCCGAGTGCCGTTTCGCGGAGGAGGAACGCCCGGGCCTGCGCGGCCGCCTCGGTGACGCAAGTGGGCGGTGTCGCCAGCCCCGCCCGCTGGAGCAGGAAGCTCGTCATCGCCTTGTCCACGGTCCGCTCGATGGCCCGGGCCTCGTTGTACACCGGGATGCCGAGGCGGCGGAGGGCGTGGAGCACGTCGAGCCGGAGGGTGATCTGCTCCAGGGTGCCGGCCATGATCCCGCGCACCACGACACCGTCAGGCAGTCGGTCCTCGAAGCCGGGAACGACCACTCCGTCCACCCCGTGCCCCAGATCAATACGGCACTCGCGCAGGCTCGCGAAGCTGGCCTCGACCCGGCGGGCGAGAAAGGCTCGGCGCAGCCGCCGGCCGTGCCAGCCTGGATCGTCCGTCATGATGGCGACGCGGAGCGTCACGTCAGGCTCCCTTCTCGATGAGCGCCGACTCCAGCCGCGCAAGCCGCTGCCGGAGAAGCGCCAAGGCGGCATCGTGATCGGCCGCCTCCGCGTGAACGGTGCACACCGGGACGCCCGGGGCGAACCGGAACCCCGGATGGGGAATGTCCCGGCACCAGGCGGGGAACTCGACGTCCCCGCCCACCCGACCAAACGTCGAGGCGTAGAAGACGGCGTGGGCCCGAACCGCCGCCCGCGGGGCCAGAGCCTCCGGCAGGGCCCCCTCGCACGCCTGGAGATGCAGCGTGAAGAGCCCCTCGCCGTAGTCGGCGTCGTACAGGTCCATCGTGGCCGTGGGACGGGGGTTCACCTCGAGCGCCAGCCACTCGTCGCCCCGGCGCAGGAAATCCAGACCATTGAGTCCGACGAGCCCTGTCGCAGCCACCAAGGTGTCGAGACGCGCCGAGAGATCGGCCTCCATCGCGGGGGGAAGCGCTACCCCGCTCACCGCACCGCCGTACAGAAAGGGCCGCCCAGGACGAGCCGGGGTGCTCCACTGGCGGTTGAAGCCCAGTACCCGGGCCCGCTCGCCATTCGCCAGGAAAATGGCCGAGAGGGTTTCGGCGGGCTCGAACCGCTGGTAATAGCATCCCGCCCTGGCCCGCCCCCGCCGGGCGTGCCTGACTTGGGCACCGCCGGCGCCCCCCGGGTCCTTCACCAGCCAACCCGAAGGCCGAGCCGGGGGGGCGAATCGCACCTCCGGATGGCGGATCCCGAGCTTCCGGAGCAACGGGAAGAAGCGGGCCGGGTCGCGGACCTGGGAGACGGTTTCCGGGGCGTTGCCGCACAGTCTTCCGCCCCGAGCGAGGCGGGCAAGGAGGTCGGGCCGGCCCTCGAACCCCGCTCCATAGACCACCCCCGCGTACCCGCCGGGCGGCGCCAGGGCCGCGGCAGCGGCCAGCAGCGCGCGCGCGTCGAGCCGCACGCTTCGCATCCCGACCACGGCACGCGCCTGGGTCGCGGCGGCGCGCGTGTCGCGATCGGCGAAGCAATCCAGCACCACGGTGGAGTGCCCACGGCGGGCGGCCGACTGCGCGAGGGCCCGGCCGGTAATGGCGGCGATGAGATATGGTCTGGACACGGGCCTGCCTCCGCGGGGAACATACCAGGTCACGGGGCGCTGTCCACGCCGTTCACCCGGGGTGACACACCCGCCCCTCGTCATTCCCGCGCACGCGGGGATCCAGGCCCGCGTGCCCGGGGGTCCGTTGCGCCGCCTGGACCCTGGCTTTCGCCGGGGTGACGAGGAGGACCCGTGGGGCGTCTGGACCCCGGCTTCCACCAGGCGACGCGCGCCCCTCGTCATTCCCGCGCACGCGGGGATCCAGGCCCGCGCGCCCGGGGGTCCGTTGCGCCGACTGGACCCCGGCTTTCGCCAGGCGACGCGCGCTCCTCGTCATTCCCGCGCACGCGGGAATCCAGGCCCGCACGCCCGGGGGTCCGTTGCGCCGTCTGGACCCCGGCTTTCGCCGGGGTGACGAGGAGGACCCGTGGGGCGTCTGGACCCCGGCTTTCGCCGGGGTGACACACCCACCCCTCGTCATTCCCGCGCACGCGGGAATCCAGGCCCGCGTGCCCGGGGGTCCGTTGCGCCGTCTGGACCCCGGCTTTCGCCGGGGTGACGAGTAGGACCCGTGGGCCGACTTGACCCCGGCTTTCGCCGGGGTGACACACCCACCCCTCGTCATTCCCGCGCACGCGGGGATCCAGGCCCGCGCGCCCGGGGGTCCGTTGCGCCGTCTGGACCCCGGCTTTCGCCGGGGTGACAAGTAGGACCCGTGGGCCGACTGGACCCCGGCTTTCGCCGAGGTGACACACCCACCCCTCGTCATTCCCGCGCACGCGGGAATCCAGGCCCGCGCGCCCGGGGGTCCGTTGCGCCGCCTGGCCCCCGGCTTTCGCCGGGGTGATGCACAACCGCCGGCGCGTCGTACGACGCCGAGTGCCCGCGCGGCGAGCGACATCGGGGCAACGCCGCACAGCGCCATTGCACTGCGGAACGATCCGTACATCTTACTACGTCCTGCTTCCAGGCGTTCATGGCTCCACCTCCACTCGCGGCCGAAGCCCGCGACGTCACCTGTCCGTTCTGCGGCCTGCTCTGCGACGACCTGGTCGTGAGCCCGGCGAATGGCCGGCTCGCGGTGCAGGCGAACGGTTGTTCGATCAGCACCGCCGCCTTCGCTCATCAGGCCGGAACCGAGCTCGAGCAGCCCCGGGTCAGGGGTCGGGCGGCGAGCCTGGAGCAGGCCGTCCAGGAGGCGGCCGTGCTCTTGCGCCAGGCACGCCAGCCGCTCTTCGCCGGCCTCGGCACTGATGTCGCCGGCGCCCGCGCCGCTGCCCGCCTGGCGGAGCGGCTGGGTGGGGTCTTGGATCACATGAACGCCGCCGCCGCCATTCGGAACACCCTGGCGCTCCAGGATCGCGGGTGGATCACCACCACGCTCTCCGAGATCCGCAACCGGGTCGATCTGCTCATCGTGATCGGCGACGTGACCCGGCGTTTTCCGCGGTTCCTCGAGCGGTGCCTGGTGCGGGAGCGAATGTTCGAAGCGGCCGAGCCGGTGGAGGTGGTCTTCCTGGGCCCGGCTCCGCCGGAGGGGGCGGGGGCGGTCTCGGGCCTGGTCCCCCGCGCGATTCCGTGCGAGGTGCGCCGGCTGCCCGAGGCGCTGGGGGTCTTGCGCGCCCTGGTCGCGGGCCGGCGGCTCGAGGTCGGCTCGGTGGCGGGGGTGCCGCTCGCCACCTGGCGGGAGCTGGCGCAGCGCCTGCGCCGAGCGCGGTACGGGGTCGTGGCGTGGGCGGCGGCGGATCTCGACTTCCCGCACGCCGATCTGGCCGTCCAGGCGTTGAGCGAGCTCGTCAAGGACCTGAATCGCACGACGCGCTTCGCGGGGCTGCCGCTGGGCGGCAGTGACGGCGACGTGACGGTGGATGCGGTCCACCTCTGGCAGACCGGTTTCGCGGCGCGGACCTCGTACGCCCGCGGGTATCCGGAGTACGACCCCTGGTGTTTCGCCGCCGAGCGGCTGCTCGCGAGCGGCGAGGCGGATGTGCTGGTCTGGATCTCGAGCTTCGACGAGCGGCGTGGGCCGCCCGCCGCCCCGGTCCCGGCCATCGTGCTGGGGAGGCCGGGCATGCGCTTCGCCGAGGAGCCCGCCGTCGTCATCCCGGTCGGGACGCCGGGCGTGGATCACGCCGGGCATCTGTTCCGCACCGACCGGGTGGTGGCCCTCCCGCTCCGCTCGCTTCGCGATTCGGCGCTGCCCGGCGTGGCCCAGGTGCTGGACGCGATCGAACGGGCTCTCTGACCTCGGCTCTCACGAATCGGACCCGCCGCATGCTGCTCAAGCTCACCGGAGGCCGCGTCTACGATCCGGCGCACGGCGTGGACGGCGAGGTGCGCGATCTCTATGTGCGCGACGGCCGGATCATCGCGCCGCCGGGCCCCGAGGAACGGATCGACGAGGAGTTCAATCTGTCAGGCACGGTGGTCATGGCTGGGGCCATCGACCTGCACACCCACATCGGCGGCGGGAAGCTCAACATCGCGCGGGCGCTGCTCCCGCAGGATCACCGGGCCGATCCGGTCCCCCGCACCGGCCGCACCCGGGCCTCGGCGGGCCACGCGGCACCCGGCACGCTCGCCACCGGGTATCGCTACGCGGAGATGGGGTACACCGCCTGTTTCGAGCCGGCGGTAGTACCGTCCAACGCCCGCCAGGCGCATCTGGAGATGGGCGACACGCCGATCGTGGACAAGGGCGGGTACCTGATGCTCGGGAGCGACGACTTCCTGCTCCGGCTGCTCGCCGCTCGGGAACCGCAGCCGGTGATCAACGATTACGTGGCCTGGATGCTCCAGGCCACCCGCTGCCTCGCTATCAAGGTCGTGAACCCCGGCGGGATCTCCGCCTTCAAGTTCAACCAGCGGACCCTCGATCTCGACGAGCCCCACCCGTATTACCGAGTCACCCCGCGCGACGTCCTCCGGGCGCTCACTCGCGCGGTGCACGAGCTCGGGCTCCCGCACCCGCTGCACGTCCACGGCTGCAATCTCGGGGTGCCGGGGAACGCGGAGACGACCCTGGCGACCATGGGTGCCGCCGAGGGGCTGCCGATCCATCTGACCCACATCCAGTTCCACAGCTATGGCACCGAGGGTGATCGCCAGTTCTCCTCCGCCGCGGCCCGGATCGCGGAGGCCGTGAACCGCTTCCCCAACGTGAGCTGCGACGTGGGCCAGGTCCTCTTCGGGCAGACGGTGACCGTCTCGGGGGACAGCATGGCGCAGCACCGCAACGCGCCGCTGGGCCGGCCCCGCAAGTTCGTGGTGATGGACATCGAGTGTGACGCGGGGTGCGGGGTGGTACCGTTCCGCTATCGCGACCGGAACTTCGTCAACGCGCTCCAGTGGGCGATCGGGCTCGAGATCTTTCTGCTGGTGAACGATCCCTGGCGCGTCTTCCTCACCACCGACCACCCGAACGGGGCGCCGTTCACGAGCTATCCCCACCTGATCCGGCTCCTGATGGACCGGACCTTCCGGAACGAGCGCCTGGCGCTGCTCCATCCCGAGGCCCGCCGGATGACGACGCTCGCCTCGATCGAACGCGAGTACACGCTCTACGAGATCGCGATCCTCACCCGGGCGGCGCCGGCCCGGATCCTGGGGCTCGCCGATCGCGGGCACCTCGGCCCCGGGGCGGCGGCCGACATCACGGTCTACCGGGACGACCCGGACCGGGAGCGGATGTTCCGGACCCCGCTCTTCGTCTTCAAGGACGGCGAGCTGGTGGTGCGGGACGGAGCGATCGTCCGGGTCACGTGGGGCCGGTATCATGCCGTGGCCCCCGCCTTCGACCCGGCGATCGAGCGGCGCGTGGCGGATCACTTCGCGCGCTTCCATACGATCCGCGCCGCCAACTTCCGGATCAGCGACGACGAGATGCGGGCGTTCGGGCACGGCGCGGAGGTCGTGACCCACCCCTGCCGGGACCGAATGGCATGAACCTCAACGGCGTCACCATTGACGACGCGTTCGCGGAAGCCTTCGACATGAAGGCGACGCGCCTCATCGTCACCGCCCAGACGCTGGAGTGGGCCTATCATGCCGCGACCGCCGCGACCGGGTTCGCCACGTCGGTCATCGGGTGCGGCTGTGAGGCGGGGATCGAACGCGAACTCGACCCGGCCGAGACCCCGGACGGCCGGCCCGGGCTCGCCCTGCTCCTCTTTGCGGTCTCGGCCAAGGAACTGGTCAAGCAGGTGGAGCGGCGGGTAGGCCAGTGCCTCCTCACGGCGGCCACGAGCGCGGTCTTCGCCGGCCTCGAGCAGGGCGACCCGCTCCCGCTCGGCAAGTACCTCCGGTTCTTCGGCGACGGGTACCAGACCTCCAAGCTCATCGGCGGGCGCCGCTACTGGCGGATCCCCGTCATGGATGGCGATTTTCTGATCCAGGATACCACCGCCATGACGAACGGGGTGGGGGGCGGCAACTTCCTGGTGCTGGCGGAGTCCCAGGAGCAGGCGCTGGCGGCGTGCGAGCGTGCGGTGGCGGCGATCCGGCAGATCCCCAACGTGATCCTGCCGTTTCCCGGCGGGGTCGTCCGATCGGGCTCCAAGGTCGGCTCCAAATACACGTCCCTCCGCGCCTCCACCAACGACGCCTTCTGTCCCACGCTGCGGGGCATTACCGCCACCCAGCTCACCCCCGAGGTCGCGTCGGTGCTGGAGATCGTGATTGACGGTCTCACCGCCGCCGATGTGGCGGCCGCCATGCGGGCCGGCATCCAGGCGGTGGTCCGCCTCGGTGCCGCGCACGGGATCCGCCGGATCAGCGCCGGCGACTACGGCGGCAAGCTCGGCCGCCACCACTTTCGGTTGCACGAGATCCTGGCCTGAATCGTGGAGGTGCCTCGGTGAACGAGCTCGGCACGGGAGAGAACCCGCTCCGGGTGGCCATCGTGGGCTCCGGGCCCAGCGGCTTCTACGCGGCGGAGGCCCTGTTCCGCTCGGGCCGCAGGGTGCAGGTGGACATGTTCGAGCGGCTCCCGGCTCCTTTCGGCCTGGTCCGCTACGGGGTGGCCCCGGACCACCCCAAGCTCAAGGAGCCGATCCGGGTCTATGACACCATCGCCCGCACCCCCGGCTTCCGGCTCTTCGGCAACGTCGCCGTGGGGCGGGACGTGAGCGTGGCCGAGCTCCAGGCGGCGTATCACGCCGTGATCTTCTGCTCCGGCGCCGAGAGCGACCGCCGCCTCGGCATTCCCGGCGAGGACCTCCCCGGGAGCCACACCGCCACGGAATTCGTCGGCTGGTACAACGGCCATCCCGACTACCGCGACCGCAGGTTCGACCTGTCCCAGGAGATCGCGGTGATCATCGGGCAGGGCAACGTGGCGATCGATGTCTGCCGCATCCTGGCCAAGACGGTGGACGAGCTCCGGCACACCGATATCGCCGAGCACGCGCTCGAATCGCTGGCGCAGAGCCGGATCCGCGAGATCCACCTCATCGGCCGGCGCGGCCCGGCCCAGGCCAAGTTCACCAACAAGGAATTCCGGGAGCTGGGGGAGCTGGTCGACTGCGATCCGATCGTGGACCCCGCCGACCTCGTGCTCAACCCCGCCAGCGAGGCCGAACTCACCGAGCGCGCCGGCGCGGTCGCGAAGAAGAACCTCGAGATCCTCCAGGGGTTCGCCGCCCGGAGTCCGCGGAACGTCCGGCGGCGGGTGTTCATCCGATTCCTGCTGAGCCCCGTGGAGCTCCGAGGCCGGGCCCGCCTGGAATCCGTGGTGCTGGAGCGCAACCGGCTCGAAGGGCCGCCCTTTCACCAGTCGGCCGTAGGAACGGGGGAGCGGATCGAACAGCCGTGCGGGCTCCTTTTCAGGAGCATCGGGTACAAGGGCGTGGCGATTCCCGGGGTCCCCTTCGACGCCAAGCAGGGCGTCTTCCCGACCCGGGATGGGCGGATCGTGGATTCGGGCGGCAAGGTGATCCCGGGGCTCTATGCTTCCGGCTGGATCAAGCGGGGCCCCACGGGTATCATCGGAACCAACCGGGCGGACAGCGTGGCCACGGTGACCTCGCTCTTGGCCGATCTGCCCTCGCTCGACCCCCGGCCGAAGCCCGGCGCGGAGGGGCTCGAGGCCCTCCGGCGGGACCGGCTCCGGGTGGTGAGCTACGACGACTGGCTGGTCATTGACCAGGCCGAGGTCGCTCGGGGCGCCCCCAGGGGAAAACCGCGGGAGAAGTTCACCCGGACCGTGGAGATGCTGAGATTGCTCGACGGCCCCTCTTCCTCCGCCGAGTAGCGACGCTATACTAGGAAGGCGGAGGGCGGCGGGCGCTCGAACAAACAGGGCACCGCGCTCTGCGCCGGGAAGCTCGGCCCGGAGTACCTCGACCTCTGCTCGACGGTCGAGATGAACGTCGAGGACATGGCTCGCCTCGGCCTCACCAACAACAGCAAGGTGCGGCTCCGGTCCGCCGTGGGGGAAGTGATTGTCCGCTGCAAGGGCCGGGAGTCCAAGGACCTCCCGCCCGGCATCCTGTTCATGACCTACGGGCCGGTCTCCAGCCAGCTCATGGCGGGCGACACGGCCGCGAGCGGGATGCCGATCTCGAAGAATCTCGATGTCCAGGTCGAGCCCGTCGCCGAGACGGAGGCGGAGACCCGGGGAGGATAGCGCGATGAGCGAGAACGTCCGGGTGGTGCCCGACGCGACCTGCACGTTCTGCGGGTGCGTCTGCGACGACATGGTCCTCACGGTGGACCTGGAGCACAAGCGCATCACGAAGGCGGAGAACGCCTGCATCCTGGGCAAGGCCTGGTTCAAGGAGCACAGCCACGAAGACCGGCCCTTCGCCCTGATCGGGGGCCGGGAGGCGACCACCGAGGAAGCCGTGGAGGAGGCGGCCCGGATCCTCGCCGAGGCGCGCTACCCGGTGGTCTACGGGCTGTCCGACACCACCTGCGAGGCGCAGCGGGTGGCGGTCGCCATCGCCGACATGATCGGGGGCACCGTGGATACCACCACCTCGGTCTGTCATGGCCCGTCGGGCATCGCCTTCCAGGGCGTGGGCGAGAGCACCGCGACGCTGGGCGAGATCAAGAACCGGGCGGATCTCATCGTGTTCTGGGGCGGCAACCCGGCGGAGGCACACCCGCGCCTGTTCACGCGCTACGCGGTGACGCCCAAGGGCATGTACGTCCCGAACGGGAAGAAGGACCGCACCGTGGTGCTGGTGGACGTGCGGCGCACGCTGAGCACCCCGGTGGCGGACATCTTCATCCAGGTGAAGCCGCGCTCGGACTTCGAGGTGCTGTGGGCACTCCGGGCGCTGGTGAAGGGCCGGCCGGTGGATCCGTCGGTGGAGCAGCGGACCGGGGTCAAGCTGGAGGTGCTCGAGGACCTCGCGCACCGGATGAAGACGTGCCGCTTCGGAGCCCTGCTCTTCGGCATGGGGCTCACCATGAACCGGGGCCGTCATTTCAACTCGGGCGCCCTGCTCGCGTTGGCGACCGACCTCAACCAGTTCACCCACTTCGTGGCCAAGCCGGTGCGGGGCCACGGGAACGTGACGGGCGCCGACAACGTGGTGTCCTGGCAGACCGGCTTCCCCTTCGGGGTGAACTTCAGTCGGGGCTTCCCCCGCTTCAACCCCGGCGAGTTCACCACGGTGGACCTCCTGGTCCGCGGCGAGGCCGACGCGGCCCTCGTCATCGCGAGCGACCCCGCCTCGAACTTCCCCAAGGCAGCGATCGAGCACCTGAAGCGGATTCCGGTGATCACGCTCGATCCCAAGGCGACCCTGACCAGCCAGCTGGCCCGGGTGGCCTTCACCACCGCCACCTACGGGATCAACGTGGCGGGGACCGTCTACCGCATGGACGACGTGCCCATCACCCTGCGCCCGGCCTTCGAGTCGCCGTATCCGAGCGACGAGCAGGTGCTCACGGCGATCCGTGACCGGGTCCGGTCCCTCCTGGGCGGCAACCGGATCCCGCCGGCGGCGTAGCGCGGGCCGGCAGCCGGCCTCGGCAGGCCGGGGTGGGGGGGAGCGACGGGAGCGAGGGAACGATGGGGATGCTCCGGATCACCAACGGGCGGGTGTACGACCCGGCCAACGGCATTGACGGCGCGGTGCGCGACGTGTGCATCCGCGACGGGAAGATCGTCGCGGAGGTCCCGCCCGAGGCGCGCCAGATCGACGCCCGGGGCATGGTCGTGATGCCGGGCGGCGTGGATATCCATTGCCACATCGCCGGCCCCAAGGTGAACCTCGCGCGCAAGGTCCAGCCCGAAGACCACCGGCTGGACGTGCACCCCCGGACCCGGATCACCCGCTCCGGCACCGGCGGCACCGTCCCCTCCACCTTCGCCACCGGCTACCGCTACGCCGCCCTGGGGTACACCACCGCCATGGAAGCGGCGGTCACGCCGCTCGGGGCGCGGCACACGCTCGAGGAGCTGCACGACACCCCGGTCATCGACAAGGGGTTTTTCGTGCTGGTGGGGAACAACGTGCTCCTCTACCGGCTGCTCGAGGCGGGCCGGACCGAGGAGTTCCGGCACGCCCTGGCCTGGTGGCTCAGCGCCACCAAGGCCTACGCCCCGAAGCTGGTCAACCCGGGCGCCGATGAGCTCTGGAAGGGGCAGCGCAACGCCAACATCACCCGGCTCGACGAGAAGATCGGCCCCTTCGACCTCACCCCGCGGCGGGTGATCGCCGCCTTCATCGAGGCCGCGAACGCGCTGGGGCTCCCCCACCCCGTGCACATTCACTGCAACAACCTCGGGCACACGGGCAACTACGAGACCACGCTCGAGACCATGCGGCTCGCCGAGGGCCGCCGGGCCCATATCACCCACATCCAGTTCCACAGCTACGGGTCGGTGGCGGGCAAGAGCCGCGACAACCCGACCTCGAGGGCGCGGGACATCGCGGAGTTCGTCAACACCCATCCGAACATCACGGCCGACGTGGGTGCCGTGATGTTCGGGCGCTCGACCAGCATGACCGCCGACGCCCCGCTCGCCTACCTGCTCCGCCAGTTCGGCGGGGCGAAATGGGTGAACGCCGACACCGAGATGGAGAGCGGCTGCGGGATCGTCCCGTTCACCTATCAGGACCGGGTGTACACCAACGCCCTCCAGTGGGCGATCGGGCTGGAGCTCTTCCTCCTGTCGGAAGATCCCTGGCGGATGGTCTTCTCCACCGACCACCCGAACGGCGGCTCCTTCATGACCTACCCGCGGCTCATCCGCCTCCTCATGGACCGGGAATACCGGAAGGAGCAGATGAGCCGGATCAATCAGCGGGCCCTGGAACGGAGCGGGCTCCGCGACTGCCAGGAGCGGGAATACTCCCTGTACGAGATCGCCATCATCACCCGCGCCGGGCCGGCCCGCATCCTCGGCCTCACGGACAAGGGGCACCTCGGCGCCGGCGCGGACGCGGATGTCACGATCTACGAGGACGACCCGGACAAGGAGAAGATGTTCTCGGCGCCGCGGTACGTGATCAAGGGCGGCGAGCTCGTCATCGAAGACCACGAATTCCGGGCGGACGTCGAGGGCCAGGTCTATCACGTGGCCCCGGGGTACGATCCCGGCATCGAGCGGGTGATCGAGCCGTTCTTCGAGGAGTATTACACCATCCGGTTCGCCAACTACCCCGTGGCCGACCGCTACGTCCCTCACGCCCGCGTCGTCCCCAGCACTCCGGCCGCGGCCCCATGAGCCTCGCGATCACGCTGCACACGCCGCCCGCCGTGCCGCTGGAGGCAGAGACGCTGTGCCCGGCGCGACTCGCGGGCCTCTCGCCGGACCAGGTGGCCCGGCGCCCGGTGGTCCACGGCAACCAGGCCGCGGAACTGGGCGAATTCTTCCGGGTTTCCGGCACCGCCAATGGCGAGATCCACCTCGAGGGCGATCTCTCGCGGGTGAAGCGGGTGGGCGCCGGGATGACCGAGGGGCGGATCGTGATCCACGGACCGGTGGGGATGCACCTGGGAGCCGGGATGAGCGGCGGGGAGATCATCGTGGAAGGCGACGCCGGCGACTGGGTGGGGCCGGAGATGACCGGCGGGCGGATCGTGATCCGGGGCAACGCCGGCCACATGGTGGGCAGCGCGCCCCGGGGGAGCGCCGTCGGCATGCGGGGCGGCGAGATCGTGGTCCTGGGGAGTGTGGGCAACGAGGCGGGGAGCGGGATGCGGCGGGGCGTCGTGGCCGTGGGCCGCGACGCCGGCGACTTCACCGGCGTCAACATGCTGGCCGGCACCGTCGTGGTGCTGGGGCGGCTGGGTTGGCGCACCGGCGCCGGGATGAAGCGCGGGACCATCGTCTCGATGGAACCGGCGGAACTGCTCCCCACCTTCGCCTACGCCTGCACCTACCGGCCGGTCTTCCTGCGCCTGTATCTTCCCCACCTCCGCCGCCTGGGGCTCCCGGTCACGGACGAGCAGATGACCGGGCGCTATCAGCGCTGGTCCGGCGACGCCGTGGAACTCAATCGAGGGGAGATTCTCCTCCTCGACTCCGGGCCGGCCACCCGGCGGGCGGCCTGAGTACCACGATGCCTCGCACCCGGCAGCGCGGTGGCGAGGGTCCCTAGTCGCGCGCGGTCAGGTCGGGAACTCCAGCCATGGGCATGCTGAGCCTCACGCTCCGGGAGCGACCCTCCCAGCGGGTCGATCTTGCGCCGCTTTCCATTGACCGCCTGGCCGGGAAGTCCCCCGCCCAGGTGGCGGCGATCGAGCTGCAGTGCGGCAACCGGCGGGTGCGAGTGGACGCGCTGTTCGATATCGCGGGCAGCTTCGCCGCCGAACTCGAAATCCGGAACGCGTGCGACAAGCTGGACCGGATCGGCGAGGGGATGAGTCACGGCCGCCTCGTGGTCCATGGCGACGCCGGCGCGTACGTGGGGGCAGGGATGCGCGGCGGGCAGATCCAGGTGCACGGCAATGTCGGGCCCTACGCGGGAACCGGAATGCGGGGCGGCCTGCTGCACGTGACCGGCCATGCGGGCGATTTCCTGGCCGCGGCGATTCCCGGCGACCCGCGCGGGATGCAGGGAGGCACCATCGTGATCGGGGGGAACGCGGGCGACCGCGCGGGCGACCGCATGCGGCGCGGGACGGTGCTGATCGAGGGCAACGCCGGCGACTACTGCGCCGCCCGGATGCTCGCCGGGACCATCGCCGTGGCGGGCCGGGTCGGCGCCTTCGCCGGCCTGGCGATGCGCCGGGGGACGCTGATCCTGGAACGGCCCCCGGCGGAGTGGGTCCCCACGTTCAACGATTGCGGCGAGCACCGGCTCGGTTTCCTCACGCTGCTCGCCCGCTCCTGGCGCAACCTGCCGGGCCGGTTCGCCCACGTTCCCGACACCCGGGTCCGGGCCCGGCGGTACGTGGGGGACCTGGCGAACGACGGCCGGGGCGAAATCCTGGTGCTGAGCTGACCGTGCGCATCCGCGACGTCCTGATCGAGGATACCTTCGCCGAAGCCTTCACCATGCGGGCGGCCCGGGTGGTGATCACGGCCCGAACCGCGCGCTGGGCCCGGGAGGCGGCGCTCAAGCTGACCGGCTTTGCCACCTCGGTGATCGGCTGCAAGTGCGAGGCGGGGATCGAACGCGAGGTCGGGCCGGAGGAGACACCGGACGGCCGGCCCGGCGTGCACGTGCTCCTCATGACCATGGGAAAGGAGGACCTCCCGGCCCGGCTGGTCGAGCGGATCGGGCAGACCGTGCTCACCTGCCCCACGACGGCCTGCTACGACGGGCTCCCCCAGGCTCCCGACCGGATCCCGGTGGGCTCGGTGCTCCGCCATTTCGGCGACGGGTTCCAGGCGAGCAAGGTCATCGGGGGCGAGCGATACTGGCGCATCCCGGTCATGGAAGGCGAGTTCCTGGTCCAGGAGAAGTTCGGGATGCAGAGGGCGGTCGGGGGGGGCAACTTCCTGATCCTCGCCGAGAGCGCCGAGGCGGCCCTCGAGGCCGCGGAGGCCGCCGTCGAGGCGATGAGCGGCCGGCCCGGGATCATCCTTCCTTTCCCCGGCGGCATCGTGCGCAGCGGGAGCAAGGTCGGTTCCCGGCGATCCAAGAAGATGATCGCCTCCACCAACGACGCGTTCTGCCCCACGCTCCGCCGTGTCACCGAGACCGCCCTGCCGGACCAGGTGAACTCGGTGCTGGAGATCGTGATCAACGGGCTCGATGCGGCGGCCGTGGAAGGCGCCATGCGGGTGGGGATGCTGGCCGCGTGCCGGCCGCAGGTCCGGGTGATCACGGCCGGCAACTACGGCGGCAAGCTGGGACCGCATCACTTCCACTTGCGGAAGATTCTGGCCGACGGAGGACGGTGAGGCGGTCGCCGCCTGCCGGCTGAACGAGGAGCCCGCATGAACCCTGTCGCCGGCCTGGCGCTCAACGAGCGCGCGTGGTCCCTCGCCGATCGGATGTGCGAGGACGCCGCCCTGCTCCGCGTCGCGGTGCACCGGCTGCCGAACGGCGCGCGCGTGATCGACGCAGGAATCGAGGTCGAGGGAGGGTACGAGGCGGGCCGCCTGCTGGGCGAGATCTGCATGGGGGGGCTGGGCCGGGTGGAGTACGGCGCCGTGGCGCTCGAGGGCCGGAACTTCCCCGGCGTCGTGGTGCGCACCGACCATCCCGCGGTCGCCTGCATGGCCTCGCAGTACGCCGGGTGGGCGATCCAGGTCGAACGGTACTTCGCCATGGGATCCGGTCCCCTCCGGGCCCACGTGCGGGTGGAAAAGGAGCTGTACGAAAAGCTCGGCTACGCGGAGCAGGCGCCCCGGGGGGTCCTGGTGCTGGAAACCCGCCAGTTGCCGACCCCGGCCGTGGCGGAGTACGTGGCCGCCAAGGCGGGCCTTGCGCCGGACAAGCTGACGTTCGTGGTGGCCCCCACGGCGAGCCTCGCGGGCGGCACCCAGATCGCCGCCCGGATCCTGGAAACGGCGCTCCACAAGATGGAGACCCTGGGCTTCGACGTGAGACGGGTCGCCGGCGGCATCGGCTGGGCGCCGGTCCCACCGCCCGCCCGGAACGACACCCGCGCCATCGGGCGCACCAACGATTGCATCCTCTACGGCGGCCAGGCCCATTTCCTGGTGCGGGCCAGCGACGCCGAACTCGCCGCCCTGGCGCCCCAGGTCCCCTCCTCCTCGTCCCGGGACTACGGCACCCCGTTCTACGAGATTTTCGAACGGTACGAGAAAGATTTCTACCGGATCGACCCCCTCCTCTTCAGCCCGGCCGCGGTATGGCTCACCTCGGCCAGCTCCGGGAAGACCTATCAGGCCGGCGCGGTCAATGTCGAGGTGCTGGGCCGGTCGCTCTATCCGGAGACGTAGGAGCAGGACGTGCCGGCGCGCGGCGGGTCACGCCGCCCCCCCCCCAACTCCTTTCACTACAGTGGACCCCATGCCCAGACCATCCTGGCTTCCGCTCGCTGCCCTGCTTCTCGCCTGTGCCCGGCCGGCCGACCGGCCCGCCCGGGACACCACCGCCGCCATCCAGCCCCCGGCCGGGCCGGCTCCCCGCGCGATCGTGACGGTGCTGTACCACCATCCCACCAGCCACGGGGCTTTCGAGCAGTACTACCGCGCGACCCACCTGCCGCTGGTCGGGGCGCGCCAGGCGGAGATCGGGCACGTGCGAACGGACCTCGTCCTGTTCGACGCAGCCCCCGACGGCAAACCCGCCGAGTTCTACCGCGAGGCGGAACTTTACTTCCCGGACCTGGCAGCGCTCCGGCGCGGGATCGCCACCGAGGGCTTCCAGGCGGCCGGCGGCGATCTTCCCAGGTTCGCCAGCGGCGGCTTCGCCGTGCTGATCGGCGAGGAGACGAGCCCGCCCACGGAACCCGCCGCCGAGCCGGAAGCGGTCTTCACCGTCCTGTACCGGGAGCCGGCCGACACGGCCGCCTTCGAGCGGTATTACGCCGCGACCCACGTCCCTCTGGTCCAGCGCCACGCTGCCGCGATTGGCTTCACCCGGGCCGAGCTCACCAGGTTCGTGAGTAATCTGGACGGGTCGAAGCGAAGCTACTACCGCCAGGCCCAGCTCTATTTTGCGAACTCGGAGGCGCTCCGGCGCGGGATCGCCACCCCCGAGTTCCACACCGTGGCGTCCGACCTGGCCAACTTCGCCACCGGCGGATTCATCATCATGATCGGACACGAGACCCGGTGAGGCGGCAGCGGGGTCTTTCCCCGGACGACGTTTCCATCTACGCGACGCTGGCCTGCCTGCTCGAGGCCAGCGCCCCGAAACCCGGGAACGTGGCCCCGGGCCGCCCGTTTCGCGACACCACCTACGAGGACTTCGTGGTGAGCGCCGTGGCCATCGGTCCCGTGCTCGGCGCGGCCGGCGGCGTGGCCCTGGGCCGCACGATCCGGGAGGCGGTCCGGGTGACACGCGCCTGGACATCGGCCAACACCAACCTCGGCATCATCCTGCTCCTCGGGCCGCTGGCCCGGGCGGCGCGGGTGGGAAGCGGCACGCTCCGGGAGCGGCTCCAGTCGGTCCTGGCCGCGACGACGGTGGCGGATGCCCACGAGGTGTACGCGGCCATCCGGGAAGCGGAACCGGGGGGCCTGGGTGAGGTGGACGCGGAAGACGTGCGGCAGGCCCCGACGGTGACCTTGCTCGAGGCCATGGGCCTCGCCGCCGGGCGGGACGCGATCGCCTCGGAGTACGTGTCGGGGTTCGATCTCACCTTCGGGACCGGCCTCCCGGCCCTCCGCGCTGCCCGGCACGACGGCCTCACCTGGCCCGACGCCGTGGTGGCCGCCTTCCTGGCCCTCCTCGCCGCGCGGCCGGACACCCTGATCGCCCGGAAACTCGGCCCCGCCGAGGCGGCCCGGATCAGCGAACGGGCGGGCGAGCTGCTCCGGATCGGGGGGCCCCGGACCCCGGCTGGACGGGAGGCGCTGGCCGCGTTTGACGCCGAGTTGCGCGACCCGCAGAATTCACGGAACCCCGGAACGACCGCCGACCTCACCGCGGCCGCGGTGTTCGTGGCGCTGCTCGAGGACGGCTGGCAGGGCGATCGAGGATCCCGGCGTGCGCAGTGACTTCAAGGTTTCGGTCAGCAAGGACTACCTGGTCTTCTCGTCGGCCCACTTCATCACCTTCAAGGGCCACCAGTGCGAGACGCTCCACGGCCACAACTACCGCGTCGGGGTCACCGTCGAGGGCAACGTGGACGACGAGACCCTGTTCGTGGTGGACTTTTCCATCCTGAAGAAGGTGGTCCGCAAGCTGACCGACGAGATTGACCACAAGGTCCTGCTCCCGCTCACGAACAAGAAGCTGGCCTACCGGGACGACGACGGGCGCCGCCACGTGGACTATTTCGGGAACTGGACCTACAGCTTCCCGATCGCGGACTGCGCGATGGTGCCGATCGAGAACACCACGGCGGAGATGCTGGCTCAGTACTTCGCCGTCCGGGTGCGGGACGACCTGGCCCAGCTCGGGGTGCGGAATCTGACGGCGATCGAAATCGAGGTGGAGGAGAGCTTCGGCCAGGCGGCGACGTACCGGCTGGTACTGGACTGAGCCCGGCAGGGGGGGGCCGAGGATCTCAGCCTTCGGCGAAATCCGCCGGCCCGAGTTCCCCGGCGTGGATCGCCGTCGCCACCAGCACCCCGTCACAGCCGGTCTCGCGCAGCAGCTCGAGGTCTTCGCGGGACCGTACGCCGCCTGCGGCGTACACCGGCCGGCCCAGCCGCTGCTTGAGGGTCCGGAGCAGTTCCAGGTGCCAGGGCCCGGCGCTCGACCCCACGGCGGCGAGGTCGAGCACCAGCACCGCCGCAGCCCCCAGCTCCACCGCCCGGACGGCGAGCTCGGCGGGCGCCAGGTCCGGGTCGAAGCCTTCCCCCGCGACGGGCCGGCCCGCCCGCAGGTCGAGGCTGAACACCACCCGGCCCGACGGGGCCGCGCCCACGATGTCCTCGAGGACCGCGAAACCGGGGAGCGATTCGAGGCCGACCACGACCTGGGTCGCTCCGTGACGGAGCACCTCCCTCGCCCGGGCTGCGCTGTTGATTCCGGCGTCCACCATCAGTCCGGCACCGAAGCCCTGCACCGGATCGGCGAGCGCGGCGAGGAGGCCGGCCTGGAGCGGTCTCCCCTCGATGGCGTCCACGTCGGCCACATAGCAGTGCGAGGCCCGGAGCTCGGCCCGATAGGCCCGGGCGAGCGCCAGCGCGTCGCCGGGTCGCCCCGGGACGAGCACGGAGCGGACAGGGCGGTAGTGCGCACGGTCGCCCCGACGGGCGTGGACCGCCTGCCCGCCGGCCAGGTCGAGAACGGGAATGAGCAACATGGACAGGGCTGAGCGCGAAGTGGAAGGTTGCCTTGGGTGGCGCGCCGTGAATATAACGCGCCCCGCCCGGTGCTCCGGCACGGGACCATGAACGCTCCATCTCCCGGCCGGTCCCGGCCCCCTGCCATGCGACCCGGCGACCAGGCCACGGCCCCCACCGGGGCGACGGGCCTCGCCGTCGTGAAGGTAGGCGGTAGCCTGGCGAGGCTGCCCGGGGCCCTGGAGCGGGTAGGGAAGGCCCTGGCCCAGGCCAGGGCTGGGCGCCCGATCGTCGTGATCCCGGGCGGCGGGCCGTTCGCGGACACGGTGCGGGAGTTCGACCGGCGATCCGGACTCTCCCCCGATGCCGCCCACTGGATGGCGATCCTCGCCATGGACCAGTTCGGGTACGTGCTGGGCGACCGGATCCCCGGCGGCCTGGTCGTCACCGACGCGCGCGAGGTAGCCGAGGCGTTGCAGCGGCACCAGGTGCCGATCCTGGCCCCGGCCCGCTGGCTCCGGGCGGCGGACGAACTCCCGCACCGCTGGGAGGTGACGAGCGACAGTCTGGCCGCCTACCTCGCGGTCCTCCTCGGCGCGGACGAGCTGGTCCTGGTGAAGCCGGTGGCCGGGGGGCGAGAACTCCTCGATCCCTACTTCTCCCGGGCGGCGGCGGCGATCCCCTGGTCGGTGGTGGGGCTCGAGGAAGTGGACGGTCTCGCCGAGAAGCTCCGCGCCAGCTGAGCGACCCGCGCCTCGCTCACCCGGCCCCTGCGGCCTCCGTCACAGGCGGCCCCGCGAACCCCGACCACGGTGGCACCCGCCGAGCGCGCCAGGGCCAGATGCTCGACACCGAGGCTGCCGGCCAGCGCGAACTCCGGCGCCACCTTGAGGACCTCCGCGCCGACCCGACCCAGATCGCTCACGCTCATCCAGTCGAAGAGGGTGGTGCCGTCCTTGAGGGCGGTGTCCACCAGGAGACCAGCCCCACCGCATTCGCCGACCAGGGCGGGAAAGACTTCCACGGGAAGGCTCCCGACCCGCTCCCAATCCGCATAGGCCACCGCGATCACGCCGGGGGACCCGGGCAGGCTTCGGGCCAGTTCCGCCAGCCCCGCAAGCACCGCGGCCGCTGCCCGGGGGCTCGGGAATCCCCTGAACCCGAGCTTGACGAAGGAGAGCGTCACCGTGATCCCCTCGACCCGGGCCGCCAGCTCGGCCACCGTTCCCGCGTCGCCCAGCGCGGCGCTGAGCGGCACCTCGGCGGGGACCGCCTCCCGGACCGCACGGAGCAGGGCGGGCGTCAAGGGAGCCAGCGTCCCCCGTGCGGGGTCCTTGGCATCCACGATCTGCGCTCCACCCGCCAGGGCAGCCCGCGCTTCCGCCGCATCCGATACGCTGACGAGCAGCCGCACCCTCGCTCCCTTGTTCGCCGATTCCGGTCCGGTATGTTACGCCCGACGATGGCGCGGAACAATATCTCGGACCTGCCGCTCAACTCGCTGGCGGGCAAGCGGGTGGTCGTGACCGGTGCCTCGAGCGGCATCGGCCGGGCGATCGCGCTGGCCGCCGCCCGGGCCGGTGCGGACATCGCCACCACGTACCGGACCAATCTCGCCGGCGCCGAACGGGTGGCGGAGGAGGTGAGGAGGATGGGCCGCCGCGCGGTGGTCATCCCCGCCGACATCGCGCAGGACGAGGACCTGCGCCGCTTGGCCGGGGTAGTGCGGGCGGAATTCGGCCAGGTGGACGTCTGGATCAACAACGCGGGGGCGGACATCCTGACCGGCCCCAATGCGCGGCTCGGCCGGGTGGCGAAGCTCGATCTCCTCCTCGCGGTGGACCTCCGCGGGACCATGCTCGCCTCCTGGACCGCGGCGGAGCTGATGCGGGAGAACTCCGGCGGCGGCGTCATCATCAACATGTCCTGGGATGGCGCGCTCCAGGGACTCGCGGGCGAGAACCCCGAACTCTTCGCCGCCGTAAAGGGGGGGGTGCTCAGCTTCAGCCGCTCCCTGGCACGCTCCCTGGCGCCGGCCATCCGGGTGAACGTCCTGGGCCCGGGCTGGATCGAGACCGCCTTCGGCGCCGAGGCGCCGCCCAGGTTCAAGGAGCGGGTCACCGACCAGATCCCGCTCCGCCGCTGGGGGACCCCGGAAGACGTGGCCGCGGCGGCGGTCTTCCTCGCCTCGGATGCCGCGCGCTACATGACGGGCCAGATGATCCTGGTCAACGGGGGAGAAGTGATGTGATGGAGGAACCTGACTATGGCAACCAAGGAACGGACCTACACTGAAGCCGAGATCGCCGAGAAGCTGAAGGATTTGCCGGGGTGGTACTACGAGGATGGCTGGATCCGGCGCCAGTACAAGACGGACGGCTGGCTCACCACGCTCGCCTTGGTGAACGCCATCGGCTTCCTGGCCGAGGCGGCGTACCACCATCCGGACCTCACGGTGACGTGGGCCAAGGTCTGGGTGAAGCTCCAGAATCACGCCGCGGGCGGCATCACCGACAAGGACTTCGAGCTGGCGCGCAAGATCGAGGAATCGGTGCTCTGGCGACCCAGCGGCGGCGCGCTGGAGGGGACCCCGAACAAGTGGGTGCGCGGCGGCGACGCCAAGTGACCGGGCCGGGCGGCGGGCGACGGTCCGGCCGGGTACCCCGACTGGACCGTTGGCCGCCGCCCCCACCACTGCACGGACCCCTCCCCCACCGGCTATGCCCCCGCCCCGGAAGATTCTCTTTGTCACCGGCAAGCTCGCCGAACCGGCGCTCCGGCGCGTCCTGGCCGAGCTCGAGCCGGAGTTCGCCTGGGACGTCGCGGTCCTCAAGATCACCGTGGCGGCCCTGATGACGACCCCGTGGATCGGCCGATTCCTGCAGGTCCCCCCGGGGGTGGACCTCGTGATGCTGCCGGGCCTGGTGGAGGGAGACACGGCGCCGCTCGCCCAGCAGTTCGGAGTCCCGGTCGAGAAGGGCCCCAAGGACCTTCGCGAGCTGCCCCGCTACTTCGGCCGCGCGCGCGCCGGCGGCGACTACGGCGCCTGGGATATCGAGATCCTGGCGGAGATCAACAATGCGCCTCGCCTGTCCCGGGAAGCGGTGCTCGCGGAGGCCGAATACTTCCGCGCCAGCGGCGCCGACATCATCGATGTGGGATGCACCCCGGGTCGCGAGTTCCCCGAGCTCGGCGCTCTGGTCCAGGACCTGGTGAGCCGCGGCTACCGGGTGAGCATTGATTCCTTCGACCGGGGCGAGATCACTGCCGCGGTGTCCGCTGGGGCCGAGCTCGTCCTGAGCGTGAACGGCTCCAACCTCGCGGTGCTCGAGGAGCTGCGCGGCACGCGGGCCCGGGTCGTGGCGATCCCCGATTTCGGCCAGGGGCTCGCCAGCCTGGAACCGACCCTCGCGGCCTGCGAGCGGGCCGGCGTCGGCTATCTGATCGACCCCGTGATCGAACCGATCGGCTTCGGCTTCATGGCCTCGCTGGAACGCTACGCGGAAATCCACCGCCGCTACCCCGCCGTGCCGCAGCTCATGGGGATCGGGAACATCACCGAACTTACGAGCGCCGACTCGACCGGGGTCAACGCCATTCTGGTGGCGCTGGCCCAGGAACTCGGCGTGAAGGCCGTGCTCACCACCGAGGTCATCCCCTGGGCCCGGGGGGCGGTGCGGGAGATCGACATCGCGCGCCGGCTCATGCACTACGCCGTCACTCAGCGCACCCTTCCCAAGCACGTGGACGACCGGCTGCTCACCGTGAAGGACCCGGAGATCCTCGAGTACGGCGATGCCGAGCTGCGCCGTCTCCAGGCCTCGATCACCGATCCGAACTTTCGCATCTACGCGGAGCGCGGGATCATCACGGTCTTCAACCACGAGCGCTTCGTGCAGGGGACCGACATTCAGGCGATCTTCGATCAGCTCGGCGTGGACGATCCGTCGCACGCCTTCTATCTCGGCAAGGAGCTGATGAAGGCCAAGCTGGCCATCACGCTGGGCAAGACCTACCGGCAGGAGGGCCAGCTCGCCTGGGGGTACCTCACGCCGCCGGAGGAACCCCGGCGGGAGCACTTCAAGCCGGCCCCGCGCCGGACCCGCACCGGGCGGCGGCGGGCCCCAGGGCCACACCGAGAATGAGCCCGCTTCCCCTGGTCGAGGAACTGGTCCCGCCGCCGGACCCGGTCGCCGCCGCGGAGCGCCTGCTAGGCCAGCCCCATCTGCTCTTCCTGGACAGCGCGGCGGACCCGCTCCGCCTGGGCCGCTACTCGTTCCTGAGCGCGGCGCCGGTGGCCGTGGTTCGCACCAAGGGGCGGGCGGCACCGAGCGGGCTGGAGCAGGTTGCGGCCCTGCTGGCCGCGCACCGGAGCGATCCGGTCCCCGGCCTGCCGCCGTTCCAGGGGGGCGCGGCCGGCTACCTGGCCTACGACTACGGTGCGGTCCTGGAGCGGCTCCCGGCGCCGCGCTACGACGATCTCGACCTCCCCGACCTCGTCCTCGGGCTCTACGACTGGGTGCTGGCCTGGGATCACGCGCAGCGCCGGGCCTGGCTCGTCTCCACCGGCGTACCGGCGGCGGGAAGCCGGCGCCCCGCGCGGGCCGCCGAGCGGCTGGCGTGGGTGAAGCGCCGGCTGGCCGGGCCGGCCGGCGGCGCGGCCGGGCGCCTCCTGCCGCCTCGCAAGTTGCCCCCCCCCGCCCCCAGTTACCCGGTCCGCGGTCTGGAGCTGGCGGATCTCATCGGGCTCCGCTCCACCTTCACGCGCCGCGGCTACCTCGACGCGGTCACCCGGGTGCGGGACTACATCGTGGCGGGCGACATCTTCCAGGCCAACCTCTCGCAGCGGCTGGAGGCGACGCTCGAAGAGGATCCGTGGGCCCTGTACCGGCGGCTCCGGGAGGTGAATCCGGCGCCGTTCGCCGCCTACCTCGAGTTCGAGGGGGTGGTCGTGGCCAGCGCCTCGCCCGAGCGGTTCCTCCAGGTGGATCCGTCGGGCCGGGTGGAAACCCGCCCCATCAAGGGGACGCGCCCGCGAGGCCTCTCGCCGCTCCACGACGCCGCGCTCTCCCGCGCCCTCCAGGAGAGCGAGAAGGACCGGGCCGAGAACCTGATGATCGTGGACCTCTTGCGAAACGATCTCTCGCGGGTCTGCCGGCCAGGGACCGTCCGCGTGCCGGAACTCTTCGCGCTGGAGCCCTACCGCACGGTCCACCATCTGGTGTCCACCGTCGTGGGCCGGCTCGAGCCGGGACGGACCGCCACCGACCTCCTCGCGGCGGCCTTCCCGGGCGGCTCCATCACGGGGGCGCCGAAGGTGCGGGCGATGGAGATCATCGCGGAACTCGAGCCCACCCGCCGCGCCGTCTACTGCGGGGCCATCGGGTACCTGAGCCTCACCGGCGCGATGGACACGAGCATCGTGATCCGGACCTGCCTCGTGGTCGGGGGGCGGGTGTACTTCTCGGTGGGAGGCGGGATCGTGGCGGACAGCGACCCCGAAGCCGAGTATCAGGAGACCCTCGACAAGGCGCGCGCCCTGGTGGCGGCGCTCGCCGGCGCGGTGACGACGCCATGATCCTGCTCATCGATAACTACGACAGCTTCGTGTACAACCTGGCGCGCTACGTCGCCGAGCTGGGCGCCGAGCCGGTGGTCCGGCGGAACGACGCCGTGACCGTGGAGGAGATCGCCGCACTCGCACCCAGCCATATCATCATCTCCCCCGGCCCCTGCACGCCGAACGAGGCCGGGATCTCGCTCGAGGTGATTCGCCGCCTGGGTCCCCACGTCCCGCTGCTGGGCGTCTGCCTCGGGCACCAGGCCATCGGTCAGGCCTACGGCGCGGAGATCGTCCGCGCCACCCGGCCCATGCACGGCAAGACGTCACGGATCTACCACCGGGGCACCGGCATCTTCACCGGCCTTCCCAGCCCGTTCACCGCCACGCGATACCACTCGCTGGTGATCGCGCCGGAGTCGGTGCCCCCCGAACTGACGGTGACCGCCACCGCCGACGACGGGGAGATCATGGCGGTGCAGCACGCGACGCACCCGGTGACCGGGGTTCAGTTCCACCCCGAGTCGGTCCTCACCGAGTACGGCTATCGGATGCTCGACTGGTTCCTGACCGGCGGCCGCGGCGTCAACCTGCCGGACCGGGCCGACGGCGCCTCCGTACCGATCTCCGGCGGCGAACCCGGCCTGGCCGCGGCGCCACCACCGCCCGATCTGGTCCGGTGATCGGGGTACGGGAATGATCGCTTGGCGCCGCGCCCGCCCTGCCGCGCGTGGGACGCTGCACACCGCGCCAGCCCGATCCCGGGCGCGGGTTCCGGGTTGAGGCGGGTGGCGACTCCGGTCATGTTCCACCCCACACCCTGGCTGCCCACCCGCCCGATGACACGATGACCCTGTCCTCGTCCTGCCCCAGCCGACTCCGCCCGTGCTCGCCGCCCGTTCCAGGCCTGCGGTGGGCCCTCGCCCTGGTCCTCGGGACCCTCGCCGCCGGGCCGGCGGCGCCGGCCCTCGCCCAGGCCCCGGCCGACCCGGTGGACGGGTTTACCGCGGACATGGTCATGATCCCGATGCGCGACGGCCGCCGGCTCCACACCTACGTGTACCGTCCCACCGACGCCCGGGAGCCCCTCCCGATCATCCTCCTCAGAACTCCCTACGGGATCGCCGGCCGGCCTCCGCGCGCGCTCCGCGGCGAGTACCAGGAGCTGGCGGAGGACGGCTACCTCTTCGCCTTCCAGGACATCCGGGGGCGGTACGATTCCGAGGGCGAGTTCGTGATGAATCGGCCGCTCCACGATCCGGCGGACTCCGGGGGCGTGGACGAGAGCACCGATACCTGGGATACCGTGGACTGGCTCGTCAGGCAGGTGCCCGGCCACAACGGCGCCGTGGGGGTGATCGGCGTCTCCTACCCCGGCTGGCTCGCCGCGATGGCCGGGATCGCCCCCCATCCCGCGGTGAAGGCGGTCTCACCCCAGGCGCCGATGACCGATACGTGGATGGGGGACGACTTCTTCCACAACGGCGCCTTCCGCCTCTCCTACGGCTTCGAATACGCCGCCGCCATGGAGCTGTCGAAGGACGGCTCGGTGCCGGTCCCCATCGATCGCTACGACACCTTCGACTGGTATCGGGAGCTGGGGCCGCTCTCGCGGATCGGCACCCTGCTCCGCGGCCGGGTACCGACCTGGAACCACTTCGTGGCCCACCCCGCATACGACCGCTTCTGGAAAGCGCGCGCCCTCCCCACCTACCTCACCCGTCTGGCGGTGCCCACGCTGACCGTGGGCGGGTGGTGGGACCAGGAGGACTTCTACGGCCCGCTCGCGACCTACGCGGCGCTCGAGCGGCTCGATACGGCGGGGATCAACTTCCTCGTGGTCGGCCCCTGGAATCACGGGGGCTGGAACCGGGGCGATGCCGAGGCCCTGGGCCGAATCCATTTCCGGAGCCCCACCGGCCGGACCTTTCGCCGGGAGATCCAGGCTCCCTGGTTTGCTCACTGGCTCAAGGGCCGGCCCGGCCTCCCGTTCCTCGAGGCATTGGTCTTCGAAGGGGGCTCCAACCTCTGGCGCAGCTTCGATCACTGGCCCCCGCGGCGGGATACCGAGATCAAGCGCCTCTATTTCGCCCCGAACGGCCGGCTCGCGTTCGCGCCGCCGGCTCCCCAGGACACCGCCCCGTACGATCAGTTCGTCTCGGACCCCGCGCACCCCGTCCCCTACCGCCGCCGTCCCGTCGAGCAGACCTACGACAGCCGCGGCTCCGGCTGGTCCACCTGGCTGGTGGAAGACCAGCGCTTCGTGGACAACCGGCCGGACGTCCTCACCTGGCAGACCGAGCCGCTGGCGGACGACCTCACCATCGCCGGAGACCTGGCGGCCCAGCTGTTCGCCTCTACCACGGGAAGCGACGCCGACTGGGTGGTGAAGCTGATCGACGTGTACCCGGATACCGTGGAGGCCGACCCCTCGATGGGCGGCTACCAGCTCATGGTCGCCTCGGAGATCCTGCGGGGCCGCTACCGGCGGAGCTTCGAACGACCCGAGCCCATCCCGCCGGGCCGGGTGCTCCGCTACACCGTCCCGCTCCGGCAGCAGTGCTACCGCTTCCTCCGCGGCCACCGCATCATGGTGCAGGTGCAAAGCACCTGGTTTCCGCTTTACGACCGGAACCCGCAGCGCTTCGTGCCCAACATCTTCGAGGCACGGCCGGGCGATTTCCGCGCCGCGACCCACCGGATCTGGCGGAGCCCCCGCTTCCCGTCCCACCTCGAGCTCCCCGTGCTGGCCGGCCCGCGATGATCGTCGAAACACTCCTCACCACCCGGAACCCGGAGGGTGTGCTCAACTGCGCGCCCATGGGCGTGGAGTGGGGTGAAGACGAGATCGTGATCAAGCCCTATCTCGAGACGACGACCTTCCGGAACCTCCGCGACACCGGGGTCGCCGTGGTGAACCTCACCGACGACGCCTTGCTGTTCGCGCAGGCCGTGATCCATCACCCGGCGGCCGCCTCCCCCCCCACCTTCCCCGCCCAGGTGGTACCCGGCGCCGTCCTGGAGGCTGCGTGTTCCTGGCGCGAGCTGGAGGTCGTCTCGTTCGACGCCACGCCGCCGCGGGCCCGGATCGTGACCCGGGTAGTGCACCGGGGCGTGCGCCGGGAGTTTCTCGGTTTCAACCGGGCACGCCATGCCGTGCTCGAAGCCGCCATCCTCGCCACCCGGGTCCATCTGCTCCCGGCCGAGCAGCTCCGCGGGGAGTACGAGCGGCTCCAGCTCATCGTGGACAAGACGGCCGGCCCCTCGGAGCGCGAGGCGATGGCGCTCCTCGTGGCCTACGTCCAGGCCCGGCTGAACGGAACGGCCGCCGGATGAGCCGGAACGCGCAACTCCCCGTTCGGGTGACGGTGGAAGCGCCGGCGCGACTCCACTTCGGGGTGCTGGATCTCCGGGGTCACCTCGGCCGGCGCTTCGGGGGCATCGGGGCGGCCGTGCCGGTCCCCTCCGTCCGGCTCGAAGCGGTGCGCGCCGAGGGGCTCACCGCCGAGGGGCCCGACAGCGGGCGGGCGCAGCACTACGCCAGGCGCTACCTCGAAGCGGTGGGCCGTCCCGGCGGGGCGCATCTGCGGGTCCTCCAGGCCATCCCCGCGCATGTGGGCTTGGGGTCGGGTACCCAGCTGGCCCTCGCCGTGGCCCGGGCACTCGCGGAACTCTACGGGCTCTCCTCGGAGCCGCTGGCCCTCGCGCGCGCCGTGGGCCGCGGCCAGCGATCCGCGATCGGCACCTGGACGTTCGCCCTGGGCGGCTTCGTCCTGGAGGGCGGGCGGCGGGACGGGAGCAGCGAGGTGGCTCCGCTCATCTCGCGGCTCCCCGTCCCCGCCCCCTGGCGCTGCGTGATCGCGATCCCGGAGGGCCCGCCGGGACTGAGCGGGGTCGCGGAGGACGAGGCCTTTCGCAACCTGCCGCCGCCCTCCGAGCACGAGGTGGAGCGCGTGGCCCACCTGGTTCTCATGCAGCTCCTCCCGGCGCTCGCCGAGGGCGATTTGCCGGCCTTCGGGGCGGCGCTCACCACGGTGCAACGCATCACCGGGGGGTGGTTCGCCCCCGCCCAGGGAGGCCGGTTCGCTCCCGGGGCCACCGCGGAACTCGTTGCGCGAATGGCCGAGTTTGGAGCCTGTGGAGTAGGCCAAAGTTCTTGGGGCCCAGCAACTTACGCCATAGTACCCGATGCCGATGCGGCCCGGGATCTGGCCCGCCGGGTTCGGGCGCTCCTGGGCCCTGAAGCGCAGGTCTACGAGACCGGCTTTGCCGCCCGGGGGGCGCTGGTGCATGCCGCCTGGGCCGAGGTGGGACGAGATTGACACACTCCCGGGTGGGCTGTATACTGGCCCTCCACCTCCAGGGGCCGCTCGGCGGGGAACACTTTGGGCCCTGGACGGTACAACCAACTGAACCAGTTGGGCCGCAACAGTCGGGGCCTCTCCTCGACCGATAACAAGCCCCCTTTCTCAGCACAACTTGACCGCCAGTCCGCGGGGCCGTCCCGGCCAGCGGACCTCCGGATGTTGAGGTTGCAGTGGCCGCTTGTTGCCGCATTACCTCTGCGTCGGGCATCGGAACCCAGTGGAAGCCTTGCCACCGGGCCTCGCGGTCTGCGTGGTGGCGGGGCTGCTATCCGTTCCGGTCCGGACTATCCGCGGCCGCCTGGCGCTGACGCCGGGTGGCCGTTGCGCTTTGTGGTCATGGGAAGTTTGCAGGAACAGGGTGTTCTCGAGGCGGCCGTGTTTCGCCGGCGCGACCGCGGCGAGGGCGTCCCTGAGCAG
Organism: Gemmatimonadales bacterium; assembly: GCA_035574255.1. GTDB lineage: Bacteria > Gemmatimonadota > Gemmatimonadetes > Gemmatimonadales > GWC2-71-9 > JADJOM01. The sequence continues at coordinate 162,709 of DATLYZ010000031.1, read as the reverse complement.
ATCGGCAGCCTCCTGGCTGCTGGCTCACCCTTCATCACGAGGTCCCCTATGAACCGTATCACCCGCAGGATGGTGTCTGGCGGACTGGTGCTGGGGCTCATGACCCTGGTCGCCCCGTCGGCCGACGCCCAGGCCCGTTCCGGGGCTTGGACCCGGAATGCGCCCGAGGGCGAATGGCATATGACGGGCCGGGATTACAGCCTGCAGCGCTTCAGCCCGCTGGCCCAGATCAACACGTCCAACGTCGCCAATCTCAAGGCGGCCTGGACGTTCTCGACGGGTACCCTTCGCGGTCACGAGGGCAACCCGCTCGTGATCGGGAACGTGATGTACGTCCACACCTCGTTCCCGAACATCGTCTACGCGCTCGACCTGTCCAAGGAGGGCGCGCCGATGATCTGGAAGCATGTCCCCAATCAGAACCCCGACGCGATCCCGATCGCCTGTTGCGACCTGGTGAACCGCGGCACCGCCTATCATCCGAGCGGGAAGATCTACATCCAGCTGCTGCAGGGCGAGCTGCTGGCGCTCGATGCCAAGACCGGCAAGGAGCTCTGGAAGGCGCAGCACCCGGCGAAGAGCGGCTCCCAGGAAGAGGCCATCAAGTACACCCAGGGCGCCACGATGACCAACGCCCCGATCGTCATCAAGGACATCGTCATCGCCGGGATCTCCGGTGGTGAGTTCGGGGTCCGCGGTCGGGTCTCGGCCTTCGATGCCAACACCGGCAAGCACCTGTGGACCGGGTACTCCACCGGCCCGGACAGCGAAGTCCTGCTCGAGGGCGATGCGAACGCCAACTATGCCTCGCACAAGGGCAAGGACCTCGGGGTGACCACCTGGCAGGGTGACGAGTGGAAGCGGGGCGGCGGGACCACCTGGGGCTGGTACAGCTACGACCCCGAGCTCGACCTGTTCTACTACAGCGTCGGGAACCCGGGGACCTGGAACCCCGATCAGCGGCCGGGCGACAACAAGTGGTCCATGTCCATCTTCGCCCGCAACCCGACCACCGGCAAGGTGAAGTGGATCTATCAGATGACGCCGCATGACGAGTGGGACTACGACGGCGTCAATGAGAACATCCTCTTCGAGAAGGGCGGCCAGAAGCTGCTCCAGCACTTCGACCGCAACGGGTTCGCCTACACCATCGACCGGACCAACGGCAAGCTGGTGAAGGCCGTGGCCTACGGGCCGGTCAACTGGGCGAAGGAGCAGATCGACCTGACCACCGGCCTGCCGATCCGGGATCCCAAGTACGGGACCACCTCGAAGAAGAACACCGAGGGCATCTGCCCCGCCGCGATCGGCTTCAAGGACCAGCAGCCCGCCGCGTACTCGCCCATCACCGGCCTCTTCTACGTCCCCGCGAACCACATCTGCATGGACTATGAAGGGGTGGAGGTGAAGTACACTCGCGGCCAGCCGTACGTGGGCGCCATCGTCCGGATGTTCCCGGGCCCTGGCGGTCACCGCGGGCGGTTCTTCGCCTGGGATCCGACTCCGGGCAAGGACCGGGCGCAGTCCGTCGTGTGGGAGATCAAGGAGAACCTCGCGGCCTACGGCGGCGCTCTCACGACCGCCGGCGGCCTGGTCTTCTACGGCACGATGGAAGGCTGGCTCAAGGCCGTTGACCAGAAGACCGGCAAGGTCCTCTGGAAGTTCAAGACTCCGTCCGGCATCATCGGCAACCCGATGACCTACCGGGCCCCGGATGGCAAGCAGTATGTGGCCGTCCTGTCGGGCATCGGCGGCTGGGCGGGGATCGGTGTCGCCGCCGGCATCGGCGCCGAAGACCCCACCGCGGGTCTGGGCGCGCTGGGCGCCTTCGGGGACGCCGGGCAGTTCTCCACCCAGGGTGGCGTGCTGACCGTCTTCGGTCTCTAGCCATCCGGTAGGGGCGGGGTCGCAACGGCCCTGCCCCTACACACCACCGGTGCACCCGGGTACAATCAACAGGGGCGGGTCTCGGACTCGCCCCTGTTGTGTCGTCCCGGCCGGGGCCGTACAGGCGGCCCTGGCGGAAGTACAGGAGTTCCAATGAACCCGATTCGCGTCGCCGGGGCTCTGGCCCTGGCCGGACTGCTGGCCGCTCTCGCCATTCCCTCGGTCCCCGCCGCTGCGCAGCGACCGGCGCCTCTGACCCCGGGACTGCTCCGGGTCTGCGCCGACCCCGAGAACATGCCGTTCTCCAACCAGAAGGGCGAAGGTCTGGAGAACAAGGTGGCCGAACTCCTGGCCCGCACCTGGAACAGCCGGCTGGAATATGTCTGGTGGGCGGCACCGCGCGGCCTGTCCCGGATGCTGAACGGCCAGTACTGCGACGTGCTGATCCAGGCCCCTGCCGGCTACGAGCTGGCCGGCGTTACCCGGCCCTACTACCGCACCGGCTACGTGATCGTGACCCGGCGCGACCGCGGGCTCGACATCCGCTCGCTCGACGACCCCCGGCTCAAGACGCTCAAGATCGGCGTCCATGTGTACGCCAACGACGCCGAGAACTCGCCCCCCGCGATGGCACTGTCGGCGCACGGGGTCGTGGGCAACCTGGTAGGGTTCGGCACGGTCTACCTCGGCGGCCAGGATCACCCGGAAGACATCGTCAAGGCCGTCGTGGACGGGAAGGTGGATCTCGCGATCGTCTGGGGGCCGATCGCCGGGTATTACGCCAAGCAGCTTGGGGCCGATCTGGTGCTCACCCCGCTGGAGGACGATTCGGTGAGCGGGATCCCGTTCCAGTTCAGCATGGGGATGGCCACGCGGCGGCGGGAGCGCGCGCTGCGCGACAGTCTCCAGCAGTTCCTCGACGCCAATGGTCCGGCGCTGCGCGCGATCCTTCAGGATTTCGGCGTACCGCTCCTCCCGCTCCCGGCCGACACGGCCCGGCGCGTCGGCGCGGCGACGCCCGCGCCATGAACCACCCCCAACTCCTTTCAGGAAAGGACTGAGCCGCGCATGAGCCGTTCCCCTCTTCGCATGGTGAGCCGCACGGCGGCCCTCCTGGGCATGGCCCTGACCTGCGCGATCACCACCGTCCGGGCACAGCAAACCGACCCGTACCACCGGGCGCCGAAAGACACCGTGGACGCGGACACCTACAACGGGTGGAAACAGTACGAACTCAACTGCTCCCGGTGCCACGGGGAGTTCGGCGTCGGCACCTCGTTCGCCCCGGCGCTCGTGGTCTCGCTCAAGGACGACGGCACGATTCCCAGCCCCGAGGTGTTCATCACGACGGTGTGCGCCGGACGGCCCGACAAGGGGATGCCGTCGTGGTGCGCCCTGGGCCTGGAGATGGACAAGATCCAGAAGATCTACAAGTACTTGAAAGGCCGCGCCGACGGGAAGATCGGCATCGGCCGGCCCGCGGTGCGGGACGGCTGACGGCCCCGGCGCCGGTCGCCGGTCATGCACGGGACCGCGGCAAGCGGTCCCGTCGTCTTTCGGAGGCACACCCATGAGGTTTCCCGCGTTCCGCCTGGTGACCGCCGGCCTGGTGGCCCTCGCTCGTCCCGCCGGAGCCCAGGATCTGCCGCGGCTCGCGCTGTTCGACGTGAGCACCCGGGAGGCCGCCCCGGCCCCGGCCCTGGCCGCCGCCGCCACGGCCGGCCTCCGCCGCGAACTCCGCCGCTACGAGGCCTTCCAGGTGCTCGATTCCCTGGCCACCGCCGCCATGGCGGCGATGCACGCCAGCGCGGGACGGTGCGCCGACCCCGAGTGCGTCCGCACCGCCGGGGAGATGCTGGGCGCGCGCTGGGCGGCATGGACCGAACTCGCCAACCCCGCGGGCCAGGGCTGGCGCCTCGTCACGTCGGTCTTGGAGCTCCCCACCGGCACCCTGCTCGTGGCCGAGCGCAAGGTGCAGCTCGGTGAGGCGAGTCGCGAGGCCGTGCTCCGCGGTGCCCAGTATCTCGCCCAACGGATCGCGGAGGCGCTGGGGGCCGCCCCGCTCCCGCCGCTCGACGGGGCGGATGCGGCGGGCGCGAAGCTGGAGGTCGAAGAGGTCAAGCGCCGGCTCGCAGCGGGCGGGGCGGGGCTCGCCGGGGCGGACCTGAGCGGCCTCGACCTGCGCGGGGTGGACTTCCGCCGCGCCGATCTCACCCGGACCCGGCTTGCCGGCGCCAACCTGGCGGGGGCGAACCTGTTCTCCTGCGATCTCACCGATGCCGTGCTCGCCGGGGCCGATCTCACCGGCGCCAACCTCGACGGCGCCACCCTCCGGCGCGCCGACTTCCGCCAGGCGGTGCTCCGGAAGGCGAGTCTGTTCGCCACCATTCTCGAAGCGGCCGACCTGAGCGAGGCGGATCTCCGGGAGACGCGTATTATCGGGTATCTGCGAAAAGCCCGGCTGACCGGAGCTCGGCTGGAGCGCGCCAACATCGGGGCCGACCCGGGCAACCAGTCCATGGGCGTCATGCGGGCCCAGTTCGTGAGCGCGGACCTCTCGGGGGCGGACTTGACCGGCGCCAACCTGTACAAGGCGGACTTTTCCTACGCCCGGCTGGTGGGGGCGCGACTCGCCGGCGCGGAACTCTCCCACGCCGAGCTGGTCGCGGCCGACCTCACCGACGCCGATCTCACCGGCGCCACGCTCGCGTACGCCGACCTGTCCGGGGCCATCTTCGTCGGCGCCAAGGGGCTGGACCAGGTCAAGGGCCTGGATCAGGCGAAAAACCGGGACAAGGCGGTGATGAGACCCCGGCCCTGACCGGCCGGGAGCCGGCGGCCCCGAGCCGGACGAGACCGCGAGCCCCAGCCCCCGGTCCGCGGCGCCTCCGGCGTGCCGCGCGCCGCCGCGGGAGTGGCGGCCGGCAGCAGGACGCACCAGTACGACTCTGATCAGGAGCGATTCGATGGACTTGAGACACAGCGCATACACCCTCGCCGCCCTGGCCTCGCTCACGGCCTGCGGCGCCAGGGGAGACCGATCCGGCGCCGAAGGCGGGCCGGCCTCCACGGGGCCGGCGGAATGGGTGTTCGTCAGCAACGAGGATTCCCGCAACCTGACCATCATTGACGCCGCCACCGACACGGTTGTCGCCACCATCGAAGTGGGAACCCGGCCCCGCGGGGTCAAGGTGAGTCCCGACGGCAAGACGGTGTACGTCGCCCTCTCCGGCTCGCCCAAGTGCCCGCCCACCATGCCGGACGAGGAGTGCGAGAAGCTTCAGGCCGACAAGAGCAAGGACGGGGTGGCCGTGGTGGACGTGGCGACTCGGCGCACGGTCAAGGTCCTTCCTGCGGGTTCCGACCCCGAGACCTTCGACGTCTCGCCGGACGGCACCCGGCTCTTCGTCTCCAACGAAGATGCCGATTCGGCGTCCATCGTGGACCTCGTCACCGGCAAGCCGGTGGCGAACGTCCGCGTGGGGAAGGAGCCGGAAGGCGTGACCCTGCAGCCGGACGGCCGGGTGGTCTGGGTGACGGGGGAAACCGATCACAACATCACCGGCGTGGACGTGGCCACGGGCCGGGTGGTGGCGGCCATCGACACGAGGGGAAAGCGGCCCCGCGCGATCGGGTTTCTTCCCGACGGCTCGCGCGCCTACGTGACCAACGAGGTGAGCGGCACGGTCTCCGTCATTGACATGACCCGGCGGGAGGTGACCCGCATCATCGCCATGCCCGAGGGCTCGCGACCCATGGGGATCGCCGTGGCGCCTGACGGCCGGCGGGTGTACGTGTCCAACGGCCGCGGGGGTACGGTCTCGGTGATCGACCCCGCGACCGACTCGGTGGTCGCCACCGTCGCGGTGGGCGAGCGGCCCTGGGGAATCGCCCTCACCTCCGACGGCCGGAAGCTCTACACCGCGAACGGTCCCGGGAACGACGTCACCGTGGTCGACACGGAAACGCTGCAGGTGGTGCGGCGGATTCCCGCCGGAACGATTCCCTGGGGCGTCGCCGTGGGCCGGGCGCCTGCCAATCGGTAAACCGGCAGCGGCGAACGGGGCGGGACTGCCCACAGCGACCTGGCGCCCTCCCTCCCCGTTCCCCTTCCCCGTTCACCGGCTACGCGATCGGCCGGCGGGTCAGCCAGCTCCCCGGCCACCGCCACGCGATCCAGGCATCGAGCCCCAGCGCTCGTCCCGAACGGGCGAGGAAGAGCACCGCCATCACGACGACCAGCAGATAGTGAAACCCGAACGAGGCCGGGGAGAGGTGCTGGCTCGAGATGCCGTAGTTGAGACTGAGCCAGAACCCGCCCAGTGCCCCCAGGCCGGCGAAGAGGCCGAGCGTGAGGCTGAGCCCCACCAGCACCTCGCCCCACGCGGTCAGCCGGGCGAAGGCGAGGGGATGCGCGAGCACCGTCTGCTCCAGAAAGTGCTTGTAGAAGGGAAAAGGATTCTCCGCCGCGTGGCGCGCCACGAGCGCGGGCATGGTCTCCACCCAGCGCGGCTCCACGCCGAGCCACGGAACGACCCCGCCCAGGAGGACGAGATCCATCTTGGTCCAGAGCGCCTTCGCGAAGTAAAGGCCGACGCAGACCCGGAGCACGGCGAGCCAGCGGCTCGGGTGAGACATCCCGATCGGTGTCGGAACCAGCGGTTCCATGAGCATCTCCTCGGTCAGTGGCCCGGACGTGGCAGGAGTGAAGCCCCGGCGCCTAGCCGGGACCGGCCCGAGGCTCGAGGCCCGCCGCCCAGGGCTCTGATGATACCCCCAACTCGTGAAACAGAAAACTCCAGGTGTCCACCAGCTCGTCGAGCACCTTGGACACCGGTTTGCCGGCGCCGTGGCCCGCGCGGGTCTCGAGCCGGAGCAGCACCGGCCGCCCGCTCGAACTCGCGGCCTGGAGCCGGGCGGTCATCTTGCGCGCATGCATCGGGTCCACCCGGGTGTCACTCTCGGCCGTGGCGAGAAGGACGGCCGGGTAGGCGACGCCGTCCACCACCCGGTGGTAGGGCGAATAGGCCCGGAGCCACCGGAAATGCTCCGGGTTTTCCGGGTCGCCGTACTCGGGGATCCAGAGCCGGGCGATCAGAAACTTGTGGTAGCGAAGCATGTCCAGCAGCGGCACCTGGATCACGGCCGCGCGGAAGAGCTCGGGTCGCTGGGTGATCGCCGCACCGACCAGGAGGCCGCCGTTGGACCCGCCCGCGATGGCCAGCCGCTCGGGGTTGGTATACCCCTCCCGGATCAGCCACTCGGCGGCGGCGAGGAAGTCGTCGAAGGTATTCTGCTTGCGCTCCAGCATCCCCGCCTGATGCCAGGCCTCGCCGTACTCGCCGCCCCCCCGAACGTTGGGGACCGCCACGACCCCGCCGCGCTCGAGCCAGAGCAGAAGGGAACGTGAAAACGACGGGGTCATGCTGATCGCGAATCCGCCGTACCCGGTGAGGTAGACCGGGCGCCCCCCGTCCCGGATCAGATCGCGCGGATGGACCACGAACATGGTGATGGCGGTGCCGTCCCGGGAGGGATACGACACCTGCCGCACCTCGAAACCGCCCGGATCGAGGTCCGCCTCCACCCGGCGCCAGAGTTCCTGCGCGCCGGTCCGCAGGTCCATCCGGTACACCGAGGGCGGCACGGTAAAGGAGGAGAAGCCGTAGAAGAGCTCCTCGCCGTCCCACTCGCCGCCCCACCCGAAGACGCTCCCCAGAGTGGGCAGCTCGACCTCGCGGACGCCGCCCCCCTCGAGGTCGGCGAGCCGGAGCCGCGAGCTGGCGCGCTCGAGATAGCTCAGCGCGAGCGTTCCGCCCACCGCCATCACCCCGTCCAGCACCGCGTCGGGGCGTTCCGGAACAAGCTCGCGCCAGTCGCGCCGCGCCAGGCGGTCGGGCGCGGCGAGCAACAACCGGTAATTGGGGGCGTCGAGGTTGGTGCGGATGTAGATCCGCTCGCCCACGATCGCCACGTCGAAGGCGAACGGCAGATCCTTCACCAGGGGGACGAAGTTCCCCCCGGCCGCCAGGTCCTTGAGGAACACGTCGTGCTGGTCGAAGGTGCGGGCCACGGTCACGATGAGCCACCGGCCGTCCGACGACAGGGCCACCCCGGGCCAGTGCTCCTTCTGCGCCGGCTTGAAGACCAAGAGATCGCGAGCCGGGTGGTGGCCCAGGCGATGAAAGTAGATCGCGCGGTGGTAGTGAAGCTCCTCGTCAGGCACCTCGCCGCGACTCGGATACCGGGTGTAGTAGAAGCCCGTCCCGTCCCGGAGCCACGCCACCTCGGCCGCCCGGGTCCCCGGAATCCGGTCGGCGAGCACCCGGCCGGTCGCCACCTCGAGCACGTGGAGCACGCTCTGCTCGCTCCCGTTCTCGGAAAGGCCGTAGGCTAGGAGACTCCCGTCCTCGCTCGGGAAATACCAGTCGAGCGCGGTCGTCCCCGACGCATCGAGCGCGTTCGGGTCCAGCAGCACCCGATCCGGAGCCCACACCCCGTCGCGGACGTAAAGCACCGGCTGGTTCTGCGCCCCGTCCCGCCGCTGGTAGAAGTAGCGCCCCCGGGCCGGGGTGGGCGCGCTCAACGCCCCGATGGCCAGGAGCTCGGCAAGGCGGGCCCGGAGCGCGGGCCGCTCCGCCACCTGCTCGAGGTAGGCTCGGGTGTACGCGTTCTGCGCCTCGGTCCAGGCCCGGACCTCGGCGCTGTCGCCGTCCTCCAGCCAGCGATAGGGGTCAGTGACCGGCTCCCCGTGAAGCACCTCGACGACCGGCCTGATGGGAGACCGCGGGTAGGGTGGGAGGGACATGGGGTGGGAAGATAGGGCCGCGCCGGGTGCTGGGCGCCGGCTGGCCGCTCGTCTCGCCGGCTTCGCAACCCGGCTCAGTCCCCGAGGCTGATCCCCAGCTCTCTCGCCGTCAGCACCGTGTCGCTGTCCAGCGGGACGTTCTTGGGGCGGCCCACGACCTCGGCCATGGGAATGCGGCTGATGGTCGGAGGCGTGAGGGCCACCATCGTGCCGAAGGCGCGATCCGCCACGGCCCGCACCGCCGCCGCCCCGAAACGGAGCCCCAGCAAGCGGTCGAACGTGGTGGGCGACCCGCCACGCTGAAGGTGACCGAGCACCAGGCTCCGGGTTTCCTTGCCGGTCCGGTCGGCAATGGCCCGGGCCACGAGCGAGCCGATGCCGCCCAGCCGATCCACCGTGCCCGCGGCACGGCGTTCGATCAGCACCGCATCGCCGCCCACCGGCCGCGCCCCCTCGGCCACCACGACGATGCTGAAGCGCCGCCCCCGCTGTTCCCGCTCGAGAATCTTCCCGCAGACCTTCTCGATGGAGAACGGCACTTCGGGGATGAGAATCACGTCCGCCCCGGCCGCGATGCCGCTGTGCAGCGCGATCCAGCCCGCGTTCCGTCCCATCAGCTCCACGACCATCACCCGCTCGTGGCTCTCGGTGGTGGAGTGGAGCTTGTCGATCGCGTCGGTGGCCGTGTTGACCGCGGTATCGAAGCCGAAGGTGGCGAGGGTTCCCGAGACATCGTTGTCAATCGTCTTCGGAACGCCCACCGCCGGCATCCCCTTGCACCAGAGGTCGTGCGCGATCTTGAGGCTCCCCTCGCCCCCGATCGCGATGAGCGCGTCGAATCCGCTGGCCATGAACGCGGCGATCAGTTCGTCCGACCGATCGACCTCGACGGTCTTGCCGTCGGCTTCGGTGACCGCCCAGCGGAACGGGTTCCCTCGATTGGTGGTGCCGAGAATGGTGCCGCCCAGATGGGTGATGCCCCGCACCCGCTCCGGCGTGAGCGTGAGGATGCCGTCGTCCTCGTTGGTGAGCAGCCCCCCGAACCCACGGCGGATCCCGTACGTCTGCCACCCCCGCTGGTGCGCCGACAGCACGATCGCCCGGATGACGGCGTTGAGGCCAGGGGCGTCGCCCCCGCCCGTCGTGATCGCGATCCGCAACGTCCTCATCCTTTTCGAATCAGCTCGAGGACCTCTCCCGGCGCCGCATGACGGCCCAGGGCCTTCTTGGAGAAGACCAGCCGCCCGTCCACGCGCACCTCGAACACCCCGCCCGACGACTTGATCAGTTCGATCTCGGCGTCGGGGAAGGCCTGCTTGAGCTCGGCGGCCAAACTGGTCGCCCGCGGCTCATAGTTTCAAACCAGGCAGTATTCGATGGAGATGTGCATCCTGCCCTGCCATCACGTTAGGAACGCCCTACTCCCCGGACGGACCCGCGCCCCGCCCCGCCCCCCCCCACCCCGCCGCTGGCACGGCTCGGACCCTGCCACGCTCACCCGCTGAACGGTAATGGCTCCCGGCCCCGGGTCATAGCCCTTGCGACGGCTCCCGGAGCGGGCCACTATCCAGCGTGCTCCGACCTGGTCTTCCCGCTCTGGCGGCGGCTTGCGCCCTCACCGCCTCGGCCCTCTGTGGCCAGCGCCTCTACCGGCTCGAGGTGAGCGCTGCGGGCGGATACCACTACTTCGATACCGCCAGCGAGATCAAGGGGGGCTTCGGCCCCACCCTGCGCGCCGGGTTCTGGGTCTGGGGCCCGCTCTCACTCGAGGCGGAGGGGAGCCTCGTACCCACCCACACGAACACCAGCCTCCATCGCTCCCTCAAGGTCAGCCAGGCGGGCGCCTCCGCACTCGTGAACCTCGCACTGGGGTACCACGCGAGCCTCTTTTTCAAGGGCGGATTCGTCTGGCTCGACTACGGAGGCTCCTGCCCCACCAACGTGTCCATTCCGGGGTACGGCCTCTGCGGCTCGACCAGTGCGGCGCAAGGAGGCCTCGGGATACGGGTGGGCCTCACGCCCACGCTCTTCTTCCGCTCCGAGGGGATCGCGAACTACAGCCGGCAGGCCGGCGAGCCGTTCGTCAACCTGGGGCTCCAGGCCGGCCTCAGCCTCATGGTGGCGAGCCGGCCACTGGCGGATTCCGACGGGGACGGCGTGTACGACCGCTCGGACCGCTGCGCCAGCACCCCGCGCGGTGCCCTGGTGGACCGCCGCGGCTGTCCCACCGATCAGGATGCCGACGGCGTCCCCGACGGCCTCGACCGGTGCCCGAGCACCCCCGCAGGCGCGGCCGTAGACCCTGTCGGCTGCACCTCGGATACCGATGCGGACGGCGTGCTCGACGGTTTCGACCGGTGCCCGGACACCCCCCGGGGCGCGGTCGTCCAGGCCGACGGCTGCCCGCTCGACACGGATCAGGACGCGATCCTCGATGGGCTCGATCGCTGCCCGGCCACGCCCGTAGGGGCTCGCGTGGATCCGGCCGGCTGCCCGCTGGACGAGGATGCGGACGGCGTGCCGGATGGACTCGATCGCTGCCCCGGCACTAGGCCGGGAGCGACGGTGGACGCCGAGGGTTGCCCCGCCGCAACCCCTGAGCCGACCGTTCTCGAGCAGGTCTTCGTGGTCCCCGGGACCGCCTTCCCCTACCGCGGATTCACCCTGGGCCCCGCCGCCCGGCCGGTGCTCGACTCCGTGGTCGCCGTCATGCGGGCCGACCCCGGCGCCACGGCCGAGGTGCTCGGCTATGCCCACGACCGGCTGGTGCCGGCCGACAACACCCGTCTCTCCGAGCGCCGGGCCCAGGCGGTCCGCGATTACATCCTTTCCGGCGGCATCGCGGCCAGCCGCGTGACCGCGGCCGGCCTCGGATCCTCGACCCTCCTGGTCGCCGACACCACCGACGCCGCCCGAACCGCCAACCGCCGGGCCGAGATCCGCGTCCGACGGTCCGCGCCGTAACCCCACCGTTCTCCACTGCACGCTCCTTGCTCCGGATCCGGTCTCGCCGTCCGGTGCTCCGGCGGCGTTCGCCCCGGGCACCAGGCAGCACCGCCCCCGCCCTTGCCTTCGGCGGTGCCTGACGTCGCACCACGGAGATCGTGTGATCCGGATCACGCGGCGACTTGCCGTGGCCGTGGCAATAGGCCTGACCGCCCTCGGGACACCCGCTGCCGCCCCGGCTCAACAGCGCGGCTGGGGCGATGAACTCCCCCCGCTGGCACGTCCCGACCGCCCGCCGCCGATCGGGCCGCGCTTCTGTGGGCCGCTCGACTGGCCCCCGCCACCCATCCTGCACCCGCCGCGCCCGGTCCGGGCGCTCTACGTCAACGCCTGGGCTTTCGGCGGTCGCCGGTTCGATGACCTGGTCCGGCTGGCCGATACCACCGAGATCAACAGCTTCGTCATTGACGTCAAGGACGACACCGGATACCTCACCTACCGCTCGAGCGTGCCCACCGCGATCGCCATCGGGGCGAACAGCCGGCTCCGGGCGCCGGACGTGGGGGCCCGGCTGCGGAAACTGCACCGGCATGGGATCCATCCCATCGCCCGCATCGTCGTGGCCAAGGACCCGCTGCTCGCCCGGCACAAGCCCGGCTGGTCGGTGCGGGACCGGGACGGTGGACTCTGGCGCGACCGGCTGGATTTCGCCTGGGTGGACGCCTTCAACGACTCCGTCTGGATCTACGCCGCCCAGCTCGCCGAGGAGGCGGTGAAGCTCGGCTTCGGCGAGGTCCAGTTCGACTACGTGCGCTTCCCCGACGAGCCCCGGGCGCGGATGGCCCGCGCCGTCTTCCCCGCGCGGAGGCCCGGCGAGACCGCCCGGGACGGCGTCGCCAGGAATCTGCGCCTCCTCGCGGACCGGGTGCGGCCGCTCGGCGTTCCCTTCACGCTCGACGTCTTCGGCATGACGACCAACGCCGAAGTGGACCTGGGCATCGGGCAGATCTGGGAGGATCTCGTCACCACCGCCGATGTGGTGCTCCCCATGGTCTACCCCAGCCACTACTACCATCCGATCTACGGGGTCCGGCATCCGAACAGCGAGCCCTATCGCATCGTGCGCAGTGCCCTGGAGGACGGGGTGCGACGGGCCCGGCGACTCGACCGGCCCACCGCGGAGATCCGTCCTTATCTTCAGGCGTTCACGCTGGGCCGTCCTCGCTACACCCCGGAGCACGTGCGGGCCCAGATCCGGGCGGCGGCGGACGCGGGGATCGAAAGCTGGGTGCTCTGGAATCCGCGATCCGTCTACGACCCGAGGATCTTCGGACGAGAGGGACCGTCGAGCCCGATCCAGACCGCCCTGCGCGACGGGGGAAGCGAACCGCTCCCGGCCGGTCGCTGATCCGTAACACCCATCGGGCGCGGCCCCTCGGCCCCCCCCCACACCGGCCCGCGCCGGCTCTCGCTACCATTCAGCATGTATCCGCACCCCGTTCCGGCCGTGTGGACGCGCGCCCGGAGGCATTTCGCCGTCGCCCTCGCCGCCGCCGCGCTGCTCTGGGTCGGCTGGGGAGCACCGCTCCCCGCGGGGCCCCGCTACACGGCGCGGTGGCTCGCTGCAGGCGACGTGGAACTCCGAACACTCGTCGCCGGACACGGCGATACCACGCTGCTCCTGCTCCACGGCTACGGGGAGTCCCTCCTCACCTGGCGCCCGCTGATTGACCGGCTGGCCCGCCAGTCCCGCGTCGTCGCGGTGGACTTGCCCGGGTTCGGAGTGAGCGACAAGCCGGCCGGAACGTACGATCTCGCCAGCTATCGCCGCCGGCTCGGCGCCTTCCTCCGCGCACACACCCAGGGGCCGGTCGTGGTCATCGGCCATTCGATGGGCGGGGAGATCGCCGCGGCCCTCGCCCTGGATCACCCCGATCGGGTCGTGGCCCTCGTCCTCGTGGCGCCCGCCGGTCACGGCATCAATCCCCTCTTCGCGGATACCGCCGGGATTGCCTCGCCGGCCACGCACTGGGTGGCCTCCGCCATTTCCTACGTCCTGCCGGTTCACGACCCGGGCTGGCTGCGCGAGCCGCCGGAGCGGGCCGCCTATCAGCCGGCCGGCGACAGCGCGGCGGCGCGGGCCGCGCGCCAGGTTCTCCTGCAATTCGATTTTGCCGCCCTCACGAACCGCTTCAGGGAGATTCGGCAACCGGTGCTGCTGATCTGGGGCCGGCAGGACCCCACCATCCCGTTCGCCATCGGCGAAGCGATCGCCGCCGAACTCCCCTGCCGCCGCTTCGTGACCCTCCAGGCCCTCCACCGGCCTCACCAGACCGCCCCGGACACCGTGCTGAACGAGCTCCGGGCGTTTCTGGCGCGACCGGGGTGCGGGTAGATTCCCCGTTGCATGCCAAACCGGACCAGGTCGAATCTTCTCCTCGCTCGCCCGATGACACCGCGCTTCCTCACCCCCCTTTCGGCCGGATGGCCGGCCACCCTCCTCCTCGGCACGCTGGCCCTCGCCACCGCCGGGCCCCCGGGCCTCGCCTCACAGACAACCGCGCCGGGATCCCGCCTCGCCGGCGCCGCGAGCCCGGCCAGCTATCGGGCGCATCTCGAGTTCCTGGCCAGCGATCTGCTCGAGGGGCGGGGGACAGCCACCCGAGGCGGATTGCTCGCCGCCCAGTACATCGCCACCCAGTTCCAGCGGCTCGGTCTCGAGCCCGCCGGCGACAGCGGGTACTTCCACCGGGTGCCGATCATCGGGCTCACCCCAGACCCTCTGCTCCGCGTGACGGGAGCGCTGCCGAAGGCGCTCGCCTACCGCGACGACTACGTGCTCTGGTCCCTGCGCGACGACCCGGAGGTGAGCCTGGGCGCTCCGGCCGTCTTCGTGGGGTACGGGATCGTCGCCCCGGAATGGCACTGGAACGACTACGCGGGCGTGGACCCGCGCGGAAAGATCGTGGTCTGCCTCGTGAACGATCCCGGGCTCCGCGACTCCACGCTGTTCCGCGGGCGGATTCTCACGTATTACGGGCGCTGGACCTACAAGATCGAGGAAGCGGCCCGGCAGGGCGCGGCCGGGATCCTCCTCGTGCACAGCCCCGAGAGTGCCACCTACCCCTGGGGCACCGTCACCGGCTCCTGGACCGGCGAGCAGGTGCGCATCGAGACGCCACCGACCTCGCTCGTCGCCGCGGGCTGGATCCGCGACACCGCCGTGGCCCTGCTCTTCAGCCAGGCGGGGCTCGACTACGCGGCACTGGCGGAGCGCGCCGCGACCCGGGCCTTCCGCGCCGTGGAACTGCCTTTCGGGTTCGAGGCCCGGGTGAAGAGCGCCATCCGCCGCTCGACCACCTACAACGTGATCGCCCGGCTGCGCGGCCGCGGGCCCCGGGCCGACGAGGCCGTCCTGATCGGCGGCCACTACGACCACTTCGGCATCCGAACTCCGGTGAACGGCGACTCGATCTACAACGGCGCCGAGGACAACGCTTCCGGCGCCGCGGCCGTCATCGTGGCAGCGGAGGCGTTCGTGACCAGCGGCGTCCGGCCCGGCCGCTCCATCCTGTTCGTCGGGTTCGGCGCGGAGGAATCGGGCCTGCTCGGCTCTCAGGCCCTGGTCGAACGTCCGGTGATCCCGCTCCGCGACCTGGCGGCCGTGTTGAACCTCGACGTGCTCAACCTCTACGGCCCCACCCGGGACATCGCCGCGCTCGGATTCGATCAGTCCTCCCTGGGCCCCGTCTTCCAGGCGGCCGCAGCGGCGGAACGGCTCCGGGTGAGCGTGAACCAGGACGCTCTGATCCGCGGAGCCTTCTTCCGTTCGGATCACTTCCCCTTCGCCCGGGCCGGGGTCCCCGCCCTCTCGATCGAACCCGGCGAGGACTTCATCGGGCGCCCGGCCGGCTGGGGCCGAGAGCGCCGGGCGGAATACACCGAGCAGCGCTACCACAAACCCCAGGACGAGGTCCTTCCCTGGTTCTCGATGGACGGCGCGATGCAGCAGATCCGGGTCGTGCTCCGTACCGCGCTGGCCGTGGCCCAG
This sequence comes from Gemmatimonadales bacterium, assembly GCA_035574255.1. GTDB lineage: Bacteria > Gemmatimonadota > Gemmatimonadetes > Gemmatimonadales > GWC2-71-9 > JADJOM01. The sequence goes on along the minus strand of DATLYZ010000031.1, from coordinate 147,017 downwards.
GCTCCGGCCCAGCCCGTCTGGGAGCGGGCGTCGGAGTTCCGGGCAGCGGGAGAGGCACGGCGACAACCATGACCGGGTGCTCGCGGAGGACAACGAGCTCATAAGTCACTGCTGGACATACTCTTACAGTGGAGATGCCGGCCGGCCTGGACCTTCCAACCCGGCCTGACGCCGAGCGGTAGCGGAACCCTCCACCTGCAAGTATTTTTGCGCCCGGTTTTTCGGTTGCCTCACTTCCGCACCGGGGGCCTTCTGGAGCTTCCCACTTCGCACCGCATTCCGTTGACCTGGCTCGTCGCCCACGGCGGCGAGGTCATCCGTTACCGAACCCTCACCGAACTCGCCGCCCCCGGCAGCGTGGCGCCGGAGCAGATCGAGGCCGCGCGGCTCGCCGCCGAGACCTCCAAGGCGGCGCAGTCGGTGGTCCGGAAACAGAAAGAGACCGGGGTGTGGGGGAACAACCTGCTCGGGCTGGCGCCCTCGCCCTCCCAGGGCATCAAGGAAGTGGGCACGATCCCACAGTATCGCCGGCTCATCCAGCTCGGCTACCCGATCACCTCACGGCCTTTCAAGCTGAGCGACCGGCTGCTCTTTCGGCTCCTCTCGCGCGACGAGGACCCCGCCCTGCTCTTCGAGTTCCAGAAGACGGCCAGGGGCGATGCGGCGGTCACCGAGTGGGCCCGGAACGTAATCCGTGAGGCGGCGTCCGCGGCACTGGCGGAGGCCGGGAACATCGAAGACCCGAGGCTCCGGGGCGCGGCCCACCGCATCGCCAACCAGGTCTCCCAGTTCCTGCGGAGCCCCCTCGCGGAGAAGCCCTTCATCCGCTCCGGCAGCGCGACCGCGCTCCACCCCGAGGCGGATCCGCCGAGCTGGTACTCCGTCGCGATGATTGCGGCCATGCCGAACCTCCAGCGGGAGCGCGCCGGCTTCACCGACCGGCTGGGGCACTATCTGGCTCAGCCGGCACCGAAGAAGGCCTACGTGCTCGCGGTGGGGAAGAAAAAGCTCAAGCCCCAGCATCTCCTGCTGGGGGACCCGATCGAGGCCGATGCCAAGGGGGCCGCGAAGGACATCCCGCTCGCGCTCCACTACATCGAACTCCTCGCGCGGATCCGGGCGCTCCACACCGCACCGGTCGCCACCAAGGTGCTGGCCCGGCTACTCAAGGACTGTGACGACCGCGGGGTATGGAACCCCAAAGGGCTGCGGAGCGCTCCCCGGGCCGCCAACCGGATCACGTACCACTATTACCCGCTCGACCCCGAGGCCAAGCACCCCGAGTACAAACACGCGGACGTGACCTTCCGCCTGGCGCTCATCGCCAAGCTCCTCGGCTGGAGCCTCGAGTACACCTGACCGCCGGGACACGGGCCCGATTTTTCGGGCCTTGTACCGGGCGACCGTTTCCTTCTTGTCCTTGCGGCGATGGTAGCGCATACTACTACCATGCCGCCGATTGACCTCACTCCGTTTGGTTTCACCCCTACCGAAAGTCGAGTTTACGAGGTTCTGTTGTCGGCTGGTCCCGGCACGGGGTACGCCGTGGCTCGATCCGCGGGGCTCGCTCGGGCCAACGCATACAGCGCGCTGGAGGGGCTGGTCGCCAAGGGGGCCGCGCGGGTGGATGACGGCGAGCCCCGGCGGTTTCGGCCTGAACCGCCGGGGAGTGTGCTGGCCCGGCTCGCACTGGCCCAGGGTGAGGCGCTCGAGCGGCTGAGCCGGGCATTGGAGGGGTTCGGCGGCTCCGAGTCCCCGAGCCTGATCGAGGTGACCACGCCCCGGGGTGCGCTCCAGCTCCTCACCCAGGAGATCGGGCGGGTGACCCGTTCGCTCCGGCTGCTGGCCCCTGCCGAGGCCTATGGGCCGCTGTCGCCGGCCCTGCGGCGGGTGGCGGCGGCCGGCCTGGAGATGATGCTCTGTGCGGAAGTGCCGGTGACCCTGCCGTTCGGCCGGGTGGAAGCCATGCCGAGCGGGCACCGCTGGCCCGGGGTTCCGCTCATCGCGATCATGGACGGCGAGCGGGCCGTGATCGCGAGTCGCCGCGGCGGCCAGGTGCAGGGCCACTGGAGCAGTGCGGCTTCGTTCGTGGCCGCAGCGCAGTGCACGTTCGACCATCTGCGGGCATCGCCATGACCGATCCTCTCAAGGAGGCGCTGGCGCAGCTCCGGCGGGAGTACCTGCTCGAGGCGCCGGGGCGTCTGGCCGAACTGCGCAAGGACGTGGCGGCGTTCAAGGCGGGCGAGCCTGACGCGGCCCAGTCTCTCACGCGCCGTTTCCACCGCCTGTCCGGTTCGGGCGGGTCGTACGGGTTCCCGGTGATCAGCGACCTGAGCCGGGAGGCGGAGCGCTGGTTGGCGAACGATGCGCCGGCCCCCACGCCCGAGAACGCCTCGCGGCTGGAACAGACCATCGAACGACTCGCCGACGCCTTCAACGCGGCGGCCACGGAACTCGGCCTTCCCGAGCGCCCCCCTGCCGTGAGCGAGTTCGGCTGGCGGGCCCTGGTCATCGGGACTCCCGGCACCCTCCGCGACCACAGCGCCCATGCGCTCGCGGCCTCGGGTTTCTACGTGCGGACCGAGACCCGGGTCAGCGAACCCCGGGCGATGCGCCTCACCGAGCGGCCCGACTTGGTCGTCGTGGTGGCGGAACACGAGGAGGACGACCCCTTCCAGGCGGCGACCGCCTGGTATGGGGCCGGCGCGGTGCGACCCCGATCCATCGTCATGGTCACCGCCGATGAGGCGGTGGACCGGGTGCGGGCGCTCGCGGCGGGCGTGGATACCATCCTTCCGGCCGACCGGGTGGCCGTGGATCTCCCCAAGTACGCCAAAACCCTGGCCCGGATCGGCAGCCCGCCTCCCCGGGTGCTCCTGGTGGAAGCGGATTCCGAGCAGGCCGGACACCTGGTCTCCTGGCTGGAGCAGGCCAACGCCCGGGTGACGCACTGCGCGGACGGGATCGCGGCCCGCGAGGCGCTCAACCGTGACGCACCCGATCTGATCCTGATGGACACCCGGCTGCCCGGGCTGGACGGCATCCGGTTGGCGAGGCTCGTCCGGCAGGACCCGCGGTTCGGGCTCACGCCCATCGTGTTCCTCACCCATCACGACACCGTCGCCGATCAGATCGAGGCCCTCACGGCGGGGGCCGACCACTTCCTCGTGGAGCCGGTGGATCGCGAACTGCTGACGCACCTGGTGATCAACCGGGCCGAGCGGGGCCGGCGGCTCCGGGAGATGGTCCACCGGGACGGGCTCACTGGGCTGCTCAATCACGCCACCCTGATGGCCGAGCTGGAGCACACGGTGGAGTTCGCCCGGCGGCACGGCGAGACGTTCGCCTTTCTCATGATTGACGTGGACCACTTCAAGCGGATCAACGACCGCTACGGCCACCTCGCGGGCGACCAGGTGCTGCTCCACGTGGCCCGGGTGTTCCAGAACACCGCGCGGGCCAGCGATCTCATCGGGCGCTACGGCGGAGAAGAGTTCGGCATGATCCTCCGGCGGACCGACCGGCCGGGAGCGGGGGTGGTGGCGCAGAAGCTCCGGAACGCGCTGGCGGAGAACCCCGCGACGGTTCAGGGGGGAGACACGATCCCGGTCCGGGTGTGCATCGGAATCGCCGTGTACCCGGAGGATGCTACCGCGGCGAGCGATCTGGCGCAGCTCGCCGATCAGGCGCTCTACCGCGCCAAGGCGGGCGGGCGCGACCGCATCGAGTTCACCCGGGAGTTCCAGGCCCAGCCGCCGGTGTGACCTTTCGCTCCCCCTCCGCGCCCGACCGGCTGGCGGCCGCCGCGCTCATCGAGTTCGCGCTGCACCGCCGCGCCGGGGCCCGCACCAGCCGCATCGCCAGGCGGGCCGGGGTGAACCAGCAGCTCATCCACTATTACTTCGGCACCAAGGACGGGCTCTATGCCGCCGTGCTCGCCCGGGCCGCCCGGGAGGCCGGCGCCGCGCTGGCGCGGATCCCGCTGGTCGGACTCACCGCGGTGGAGCGGCTCCGGCGCCTGGTGCGCGGCCAGTTCGATTTCTTTCTGGCCCACCCCGATCACACGGCGGTGCTGGTTCAGGCCGAATCGCCGGACCAGGGGCCCCCCGGCGGGCCGGCCGACCACTGGGCCGATGCGGCGACCCGGCCCGTGGTCGAACTCCTCACCGAAGGCCAGGCCACCGGCTTTTTCCGGGACGACGTGGATCCCTTGCACCACGCCCGGCTGGCCCTGGCGCTCAACCTGAGCTGGTTCGCCCTCCGGCCGGTGGCCGAGCGGTGGAGCGAGCCGCTGGCCTGGCGGGACCGGGTCGCGGACCTGGTAGTGCGCGGGTGTACCTGGTGACGGCGAACGGGCAACGGGAGACGGGCCGGAAAGCAGGCTGGGTGCCTTCCTGCCGGCCGGTTCACCGTTCACCGGCTAGTGATGAAACTGGCTCAACGGCACCACATCCCTCGGATCGTCGCCGCCGAAGAGGAGCCGGCCTTCCTTGAACGTGGCGCCCCGGAGGGCGATCGCCAGCACCTGGCCCAGGTCCTCCACCGGATAGACCTCGATCTGCTTGCGGACTTCCTCGGGGAGGTCTTCGAGATCGGGCTCGTTCTTCTTGGGGAGCACGATCTTGGTGATCCCCGCCCGGACGGCGCCCAGGACCTTCTCCTTCACGCCGCCGATCGGCAGCACCTGGCCCCGCAGCGTGATCTCACCGGTCATGGCGATGTCGTGTCGCACCGGGCGGCCCGAGAGGGCCGAGACCAGCGCCGTCGCCATGGTGACGCCGGCGGAGGGGCCATCCTTCGGAATGGCACCCGCGGGAACATGGATGTGGACGTCGCGATCGGTGAACATCTCGTCCTTGATCCGGAGCCCGGTGGCATGCGAGCGCGCGTAGGTCCAGGCCGCCCGGGCCGATTCCTTCATCACGTCGCCCAGCTGCCCGGTGAGGACCAGCTCGCCCTTCCCCTTCATCACGGCGGCTTCGACGAACATGATGTCGCCGCCCACCGGGGTGTAGTACATCCCGGTCGCCACGCCGATCTGGTCTTCCCGCGCCGCCCGCTCGGGATGGACCTTGGGCCGGCCCAGCAGGTCGTCCACCAGCTCGCGGGTGAGGACGAGCCGCTCGACCTCCTTGGCGGCGATCCGGCGGGCCACCTTCCGGCAGAGCTTGCCGATCTCACGCTCGAGCTGCCGCACCCCGGCCTCGCGGGTGTAGCTGGTGATCACCTCCGCGATGGCATCGTCCTGGATCTCGAGCTGCTCGGGCTTGAGGCCGTTCTCGCTGAGCTGCCGGGGGATCAGGTACTGCCGCGCGATGTGCAGCTTCTCCCGCTCGGTGTACCCCGAGAACTCCACCACCTCCATCCGGTCCAGGAGCGGGGCCGGGATGTTCTGGATGAAGTTCGCCGTGCAGATGAACAGGACCTCGCTCAGGTCGAACGGCACGCCGAGGTAGTGGTCGGTGAAGCTGTCGTTCTGCGCCGGATCCAGCACCTCGAGCAGCGCGGCCGCCGGGTCGCCCTGGAAGGAGACCCCGAGCTTGTCCACCTCGTCCAGCAAGAAGACCGGGTTCTTGGTGCCCGCCTGCTTCATCCCCTGGATGATCCGGCCGGGCATGGCCCCGACGTAGGTGCGCCGGTGGCCCCGGATGTCGGCCTCGTCGCGGGCGCCGCCCAGAGAAATGCGCACGTATCTCCGCCCCATGGCCCGCGCGATGGACTTGGCGACGCTGGTCTTGCCGACGCCGGGCGGCCCCACGAAGAGCAGAATGGGACCCTTGGTGCCCTTGTCGTCGGGGTTCCCGTGCGGGGCCGGTGAAGCCTCGCCGGCCTCCTCTTCGGCCCCACCGGCTTCTCCCCCACCGGCCTCACCGGCCTTCTCCCCCTCGGCGGGCGCGGCCGCCTCGGCGGTCTCCGCCGCCGCCTTGGCCTGCTGCTTGAGCTGCCGGACGGCCAGGAACTCCAGCACCCGGTCCTTCACGTCGCGCAGGGCGTAGTGGTCCTCGTCGAGGATCCGCTGGGCTTCGGCCAGGTCCAGCTTCTCCTCGCTCCGGACGTTCCAGGGAAGCTCCGCCACCGTGTCGAGGAAGGTCCGGATGACCTGGGCCTCCATGGACTCCCGGCTGATCCGCTCCAGCCGGCTGAACTCGCGGTCCACCTCCTTGCGCGCCTCCTCCGGCAGATCGAGCGCATCGAGCTTCCGGCGCAGCTCCTCCAGATCGCTCGCCTCGTCGTCCTCGCCCAGCTCCTTGCGGATGGTGCGGAGCTGCTCCCGGAGGAACATCTCGCGCTGCCGCTCGCCCAGCTCCTCCTGGACCTGCGACTTGATCTCCTCCTGGGCGTCGAGCACGCTGATCTGGCGCTGGATGTGGACCAGCACCCGCCGCAGCCGCTCCTCGACCGACAGCGTCTCGAGGAGCGCCTGCCGCTCGGCCGGGGTGATATCGAGGTAGCCGGCGACCAGGTCCGCGAAGCGACCCGGCTCGCTCACGTTGGCGAGCACCTGCTGGACCACCTCTTCCGGCAAGCCCGACTTCTGGCCCAGCTCCGCCGCCCGCGCCCGCGCCTCACGGTAGAGCGCGACGAACGCCGGGTCGTCGGGGTTGATCGGCTGGAGCTCCTCCGCCTCGCGGACGATGCTCTCCAGGTAGCCGTTCCGCTCCCCCACGTGCATGGCGATGCCGCGCTTTTCGCCGTGCAGCAGAAGCTGCATCCCTGCCAGCCCCCGCTGCATCTGACCGATGCGGGCGATGGTGCCGATGGTGTAGAGACCCTCCGGGGTCACCTGCTCCACGTTCTGGCGCTGGGACACCGCGAAGATGAGGCGCTCGGGCGTGCTCAGGGCCGCTTCGATGGCCCGCAGCGTGGCAGGCCGCCCGGCGCCGATCGGCGCGGTAATCCCCGGAAACAGCACCACCTCGCGGAGGGGCAGAACCGGAAGGACGATGCGTTCGATACGCTGACTCATGTATTGCTCCGAGGCCCCGAGGGCCGAAATGGCAGATCACCAAACATACCCGGATCCTGAAACGCACCGGCCATGCCAGCCGCGGCCTGGCCCGGTCCGGCCCCAGAGACACCCGGGAAAGGCAGCGGATCCCGGTTCGAGCCAGGCACCCGGCCTCGCCAGGCTGCCACTTTGGCCCCTGGCCTGAGGCCGGCTGACGAAATGGCTGCCCAGGCCGGCCGCTGCGCATGGCTCGTCAAAGCCGGCTTGTCCCACCTGCGCTCCGCTGCTAAATCTCTGACGCACAATTTGATACTAATGACTGAACCCACCGCCCCGCTGGCCCCGCGCCTGGCTCAGGCACTCGGCGACGCGTACACGATCGAGGGTGAGATCGGACGCGGGGGGATGGGGGTGGTATTCCGGGCCCGCGACGAGCGGCTCAAGCGCCGGGTCGCCATCAAGGTCCTTCCGCCCGAGCTCGCGTTCCAGCAGGAGATCCGCGCACGGTTCACCCGCGAGGCCGAGATGGCCGCGCGACTCTCCCATCCGCACATCGTCCCGATCCATGCGGTGGGCGAGGGCAACGGGCTCGTCTATTTCGTGATGGCCTACGTGGACGGGGAGTCGCTGGCCGCCCGGCTCAAGCGGCGGGGACGGCTTCCGGTGGAGGAGTGCCGGCGGATCATGAAGGAAGTGGCCGATGCGCTCTCCGCCGCCCACGGGCTCTCGGTCATCCACCGCGACATCAAGCCCGACAACATCCTGCTGGAGGGGACCCGGGGCCGGGTGATCGTCACCGACTTCGGGATCGCCAAGGCGATGTCCACCGGCTCGGGCGCCACGCTCACGAGCGCCGGGGTGGCGATCGGGACCCCGCAGTACATGAGCCCGGAGCAGGCCGCCGGGGAGAAGGAGATTGACGGCCGGAGCGACATCTACAGCCTCGGCATCGTGGCGTACCAGATGCTCACGGGAGAGCTGCCCTTCGCGGCACCGTCGGTGGCCGGGATTCTGATGAAGCAGATCACCGAGATGCCGGCCCCGATCCGCGACCGGCGCCCCGACTGCCCGGAGGACCTGGCGCTCGCGGTCATGCGCTGTCTCGAGAAGGATCCGGAGAACCGGTGGCCTTCGGCCGACGCCCTGCGCCGGGCCCTGGAAACGAGGACCGTGACCGGCTATCGCCCCACGGGTCAGACCCGGCGCGGCGAGGCGGCCGAGGCCGGCGCGCTCGGCACCCGAGCCGAAGGCCTGCCGCCCCGGTCGCCCTCCGCCGACCGGCCCCCGGCTCGCCGTCCCTCCGGCGCGGCCGGCGGGGGGGCCGAGGACTGGCGCCAGCGCCTCGACCGGCACATGGAGCGGGCGAGCCGGCGGATGGAGCGGCGGTGGAGCAAGGAGGGCGAGACCCCGCTCCCGGTGCCGGATACCGGCGAGCCGCTCATCGTCCAGAAAACCCGGAGCCAGTTCGCCCGCTGGGCCGCGGTGTCGGCGGGCTGCTTGATGATCAATCTCGCCACGGGGATCTCCGACCCCTGGTTTCTCTTTCCCATGATGGCCATGGGGTTCGGCCTGGTGAACAGCTACTCCAAGCTCTGGCAGGCGGGGTATTCGTGGCGGGACGTGCTCCTGCGCCCGCCCGCGCCTGACGCTGTGCGAGGGCCCGGAGGCGGGAAGGTGCCGCGCCAGCTTCCCCCGCCGCGTGCGGAGGAGTACGGCGCGCACCACGGCCAGATCGTCCAGGCCTACACCGACCGGAACGCCATCTTCAAGCTGCTGGACCGCCTGTCGCCGGCGGAGCGGAAGATGCTCCCGGCGGAAGTGCCGGACACCGTGGATGCGCTCTACCAGCGGGCGACCGACCTCGCCCGCACCCTCCACGCCATGGACACCAACCTCGACACCCGGGATCTGGAGCGGATCGAGGAGCGCATCCAGGCGCTGGCGCGGGAGCCGGACGACGAGGAACGGCAGCGCCGCCTGGTGCTGCTCGAGCGGCAGAAGCGGGCGATCCAGGATCTTCGCGGCCGCCGCGACCAGATCGCGAGCCAGCTCGAGTCGTGTATCCTGGCCATGCAGAACGTGCGGTTCGACCTGCTCCGGCTCCGGTCCGCCGACGCCGCCTCGGCGCTGGGCGACCTCACCATGGCGACCCAGCAAGCCCGGGCGCTCTCCCGCGACGTGGACAACGCGATCGTGGCGGCCGCGGAGATCCGGGAGGCGCTGGGCAAGGGGTGAGGGGCGCGCCCTCGGCACACCACGGATGAAAGCCTCGCCCCGGAGGCAGGCCCTCCCCGAGCCACGCTAGCGGGCCGACGCCGATGCCCGTCGGTCCCTGGGGCTGGGCCCATCTGCTTGGCTTCGGGGTCCTTCTCCCCTACGCCGCCTACCGGAGCGCCGCGCGGCTCGAACGGGGGCCGCTGCCGCCGCGGGCCCGGCACTTCCAGGTCGTTCTGGTGCAGCAGGCGGTGTTCGCGGCCGTGTCGCTCGCGGTCGCGCGCGCGGAGGGGATCGCACTCTTCCCCGAGCCTGCGATCCCCTCGACAGCCCTGGCGCTCGGCCTCGTGGGTCTCCTGGGCTCGCTCGCCCTCATGCACCGGTTCTGGAGGCAAACGGTCGAGCAGCGGGCCCGGCTCGCGTATTTTTTCATGCCGCGCACGGCGCGGGAAAAGCGCCTCTGGGCCGGGCTCGCGCTGGTGGCCGGAATTGGCGAGGAACTCACCTACCGCGGGGTCATGTACACGCTCCTCCTCCGGCTCACCGGGACCCCGGCGGGGGCGGCACTCGCCAGCGCGGCGGTCTTCGGGATTTCCCACTCGGTGCAGGGCTGGGGGAGCGCGCTCGCGACCGTGGCGTTCGGGCTCGGGTTCCAGGGGCTGGCGCTCGTGTCAGGCAGCCTGTACCTGCCGATGGCGGTTCACGTCTGCTACGACCTGGCGGCCGGGCTGGCGTACGCCAGGTACGGCGAGAAGTTCGGCTATCCGGCGGGCGGGGTGGGCGGTGCGGCGGGCGGCGAGGAGTGAGCCGCAGGCAAGCGCCCGACCCTGTTCGCGCCCCGCGCTCGGGGCCGGCGCCTGGCGGCGGCCAGCTACTCCAGCACCCGGCCCCACAGCCGGAGCCCCGCCACGATCGCCGTCACCGCCACCAGATCCAGCACCAATCCCGCCCGGAGCATCTGGCGCGCGGTGACGTGCCCCGATCCGAACACGATGGCGTTGGGCGGTGTCGCGACCGGCAAGGCGAACCCCGTCGAGGCCGCGAAGCAGGCGACCAGCATCAGGCGGACCGGCACCTCCCCGGTGGCCGGCGCGAGCGACGCCGCCAGCGGTATCGCCATGGCGGCAACCGCGGTATTGGAGGCGAGCTCGCTCAGCCCGAGCACCGCGAGCGCGAGCGCGGTTGCGACGAGGAGGGGCGGGAGGCCGCCGAGCAGATGCAGTCGCGCGCCGAGCCAGGCGATCAGACCCGTCGCCTCCAGGGCCGCCGCAAGGGAAAGCCCCCCGCCGAAGAGCACCAGCACATCCCAGGGGATCCGGACCGCGTCCTCCCAGGCGAGGAGCGGCCGGGATCGGCCGCTCCGATCTCGGCCCCTCAGGCCGAAGAGCACGACGGCGGCGCCGATGGCGATGGCGCTGTCCGAGATCCCGGGCGCGAGGTCGGTGAGGCCGGGGAGCCGGAGCGCGCCCAGCGCCTTCGGCTCTCGCGCCAGCCAGGCGAGCGCCGTGAGCCCGAACACCGCGAGCACCCGGCGCTCCCCGCCTTCGATGCGGCCCAGCGCTCGCCGCCGGGCCTGGATGGCGGCGAGGGCTTCCGGGGCGAGCCGTGCCGCCGGCGCCCGGAACAACCCGAAGACGAGGAGCGCCCAGCAAGCGGGAAGGAGGACCAAGGTGAGGGGCAGCCCCACGGCCAGGAACTCCCCGAATCCCACCCGCCGGCCGGCCAGGGCTTCGGCCTGGGCGGCGAAGATGAGGTTCGGCGGGGTACCCACCAGCGTCGCCATTCCGCCGATCGAGGCGGCATAGGCCACTCCCAGCATCAGGGCGGTCCGGGTCCGGTCTCCTCCCGGCCCGGTGTCGAACCGGGCGCATAACGCGAGCGCGATCGGATACATCATCGCGGCCGTCGCCGTGTTCGAGATCCACATCGAGACGAACGCGGTCGCGGCCATCACCGCGAGCACGACCGCAGGACCCCTCCCGCCGGTGCGCGCCACCAGCGCGTAGGCCAGCCGCTCGTGGCTCCCCCAGCGCTGGAGCGCGGCTGCCAGGCAGAACCCGCCGAGGAAGAGGAAGATCAAGTCGTTGGCGTAGGGCGCGGCGGCCTCCTTCGCGGAGGCGACGCCGAGGACGGGGAACAGCACGAGCGGGAGGAGCGAGGCGGCTGCGAGCGGCACCGCCTCGGTGATCCACCACACGACCATCCACGCCAGGACGGCCAGCGTGCGATGCGCGGGCGGGGAGAGATCGGGGAGCGGAGCGAGGAGGACCGCCGCGAATGCCAGCGGGCCGGCGAGGCGGGCTGGGAGGTTGTTCAGGGCACCTCCTGGGGTGGGGGCTCCCACCTACCGCAGCGGTGCATCCCTCGGGGCCCCGGCTGGCCCGGGGTGAACAACCGGGGCCCGGCGCGGCGTTCGGGTATCGTGCCGGCTTGCCCTCAGTACGCGGCGAGATCCACCATCGCCGCCCGGAGGTGCTCCACCTGGGGCAGGATCGCGTCCTCCAGCTCCGGCGCGTACGCCACGAAGGTGTCCGTGGCGGCCACCCGGCGTACCGGCGCATCGAGCCACTCGAACGCCTCCCCGGCGATCCGGGCGGCGATCTCGGCGCCGTACCCCCAGGAGAGGGAATCCTCGTAGGCCACGATCACGCGGTTGGTCTTCCGCACCGAGCGGTAGATCGCCTCCCAGTCCACCGGGTTGAGCGAGCGGAGGTCCAGCACCTCGACCGACAGTCCCTCGGTCTCCTCCACTTCCCTGGCCGCCAGCAGCGCTCGCTGGACCACCGCGCCGTAGGTCACCACCGTGAGGTCCGATCCCTCCCGCACCCGCTTGGCCTTCCCGAACGGGATCATGAAGTTGGGGCCGGGGTTAGGTGCCTTGTTGTAGGTCTGGCGGTAGAGATGTTTGTGCTCGAGGAAGAGGACCGGATCGTCGCAGCGGATCGCGGTGCGGAGGAGGCCGTTGGCGTCGAGCGCCGTCGCCGGGCAGACCACCCGGAGCCCCGGGACGGCGGTAAACACCGAGGCGCCGGTCTGGGAGTGATAGATGGCGCCGCCCTTGAGGTATCCGCCGTAGGTCACCCGCACCACGACCGGCGCCGCGAAGGCATTGTTCGATCGCCAGCGGAGGAGCGCGAGCTCGTTACGGAGCTGCATGTAGGCCGGCCAGATGTAGTCGAAGAACTGGATCTCGACCACCGGTTTGAGGCCCCGGGTCGCGAGCCCGATCGCCCGCCCGACGATATTCGCCTCGGCGAGCGGCGAGTTGTACACCCGGTCGCCGCCGAAAGCGCGCTGAAGGCCCCAGGTCACCTTGAAGACGCCGCCCTTTCCCTTGACCTGGGACAGGACCTCCTCCCGGCTCGCATCGGCCACGTCCTCGCCGAAAACCACGATGCGCGGATCGCGTGCCATCTCGTCCCTGAGACAGGCATTGAGCAAGTCCACCATCGTGGTGGGATCGCCGCTGAAGTGGGGGTCGTCCTCGGTGTCGAACTGCTCCGAGGTGGGATCCACGTCGGGCGAGTAGACGTAGCGGTAGATCGTGTCGGGGGTGGGCTGGGGGGAAGCCAGCGCGGTGTCCGCCGCGATCTGGATCTCCTCGTCGGCCCGGGCCCGAATGGCGGCGAGTTCGGCCTCGGTGGCGATCCCCTGCTCGAGGAGGTAGCGCGGGAAGGTGACCAGCGGGTCGCGCTTTGCCTCCGCCTCGCGTTCGGCGGGGGGGCGGTACAGCACCTCGTCGTCGGAGAGCGAGTGGCTGTAGGGCCGGATCACGTGCGCGTGGACCAGGGCCGGCCCCTTCCGCTCGCGGCAGTAGTCCACCGCCCGCTGCACCGCGCCGAACGACGCCACCGGGTCGCAGCCGTCCACCTCTTCGAGGTGGAGCCCGGGGAACGAGGCCACCAGCCTGGAGATCGACCCGCCCGGCGTGTTCACCTCCACCGGCACCGAGATGGCGTAGCCGTTGTCCTCGATCAGGAAGACCACCGGCAGCCGCAGATTGCAGGCGGTGCTCAGCGCTTCCCAGAACTCGCCCTCGCTGGTGGTGCCGTCGCCCGAGGAGCAGAAGACCACCTCGTCGCCGTAGGGGCCGGTGACACTGTCCGCCATGCCCTGGACGCGGGAGTAGCGGAGCCAGGCTTCCGCAGCACCCACGGCCTGCAAGAACTGGGTGCCGGTCGGGCTCGAGGCGCTCACGATGTTGAGCTCCTTGTGCCCGAAGTGCGAGGGCATCTGGCGCCCCCCAGAGTTGGGGTCGTCGGCCGCCGCCACGGCCGACAGCAGCATTTCCGTCGGCGTCATCCCCAGGCCGAGACAGAGAGCGCGATCGCGATAGTAGGTGTAGAACCAGTCGTAGGCGGGCCGGAAGACCTTGGAGGCGGCGGCCAGCACCGCCTCGTGGCCGGCGCCCGAGATCTGGAAGAAGATCTTGTTCTGGCGCTTGAGCTGGATCTCCTTGTCGTCCAGCCGCCGCGACAGGTACATGAGGCGGTAGATCTCGAGGAGATCGGCCTTGGCCAGCGTTCGGGGCGTCTTCGGGGACGGGCGGGTGCGGGTGGCCATGGATAGAAAATCGCGCCGGAAACGGCGGAGGGGAATGGGGAGGGGGAGGGGGGAGAGGAGGCGCTGCTTGCGCAGGGGTGACGGGCGGGACGGCCACGAGGCCCGACGACTCGCGCCGTCATGCCCGCGCAAGCGGGCATCCAGTTCCGGGCCCCGAGACCTGATCTACGGTCTCGGGGGGGGGATTGCGAAGGCATCCTGATCCCCCACCACCAGGTCCGCATCGAAGCCCGGCTCGAGCACCCCCCGCCGCCTCTCGGCGAAGACCCCGTCGTTGCCGGCCGTGTAGCCCCCAGAGCGCCGCGCCGTGGCGCTACTCCACCCACGCAGGGAACGCGTCGTGGAAGCTGTCCTGCGTCAGGTTGACGAGGCCGGTCCCGTCCGTTCGCATGAGAACGATGTCCCGGCTGGCTGGGTTAGCCGGGCCTCCGTCTCGTGAACCAGGGTCTTGGTCATGGTCGAGGAGTTCGTGGGACAGGCACCGGCGGAGACTTTGGCGATCAGCCGGCGATGGAACCCTGAAGACTCGACGGATTGGCCGGGTCGCTGCGTACGCGGATGCCGACGTTGCCGCCCCAGTACCGGATGAAATTCGTGACCGCGTTTGGCGCGATTCCGCTGGTGCGGCAACACCAAAGGGGAACAGCATTCAGACACCGGAATAGGGGGCTGGGACCTCGCGGCCTCCCGGACGGAGGCTCGTGCTGGGGGCCGTATCTCAGTCGCCTGGCGCCTGGTACACCACCTTCCCTCCCACGACGGTGAACCGGACCGCGACCTGATCCATGGTCTCGGGGGGAATCGTGAAGAGATCCTGATCCAGCACCACCAGGTCGGCATCGAAGCCCGGCTCGAGCACCCCCCGCCGCCTCTCGGCGAAGACCCCGTAGGCGTTGCCGGCCGTGTAGGCCCGGAGCGCCTCCTCGACGCTGATCTTCTGCTCCGGCACCCACCCGCCGGGGTTCTTGCCATCCAGGGTGCGGCGGGTGACGGCGGCGTAGATGCCCAGGATGGGGTCGATCGGCGCCACGGTCCAGTCCGAGCCGAATTGCAGCCTGACCCCGTGGTCGAGCAGCGACCGGAAGACGTAGGCGTTGTGAATCCGCCGCCCGATCCGCTTTTCGGCCCAGCGCCCGTCGTCAATGGCGTGATACGGCTGCATCGAGGCGATGACCCCGCTCCGCGCCAGGTGCTCGACCGTCTCGGGGCGGAGGTGCTGGGCGTGCTCGATCCGGAAGCGGCGGTCGCGCGGGCCGTGGGCCCGGGCCACGCTGTCGTAGATGGCGAGCAGGATATCGTTGGCCCGCTCGCCGATCGCGTGCACCGCCACCTGGAGCCCGGCGGAATCGGCCCGGCCGATCCAGCGCCGGAGCGAGTCGAGGTTGGTGGTCTCGAGGCCGGTGGTCGAGGGGTCGTCCTCGTAGGGCTCGTAGAAGAGCGCCGTGGTGGAACCGAGCGAGCCGTCCACGTAGCCCTTGACCCCGGCGAGCCGGACCCAGTCGTCGCCCGCCCCCCTGACCCGGAGCGAATCGGCCACCCGGGCCCAGTCGGCGAGCGGGGGATAGAGCGAGACGCGGAGGAGGAGGGTGCCGCGCGCCCGGGCGCGGAGGATCGCGGCCACCTCGTTCCAGGGGGCGCTCACGGCGGAGACACCGGTGACGCCGCGCGCGACGGCGAACCGCATCGCCCGCTCGAGCGCCGCGTCGTCCTGGTCGGGGGTGGTGGGCGGCACGGCGGCGTAGACCGGCGCCTGCGCCTCGTCCTTGAGGATCCCGGTGGGCTCCCCGGTCCGCGGGTCGCGGACGATGGTGCCGCCCGGGACGTCGCGGGTCGCGCGGGTGATCCCCGCGGCCCGGAGCGCCAGGCTGTTGGCGAGCGCCATGTGCCCGTCCAGCCGGCTCACGAACACCGGGTTCCGGGGCGTCACCGAGTCAATCCACTCCTTCCGGGGGAGCGGCGCCCCGGGCCAGCGCTCGTGGTCCCAGTCGCCGCCGAGGATCCACTCGCCGGGCTTCCGCTCCTCGGCGAACGCCTTGATCCGGGCCACGAAGTCCCGGGGCGAATCGGCGGTCCGAAGATCCACGCTCGAGAGCTGGTAGCCGCCGCTCAGGAAATGGACGTGCCCGTCCATGAGGCCGGGAACGATGAGGCCCCGGCCCGCGCGGAGAACCCGGGTCCCGGGTCCCACCCGCCTGGCGACGGCCGAGCTGTCACCCACGGCCATGATGGTGTCGCCCGCGATGGCGACGGCCTGGGCCCAGGGATGGGTGGCGTCGCCGGTCCAGGTCTTCCCGAACAGGACGAGGTCAGCCGGGGGAGCGGAGCAGGCGAGGGTGAGGGCCGAGAGGACCGGGGTGGCGCGC
The DNA here is from genome assembly GCA_035574255.1 of Gemmatimonadales bacterium. Lineage (GTDB taxonomy): Bacteria > Gemmatimonadota > Gemmatimonadetes > Gemmatimonadales > GWC2-71-9 > JADJOM01. The sequence goes on along the minus strand of DATLYZ010000031.1, from coordinate 130,928 downwards.
AGACCGGACCGGCGGCGACGGGTCATGCGCCCGCCTTTCGGGGGAGCGCGCGCAGCTGCTCGAGCAGGTCGCGGATATCGAGCAGCACCTCGAGCATCAGCTGGTCGCGCTGGTAGCCGGCGTCCAGCTCTTCCATGCGGGCGGCGAGGCCGGCCGCCCTGGCTCGCTCGTACTGTTCGCGGTAGGTGGTTTCGAGGTTCTGGAGGATCCGCTCACGCGGTCGCATGGGCGGCCTTCTTCGCCTTCTTCTTCCGGGGACGCCGCTTGCCGAAGGTGCCGCGAAAGATCTTGCCTCGACGGGTCTTGCGATCGCCTTTGCCCATGGGGAGGTGCCGGGTGTCGAGAAGCAGGTCGAGCCGCCGCAGGTGCGGGGCGGGAACGGGGTATAGCTTACAATCCCCCGTCGTTTGTAGCCAGCGCTCGCCCAGGAGACCCGATGGCTCCCGAGACTCCCGTCCGACCCGTCGCGCTCGTCACCGGTGCTTCCGGCGGCATCGGCCTCGAGCTGGCCCGGCTCTGCGCCAAGGGCGGGCACGACCTCGTGCTCGTGGCGCGTAACCAGACCAAGCTGGAGGAGCTGGCCCGGTACCTGAGCGGCATGTACCACGTGCGGGTGGAGGTGGTCCCCGCCGATCTGGCGCGCCCGGACGCGCCGGCGGAGATCATGCGGGATGTGAAGGACCGAGGGCTCGCGGTGGAGGTGCTGATCAACAACGCCGGGTTCGGGTTGTGGGGGCTCTTCGGGCGGCAGGATCCCGCCCGGGTGCTCGACATGATCCAGGTCAACGTGACGGCGCTCACCGCGCTCACCCGCCTGGTGCTGCCCGAGCTGGTGAGCCGGCGCCGGGGCCGGATCCTGAACGTCGCCTCGACCGCGGCGTTCGCGCCGGGGCCGCTCATGGCGGTGTACTACGCCACCAAGGCGTACGTGCTCCATTTTTCCGAGGCCATCGGCAACGAGCTCCGCGGCACGGGTGTCACGGTCACCGCGCTCTGCCCGGGCCCCACGCCCACCGGGTTCGCCGAGGCGGCCGGAGCGGGCGGCACGAACCTGTTTCGGAGCCCGGCGGTAATGGGGGTGGAGCGGGTGGCGGCGGCGGGCTACCGCGGCATGATGCGGGGGCGGGCGGTGGTGATCCCGGGGGTGTTCAACCGGCTCCTGCTCCTGGGGATCCGGCTCTCGCCGCGCTGGGCGGTGCGGCAGGTGGCGCGGTGGCTCCAGGAGCGGCGGGTGGGGTGAGGCGAGCCCTCTCCCACCTGCCCCGCGGGAGGTTCCGCAGCCGCCGCCCCGCCCGACGGCGGGCCGGGTGCGTGGCGGGCTTGTGGAGAGCCTCCCCGGGACCGTAGCCTTCGGCGCATCGCCTTCGCCGGGTGTTCCCATGCTCCTCAGCGGCAAACGCGTCCTCATCTTCGCCGCCCCCCTCTACGAAGAACTCGAGCTCTGGTATCCCAAGATCCGGCTCGAGGAAGAAGGCGCGACGGTGGTCGTGGCGGGGCTCGGCGAGCAGGTCTATCACGGGAAGCGCGGGAGCTATCCCGTCACCCCGGACACCACGGTGGACCAGGTCCAGGCGCGTGAGGTGGACGCCCTGGTCATTCCCGGCGGCTACGCGCCCGACATCCTGCGCCGGAACGCCAAGGTGCTCGCCCTCACGCGGGAGATCTTCGAGGCCGGCAAGCCGGTCGCCTTCATCTGCCATGCCGGGTGGGTGCCGATCTCGGCGGGGATCGTGCGGGGCCGCCGGGGCACCAGCGTCCGGGCGATCAAGGACGACCTGGTGAACGCGGGGATGCACTGGGAGGACAGCCCGGTGGTGGTGGACGGCAACCTGATCTCCTCCCGGACGCCCGCCGACCTGGGACCTTTTTGCCGGGCGCTGATCGCCCAGCTCAGCGACTGAGATCGCCCGGGATGCGGCATTCCCGGCGCGGCAGGCCGCGGTCGAGCCCGGGTCCCGGCCCGTCTCCCAACTCCAGAGTCCCGAAATCGTGCGATCCCCATCCAGAAGCCCCCGTGCCATGTCGCTCCGTGACTGCCAGTCCCGCGTGGATGCCTGGATCAGCCAGTTCGAGGAAGGATACTTCCCCCCCCTCACCAACCTGTGCCGCCTGACCGAGGAGGTGGGGGAGCTCGCCCGGGAGGTGAACCACCGGTTCGGCGAGAAGCGCAAGAAGCCGGACGAGCCGGAGGGCGACCTCGGGATGGAGATGGCGGACATCCTCTTCGTGCTCATCTGCATGGCCAACCGGGAGGGGATCGACCTCCAGGCCGCTTTCGATCGGATGATGGACAAGGTGGAGCGGCGGGACACGACCCGGTGGACCAGGAAGCGGTGAGGGCGGGAGCGAGGTCGGCTGGCTCATCCGCCGAGGGCGCCGGCGGCACAGGGAATTCGTGCACCGCCGGCGCCGAGGGGCCCGGAGCGACCTCATTTGTTCGTGGCCAGGGGCCTTGGGCGGGAATGGCCGGTGGTGCTCGCCGTGGGGCCGGCGCCGGGTCTCGTGGCGATCCGGCGGAAACGGGGGGGGGGGCGTTCACTCCCAGGCTTCCGGCAACTCCTCCAGCTCCCGGAGAAGCACCCGGTAGCTCTCCAGCCGGTCCGGCTGAATCTCGCCGCGAGCCGCGGCCGCGGCGATGGCGCAGTCCGGTTCGCGGGCATGGAGGCAGTCGGCGAAGCGGCAGGCGCCGAGGAAGGGCCGCATCTCGGGAAAGCAGGAGGCGAGGTCGCGCGGTTCGATCCCCCAGAGGCCCACCTCGCTCATCCCCGGGGTATCCACGATGAATCCCCCCCGTTCGAAGGGAACCATGACGGCCGAGACCGTGGTCTGTTTGCCCCGTCCGATCCGGCGGCTCACCGCGCTGGTGCGAAGCGAGAGCCCGGGTTGCAGGGCGTTGAGCAGGGTGGACTTCCCGGCCCCGCTCGGACCCGCGACCACGGTCACCCTGCCGGCCAGGTGGCCGGCGAGCTCGGCCAGTCCTTCGCCGGTCCGGGCGCTGGTGCGGTAGACCGGGTAACCGGCCCGGGCGAACCGCTCGCCCAGGGCCTCCCCGCGGTCCAGGTCCACCTTGGTGAGCACGACCGCCGCCGGGAGCTGGCTGGCGGCCGCGACCACGAGTAGCCGGTCCATGAGCTGGGGGACCGGGTCGGGCTCCGCGGTGGCGGACACCACGAGGACCTCGTCCACGTTGGCGGCCACCGGGCGGAGGCCCCGGCCGCCGGGCACCCGCCGGGCCAGGAGGCTCCGGCGCGGTTCGACCCCCGTGATGGCGTACATGGGGCCGGTCTCCGGCGCTTCGAGAGACACCCGGTCGCCCGCCACCACCTTGGGGAGGCCCTGCTTCACCCGCCCCCGCAGCACGGCCGGGACCTCGCCGGCCGGTGTCGCCACGCGATACTGCCCGCCCTCGCGGGCCAGCACCGTGCCGGTGAGCGCCGCTACCATTCGCCAGGGCTCTGGGCGATGGCCTCGTCGAGAGCGGCCTTCACGTCGTAGAGGGAGAGCGCCTTGATCCGGTCCTCGGCCTCCGCCGGCGTGGCGCCCCAAGCGAGTACCCCGCTTTCCAGGTGTCCCACCGGGCGGTCGCCGGCCGGGGACCAGCGGACGAAGAGGAGCGAGGCACCGTAGCGCCCCCGCTCATCGGGCTCGTCGTCCACCACGATCCCCACGGAATACGGCTGGCCGTCGCTGCCCGCGAAGGCAGCGGCGCGCTCGTGCTTCGCCATGTAGCCGCCGAGGGTGACCTCCGGGTTCACGACCGGTGCACCGCCTCCCGGACGAGGTTGCCGAGGATGAAGGCAATGTTGGCCGGCCGTTCGGCCAGCCGGCGCATCAGGTAGGGATACCACTGCGTCCCGAACGGGATGTACACCCGGACATTGTAGCCCTGGCGCCGGAGCGCGGCCTGGAGGTCGCGGCGCACCCCGTAGAGCATCTGGAACTCGAACCGCGAGGGAAGGATCTGCTGCGCCCGGGCGAACCGCTTGGCGTGCTCGATGAGCGCGACGTCGTGGGTCGCGAGCGCCGGGTAGTTCCCCCGCGCGAGGAGCAGTTCCATCAACCGGATGTAGTTCCGGTCCACGTCGGCCTTGGCCTGAAAGGCGACGTCCGGGGGCTCCAGATAGGCGCCCTTGCAGAGCCGCACCCGGGCCCCCATGCTGATCAGCCGCTCGACGTCCGCCTCGGAGCGCCGGAGGCAGGACTGGATCACCACCCCGCAGTGCCGCCCGTAGCGGTCGAACAGACCGGTGAAGAAGTCGAGCGTCCGCTGGGTATAGTGGGAGCTCTCCATGTCGATGCGGACGAAGTTCTCCAGCGCCTTGGCCCGCTCCAGAATCGCCGTCATATTGGCGAGGCAGAGCTCCGGTCCAAGGTCGAACCCGAGCTGGGTGAGCTTGAGCGAGACGTTGGCCTGCACCCCTTCCCGGGCGATCCGGTCCAGGAGCTGGAGATAGGTGTCGCGCGCCTGGGCTGCTTCCGGTTCCCGGGTGATGCTCTCGCCCAGGAAGTCGAGGGTCGCGGTGATGCCGGCCCGGTTGAGCCCCCGGGCGGCCTCGACTGCGCTCTCGACCGTTTCGCCGGCCACGAACCGCGCGGCGAACCTCCGGGCCAGGCCGTTCCGCCGGAGCAGCCGGAAGACCTGCGGCCGCTCGGAGAGCCAGAGAAGGCCAGTACGCAACATGGGGAACGCGCCTCCGGAGGTGCGACTGGCGCCCAACGTAACGGGGCCCCCGGAGCCCAACAAGCGATGAATAAACTTTCGCCGCTCCGCATTGCCATGTGGTCCGGCCCGCGCACGATCTCGACCGCGCTCATGCGGGCCTGGGAGAACCGCGGCGACTGCACCGTGGTGGACGAGCCCCTCTACGCGCACTATCTGACCCAGGTCCGGGTGAACCATCCCGGGGTGGAGGAGGTGGTGGCCCGCCACGAGACCGACTGGCGCAAGGTGGTCGCGTGGCTGGTGGAGGGAGTGCCCGGCGAGACACCGCTGTTCTACCAGAAGCACATGGCCCATCACTGGCTCCCGCACCTCCGGGGCGACTGGGTGCTCCGGCTCCAGAATTGCTTCCTGATCCGCCATCCCGCGCCGATGCTCACCTCCCTGGCCGCGCGGATGGGACCGCCCGCCCTGCGGGACACCGGTCTTCCCCAGCAGGTGGAGCTGTTCCGGCTGGTGCGCGACCGCACCGGAGCGACCCCCCCCGTGCTCGACGCGGACGACGTGCTCCGTGACCCGCGCGCCGCCCTGTCCGCGCTCTGCGACCGGCTCGGCGTCGCGTTCACGGAGCGGATGCTGGCCTGGCCGGCGGGTCCCCGGCCGACGGACGGGGTCTGGGCGCGCTACTGGTACGACAGCGTGGAGCGTTCCACCGGGTTCGAGCCGTATCGCCCGCGGCCCCGCACGGTGGCGGCGGACCTGGCGCCCTTGCTCGAGCAGTGCCTGCCGTTCTACGAGGAGCTCTTCGCCGTACGGCTCCGGGTGGCGACGGATTGACCGATCGAGCAGGTGAACGGAGGCCCGATGCTTCAGACCTTCGACGAACGGAACCGGAATCTGCTAATCAACATCAACGGCCGCCTGATCCATCGCGATCAGGCCGGCATCAGTCCGTTCGACTCGGCGGTCCAGGGGGGCGACGCGGTCTGGGAGGGCCTCCGGCTCTATGACGGGCGGATCTTCCGGCTCACCGAACATCTCGACCGACTCCACCATTCGGCGCGCGCCCTGGCGTTCCCGGCGATCCCGTCGCACGAGCAGCTCACCACCGAGCTCCGGAGGACCCTCGCCGCCAACGGGATGCGCGACGGGGTCCACATCCGGCTCACCCTCACCCGCGGGGTGAAGATCACGTCGGGGATGGACCCTCGGCTCAACCAGTCAGGGCCGACGCTCATCATCCTGGCGGAACACAAACCGCCGGTGTATCCCGCGGGCGGCATCGCCCTCGTCACGGCCTCGATCCGCCGGTTCCCCCCGGATTGTCTCGACCCCAAGATTCATCACTGCAATTTGCTCCAGTCCATCCTCGCCAAGATCGAGGCCAACGTCGCGGGGGCGGACGACGCGCTGATGCTCGATACGCGCGGCTTCGTGGCCGAGACCAACGCCACCCACGTCTTCCTGGTGCAGGACGGGCGGGTCATCACCAGCCGCCCGGTGGCCTGCCCCGAGGGGATCACCCGAGCGGTGGTGCTCGAGCTCTGCGCGGCGCACGGCATTCCGAGCGAGGAGCGCGACGTGTCCCCGGCCGAGGTCTACCGGGCCGATGAGCTCTTCTGTACCGGTACCATGGGCGAGCTGGTTCCGGTGACGCGGGTGGACGGACGGCCTATCGGCGCCGGCCGGCCGGGGCCGCTGACGGTCCGACTGATGGAGTGGTTCCGGGAGTTGACCAGACGGGAGGGGACCGTGGTGGTGGAGGGCTAGCCAAGGAACCGGGGTCCGAGGTGCGGCGCCCCCACCGGACACTCGCCGGCCGGGGCGGCGAAGAGGCGCTTGCGGACTCGGGCGATGCCGTCGTAGAGCGCGTCCCGGGCCGGGCGGGGGATGAGCCGCCCGAGGACGGCGAGCGCGCGCCACCAGCCTCCCAGCCGGTCGGCGAGATAGAGCACAGCCTCGGAGCGCACTCGGATCGTTCCGCCGGCGCTCCAGACCACCAGGCTGTCAGGCAGGGCCGGACGGGCGTGCTCGGGCACCGAGCGGCGGAAGGCCGGAGAGCCGAGCGGCGCGAAGCGAATCGAGCCCTGGCGGTCCTCCGCCAGTACGAAGCGCACGGCCCGGTGGCAGAGGCCGCAGGTCCCGTCGTAGAACAGTATGGCGGTCCCTCCACCCGCGGGGGGGATCCAGCCCGGATCGGCCGCGAGCGCGAGGAGCGGCACCACGCCGGGGAGCGAAGCCCATGGGATCGGGGCCGCGCCTGACGCCGCGGCGATGGCGGCGTAGATTATGGCGGTCCCCGCCAGGGCCCGGGCGGCCCAGGGCACCCAGCCCGGCATCTGCCAGCCGCCATCGGGATCGGGCCGACCCCGGGCGGCGACCGATCCGAAGGGTGCCGGGGGCAGGGTGAGATGGATCCCGAGGGCCGCCAGCGGGGCGGCCTGTCCGACCAGCAGCGCCGGTGCCGGTCCCCACGCAGGCGGCCCTCCCCGGTCACCGGCAACCAGGCCGGCCAGGAAAGGGATCACGAGGACTAGGGCGGCCAGGCGGTCGTGCCAGCCTACCACCAGCAGGACGGTAAACGGCATCGCCGCCAGTCCCGCGGCCAGGGTGAGCGGCGCCGAGGCGGCCAGCCCGGCGCGGACGGCGTTCAGGGCGGACGCAAGCAGGACGAGCCCGAGCAGGGCCCTGACCGCGCTATATTGACCGCCAGTCCAGCCATTTGACGCGCCCGGGGTCATGGGCGCAAGATAACCCGACCCCAGTGAACTCCGACTCCTCGGCACTCGGCATTCTGGAGCTGAGCGATCGCGGTGCGGGATACGTCCGCCGCCGCCAGTTCAGCTATTTGCCCGAAGCGGGGGACTACTACGTCCCGCCCCGGCTCGTGAACCAGTTCGGGCTCAGGACCGGCGACGAGCTGGCGGGGGTGGTGGGCCGGTCCCCCGGGCGGGGCAAGGCGCCGCCGGTCGAGCGGATTCTCGCCGTGAACGGGCGGCCGCCCGAGGAGATCCGCCACCGGCCGGCCTTCGCCAGCCTGGGGGCCATTCATCCCAACGAGCCGCTCTGGCTCGACTGCGGCCTCCGGCGCTACGGCCAGCCGGACTTCACCAACCGGATCATCGATCTCCTGTGTCCGTTCGGGAAGGGACAGCGGGCGCTGATCGTGGCACCCGCCAAGGCGGGAAAGACCATGGTGCTCCAGGCCGTGGCCGAAGGCCTGGCGAAGAATTATCCCGAGGGGCTGCTCATGATCCTCCTGGTGGACGAGCGGCCCGAAGAAGTCACCGAGATGGAGCTGTGCGGCTACGGCGAGGTGGTGGCCTCGAGCTTCGACTGCCCGGCGGAGCGCCACGTCGCCGTCGCCGAACTCACCCTGGAGCGGGCGCGGCGCCGGGTGGAACAGGGCGAGGACGTCTTCCTCATTCTCGACTCGATCACGCGGCTGGCCCGGGCGTACAACACGGTCGAGCGCGGAACCGGCCGCACCCTGACGGGAGGCCTCGATTCCAGCGCGCTGGAGAAGCCCAAACGCTTTCTGGGCAGCGCCCGGAAGATCGACCCCGCCAGGGGGGGCGGTTCGCTCACGATCATCGGCACCGCGCTGATCGATACCGGTTCCAAGATGGACCAGGTGATCTACGAAGAGTTCAAGGGTACCGGGAACAGCGAGCTCACGCTGAGCCGTGAACTCGCCGAACGGCGGATCTTCCCCGCCATCGACCTCCACCAGACCGGGACCCGGCGGGAGGAGTTGCTCCTCCCGCCCGACCTGCTCGCGGCCAGCCAGACGCTCCGGGCTCGACTGGCGCAGATGACGCCGGTGGATGCGATGTCGTACGTGATCTCGCTCATGCGCCGGGCGGCGACCAACGCGGAGATCGGCCGGCTGCTGTGAGATCCTCCCAGCTCCTCCCCCTCCTCGCGCTCGGTCTCCTCCTGCCCGGCTCGAGCCCCGTCGTGAACCCGAAGAGGCCGGCCGCCGCGCCCCTCGACTTCGGCGCCGCCTTCCGGGACACGACGATGCGGGTGGACTACTACCACACGGGCGACCGCGGGCGCGAGAGCTTCGCGCTGGACCGGATCGTGAGCGACGGGCGCTGGGCCGGCAGCCGCACCCGGCTGCTCGACTCGCTAGACCTCGGCACCTGGCGGTACCTCGTCGAGGACTCGGCCTCGGGGACCCTGCTCTACTCCCGAGGCTACTCCTCGCTCTACGCCGAGTGGGAGACCACCGGCCCTACGGAGGCGAAAACCTTTCACGAGTCGGTGCGTTTTCCCTGGCCCCGGGCGCCGGTGCGGCTCCGCCTCGAGCGGCGCGACCGGGAGAACCGCTGGAGACCCGCCTGGGCCAGCTACATCAATCCTGGCAGCCCTCTCGCCAACCCGGCGGAACCTCCGCCGGCCCAGGTCTGGACCCTGTTCGAGAACGGCCCGCCGGCCACCAAGGTGGACCTGGTCCTGGTCAGCGAAGGATACACGCGGGCGGAGCTGCCGCGGTTCCGGGCCGACGTGCGCCGGCTGGTGGACACCCTGTTCAAGGTGGAGCCGTTCCGGAGCCGGCGTCGCGACTTCAACGTTCGCGCGGTCGAGGTGCCGTCGCCGGTTTCTGGGGTGAACCGGCCCCAGTCCGGCGAGTTCCGGCGGACTCCGCTCTCCGCCACCTACGGCATCTTCGGCCTGGAGCGCTATCTCCTCACCGAGGACAACCGTGCCCTCCGCGACGCGCTCTCGGGGGTGCCCTACGAGTTCCTGGAGATCGTGGTGAACAGCGCGGCGTACGGCGGGGGTGGGATCTACAACTTCCAGGCGGCGACCGCGGCGCGCGCCCCCGCCAGCGCCTACGTCTCCATTCACGAGTTCGGCCATCATTTCGCCGGCCTGGGGGACGAGTACTACACCTCGCCGGTTGCCTATCAGACCGGCGCTCCGGTCAAGGTCGAGCCCTGGGAGCCCAACCTCACCGCGCTGCACGACCCCGCCGCGCTCAAGTGGGGCGATCTCGTGGAGCCCGGCACGCCGATCCCGACCCCCTGGCCGAAGGCGGAATACGAGGAGCTGAGCCGGGCGATCCAGGAGGCGCGGCGCCTGCTGCTCGAGCGGAACGCGCCCCCGGCGGCCTTCGACTCGCTCTTCCAGGTTCAGCGGGCCCGGGAGCGGGCGTACCTGGCCGGGGGGCCGTACGCGGGCAAGGTGGGGGCCTTCGAGGGGGCGGGGTACGAGGCCACCGGCCTGTACCGCCCCGAGCTCGACTGCATCATGTTCAGCCGGAACCCGGTAGGGTTCTGCCGGGTCTGCGGGAGAGCGATCGAGCAGGTGATCGCGCTGTACGGCGCGGGCCCGTAACGGGGTCGGAGCGCGCGGTCACGCCAGCCTCATCCGCTGGAGCAACGCGAGAAACCTGGCGTCCTCCCGCACCCCGTCGAAGAGGGGATCCACCCGCAGGTAGGCGAGCCAGCCCCGCCGCTCGGACCAGGCGCGGTCCAGCATGGCGAAGGCGGCGTCGCGCTCCCCCAGGGCCAGGTGGATCTTGGCCAGGTCGGTCGGGGAGACGTAGCGATCGGCTTCCATCGCGTGCATCTGGCGGCAGATCGCCTCCGCCTCCGCCCGGCGTCCCTGCTGGACCCGCAGGCGGCCGAGGACCGCCAGGGCGTGGGTGTCGTCCGGCGCCAGGGCCAGCGCCTCGCGCACCGACTGCTCCGCGTCGTCCAGCGACCCTGCCTGGAGCAGGAGCAGGCCCAGCAGCAGGTGGGTCTCGTTCTGCTCGGGGTTCATGACGATCGCCCGCCGGAGGTGCTCGATCCCGGCGGCCGGTTCCCGGGCATACGCGAAGAGCCAGCCGTAGCTTCGCCGGATGGACACCGAGGCCGGATCCAGTTCCACCGCGAGTCGGGCCTCTCCCAGGGCCTCGCGGACCCGGCCCATCGCCGAGAGGTACCACGAATACCATTGCCGCGCCGTGGCATATCGCGGGTTGAGCTCGATCGCCCGCCGGTAGTGGTAGCCGGCCGCGTCCCAGTCCCAGTCATGGATGAACCTGACCCAGGCCAGGGAGGTGTGCGCTTCGGCCAGAGTGTCGTCCAGCGCCAGCGCCTTCTCGGCGAGCTCGCGGGCCCGGCGTAACCCCTCCGCCACCGGCGCGGCCCGGTAGTCCACCCCGAGCGCGTAGGCGTCCGAGAGCCCGCTATAGGCGAGGGCGTAGCCCGGATCTTCGGCGATCGCCGCTTCGAAGTGCCGGATGGACTCGGCCGTCCCTTCCGGGGTGCGCTTGTTCCAGCAGTAGCGACCCTTGAGGTAGCGCGCATAGGCTCTGGGGTTCTCGGTGTAGCGCCGCGGCGTGACGTCGCGGGTGGACCCCAGGGGCCCGCCCCGGATGGTCTGCACGATGGTGCGCGCGATCTCGTCCTGGATCGCGAGCAGATCGTCGGCCTCGCGGTCATATCGCTCCGACCACACCAGCCGGCCCGCCCGGGTGTCGGTGAGCTGGGCGGTGATCCGGAGCCGGCCGCCGAGGCGGCGGACACTCCCCTCGAGGATGAGTTCCGCGCCGAGCAGTGCCCCGATCGCCCGGGCGTCGTGTCGGGTTCCCTTGAGCGCGAAGACCGAACTCCGCGACGACACCCGAAGGCCGGGCACCTGAGCCAGGGCGGTGATCAGCTCGTCGGTGAGCCCGTCGCTCAGGTACTCGTTCTCGGGATCGGCGCTCGAATTGGCGAACGGGAGCACGGCGATCGCGCAGGTGGGGTCGCGAGTCCGGTCGGGGAGCAGGTCGGGGGTGAGGCCGGCGAGGGGTGTCGCGAGCGCCTCGCCGAACGCCGCGACGGTGGGGAACCGCTCGGCGGGATCCTTGGCCAGCGCCCGGAACAGCACCTGCTCGATGGCGAGCGGCACCTCCGGCCGCACGGGTCTGAGCGGGGGCGGCGGCTCGCTCACGTGCCGCGCCATCACGGCTCGGGCCGGGCCCGCGAACGGAGGCCGCCCGGCCAGCATCTCGTACACCACGCAGCCCAGACTGTACTGGTCGGACCGGCCATCGAGCTCCCGCTCCCCGCTCGCCTGCTCCGGACTCATGTAGGCCGGCGTGCCCACGGCCAACCCCGGCTCGGTCACGAGCTCGGAGCCCTCGTCCGCCTCGCGAATCACGCGGGCCACGCCGAAGTCGGTGACCAGCGCGCTCCCCTCGTGCAGCAGAATGTTCTCGGGCTTCACATCCCGATGCACCACGTTCCGGCGGTGGGCGTAGTCCAGAGCACGCGCCACTTCGCGGGCCAGGCGCATCGCCTGGTCGAGGGGGAGCCTGCCCTCGCGCTGGAGTCGGGCCCGGAGCGACTCGCCCACGACGAACGGCATCACGAAGTACAGGAGTCCGGGCTCGGCTCCCGCGCCGGGGATCTCGCCCGAATCGTAGAGGGGCAGGATGTGCGGATGGATGAGCCCCGCGACCAGGCGAATCTCCCGGACGAAGCGCTGGGCGCCCTCGGTACCCAGGAGCTTGGCGTGGAGTACCTTGAGGGCGACCGCGCGGTGGTGGCGCAGGTCGCGCGCCCGGAACACCACCGCCATCCCGCCCCGGCCGATTTCGTCTTCGAGCTCGTACCGCCCCGCGAGCCCGCGCTGAAGCGCCGGCAAGACGCCCGGGCCGGGGATGGGGGTAGGCGAGACCATGGGAGGAAGCTAGTCCGGTGTAGCGGAGTCGGTACCGGATGCGCGGGGGCGCTGCCAGCGCCCGGCCCGCGACGCGGGCACCAGCTTCCGGGCGGCGCAGGTCCCGCCGAGCAGGCCGCGGCCGGGCTCGCGGCGCCGGGTGGATGCACTTCGAGCCAGACGGCATTGCACCAGATGATATGGAGGTGCTGCGTGATTTCGCGAGGTTTCTTCAGCGGCTCAAGACGATTGGGATCTGCTGATGGCGCGTCGCGCGGTTGGCAGCCGTCGAGGCCTGGGTGCTTCCGCCGCCCCGCTGCTGGCCTCGCTGCGTGCCTCCGGGGCGGCGCCGTGATCCCAGCGACGGCGGCGGCCGGGAACCCGGCCCGCTCAGTCGCGGTAGAACGTCTCCCCCGCCTCGGCCATGCGCACCAGGGTCTCGCAGGGGGCGAAGCGGGGGCCGTGGGCCGCCGCGAGCTCGCGCAACACCCGCACCACGTTGGCGGGGCCGAGCTCGTCCAGGTACCGGAGCGGTCCGCCACGGAACGGGGGATAGCCGATGCCGAAGATGGCCCCGAGGTCGCCGTCCCGGGGCTGGCGGACCACCCCCTCGCCCACCGCCATGGCGGCCTCGTTGAGCATCGCATAGACCATGCGCTGCTCGATCCGCTCGGTCGAGGCGGGCTTCACGGGCCGGAGCCCCAGCAGATCGTACACGGTCTCGTCCACCCCGGTCTTCTGGCCCTGGTGATAGCGATAGAAGCCCCGGCCGTTCTTCCGGCCGAACCGCTCGACGGCGATCATCGTGCCTAACACAGCGGCAGGGCGCAGCCGGTCGCCGAAAGCCCCGTGCATCACCTGCGCCGCCTTGGCCGCCACGTCGATCCCTACCTCGTCCAGCAGGGTGATCGGTCCCACCGGAAACCCGAACCGGGTCATGACCCGGTCGATCACCTCCACCGGCACCCCCTCGGCCAGCAGGTGTCCGGCCTCCGCCATGTAGGGCAGCAGAATCCGGTTCACCCAGAAGCCCGGCCGGTCCCGGACCACGATGACCGTCTTGCCGAGCTTGCGCCCGAACTGCACCGCCGTGGCGACGGCCTCCGGCGCCGTGCGCTCGGTGGGGATGACCTCGAGCAGCGGCATCCGGTCCACCGGCGAGAAAAAGTGCATCCCCAGCACCCGCTCCGGCCGGCGCGCACCGGCCGCGATCTCCGCGATGGGGATCGTCGAGGTATTGGTGGCGAAGATCGCCTCGGGCCGGATGACCTGCTCGGTCTCCGCGAGCACGGCCCGCTTCACCGCGAGATCCTCGAACACCGCCTCGATCACGAGGTCCACGGTGCGAAACCCGGCGTAATCGGCGCCCCCGGAGAGCAAGGCCGCCAGCCGTTCGTACTCGTAGCGGGTGATCCGGCGGCGCTGGAGCCGGCCCTGCAGGATGTCGGTGGCCGCCTTGAGCCCCCGGCCGACCCGCTGAAGGTCGGTATCCTTGAGCCGCACATCCACCTCGGCCTGCGCCACGGCGGTCCCGGCGATCCCCGCTCCCATGAACCCGGAGCCCAGCACCCCGAGCCGCGCCACCCTCAGCGCCGGCGTCCCCGGCGGGACACCGTCATCCTTCTTGAGCGCCGTGGTGGCAAAGAAGATCCGGACCAGGTTGCGCGACACCTTGCCGACGGCCAGCTCGCCGAACTTCCGCTGCTCGACCAGGTACCCCGCCCGGGCGCCTCGCTCCAGGCCCACCCGCACCGCCTCCAGGGCCGCGAGCGGCGCGGGATAGTGCCCGCCCGACTTCCGGAGCGTATCGCGCCGGGCCTTCCAGTACACCAGCCGGCGGCCGAGCATGTTCCGGTCGAGGAGGAGACTCCCCCGCGGCTTGCGCCGGGGCAGCCCGTCACGGGCCAGGCGCTCGGCCGCCTGGAGCGCCACGTCGAGCAGGATGCTCCTGGGCACGAGTTCATCCACCAGGCCGAGCCGGTAGGCCCGGGGGCCGGGTTCGCTGCGGCCCGGCAGGATGATGCCCAGGGCCGCGGAGAGACCGATCAGGCGCGGCAGCCGCTGGCATCCCCCCGCGGCCGGGAGCAGGCCCAGTTGCACCTCGGGGAGGCCGAGCTGGGTCTTGGGGTGGTCGGTGCAGATCCGGTAGTGGCAGGCGAGGGCCAGCTCCAGACCGCCGCCCAAACAGGCCCCGTGGATGGCGGCGACGACCGGTTTCGGGAAGTCCGCTACCCGCTGGATCATCTCCTGGCCCTCCCGGGAGAGCCGCTCGAACTCCTCCCGGGTAGCGAGCCGCGTGAACTCCTCGATGTCCGCGCCCGCGATGAACACATCGGCCTTGCCGGAGATGAGCACGACCGCCCGCACCGCGGGATCGGCCGCCAGGCGCGCGAACGTCTGCTCCAGCTCCGCCTTGACCTCGGCGTTGAGCTTGTTGACGGGCTCACCGGGGAGGTCCAGCGTGAGGACGGCCGTCGAAGCTCGGAGATCGGTCGAAAGAGATCCCATCGTCAGGTCTTTCGTCGGTGCCGGGTGCCGAGTGCCGGAGGCGGCGGGGTCCGGAGCCGGGGCCTCGCCCGCCGCCCCCGGCCCTCCGCGCGGGACGCCGTGCCGCACCGGATCCTGGTCATGTCCGCTCCAACACCATCGCAAACCCCATCCCGCCCTGGGCGCAGATCGAGATCAGGCCGAATTGCACCCCGCGCTCTTTCATCTCGTTGGCCAGGGTGGTGGCGAGCCGCGCGCCCGTCGCGCCGAACGGATGGCCGATCGCGATGGAGCCCCCGTGCACGTTGGTCTTCTCCCAGTCCACCTCGCCCACCGGCTCGCGGCGGCCCAACCGCTCGGCCCAGGCGCGCGAGGCCCACGCCTCGACGTTGGAGAGCACCTGCGCCGCGAACGCTTCGTGGATTTCCACGAGCCCGAGGTCCTTCCAGGAGATGCCGGCCCGATCGAGCGCCTGCGGCACGGCCCAGACCGGTCCCATGAGGAGTTGCCAGGCAGGATCCACCGCGGCGACGGCGTAGCTCCGCACCACCGCGAGCGGCTCGTAGCCGAGTGCCCGGGCCTTGTGCTCCTCCATGAGGAGCACCACGGCGGCCCCGTCGGTGAGGGGGGAGGAGTTCCCCGCCGTGACGGTGCCGTACCGGCGGTCGAACACCGGTTTGAGCTTGGCCAGCTGGTCGAGCGAGGTATCGGGCCGGATCAGGTTGTCGCTGGTCACGACCTCGTCCAGGTTCCGCCCGCCGAACCACGGGGCGATCTCCCGTGCCAGCCGGCCGCTCGCGGTGGCGGCCGCGGCTCGCTGATGGCTCATGAGCGCGTAGCGGTCCTGGGCCTCGCGGCTGATGCGGTTCTCCTTGGCCATGGTTTCCGCCGACTGGCCCATGGTCTGGCCGGTGGAGGGTTCCGCGATGGCGGGTGTCACCGGCACCAGGTCGCGGGGCCGGACCTTGAGGAAGGTTCCCACCCGCTGCCCGACCGACTTGGCCCGGCTCGCCTCGACCAGGATCTGGCTCATCCGGCGGGAGTGCAGGATGGGAATGTCCGAGAGGGACTCCACGCCGCCGGCCAGCACCACGTCGGCATGCCCCAGCCGGATCTGGTCCGCGGCGTAGCTGATCGCCTGCCCGGCGGAGGCGCAGGCGCGATTGAGCGAGAAGGCCGGGACCTCGCGCGGGAGCTGGGGGAGGAGGCTGACCTCGCGGGCCACGTTCGGCGCGAGCACCGAGGGGATCACCTGCCCGAACACCACCTCGTTCACCTCGCGGCCATCGAGTTCCGTCCGGTGCAGCAGCTCCTGGGTGCAGCGGCGCGCGAGCTGGACCGCGGTGACGTCCTTGAAGACCGTCCCGCTCCGGGCGAAGGGGGTGCGGATCCCGGCAACGATCGCGGCACGGCGGGAGTTCGGCATGGATCGGATCTGGCTCGAGGGAGAGCGGGGCGGGGGCCGGCGACCGGCCCGACTTTACCCTTCCACCCGTTTTTGTGCTACAATACTCGCGACCGCCCGCACCTTGTTGTTCTCCACCGGCTCGAAGACCTCCCGGCCGTGGAGCGTCTCGAGCGGGGCGGTGAGCCGGGCCAGCTCGCCCGGGGCGAGCAGGTGGCGGTCATCCGTGGGGCCCCAGCCCAGCGCCCGCTGCCACTGGAGGTAGGTCTCCATGACGAGCAGCCCGCCCGGTGCTACCCGGTCGCGGATCTCCGGCATCCGGGCGCGGTCAAGATAATTGAAGACCAGTACCGCATCAAAAACGCCGAAGTCAGGCCATTCCCCGGTGAGGTCTACGCACTGCCAGTTGACTTCGACGCCGAGCCGGCCGGCCGCCTCGCGGCCGGTCTCGAGCCGGGATTCGTCGCAGTCCACCGCGGTCACCACGGCGCCTCGCTGCGCCACGGTGAGCGCATGCCGGCCCTCGCCGCAGGCGAGGTCGAGCACCCGCATCCCCGGCTTGAAGAGGTAGTCGTGCCAGGTGAGCCACGTGCTGGGCCGCGGCAGGTACAGGATGGGCGGGGGCGAGCCCCTCGTGAGGTCGGGCATCGGGCCTCGATTCAGCAGCTGGCGCAGGCCCCGGCCGATCTGCTGGTCATCGGCGGAGGCATTGTCGGCGCCGGGATCGCCCGGGACGCCGCCATGCGCGGCTTCCGCACCCTCCTGGTGGACCAGGGCGACCTCGGGTCCGGCACCAGCTCGCGCTCCAGTCGCCTGATTCACGGCGGCCTGCGCTACCTCGAGGAGGGCGATTTCCGGCTGGTCTTCGAGGCGCTCCGCGAGCGCCGGACCCTGCTCGGCATCGCGCCGCACCTCGTCCGGCCTCTCCCCTTCATCTTTCCCGTGCACCGGGGCGACCGGCTTCCGCTCTGGAAAGTCTGGGCCGGGGTCTGGCTCTACGACCTGCTGGCGCTGTTCCGCAATGTGCGCGGCCACCGCATCCTCGGCAAGCGCGCCCTCCTCCGGGCCGAGCCGATGCTCCGCGAACGGGGGCTGGTGGGCGGGGCCCTCTACTACGACGCCCAGTGTGACGACGCCCGCCTGGTGATCGCCACCGCCCGTTCGGCGGCGCGCCACGGCGCGCTGATTGCCAACTACATGGCGGTGGAACGGCTCGTGCTGGCCGACGGCCAGGTCCGCGGCGCGGAGGTCCGCGACCGGATCACCGGCGAGACGGCGCGGCTCACGGCCTCGGTCGTGGTCAACGCCACCGGCCCCTGGTGCGACCTGGTCCGCCGGATGGAAGATCCCCAGGCGCGCCCCTTGCTCCGCCTCACCAAGGGCGTCCACGTCATGGTGCCGCGGAAGCGGGTGGGCCATCAGGCCGCGATCGCGATGACGAGCCCCATTGACGGGCGGGTCATGTTCATCCTGCCCTGGGGCGACTTCTCCTACATCGGTACCACCGACACCGACTTCAGCGGCACCCCGGACGAGGTGCGGCCCGACCCCGACGACGTGGTCTATCTGCTCCGCTCGGCCAACGCCTGTTTCCCCAACGCTCACCTGTCCGAGCGCGATGTGATCGCGTCCTGGGCCGCACTCCGGGCCCTCATCATCCGGGACGGAACCGGGATCCCGGCCTCGCACGTCTCCCGGGAGCACCTCATCACCCGAGGCCCGGCCGGCCTCCTCACCATCGCCGGCGGCAAGCTCACCACGTATCGGGTGATGGCTCGCGAGCTGGTGGACCTGGCGGCGGACCAGCTCCACGCCGCCAGCGGCCGGCCCCGGCCCCCGCGGGCCCCCACCGATACCGAACCCCTTCCCGGCGGCGAGGTCCGCGACTTCGCACCACTCGCGGCCCCTGGTCTCGAGCTCGGCATCCCGGCGCGCACCGTGGACCACCTGCTGGCACACTACGGCACCGAGGCGGCGGCGCTCTTCAACCTGGTCCGGGAACGCCGGGAGCTGCTCCGCCCCCTCTCACCCCACCACCCCGCAATCGAGGCCGAGGTGATCCATGTGGCCCGGCGCGAGCTGGCCCAGCGGGTGGAAGACGTGCTGATGCGGCGGACCCACGTCTACTACGAGGTCCCCGATCACGGGGCGCCCGCCGCGCGGCGGGTGGCGGAGCTGCTGGGGGAGGAGCTCGGGTGGGATGCCGAGCGCATCGCGGCGGAGGCGGAGGAGTACGCGCGGGCGGTGTCCGAGCGCGTCCCGAGCACGTCCTGACCCCCTGCCCGAGCGGCGCGCGCCCCGTCACCGAGAAGGAGACAGGCCGGCCGGCCCATCCCGCCTCACTGCACGACGATGGTTCCCGTCATGAGGGTGCCGTGCACGCCGCAGTCGTACTGGTAGGTGCCGGCCGACTGGAACGTGACGGTATAGGTGTTCGGCGCCCCGGTGAAGACCCCGCTGCTGGTGAAGCTCGGCACGCCCTGCGATGCGACCGAGTGGGGAAGGCTGCCGGTCCAGGTCCACCGAACCGCCCCGCCCACGGCCACAGTGTCCACGGCGGGGTTCTGCGATCCGTTCCGGTCGCTGCTGAACACGATGCCAGGGCCGACCGTGACGGTGACGGGCACCGGCGTCACCGTGAGGTTGTAGCTGAGCGTCCCCGAGACCGCCCCCGTAGTCGCGTCCACCTGGGCCGCGCCGGCCGTCCCGCCGGCGGTGACTCCCATGGTGGCTATCCCCTGTGCGTTGGTGGTGGACTGCGCCGAACCGCCCCCGCCCGTGAGGGTCACCGGGCCACTGATCACGTTCCAGTTCACCGTGATGCCCGCAATCCCGTTGCCGAACTGGTCCGCCACCTTGGCGCTCAAGGGGGTGCCGAACGCCGCGTTGACCTGCTGGCTCTGATTGTCGCCCCCGGCCTTGGTGAAGGCGCTCGGGGCGCCGGGACTGGCCGTCGCCATGAAGGTGACCGACCGGGTGGTCCCGGCAATGGTGGCCCGCGCGGTCTGCACTCCCGCCGCCGTGCCCAGGGTCCAGACCGTCTGCGCGACGCCGCTCGGGTCGGTGCTGCTCTGGGCCGGCGCGAAGGACGCCCCGGTGGCGGTGGAAGTCCAGTCCACCAGAACCCCGGCCTTGGCGGTCCCGTCCTCGGTGACCGTCACCTGGAGCGTGACGGCGAGCGCCGTGGCCACGGTGCCAGTCTGATTGTCGCCCGCCGTCTTGGCGATGGCCAGAGTCGGAGTGTTGCCGCCTCCCCCGCCCCCGCCCCCGCCCCCACCGCACGCGATCCCGAGAACAGCCGACAGCACCATCGAGCCGAAGGCGGACGTTGACCGGAACCGCATGAGGAACCTCCTTCCCCCCGGCAACCGGGGCCAGGACCGGAGCTTCACCGCCGGACGGCGCGTGGGAGCCGCGCGAGCGCAAGACCAAAAAACCGGATCGGCTCGCTCCCCTATGCTACACCTCGGGGACGGCGGAGCAAGGAGCGGAAGTACACCGGATCCCGGCCGCCTGGTTATCTTGCTTTCCGGCAAAAGGTTGGACCCGTCAGGGCCGCTTCGAGGAAAGGCAGCGGTACGGCCGTGGAACCGAACGTTTTCGACACCGCCAACGCCGGCTTCGCCCAGGCGATGTACGAGGAATTCCTCCGCGATCCCAACGCGGTCTCGGAGGAATGGCGGACCTTTTTCCAGAGCGGGGTGGTGGGCCTGGGGCCGGACGGGGAGCGCGAGGCCGGGGAGGTGGGAACTTCCCTCCTGACCGGCGGCTGGACCGAGACCGAGCGCGGCGGCGGGACGGCAGTGGGCGGTGCCGTCGAGGATCGAGGGCCGGGCATCGCGCCGCCACGGCCGGCGGCCGGCCCGCGACCCGGCGCCGCCGCGCCGGGCGCCGAGCCGATCACCGGGGCCGCCGCCCGGCTGGTCGCCAACATGAACGAGAGCCGTTCGATCCCGACGGCGACCTCGTTCCGGGAGCTGCCGGTCTCGGTGCTCGACGAGCGGCGCCGGGCGCTCAACAACGCGCTCCAGAGCGCGGGCCGGCCGGAGAAGGTGTCGTTCACGCACCTGATCGGCTACGCCGTGGTCCGCGCGGCGCGCCGCCATCCGGTGATCGCCACGGCCTACGCGGAGCTTGACGGCCAGCCGTACCGGGTTCCCGCGCGTTCGGTGAATCTGGGACTCGCCGTGGACATCGAGCGGAAGGACGGGAGCCGCGGCCTGGTGGTCCCGGTGATCCGCCATGCCGAGACGCTGAGTTTCGCCGAGTTCCACCGGACCTACGAGGCGCTGGTCGAGCAGGCCCGGGCCAACAAGCTCCTCCCCGACGCCTTTCAGGGCGCCAACCTGACGCTCACCAATCCCGGCGGGCTCGGGACCGTGGCGTCGGTGCCGCGGCTCATGCCGGGGCAGGGCGCGATCATCGCGGTGGGTTCGATCGGGTACCCGCCCACCTTCGCCGACCTGTCGGACGACCGGCTCCGCGAGCTGGGCGTGGCGAAGGTCATGACCCTCACCAGCACCTACGATCACCGGGTGATCCAGGGGGCCGAATCGGGCGAGTTCCTGCGCACGGTGGACGGCCTGCTCCAGGGCGAGGACCGGTTCTACGAGGAGGTCTTCTCGAGCTTGGGCCTCCCCGAGCCTCCTCCGCTCGCCGCCCCCGTCGCAGCGCCCCGGGTGGGGCGCGGGCCGGCACCGGTTCGCGAATCCGACGTGATGCTCTATCACGTCGCGGCGGCGATGGCGCTGGTGAAGGCCCACCGCACCCACGGCCACCTGGCCGCCCGGCTCGACCCGCTCGGCAGCGAGCCGATCGGCGACCCGGCCCTCGACCCCGGCCCGCTCGGCCTCACGCCGGACATCATGGCCCAGATCCCGGCCAAGGTGCTCCGGATCTCCACCCCCGGCGAGACCCTGGCGGAGGCGCTGCCTCGGCTGCACGAGGCCTATTGCGGGACCATGGCCTACGAGCTGGAGCACATCTCGGTTCACGCCCAGCGGGTCTGGCTCCGGCACATGATCGAGACCGGAACGCATCGGGTGCCGCTCGCCCCCGAGGAGCAGCGGTGGCTGCTCGACCGCCTGACCCAGGTGGAGGCGCTGGAGCGCTTCCTCCACAAGGCCTATCTGGGGCAGAAGCGGTTCTCGATCGAGGGCGTGGACATGCTGGTGCCCATGCTCGACCTGCTGATCGAGCTCGCGGCCGGCCAGGGGACGCGCGATGTGGTGATCGGGATGGCGCACCGGGGCCGGCTCAATGTGCTGGCGCACATCGTGGGCCGCCCGTACGACACGATCTTCGCCGAGTTCGAGGGCGGGCGGCACGTCGAGGCGGGGCTGCTCACGCCGCAAGGGGGAACCGGCGACGTGAAGTACCACCACGGCGCCGAGGGGGCGTACAAGACCCGGAGCGGGAAGGCGGTCACCGTC
The DNA here is from genome assembly GCA_035574255.1 of Gemmatimonadales bacterium. Taxonomy (GTDB): domain Bacteria; phylum Gemmatimonadota; class Gemmatimonadetes; order Gemmatimonadales; family GWC2-71-9; genus JADJOM01. Next base: position 109,300 of record DATLYZ010000031.1, on the reverse strand, counting down.
ACGCTCTGTCCCAACCCGAGCCATCTCGAGTTCGTAGACCCGGTGGTGGATGGGCGGGCCCGGGCCAAGCAGACTCAGCGGCGGGGCCGCGAGGCGGTGGTGGACCCCACCGTGGCGCTGCCGGTGATCATTCATGGGGACGCCGCGTTCGCCGGCCAGGGGGTCGTGGCCGAGACGCTCAACCTGGGCGCGCTGGAGGGGTATCGCACCGGCGGCACGGTGCACATCATCACCAACAACCAGGTGGGGTTCACCACCGACATGCGGGAGGCGCGCTCCACCCGCCACGCGAGCGATCTGGCAAAGGGGTTCGACGTCCCGATCATTCACGTCAACGCCGACGACGCGGAGGCCTGCCTCGCGGCGGTCCGCCTGGCGATGGCGTACCGCGAGAAGTTCGGGGAGGACGTCCTGATCGACCTGGTAGGCTACCGGCGGCACGGGCACAACGAGGGTGACGAGCCGTCCTACACCCAGCCGCTCATGTACGAGCGGATCCGCACCCTGCCGACCGTGCGGGAGCAGTACGCCCGGTTGCTGGCCGAGCGGGGCGTGGTGAGCGCGGAGGAGAGCGCGCGGCTGGCCGAGGCCGCCTATCAGCGCCTCGTCGAGGTGCAGCAGGCGTTCAAGGCCAGCATGGGGCGGGCCCCGGAGCACGAGCCGGTGGTCTCGGACCGCTCCTCGGGGAGGGAACCGGAGACGGCCGCTCCGGCCGAGCTGCTGCGCACCTTGAACGAGCAGCTCCTGACCTGGCCGGAGGGGTTCACCGTGAACCCCAAGCTGCTCAAGCAACTGGAACGCCGGCGGAGCGCGCTGGCCGGCGACGGCGGCATTGACTGGGCCCACGCCGAGGGGCTGGCCCTGGCCACGCTCCTGGTGGAGGGGATCCCGGTGCGGCTGACGGGGCAGGACACCGAGCGCGGCACCTTCAGCCAGCGGCATCTGGTCCTGCACGACGCCGTGACCGGGCGCGCCTATGCCCCGATCAAGCACCTGCCGGGCGCGCTGGCCAGCATCGAGGTGCACAACAGCCCGCTCTCGGAGCTCGCAACCCTCGGGTTCGAGTACGGCTACAGTGCCGCGGCGCCCGAGACCCTGGTGTTGTGGGAGGCGCAGTTCGGCGACTTCGTGAACGCCGCCCAGGTGATCGTGGACCAGTTCATCGTCTCCGGACTCTCGAAATGGGGCCTCACCACCCGGCTCACGCTCCTCTTGCCTCACGGCTACGAGGGGCAGGGCCCCGAGCACTCGAGCGCCCGGCTGGAGCGCTTCCTCCAGCTTTGCGCCGAGGGCAACATCCGGGTGGCGAACCCCACGACCCCGGCGCAGTATTTCCACCTGCTCCGCCGCCAGGCGAAGCGCACCCGGCAGCGGCCCCTGGTGGTCATGACGCCGAAGAGCCTGCTACGCCATCCCCAGGCCACGAGCCGCCTCGACGACCTCACCACCGGACACTTCCAGGCCCTGCTCGACGACCCGCTGGCCCAGGCCCATCGCGACAAGGTGCGCCGGCTGGTGCTCTGTTCCGGCAAGATCTACTACGACCTGCTGGCCGCGGCGGCGGGGGCGGACCGGTCGCGGCTGGCGCTGGTCCGGCTGGAGCAGCTCTACAGCTTCCCGGACCAGGAACTCCGGGCCCTGCTCGCCGGTTACGCCGGCCTGAGCGAGGTCTGCTGGGTCCAGGAGGAGCCCGAGAACATGGGCGCCTGGAGCTTCCTCCAGCCGCGGCTTGCGCGGCTGTTGCCTGACAAGGTCCCGCTCCGCTACGTGGGACGCCCCGAGCGCGCCAGTCCGGCCGAGGGCTACCCCGCCGCCCATGCGGCGGAGCAGAAGCGGATCGTGGAGGAGGCCCTGAAGTAGTCCCGCGCCTCCCCATGCCCCCCGCCATTCCCGGCACTCCCGAGGAACGCGCGGCGCTCGCCGCGGCGTGGAGCGCGCACCCCGGCATGCGCCATCTGGGCGCCCGGGCGGATTTCAGCGACCCCGAGCGGGTCCGGGTCGTGCTGGACCCGGTGCGCCCGGAGCATCGCGGGGGCATGGGCACGACCGCGGTGAACGGGGCGGTGATCGCGAGCCTGTTCGATGCCGCGATCGGCATGGTGGGGCACTTTCAGCTCCCCGGTCGGCGAGCCGGCACGGCCCAGCTCCACATCCACTTCCTGCGGCCGGTCCACGGAGACCGGGTGGAGGTGGCGGCCTACCTGGCGCGAGCCGGGGCCAATCTGGTCTTCGCCTGGGCGGAGATCACCGATCCCGAGGGGCGGGTGTGCGCCCGGGCCGACGGTATCGTGGCGGCCTCGGGAAGCGCCGCGGACGACCGCAGCTTGTAGGAGCCGAGCGAGATCGGCGAGCGGAAGCCGCGAAGCGACGCCGCCGGTTCAGGCTTTCAGTGCGGCGGTCCCACCCTCGCCGTTGCCGTTCGGTACGACGAAGCGCGGCCGCTCGGGTGGGAGGAAATCCCGCGCCGCCGTCTCGCGGATCAGGTCCTTCACCCAGTCGGAGAGGTGATCCCCGTACTCCAGCAGGAAGACCCCGCGGGAGCGTTTCTGGGCGATGAAGGCGACGAACGAGGTGTCGGCCTTGGCCGCGTTGCAGGGCTGGCAGGCCAGGACCAGGTTGTCGGGCCGGTCATAGGCCGTCTTCCCCTTGCGCGGATAGACGTGGTCGAGCGTGGTGCGCTCTTCGGCGATCTCGGTGCCGCAGTAGGCGCAGATGGGACCGTAGGTCTCGATGAGCCAGCGCCGGTGCGCGTCCATCGAGCGGCGGCCGAGATTACGGGCGTGGGGTTGCGAAGGCGATGTGGTCTTACGGCGACGATTCTGGCGTGGCACAACCTGTCCTGAACAGCGTATCCATAATTGCTGCAAGAAGATCGCCGGTTGGGGCCGAAAAAACAAGGGGCAGCCCTCTCGGCCGGCGCGCCGGGGTATCAGGGCCGAGCGGGGCCGGCGCCTTGGCGGGTCCAGCTCTCGATCTCGATCCGGGCCGCCTCCCGGTCGAGGGCGCGCGGCATGGGGCCGATCCGAAGCAGCGAGCGGAGCAGGAGCCCGCTCCGCCGGGCTAGGAGCCCCAGGAGCCGGCCCGCATAGTACGGGTAGACCCGAGCCGAGCCGGGGCGGAGCCCGTAGAGTCGCTCCATCTTTGCCCGCGGCAGGAAGGCGTGTTCCAGAATCATCCGCCAGCGCTCGGCGGGTCGCCGGCTCCGCGCCAGCTCGAGGTACGGCCTGGGAAGGGCGACGGCCGGCTCCAGGATGTAGCGCTCCGCCAGGGGGACCATGGCCTCGTCCTGGGCCGCATGCCGGAGCGACCGGAGCACGGGGGCCGGGACCGGGGTGGCGAGGAGCCGCTCCGCGAGGCACAGGGTCGTGTAGACGAATCCCGACGCTCCCCAGGCATTCGCTCGATCGGCCACGGTGTCCCAGTCGAGTTCGCCGGCACCGGCGTACCGCCGGACCACCGCCTGCACATCGGCCAGCCCCTTGAGGGCCGACCGGTCGAACCGGTGATGGTACGACACGTGGAGCGCGAGGTGGAGCAGGAGGTCCTCGGGGGCGAGCACCCGGACCGGGACGCCCTCGAAGCCGGCCTCCCTCGACCGGGTCCAGAGTCCTGCCAGGTCGATGCGAAACGGGCTGGTCGGCCGCTCGATGGTCCAGTGGAGCTCGACGTCCGCCGCCCCCGCCTTCTCCAACTTGGCGAGATGATTGGACCAGGTGCAGAACGGTTCGATCGCGGGCCGCGGCACGGGGCCGTAGCCGCGCTCGAGCAGCACCTGTTCCGCCCGGGCGAGCTGATCGCGCGGCACCATGAGGTCGGCGTCCGCCATCGTGCGGAGGGCGGGCTCCGGGTACACGAAGCGGGCGAGGTGGAGACCCTTGAGGAGCATCACGGGGATGCCAGCCGATCGCAGGGCGGCGGCGGTCCGGGCCGTTTCGCGGAAGAGGAGGGCGTTCCGCACGGCGCCCTCGACGTAGCCGGCGCGCAGGCGTTCCCGGACCGGCACCGGGATGTCGCCGGCCGAGGGGCCGTCGGCGAGGGCGCGATAGGTGAGCCCGGCCAGGCGGTGCCGGGCGGCCTCGTCCGCGAGCAGGGTCCACTGGCGCTCGGAGAGGGGTGGGCCCGCCCGGGCCGGCTCGCCCCGCAGGTGGGCCAGCCAGACCCGCTCGACGGCGAGCGCCTCCGGTTCCACCGGTCCCCGCCTCACCGGTAGGGTCTCGCCTGGGTCTCGAAGAGCCTGGCGTACAGGCCTTCCCGTCCCACCAGCTCGTCATGCGGCCCGGCCTCCACGATGCGGCCGTCGGCGAGGACCAGGATCCGATCGGCCGTGCGGACCGTCGAGAGGCGATGGCTGATGAGGATCGCGGTCCGTCCCCGGGCCAGCTCGTGGAACCGCTCGAACACCTCCGCCTCCGCCCGCGGATCGAGGGCCGCCGTCGGCTCGTCCAGCACGATGATCTGGCTCTCCCGCAGGAAGGCCCGTGCCAGGGCGAGCTTCTGCCACTCGCCCAGGCTCAGATCGGCGCCCTTCTCGTACTGCCGCCCGAGCAGTGTCTCGTAGCCCTGGGGCAGCGCCTGAATCACCGCGTCGGCCCCGGTCCGCCGGGCCGCCTCGACCACCCGTTCGCTGTCAGGCGGCAGCGCCACGTTGCCGGCCCAGATGTTCTCGCGCGCGGTGAGGTGGTACCGGGCGTAGTCCTGGAACACCACCGCCAGCTCCGTGCGCAGGTCGCGGACCGCGAATTCCCGGAGGTCGAGGCCGTCCAGCCGGATCGCGCCGGCGGTGGGGTCGTAGAGCCGGCAGAGCAGCTTGACGAGGGTGGTCTTCCCCGACCCGTTCTCCCCGACCAGCGCCACGTGCTCGCCGGGGCGGATGTCGAAGCTCACCTCGCGCAGCACGTCGCGGCCGGTGCCGGGATAGCGGAAGGTGACCCCCTCGAAGCTGAGCCCTCGCCGGAGGGGCCGGGGGACGCGCCGGGGTGCAGGCGGGTCCGCGACGGCGGGCCTGAGGTCGACGAACTTCTTGAAGTCGGCGAGGAACAGGTTGTCCTCGTAGAGGCTCGCGAGCCCGGCCAGGAGATCGCGGAAGAAGTCCTGGGCGCGCTGGAAGGCGCCGAAGTACATGACCATGTCGCCGAGCGAGATGGCGCCGGCGACGGCGCGGGCGGCCACGAAGTACAGCGAGCCGAAGACCGCGACCAGGGCGACGGTCTGCCCCAGGAGGTCGCCGGCGGTGCGCCGCACCGCTAGGTCGATCCTCTCCCGGGTCACCTGCCGGCGGAGGTCGCGGAAGCGGGAGCGCAGCACGCCCCCGAGATCGAACAGTCGGATCTCCTTGGCGTACTCGATGGTGGTGAGCAGCAGCGTCAGGTACCGCGCCCGCCGCATCGCGGGGGTGCGCCGGTGGGTGTACTCGTAGAGGCGGCTCGAGTGGCGGGTCTTGATGAAGATCCCGGGCAGCGCGGCGCCGAAGAGGATCGCCACCAGCAGCCAGTGGAACGACACCAGCAGCCCGGTCACCGCGAGCAGGGAGAGCCCTCCGAGCCCCACCTGCCCCAGCCCCGTCACGATCCGCGCGGGCCGGTAGGGAGCCTGTTCCTGGGCGTTGTGCAGGGTGTCGTAGTAATCCGAGTTTTCGTAGTACTCGAGGTCCACCTCGACGGACTTGGCGTGGAGCACGTCCTGCACCCGGTCGCCCAGCCGGAGCGACTGCACCTCGCCGACCAGGGTGGTGAGGGCGCGCAGCGCCGCGCCGGCCAGGGCGACCAGCCCGGCCAGCGCGATCAGGCCCGCGATGGCCCCGAGGTCCCGGCCGCCGCCCGCGAGCGCCCCGGCCACGGCGTCCACGATCCGTTTCGTGAGGTACAGCGCGGCCAGCGGGACCGCTCCCGACACCAGGAGCAGCCCCATCTGGAGCAAGGTCCAGCCCGGCGCGCTCTGCCAGACGAGGCGCAGCCCCTCGCGCAGGGGGGACGGGTCGAGGAGCCGGCGGAGGCTCGGTTTCGGCGCGGTCATGGCGGGCTAGGTGTAGGTATCCTCGAACCAGCAGATGAAGCTGCCCACCGTGATCCCGCGCAGGAGCCGGTGCAGGTAATCCGCCTCATGCTCGGCGCCGAGCGGGTCCGGCCAGCGGTCCACGAGGAGGCGGAGCCGTTCGAGGTCGAGTGCCCGGCGCGCGGTCTCGGAGCGTTCCATGCGGTCGAGACAGGCGCGCATCCGGGTCCGGAGCGCGGGGAACCACTCGGTCCAGTCGGCGCTCTGGAGCCCGCGGGTCCTCCGATCCAGCACCCGGTCCGGAACCCGGCCTCGCATCGCCCGCCGCACCAGCCACCGGTCGGTGCCGCCTCGCAGGTACTGGGACCCCGGGATCGCGAAGCAGTATTCGATCACCCGCCGGTCCGCCGTGGGATCCCGCGTCTCGATCCCGAACCAGCCGCGGAATCCATAGTCCAGATCGGCCGCGTCGCCCGGGGCGGTGAGGGCGAGGACGCGGTGGGGCACCCCGCGGAGCCGGGACAGCGCGAACTCGTCCTTGCCGGCCGCCCGGAGGCGCTCCTCCACCCCGGAGGACCGGGCGAACTCGGGGCGGATCGCCGAGCAGGCGCGCTCGGCGGCCGGGGTCTCGCGGGAACCCCGGAGCCGCCGGTAGCCCCGCGCGAGTGGTGCGGGGAGGAGCGGCCAGAGCACCCGGTGCTTGGCGAGCGGCCAGAGCCGCTGGCGTTTCGCCGCGGCCAGGGCGCGAAGCTCGCGCCAGAGGTACCACCAGTGCCCCGCCGCCGCCAGGTCCGCCAGGGACGGGAGGCCAGTATAGCTGATCGTGGCATTGCCCTTGTCGCCGGTGAGGAGGACCCGGACCCCGGCCTCGCGCGCGGCGGCGTAGATCGCTTCCCCCCACCACTGGTTGCTCGGATTGCGGGGCGGCAACCCGTACCAGCGGAACATGGCCTCCATCGAATCGAGAGGGGTGCGGCCGTCCGGCCGGAACACCGTGAGGTCGAGGTTCTCGTGCAGGGCCGCCACGGCCGCCACGTCGCCGGATTCGTCGGCGATCACCCCCGGGCGGGCCTCGCCCCGGAACCCGAGCCGCGGGGCGGCATGATAGGCGAACACCCGGCGTCCGGCGGCGCGAAGCTGGAGGGCCGCGGTCCCCGCCACGGCGGTCGAGTCGAGGCCGCCGCTCAGCACGACCCCCACGTCCCCCGCGCTCCGGAGCCGGACTTGCACGGCCTGGTCGAAGACCTCGAGGAAGCCCTCCACGTACTCCCGATCCGAGCGGAGGACGAGCGGCCGCGCGGGCACGGGCGACCAGAACCGCTCGATCCGGACCCCGTCCGCCGTGGCCGTGAGCGTGTGGCCCGGGAGGAGCCGGTGCACCCCCTCGACGAAAGTCCGCCCGGGGTCCTGTAGCAGGACCAGGGTGTCCGCGATCTTTTGCTCGTCGAGCCGCCGTGGCGTGTCGGGCAGGGCGAGGAGGGCGAGCGCGGTGCTGGCGAACGCCAGCCGCCGGGGCGTGCGGTGGTAGCAGAGGGGCCGCTGTCCGACCCCGTCCCGCGCGGCGACCAGGGCCCGCCGCTGCCCGTCCCAGAGGACGAAGGCGAAATCGCCCAGGAGGCGCCGCGGCGCCTCGCCACCCCAGGCCTCATAGGCCGCGAGGACGAAGGCCGCGTCAGGCAGCCCGGCGCGCTCGCCCGCCGCCAGACCCAGGCTCCGCGCCAGCTCGTCCCGGTTGTCCAGCCGAACGTCGGCGACGAGCACGATCCGGCCGTCGGCGGAGCGGAGGGGCGGGCGGTAGCAGGCGTCCTCGGCCGTGATCCGGAACGGCCGGCAGCCGAGGGCCACCGGCGCCTCCGCGCTTTCGGGGGCCCAGACCCCGGGCTCCTCGCCGAACCCCTCCAGGGCGCCGAGCAGCGGATCGAGCTCGGCGCGCCGCACCGGAGCTCCATCGAAGCGAAAGAGGCCGCAGATCGCACTCATGGGGGGGAGGGGCGAGTCGGCGCGGAAGGGAACGGCGGCCGTCAGGCGAACGTCGAGACGACGGCGAAGTGGTCCGGCCGCGGCCCGCCCGTGACGACCACCCGGCCGGCCCGCACCCAGGCATGGGCCCCGTAGCCCCGCCCCGGATCCACCCCGAGATAGAGCGTGCTGGGAATGCCCCGGCGCCGGAGCATCCGCTGCGCCGCCACCGCCTGCGGAAGGCACATGGGCTTCCACGGCAGGTGCCGGGCCGCCGTCTCCACCGCCCAGCGGATGCGAACGGCCTCGGCCGCCTTGGAACGGTCCTGCTCCAGCGGGCTTTCCGCCATGTGCGTGCCCAGCCGGGCGGCCAGGCGGGCGAACCGGAACAGGCGTAGCGAGATCCCCGCCACGACCAGCCCGGCCATCGCCTCCAGGAGCAGCGCCCGATCAGGCGCCGCCAGTCGGACGAACTGGACCAGTCGCCTCATCGCGGATCCGGATCAGGTGGGCGCGGGCGAGCTCCTCGAGAAACTCGCAGACGTCCGTCAGGCACGTCTCCGGGTCCACGTCGAACTCCCGCGCCAGCTCGGCACAGAGCTGGGACACCGATCGGGGCTCGCCCAGCAGCGCCCAGATCCGGGGTCCCGCGCCTTCCAGCCCGAAGTACATCCCCTGGGCCAGGCTCATCATGACGACCGTCCGGTCCACTTCCACCGCCACGGGCTCGTCGTCTCGCACCACCACGGTGGACGGCCCGATCGTTCGCTCCGGATTCACCCCGCCCTCCTCATGGATTCCCGTTCGGCCGCGGCGGCGCTCAGGTCCGCGAGGACCAGGCGCAGCGTGTCCTCCAGGCGGTCCATGCCCCGCGGCCGGAGCAGACGCCGGACCTGCACGGCCGCGGCCGTCGTGGCGGCCAGCCGGAAGCATTGCGCCGCCAGGCCAAGCGCCGTGGCGCAGCCCAGCACGTAAATCTCTTCCAGCAGCGCAGTCACCGCCTCCAGCCCGGCCAGGGGCTCGATCTTGGGAGGCCCTTCGCCGTTCCGGAGGAGATAGACCCGATCCAGCGGCACCGGGTGGCGAGCCGATTCGCCGCCGGCTACGGGGAGATGGAACTTCCCCTGAGGCCCGCCCGCCGGCTCGAGTCCCACCCGGGTCCGGCCCAGCGCGGCCAGCGACACCGGGTCCAGCTTGGCGCGCTGCGCTCCAGGCCATACCCCGACCCGTCCCCCACCCAGGGGCGCCACCACGGCGATGTCGTCCGTCACGAACGCGCCGCCCTTGGCGACGAGCGCGGCCAGCAGCGTGGACTTGCCGACTCCGGAGGGCCCGGCAAAGGCAGCCGCGCGGCCGGAGAAGGCGACGGCGCAGGCGTGCAGCGGCAGCGCACCGCGCTGATGCACGATGGTGCCCATCAGGCTCCCCGTGAGGTAGAGCTGCACGTCCTCCGGCCTGGCGCCCGGCTCGGGGTCCACCCGGATGAGCGTCCCGCCGCGGGCCCCGTAGCGGGCGACCCCCCGCACGACCACCTTGAGCTCGCCGTCCTCGACCACCGTCCGGCCCGAGTACGGACCGCCCTCGACCTCGGGGGCGGAGACCGGCTCCAGTCGAATGATCAGGTCGGGAGGCGCCGTCCCCTGCGCGGTGGGCCAGCCCCGCAGGTCGAGGTCGGACCTCACCCGCAGTCCGTAGAGGGCAAAGTCACGCGGCTCGGTCATGGCACGAATCGTACTGCCAGTCCCAGGCCACGAAAAGCCGATGCCCCCGCGAGCGACACGGGGGCATCGGTTGCTGCTCCGGTGGCGAAACCCTCAGCTCGGGAATTCACCGCTCCGGTTGTCCGTGTTGGTGCCCAAGCCGCCCAGGGTTTCCTCGACGGGCTTGCGGACCAGCGTCGGCTTCACCCACTGGGGGCGCAGCGCGTGTGCCATGTACCCTCCTCGACCTAGGACGAGATTGCAATCGGCCGGCCTGCAGCCCGGCGGCCAGCTCCATCCGAGAACCGCCCGCCGGCGCATCTTGGAGCCGCAAGTTCCCGGCCAGTGTGCTCCAGGTCACACGCCGCCGAGGTCGAACCGGAGGGACCGTGGTAACATCTTGAGCCATAGATGATTACCCAGAGAGCAGCGGCCCGCGAAACCAGCCCTGGCAGGTCGGACCGGCGCCTGATCGTTGCGGGTTGAAATTTCCGTTGAGGCACGCGTGCGACACCTCGCACGACCTCCTCGACTTCGGCCGGCAGCGGCGCCATGATAGGGCCCCGACACTCCGAGCCGATTCCTTATGAGCCGACCTCCATCGCCCCCGCGGCCTCCCGGCCGGCGCGCGCCCCGCAGGCTGGGACCTCCCCCAGGCCCTGACCCGGTTCTCCCCGGTGCGAGAGAAGCGCTGAGCCTCCTCGCCCCGATGGCGGGCGCGGTGCTCGGGTGGTGGGCGGGCAGCGAGGCCGGTGGAGTTTTCACGGCTCTCCTCGGCGGCCTGGCCGGGACCGGGCTCGGGCTGGTGGTCGCGCGAAGGCTGGCGGCTGACCTGCTCTCGTGATCGAGACCACTGGCATGAGCCACCCCCTCCAGGGGTTCCGCCTCCTCACCCTCGCCGCCAACGTCCCCGGACCCGTCGCGGCGGCACGGCTCCAGCGGCTCGGCATGCAGGTCACCAAGGTCGAGCCGCCATCGGGCGATCCTCTGGCCTGGGGGAGCCCGGCCTGGTATCGGGTTCTCACAGAGGGCCAGGAGGTGATTCGGCTCGATCTGAAGGCCCCGGAGGGCCGGGCTCGCCTGGAGCCGATGCTCGCAGCGAGCGATCTCCTGCTCACCGCCACCCGGCCGGCGGCCCTCACCCGGCTCGGGCTCGACTGGCCCGCCCTGCACGAGCGCCACCCGCGACTCTGCCAGGTTGCGCTGGTGGGGTTTCCGCCACCGGAGGAGAACCGCACCGGGCACGACCTCACGTATCAGGCCAGCGCCGGGCTGCTCTGCCCGCCGGCCCTTCCCCTCACAACCGTGGCGGATCTCGCGGCAGCCGAGCGCGCGGTCAGCGCCGCGTTGGGACTGCTGCTCGCGCGGGAGCGCGGCGGGAAGGGGGGCCACGCCATCGTCGCGGTCAAGGAGGTCGCAGAAGAGTTCGCCGCACCGCTTCTCCATGGCCTCACGGGCCCGGGCTCGCCACTTGGAGGGGGGTTCCCCCGGTACGGCCTCTATCAGGCGGCGCGGGGCTGGGTCGCGGTAGCACTCCTCGAGCCGCATTTCTGGGAGCGGTTCCGCCACGATACGGGTATCAGGGACGGCGGGCCGGAGGAGCTGGGGCAGCTCTTCCTCACCCGGACGGCGGCGGAATGGGAGGAATGGGCCGGTGCCCGCGATCTGCCGATCGCGGCGGTGCGAGAGCCGCGGTCTGGGCTCTCGGCCTCGCCGGGAGCTGGCCCATGAGACTCGCCCCCGTCACGATGCGGGCCGGACCCGGGGCGCCTCGGGTTCGGGGCGGAACGGGTTCCGCGGAGAGACGGGTGGCCGCGACCTCCCCCGGGACCCTCAGGACCGCCGAGGGGCTGCCAGGGAGGACCGGGGCGGGATCGGCAAGAGGTGGAAGACCACCCCGGCCGCGCTCCACGCGAGGAGCCCCGCAAACAGCGGAGTCACGAATCCCGGGACAAAACCCGGTGTGCCCAGCAGGGCCGCCAGCCGATCCGCGAGTTCTCGCTTGGGCCCGGCAGGGGCCAGCCATCCGAGCAGTGCCGCCCAGGCGAGGAAGCCGGCGATTCCGACGAGCCACGGGGGGGTGTCTCGCCGCCGGAGCTGCCACGCCGCGGCCAGCAACGGCACGCTCCACCATCCTACGAGCCAGGTCCCGGTGGCGATGAGCGCCGTGGGCGCGACCACCCGCTCCAGGGCGCGAATCACGAGGCGGGCTCCAGGCTGAGGCGTGCCGCCGGCCCGCTCACTTCGGCGGGCGCGCGGGGAAAACGGAGCGCATCGAGCGCGCCCGCCTCCCAGCGGGACAGCCGGTCGAGATACCGCGGGCTGGCCGGGTTCCCGGACTGTCCCCCCGGGTAAATGCCCCAGGCGCGAAGCTCGGGGCCGAGTTCCACCACCATCCGCCAGCTCGATCCAAAGCCCCCGCCGCCTGACGAGGGGTTCAGGGTACCCGGTCCGCCCTGCACGGGGATGCCAAGGGCGGAAAGGGCCGGGATGCCGAGCAGGTGGCGGATATTGGCGTGCCGGATACGGGACCAGACCCAGCCGCCGCCCTCGGCCGGGCCGTAGCGGGCAACCGTCCGGCGGTAGCCCTCTCGCAGGGCTCGGGCCAGGACCGCGTCGCGGTCGTCGCGCTCCGGGGTCTCGCGGTTGTCCCACCAGGGGTTCGAGGGGTCGTGGAGCAGCGCCACGAGGATCGCGTCGGCGGGCCGGGGAAGGGCCGGCTCCAGCGCATCGAGCTCGTCCCAGAGCAACTCCCGCAGGGCGCCCAGCGCGGCCTCGAAGAGCACCGCACGAGTATTCTCTCGCGTGTAGCGCCGGTCCCACTCCGCGAGGAGGCGGGCCGCCCGGGCCAGCGTATCGTCCACCGGCCGGCGCCCCGCCGCCGCGAGGAGGGCGGGAACGATCAGCTCCGCGGCCTCGCTCCCCGGATCGGTCTGGAAGCGCCGCATGTCGTCAGGTGTCAGGCGCTGGCCGCCGCGGAGGAGCCGGTTGATCCGGAGCGCGCGCCAGGGGGCATACCAGTGGGCGGAGAGGTAGCGCGGGTTGACCCGCGGATCGAGCGGCTGCTGGTTGGCGGAGGCCAGGTAGCCCTGCCGCGGCGCCACCGCCGCGGGATACTCGGCGAGGGGCCAGAAACCGGTCCAGTCGTTGCGGGTGCCGGTCCCGTCCTGGAGGGTGTCGCCCCGGCCCGAGGGGCGGATGGGAAAGAGCCCCGTGGCGCGGATGGCGATGGTACCGGTGCGGTCCGCCACGAGCATGTTCTGCGACGGCGCGGCGTAATCCGACGTGGCCGCGAGCCATTCGGCCGCCGATCGGGCTTGCGCCGCGCGGAGGAGGCTGCCGAACCCACTGCCAGGTTCGAGCACGGTCCACCGGATGGAGAGCCAGCCGTCGCGATGGCGCTGCAGGGGACCTCGGTAGGTGAACCTGAGGGTATCGCGCGCCAGGGTATCGCCTCCGGGTCCGCGGTAGATTTCTTCCCGGAAGGCGAGCGGCCGCCACGCGCCGTCGAGTCGGTAGCGGGTGGGCGACGCGCCGTCATCCACCACCTCCCGATACCGGTCCAGGACATCCGCGTCGGTGTTGGTCATGCTCCAGGCGACGTCCCGGTTGAAGCCGAGGACGATCGCGGGGGCGCCGGGAATGGTGACGCCGTAGACGTCGAGCCGGCCCGGGACCACCAGGTGCGCCTCGTACCAGATCGAGGGCAGGGTGAGGTCGAGGTGGGGATCGCCGGCGAGGAGGGCGTGCCCGGCGGCAGTCCGGGCCGGCGCGACGGCCCAGTTGTTGGAGGCGGGGAGGGGAACGGGCGCGATCGCCGGAGCGCGGGGCGGCAGCAGGGCCGGACCGGATCGTGCTCCGTCCGCACCGCGCGTACGGGTCCCCGAGGCTACGGGTCCCGGTTCCGGGGCGGGCAGCCTCCCCCACTCGAACCGCGGCGCCGTTCGTCCGTTCGGCACGACCGGTTCTTGAATCGGGCTGTTCACGGGATAGAGGGCGTCGGCCGCCGCGGCGCCGAGGGCACGGCGGGCCGCGTCCTGCACCAGCTCCAGCTCGTTGTAGGCCAGGGTCCAGCCCATGCGGTGGAGCAGGTGGATGCTGCAGATCGGCTCCCAGCGGGCGGGGCGAGTGCCTAGCAAGTGATACTCGAACGGCAGGCCGCCGCGGCCCAGCCGGTCGAGCCAGGCGTTCACGCCGTCGGCGTAGGCCCGGAGGAGCCGGGCCTCCGGGCCGGCGGGATCCAGCGCCGCCAGCTTGCGCTCGGCGGCCCACGGCAGCCCGAGCGCGCGCATCGCGCGGTCGAGCGCCAGCGCCCGGGGGCCCAGGAGCTCGGTGAGGCGGCCCGCGCCGGCACGCCACTGGAGCTCCAACTGAAACAGCCGGTCGCGGGCCACGACATACCCCAAAGCCCGGATGGCGTCGGGCTCGCTCGCGGCGAAGATGTGAGGCACGCCGCGGTCGTCGTATCGGACTTCCACGCGGGCCTCGAGCCCCGGAATCCGTCCCTCCGCCTCGCGCGGAAGCTCCGCCTGCCGAGCCACCGACCAGATCCCGCGCACCGGGTCGAGCAAGGGGCCGAGCGGCGGCAGCGGCCCGGTGCGATACGCGCCCGCGACCCCGAGCGCGGCCAGCAGCACGAGGTGGGCGACGAGTCGGACGAGCCGGGCCCGCCCGGCCGGTCCGGGGCTCAGCGGTACCGGCGCTTGAGCAGCCGGCCCCACGTCCAGCTCACTGGATGGACCTTCGTCGCCGGCCCGTAGCGGCCTTCGATCGGATGGCCCTCGTTCACCCACCGGAAGAGCCCACCCTCCAGGTTCGACACCCGGGTGTACCCGGCGGCGGCCAGCGCCTGGGCCAGAGCCGCGCTCCCCACCCCGGGCCCGTCGTACACCACGATCGGCGTCTCCCGGGGCACCGAGGTCAGCGCCCCGAGGTCCGGTGCTGCCGGATCGAGAGGCACCGCGCCCCGGATGTGGCTCTGGAAGTACTGCGCGCCGGGCCGGGCGTCCACCAGGAGCGGCGGGGGCCGGTTGGGATCGGCCATCCAGATCGCGAGTTCCTCGGGGCTCACCTGCCGGAGATCCGAATACTTGAGAGCCACGGCCTGGCGCACGACCAGAGCCGCCAGCGGGCTGCCGTCCCAACCGAGCCCCAGGCCGAGGGCGAGGAAGAGGGCGAGCAACGCGATGGTGCGGCGGGTCGGACGTCGCCCCGGGGTCATGTCTTGCCTTCCGAAAGCGCAGCCAGCGCCGCGCGGCGATCGGGCCGGAGCAGGCGGCCCCACCACCAGCTGATCGGATGGACCCGATCGGTCGGGCCCGACTGGCCTTCGAGGGGCCGCCCCTCATTGGCCCACCGGAAGATGCTCCCGGACAGGTTCCATACCCGGGTGAAGCCGGCCTGGCGGAGGCGCTCGGCGGCGCCGGCGCTCCGGTAGCCGACCGCACAATAGGTCACGATGGGCGTCGTGCGGGGGAGCGCCAGCAGATGGGCGGGGATGGGCGCGTCGGGATCGATCCGCTCCGCGCCGGGCAAGTGGCTCACGGCGTACTCGGCTGGGGTCCGGACATCGAGCACCCGCGGGCGCTCCCGGGACGAATCGGCGAGCCAGACGGCGAGGTCGGCCGGTGCAACCCACTCGATGGCCGGATGTTGCAATCCAATGAGGCCGCGAAGCACTGGAAACGCGAGCGAGCGCCCGACCAGGAACGTGAGCCCCACCTTGAGTCCCCAGATGACGGCGATGGCCAGGAGGAGTTTGTAGCGAGCCTTCACCTTCGGGGCGGGCGAACGGTCAACGGCTGACGGTACCGGTGAACGGTAAACGGGGAGCGGGGGATGGTAAACGGGGACGGGGATCCGGTGAGCGGTCAACGGGGAACGGGGAGCGAGGGGCGCCCGTTCACCCTTGGCGCCCCCGCCCGCCCCCGCCTCCGCCTCGGCCTCCACCCCTGGAGAAGTCGCCTACCTTCCGGGTCTTGGCCAGTTGCTCGGCCTGCTTGCTCGCCAGCCGGATCATCCGCTCCGGGCTCAGGGGCTTCATGATCTGGCGTGGCTCGCCGGCGGTCAGGACCACTTTCCCGTCCTTGATCTCCGGGGTGAGTGGACGCCCGGTGGTGAGCTCGAAGGCACCGAGCACGTTCTCCCCTGCCCCCTGGGCGGCCTTGACTCGCTCGATCAGCGCCTCCCGCGACGGCAGCCACTCCAGGGTCACCGGAGGCTTCCCGAACGGTGTGATGGGCTGGACCAGAACGGCGACCTTCGTGCCCGGCACGCTGGGAGGCACCCGGAGATCGCGCCCCGCCTTTTCGCGGGCCCAGCGGAGGGCCTCGCGTTCAGCCGGGTTGGGCGTCTTGGTGCGGGCGGCTTCGGCCTTCTCGGCGGCGGAACGACGTCGTTCCTGGCTTCGCCTGAGTGCTTTCAGGTATTCGGGCTCGTCATCGGACACGGCTGGGCTCCCGGCAAGACCTTGGGGGGAGAGAAAATAGCGCGGCGCGATGCGGTTGGCCATGCGGCGCCGGAGGGCCAGGCTTCTGGATTCCCCGCGGGCGCGGGAATGGCGGCGCATTGCGCGTGCCGCTCCCGGCCCCTTGAGCCCATGACGGCCGCCACGCGCCACCCGTCACACGGCACCCTGCGCGAGGTATTTCCTGAACTCCCCCAGATGCCCGGGAATCACGGCGTGGGGAAGCAGCCGGATGCGGCCTCGGGTGACTGGATCCCCGCGTGCGCGGGAATGACGGTGCGGTCGCGCGTGCAGCCCTCCAACTCGTGACGGCCCGCCACCCGCCACCGACCGTGCAGCCCCCGGATGTCCGCTCGCGCGGGAATGGCGGTGCGAAGGAGCAGGCAGATGGCGCCCCGGCATCCTGGGGTCCCGGAGCCGACGGGTGGGGCGGAGGCGACCCAGGACCCGGGGGACCGGGTGGGGAGCGCGCCGCTGCCAGCCTGCGGCGTTTCCTGTTACTTTCGTGGCGCCACCTCTCGGAGCCGGCCCTGACCAGTCCAGCCGTCGAGTCCCGCGCGGAGCGTCCCCTGTCGGTCCAGCCCTGGCCTGTGATCAACTCCCTTCGGGTCCTCGCGATGGACGCGGTGGAGCGGGCCCAATCGGGGCATCCCGGCACCCCGATGGCGCTGGCACCCGCGGCCTTCGTCCTCTGGAACCGTCACCTTCGTTTCGATCCTTCGGCCCCGGACTGGCCTGACCGCGACCGGTTCGTGCTCTCCTGCGGTCATGCTTCGATGCTCCTCTACGGCCTGCTGCACCTGGCCGGGTATGCGGTCTCGCTGGAGGACCTGACGCGATTCCGCCAGTGGGGCTCCAACACCCCGGGGCATCCCGAGCGCGGCCATACGCCGGGCGTCGAGACGACCACGGGCCCGCTCGGGCAGGGGCTGGGGAACGCGGTGGGCCTCGCGATCGCCGAGCGCTTCCTCGCGGAACGGTTCAACCGACCTGGCTACGACGTCGTGAACCACCGGGTGTGGGTGTTCGCGAGCGACGGCGACCTCATGGAGGGGGTGGGTAGCGAGGCCGCCTCGCTGGCGGGCCACCTCCGGCTCGGCAAGCTCAACCTGATCTACGACGACAATCATATCACGATCGACGGCGACACCGGACTCACGTTCAGCGAGGACGTGGGACGCCGGTTCGACGCCTACGGCTGGCACGTGCAGCGGGTCCGGGACGGGAACGATCTGGAGGGCATCGCGCGCGCCCTCGACCTGGCGCGGGACGAGCACACCCGGCCCTCGCTGATCATCCTGCGGACCCATATCGCGGACCCGGCCCCCACCAAGCGCGATACTGCGGCGGCGCATGGGGCCCCGCTCGGCGCCGAGGAGGTGCGGCGCACCAAGGCGATCCTGGGCTGGCCCGAGGAGCCCTTCCACGTGGCCCCGGAAGCGCTGGCCTGGCGGGAGCGGTGCCGCACCCGGGGCCGGGAGGCCCACGCCGCCTGGCGAGAGCTGTTCGCCCGCTACCGGCGCGAGCACCCGGCGCTCGCCGCCGAACTCGAGGAGTGGTGGTCCGGCCGGCTGCCGGACGGCTGGGACCGAGGCTGGCCCGCCTTCTCGCCGGCCGACGGGCCGATCGCGACCCGACAGGCTTCGGCCCGCACGCTCAATGTGGTGGCGGCGCGGCTTCCGAACCTGATCGGCGGTTCTGCCGACCTGACGGAGAGCACCGGCGCGGAGATCAAGGGGGGAGGGGTGTACGGAGCGGCGGGGACCGGTCGGAACCTCCACTGGGGGGTGCGGGAACACGCCATGGCCGCCTGCCTCAACGGCATCGCGGCGCACGGAGGGCTCCGCCCGTTCGGCAGCACGTTCCTCGTGTTCACCGACTACTGCAAGCCGGCCATCCGGCTCTCGGCGCTCATGGGCCTGCCGGTGATCTACATCGGTACCCACGATTCGATCGGTCTGGGCGAGGACGGCCCCACCCATCAGCCGGTGGAGCAGCTCGCCATGCTGCGGGCCACCCCCAACTTGGTCGTGATCCGGCCGGCCGACGCGACGGAGACGGTGGAGGCCTGGAAGGTGGCGGTCCGGAGGACCGACGGCCCGACGGTCCTGGCGCTCTCCCGGCAGAAGCTGCCCGTGCTCGATCGAGCCCGGCTGGCGCCGGCCGCCGGAGTCGCGCGCGGGGGCTACGTGCTGCTCGATTGCGACGGGCCACCCGAGGCGATCGTGATCGCGACCGGGTCGGAGGTCCATCCCGCGCTCGCGGCCGTGGAGCGGCTGCAGCGGGAGGGTACGCGGGTCCGGCTCGTCTCACTGCCGTCCTGGGAACTGTTCGAGGCGGAGCCGGAGAGCTACCGTCAGGCGGTGCTCCCGCCCGGCGTCCGGGCCCGGGTGTCGGTGGAAGCCGCCGCCACCTTCGGCTGGAGCCGCTACGTGGGGGACCGCGGTCTGGCCATCGGTCTCGACCGTTTCGGCGCCTCGGCGCCGGGAGAGCGGCTCATGCAGGAACTGGGTTTCACGGCCGAACGGGTCGTGGAAGCGGTGAGGGCCCTGACGGGCACTCCCCGACCCTGACCCCGAACCCCTGGTATCTCTATCTTGCTTCCGATGGGACCCAATCCTCTCCTCCGCCTGGCCCAGCTCGGCCAGAGTCCCTGGTACGATTTCATCACCCGCGATCTGGTCATCTCGGGCGAGCTGGCCCGGCTCATCGCCGAGGACGGCCTCCGGGGGATGACGACCAACCCGACGATCTTCGAGAAGGCGATCCAGGGCAGTGATCTGTACGACGAGGACATCCGCCGCCACGCGGTGGAAGGAAAGACGCCGGCGGAGATCTTCGAGGCGCTGGCGGTGGACGACGTGCGGGCGGCCTGCGATCTCTTTCTTCCGCTCCATCGGGCGACCGGAGGGCGGGACGGACTGGTGTCCATCGAGGTGTCCCCGCTGCTCGCCCACGACGCGGCGGCGACCGCCACCGAGGCGGAGCGGCTCTGGCGGCGCATCAACCGGCCGAACCTGATGGTGAAGATCCCGGGGACGCGGGAAGGCCTGCCGGCCATCACCCGCTGCCTGGCCGCCGGGATCAACGTGAACGTGACGCTGCTCTTCAGCGTGGCGCGCTATCGCGAGGTGGTGGAGGCGTTCCTGCAGGGGCTGGAGCGGCGGGTGGCGGCGGGGGCGCCGGTCGCCGGGATCAGCTCGGTGGCGAGTTTCTTCGTCTCGCGGGTGGACGGCAAGGTGGATCCGATCCTCCGGAGCCATCCGGCGCGGCCCGCGGCGCTCGAGGGCACCGCCGCGATCGCCAACGCCTGCGCGGCCTATGCCGCGTTCGAGGAGCTGTTCGCGACGCCGCGGTGGCAGGCGCTGGCGGCCCGGGGGGCCCAGGTGCAGCGCCCGCTCTGGGCCTCGACCAGCACCAAGGATCCGCGCTATTCCGACGTGCACTATGTGGAGGCGCTGATCGGCGAGCGGACGGTGACTACCATGCCGCCGGCCACGTTCGCGGCCTATCGCGACCACGGGCGCCCGGAGCTCAGGATTCGCGCCGGGGTGGCCCGGGCCCCGGAGACCCTCCGGCGGCTGGCCGAGCTGGGCGTGGACCTGGCCGAGATCACCGCGACGCTCGAGGTCGAGGGTGTGCAGCTCTTCGCGGCCTCGTTCGAATCCCTGCTTCGGGTGATCGAGCGGAAGGCCGCGGCGCTGGTCAGCTGAGCGAACCCACCCGACCGCATGCTCGCCGCCCTTCGACGCCTCACCCTCACGCACTGGATTTTCATCGGGATGGGCGGGGGTATCCTCCTCGGATGGCTCGCCCCCGAATTCGCCGCGGGCCTCAAGCCGTTCTCGACCATCTTCCTCCGGATGATCAAGTCCATCGTGGTGCCGATTCTCTTCGGCACCCTGGTGGTGGGCATCGCCGGGCACGGCGACGACCTCCGGCGGATCGGGCGGCTCGCGCTCAAGTCATTGATCTACTTCTGGGTGATGACCACGGCGGCGCTGGCGATCGGCCTCTTGGCGGGCAACCTGAGCGCCCCCGGCGTAGGGGTGGTCCTCCCGCCCCCCGACCCCCACGCGCCCATTCCGCCGCCCGCGCCGACCACCTTGTCGGGGTTCCTCGAGCACGTGGTGCCGCAGAGCTTCTTCGAGGCGGCCGCCAAGAACGAGGTGCTCCAGGTGGTGTTCTGGAGCACGATGTTCGCGATCGGGCTCACCCGCGTGAACGGGCGGCCCAAGGAAGCCGTCCTGGGATTCGCCGAGGGACTGGCGGAGGTCACGTTCAAGTTCGTCGCCATCATCATGAAGTACGCCCCGATCGGCATCGGGGCGGCGATGGCCGTGACCGTGAGCCACAGCGGGATCGCGGTGATCGTGAACCTGGGCAAGCTGGTCCTCACGCTCTACGCCGCGCTCCTGGTGTTCGCGCTCGTCGCCCTGCTGCCGATGGCGATCGCCGCCCGGGTGCCCCTCCGGGCCTTCCTCCGGGCCGTCAAGGACCCCGCGGCCATCGCCTTTACCACGACCTCGTCCGACGCGGCCCTGCCGCTGGCGATGGAGCGGATGATCCAGTTCGGGGTCCCGCGGCGCATCGTGGCGTTCGTGATGCCGACGGGGTATTCGTTCAACCTCGACGGCTCCACGCTCTACCTCGGGGTGGCGTCGCTGTTCGTGGCCCAGGCGGCGGGCGTGCATCTGTCGCTCGGGCAGCAGCTGCTCATGATGCTGACGCTTCTCATCACGAGCAAGGGCATCGCCGCCGTGCCCCGCGCCTCGCTGGTGGTGCTGTCCGGCACGCTCACCGCCTTCGGGCTTCCGCTCGAGGGCGTGGCGGTGATCCTGGGCGTGGACGAGCTGATGGACATGGCCCGCACGATGGTCAACCTGGTGGGGAACTGCCTGGCCACCGCTGTCATGGCCCGGTGGGAGGGCGAAGCCGACTGGGACCGCCGGGCGGGCCTGGCGGCGGCCCCTGCGCCCCTCAGGGAACCGGCGGGCGGCAGGCAGTAGGCGGCCGCCTGGAACCGACCCCGCCCCGGATCCGTCCTGCCTTGCGACCCTAACCTGGATTCGCGTACCGATGCGGTTGACTTCACCGATGGTCCTGGCCGGCCTCGTCGCCGGACCGGCGGTCCTGCTCCGCGCTCCGGCGCCAGCGCCCGTCTCGGCGCCGGTCGCCAACATCCACTACGAGATCACCTTCAATCGCGAGACCGCCGCCCGCCGCTCGCTCGGGGTCGCCATGCGGTTCGACGTCACCGGCCCCGGCGACGTGCTCCTGTCGCTGCCGGTCTGGACGCCCGGCGCCTACGAGGTGAGCAACTTCGCGCGCTGGGTCTCGAACTTCCGGGCGGCCGCCGGCGAGACGCCGCTCACCTGGGACAAACTCGACTACGATACCTGGCGGATCCGGCCAGCCGGCGCGCGGCAGATCACGGTGCGGTTCGACTACCAGGCGGACACGCTGGACAACGCGATGGCGTGGAGCCGCCCCGACTTCTGCTTCTTCAACGGCACCAATGTCTTCCTCTACC
Organism: Gemmatimonadales bacterium; assembly: GCA_035574255.1. Classification (GTDB taxonomy): domain Bacteria; phylum Gemmatimonadota; class Gemmatimonadetes; order Gemmatimonadales; family GWC2-71-9; genus JADJOM01. Next base: position 87,651 of record DATLYZ010000031.1, on the reverse strand, counting down.
CCGAGGGTCGGAGCCTGGCGTTCGCCGCCACCGTGACCGTCGAGACGGAGCCCGACTGGCTGGTCGTGACCGGCATGCGCCCCGCCACCGGCCCGCGGACCTTCGGCGAGCGCCATTACGACGACCTGGTGGACATGCCGTTCTTCGTGGGCCGGGTCGACCTCGACAGCCTCCAGGTGGGACAGACCTGGCAACGCCTGGCAACGTACCCGGCCGGCGTGCTGTCGGGTCCGGCTCGCGCCGAACTCTGGGAGGCCATCGCGAAGCTGGTCCCGCCCGAGGTGGCGGTGTTCGGCGAAGCGCCGTGGCGCACGTACACGACGATGATCGTCTTCGATTCCGCCTTCGGCGGCGGCTCCGCGCTCGAGCACCAGAACTCGCATCTGGGCATCTACACGGCGTTCGGGATCGGGCAGTCGTGGATCCCGTCCATCACGGCGCACGAGATGTTCCACTCCTGGAACGTGAAGCGGCTGCGACCGGCCGACCTGTGGCCCTACCGGTACGACCGGCCGCAGCCCACGCCGTGGCTCTGGGTGAGCGAGGGGATCACCGACTACTACGCCGATCTCGCGCTGGTGCGCGGCGGGATCGTGGATTCCGCCGAGTTCTTCCGGATCACGACCGAGAAGATCACCCAGGTGGCGGAGACGCCGCCGGTGGCGCTCGAGGACGCCTCGCTGTCCACCTGGATCCATCCGACCGACGGCACCGGGTACATCTATTACCCCAAGGGTTCGCTGGCCGGATTCCTGCTCGACATCCTGATCCGGGACGCGAGCGACAACCGGAACTCGCTCGACGGGGTGCTCCGGACCCTCTATCAGACCGCCTACCGGCGGGGCCGCGGCTTCACCGGCGCCGAGTGGTGGGCTGCGGTGAGTCGCGCCGCCGGCGGCCGCTCGTTCCGGGAGTTCAACGCCAGGTACATTGACGGCCGGGAACCGTTTCCCTGGGACTCGATCCTGCCGCTCGCCGGACTCCGCCTGGTGACCGACACCGTGCGGGAACCCCGGCTCAATCTGCAGACCGTGGGCGACAGCACCGGATTGACCGTGACGGAGGTGGGCCCCGGGGGGGCCGCCGACCAGGCCGGGGTCAAGCCCGGTGACGTGCTGATCGCCCTCGGCAACATTCCGGTGACGGGCGAGGAGAGTTTCGCGCGGTTCCGCGCGGCCTACGCCGGGCGAGACGGCGCCGAGTTCACCATCCGGGTGCGGCGCGAAGGCCGCGAGCTCGCGCTCCCCGCCCGGGTCCGGCTGGTGGCGCGCACCGAGAGCCGGATCGAGGCCGATCCCGCGGCGCCACCGAAGGCGGCGCGGATTCGGCACGGGATTCTGGCGGGGGGAGACGGGGGGAGCTGAGGGCGAGTCGGGTGCCGTGCCCGTCCGCCGAGGGCGCCGAGCTTTCGGCGCCCTCGGCGGACACGGGCCAGGCACTACTGCCGGGCGAGGATCTCGTCCGTCGGCACCGGATACCGCGGGTGCACCACGTCGCCGGGCCGGTCGATCGGGAGTTGATTGAGCCGGTTGTAGCGCCGCATGTCGATCCAGCGGTGCCCCCCCTCGAACAACAGCGAGTAGCGCCGCTCGTACAGCAAGGCGTTGATCGCCTCGGCCTGGTCGGCGAACGGCGCCAGCGGGGCCAGCCCTCCGGAGTTCACCCGGACGAAGTTGATGTCATCCAGCGCCTCGGTGAGGTTGTTGAGCTGGATGTTGGCTTCGGCCCGGATGAGAATCAGTTCCTCGTTCCGGATGATCGGGATCGGGGTCGAGGGCGTGGGGTACAGCGCCCAACCGAGATCCGAGGTGAGCCCGCTCGAGGTGGTGGAGCTGCGCTGGAACGTCTTGGTGAGGAACCGCCGGTCGCGCTGGCCCCCCGGCTGGAGCTGGGCGCTGTCGCGGAGCTGTGGGTGCGCGAAGTTCTCCACCACACTCGAGATGATGGGGTTGGCGAAGTCGCCGCTCCCGGTGCTGTAGGTGTGGTACACCCCCAGGCTCAGGGGTTGCAAGGTGTCCACGAACGACCCCTGCAAGTCCACCAGGGCCTGAGCCCAGTTCTGCCGGTACACGTCCACCCGGGCCCGCAGGGCGCGATTGAACTTGGCGAAGTCCGCCGGCGTGTCGAACCCCTGGAAGCCGCTGGAGAGCGTGAACGGGAAGGCGGAGCCCCCGTTCTGGAGCTCGGTCAGGGCCGAATCGAGCAGCCGCTCGATGTGGTCCAGGGCCTCGGCGTTGGTGGCGAAAGGCGCGGGCGGCGCGTTCGCGTCGGTCCCGACCGCGATCGGAATGGAGTCCTGGGTGTGGGTGTTGACGATCGTCAGGAAGTCCAGCGCCTGAATCGTGCGGGCGAACCCGCGCACCGCGTCCTTCTCCTCGTCGCTCAAGGCGTTGGAGGTGCCGACCACGGCGAGCAGCTGGTTGGCGTTCCGGATGTTGCGGTACGGCTCGGCCCAGTGGTCGCCGCCGAAGGCGCCGCTCCCGGCGTCGAGGACCGGATTCGGCCCCAGGAGCTCGGTGATGAACCGCGGGTCGGAGCCGTCGAACCGGTAGGCCTCGCGGCCGATGATGCCGAGATCGAGGATCAGGTCGGCGTGATCGGCGCGCGATCCGATCAGGAGCCCGGTGGCCGCCGCCGCCACCCGGGCCCGGGTCGGGTTGACCCCGATCCGGTCGGGGCTGTTCGGATTGGCGATGTCGAAGTCGCAGCCCTCCGTGCCGGCGACCGCCAGCGCGATGAGGAGCGCGCGACCGAGGGTGAGTCGGATGGTCATGGTCAGAACCCCACGTCTATGGAGAAGAACCAGCTCCGGCTCGGCGGGAACGGGGCGACGTCAATGTTCCGGAAGATCGGCTGGTTCCCGAAGTTGCTCACTTCGGGGTCGTACCCGTCGTAGGGCGTGATCCGGATGAGGTTCCGCCCGCTCAGGGTCAGGCGTGCATACCGCGCGCCGGCGCCGAACATCGCGCTTACCACCGAGGGTGGCAGGTCGTAGGAGAGCGACAGCTCGCGGAGCTTGAGGTACGAGGCGTCCTCGACGTACACCTTGGTGTTCCCCGAGGCCCAGCGCACCAGCCGCGAGAGGCCGCCGTCGGAGCGGTCGGCGCTGTTCTGCCCGGCGTCGAAGAGCAGCTTGGTGAGGTTGATGACGTCGCCGCCCCGCTTCCAGTCCCACTGCATGCCGAGCCGGAAGCGGCGCCACTCCACGTCGTTGGAGAACCCCATGATGAAATCGGGGTAGGCGTCGCCCACCTCGCCGACCGCGGCGCCGTTGTTCACCAGGCCCACGATGCGCGTGGCCGACTTCCCGTCCCGAATCTCGAAGGCGCCGAGCGAGGTGCCGAACCCGCCGGTCTGGAACGGCGCCACGTTGGAGGGCAGGTCCACCCGGCTCCGGTTGAGGGAGAAGGTGGTCCCGAAGACCCAGTAGACGTCGCGGGTCTGGACCGGGATCACCCGGAAGCCGATCTCCACGCCCCGGTTCCGGAGCGTGCCCCCGGAATTGAAGATCCGGGTGAGCTGGCCGGTCGACGGCGCCAGGGTCTGGTCCAGCAGCAGGTTGGTGATCCGCCGCTGATACACGGTGAAGTTGAACTCGGCGCGACCCTTACCTAACTGGGCGTCGAAGCCCGCCTCGATTTCCTTCGACCGCTCGGGCTCGATATTGGGATCGCCCTCCCGGACCCCCACCAGGGTCCCGAGCCGCCCGTCGATCACGCTCACCGTGTCGGAGATGAACTTGGCGCCGAAGACGGGCTGGTTCCCGGCCTCGCCGTAGGCGGCGCGCAGCTTGAGTTCGTCCACGAACCCGCCCAGCTGCTGCACCCGGTAGGAGGCCGCCACCTTGGGGTAGACGAAGTACTTGTTCGGGTCGCCGTTGACGCTGCTCCGGTCCGCCCGGAAGCCCGCCGTGAGCAGGAGGCGCCGCTGGTCGAGCAGCACCTCCTCCTGCCCGAAGAACCCGAAGTCCCGGACCTTGCGCAACTCCTCGTCGTCGGTCCGGCTGGAGGCCTGGTCGGGCCCGCTGCGGCCCGAGGCCAGGTCCCGCCCCACGATGCTCGTGGCGTTGAGCTCCCGATCCTCGAACTGCACCCCCAGCGAGGTCGTGGCTTCGACCTTGCCCGAGGCGGGGGCGTACACGTGGGTTCCGTGCACCGAGAGGTTGAGGTTCAGGTTCTGGGCCTTCCCCTGGATCACGGTGCCGGGCAGCCCGTCCTGCGGCTCGAACTGCAGCTCGGGCGGCGCGAGAAAGTCATTGCGCTGGGAGAAGTAGTCCGCCCCGCCGGTGACCGCGAAGCTCAGCCGGTGGCGGTCCGTCGTGACCGCGGTGAAGCGGGTCGTGATCGTGCCGAGCGCCCGCCAGACGTCCTCCTGGTTCTTGAGCAGCGTGAAGGTCTGGAGCGGATTGCTGCGCTCGAACGGATTGGCCGGGAACCGGCCCGTCGGGTCGGGCCGGGGGTCGAAGAAGCTCGGGGTGAAGGGGAGCACCAGCCCCGGCGAGGTGCCGCTGTTGTCGTTGTTCGAGAGCCCGCGGTTCGAGACGCTGTGCGCGATGTTGGTACTCACCGTCAGGTTGAACCGATCGCCCAGCACCTGATCCAGGTTCACCCGGAGGCCCTGCTTCTTGTAATCGGTGTTGATCGCGATCCCCTCGTCGTTCTTCACCAGCCCCGCGATGTAGTAGCGGGTCTGCTCGGTGCCCCCGTTCACGCTGACCTGGGTCTCGTAGGAGAGCGCGTTCCGCCCGTAGAGCAGGTCCTCCCAGTCCACCCGCTTCCCCGGCACGAAATACTGCCTGACAAGCGCCGAATCGTAGACCGAGAACGCTTCCGCGCTGTCGTTGAAGATCCGCTGGCCGATCCGGCGGGCCAGCGAGAAGATGCCGAACTTCTGGGACACGCTGAACTGGGGCTTGCCCGCCTGGCCACGTTTGGTGGTGATGATCACGACCCCGTTGGTCGCCTTGGCGCCGTAGATGGCCGCGGCCGACGCCCCCTTCAGGATCTCGATCTTCTCGATATCCGCCGGATTCAGGTCCGCGATCCGGTTCACCGGGTTGTCCTGGTTGTTGGGATTCCCGCCGGCCTGCGCCAGCGTGACCGCGTTCGCCCCGTTGGGAACGGCCTCGTTGCTCACCACGATCCCGTCCACCACGAAGAGCGGGTCGGCACCGGCGTTGATCGTGGAGACACCGCGCAACTGGACCTGGATGCCCCCGCCCGGGGCGCCCGAGTTCTCCTGGATGTACGCGCCGGGCACCTTGCCCTGCAGCGCCGATTCCACGGTCTGCGCGGGCGCCCGGAGCAACTCGTCCTCCCCCACCACCGACACGGCGTTGGCCAGATTGCGCTTCTCCACGCCCGTGGCCTGCCCGGTCACCACGATCTCCTCCAGCTTGAGGAAATCGCGCGGGAGGGCGATCTCGACCACGTCCTGGTCCCCGCCGATCCGCAGGGTCTGCCGCTTGTAGCCGATGAACCGCACCGACAGCGTGAGCTCTCCCTCGGGCGCGTTGGGGATCACGAAGTTGCCGTTCTCCCTGGTGTAGGCCCCGAGCCGGGTGCCCGCGATGGTCACCGTCGCACCGGCGATCGGCGCGTTGGTGGCGGAATCGCGGACCGTGCCGGTCAGGGCCCGCTGCGCCGCCGCCGGGCTCGCGAACGCGAGGCCGGACAAGAGGCAGAGCCAGCCCCACCTGTGCCTCATAGGTCCTCCGGGTTGTGGGTGTGCAGCGATCCGATGATGCGAGGTTGGGGGGGATGTCCGCCGGCCCTGCGGCCCCCGTGGCGCCTCTCCTACCGCCCGGTGGAGGGTTTGTCAAGAAATCCAGGCCCGCGCGTCTCAGGCCGCACCGTCCCGGCGCTCCTTGCGAGGGCGGGGCGGGCGGCCCCTCTTTCCCCATGGCATCCGCGCTCGCACGGTTGACCCTGTCGCCCGCAACCCGTGACCCTCTCAGCCGATCGAACCGTCCGACTCGCCCGCCCGCGCATGCAGCTCCCCGGCCCCCTCCTCCAGCGCCCTGCCGCCGAGACGGTCCGGCTGGTGGCCCAGGCCCACCTGCGAGACCTCCGGCACGCGCGAGCCCGCCTCGACGATCCGCAGGATGCCGAGGCCTTGCATGACTTCCGCGTGGCGCTACGCCGGCTCCGAAGCTGGTTCCGCGCCTTTCGACCCGAGCTCCGGGAGGCCATCCGGCGGGGTATCCGGCGCGATCTCCGCGAGCTGGCGGCGCACGCCGGCGAATGCCGGGACCTGGAAGTGCACCTGGCCTGGGTGCGGCAGGAAGTGACCGGGCTGGCCCCCGGGGAAAGCGCCGGAGCGGCCTGGCTGCTCGCACGGCTGGCCCTCCGGAAGCGCTGCGCCGACGCGCGGCTCCGGGACTGGCTGGATCGCCGGTTTCCCCGCCTCGCAGGCCGGATCCAGCGGCGGCTCGGGAGCTATCGGGTGCCGGTGGCACCGGGTGACCGGCGGCCACTGCCCACAGCCAGGGAGGTCTTGCGCCCTCGGCTCGGGCTGGCGTTCGAGACCATGCAGGCCGAACTGGCGCGGGTGCGGAGTTTCGCCGGCGAGCGCCAGGCGCATCGGGCCCGCATCGCGGGCAAACGCGTCCGCTACCTCCTCGAGCCGTTCGCCGGCGAGCTCCCCGGCGCACCCGAGGCGCTGGCCCGGCTCAAGGCGCTCCAGGATGTGCTGGGCGATCTCCACGATGCCCAGGTCTTCGCCGCCGAGCTTGCCGGCGTGTTGGAGGAGGGAGGCATCGTCACGGCGCCGGGTGCAGCGGATCGGCGGCCCGGGGTGCAGGCCCTCGTCAGCCGGCTTCGCGCCCGAGGTGAGGCCGCCTTCGGCCGGTTTCGCGAGGCGTGGCACTCCGGGGGGACCCGGGACTTCGTCCGGGGCATGGAACGGATGCTGGAGGCGCTCGGCCGGGCGCTGCCGCCGGCCGGCGTGGAGGTCGAGCGGAAATACCTGTTGCGCCAAGTTCCCGAGGCCGCTCGTCAGGCGCCCGCGGTGGAGATCGAGCAGGGCTGGCTTCCCGGCTACCGGATCGTCGAGCGGCTACGCCGGAGTCGCGGTGGGGGCACCGCCACCCTCACCCGCACCATCAAGGCCGGGACCGGGCTCGCCCGGTTCGAGGCTGAGGAGGAGATCCAGGAGGACCTGTTCGATCACCTGTGGCCGCTCACCGCGGGCCGCCGGATTCGCAAGCGGCGCTACCGGATTCCGGCGGGCGGCGTCACCTGGGAGATTGACGAATTCCTGGATCGGGAGCTGGTGCTGGCCGAGGTCGAACTGCCGGACGAGGCCTTCGCAATCGTGCTGCCGGACTGGCTGGCGCCGTGGGTGGTCCGCGAGGTGACCGGCGAGGCGGCGTACGTGAACCGGAACCTGGCGCGGTGACCCGGCGGATCGCGCAGAGGGCGGCCCGCAGCCGGCCGGGGGGGGCGGGCCCGAGGGGCCGGCCCGGCCCTGGGGGTGGCCGCCGGCACGTCACCCTGTGCCGGTCCTCGGTCACCTCACCTCCGGATCCGGTCCCGGCATGGCGAGCGATGGCTCGGCAGGGAGAAGGCGCCGGGCGGATTCGAACCGCCGCATGGAGGTTTTGCAGACCTCTGCCTTACCACTTGGCTACGGCGCCGCGGGAGGTTCAACCTAGCACCGTCCCCCGGGCGAGGGAAGCAGCCCGCCGGCCCCGCCCCGGATGGGGAGGGCCGCCGATCCTCAGGGGGCCGCGACCACCCAGCGATCAATCCTGAGGTCGAGGTCGTACGGGACCGGGTTCAATCCGCCACCGTAGGTGGGATTGAGCCGGAGCGCCTGGAAGCGCGGCGCCTGGCCGGGATAGAAAAAGGTCACGTCGGTCTCCTGGGCGACCCGGGTTCCGTCCACCCAGATGGTCAGAGTGCCGTTCGCGGGGGCCGTGTTGCCCCGGACCAGGTACTCGATGGCGTGCCACCGCCCCGCGTTCGCGATCATGTTGAAGTTGGCGAACATGTTCCGGTTCAGGATCCCGCCGGCGCTCTGGAGATTGAGCCCGAGGCGCGGGGTGAGATTCGCGTAGTGGCCCAGGCTCTGGGCCGTGCCGGCGTAGGGGGTCTCCCACCAGAAGAACTTGGTACCCGTGTTTCCGTTGTCCGTCCAGTTGGGCGAGATCCACGCGACGACACACACGTAGAGTTCGCTCACATCGCGGCCGAACTGTCGTTCCAGGTTGTAGGGACCGACACCTCCCGGCATGCCCGCCGGGAATCGGCCCCGGAAGACGTTGGGTCCCGAGGCCGGCGCCGTGGGATCCTGGAGCAGCGCGAGGCGTCCGGCCCCGCCATACACCGTCCAGCTCCCGGGCACGACGTCCCACTCTTCATCCCAGATGATCCGGTAGCCGGCGGGCCGGTTCGCGCAGGAGGCCTGCGCCGGCGGCGGGAAGGGCGGGATGCTGTCGGGTGGGGGGGTGATCGAACCTGATCCGGCGCCGGACTGGCACGCCATCACGCCGAGAACCCACCAGGCGGCCACCCCCGCGGCAAGGCGGCGAACCGTGCATGACCGAGGCATTCGCGGGCGGTTCTGCGGTACCGGAGAGCGTTCCCGTGGACGCGCGCCCGAGTGGCGCGCGATCTGGCCGGTGGTGGGCGGGCGGGCCGGGTTCCGCGAGCGGCCCCGCCCGGGTCACCCTGTCCCGGGGGTGGCGCTACGATAGCGGGTGGGGGCACAGCACGATGTCGGCCCGCTCACCATGGAAAGGCGACGGGCCGCACACCGACCGGCGGGCCACCCGCCGGGCGGCGGGCGACCCACGTCCTTCCCCTCAACCGACCACGGCGCTCTTCGGTTCCGCGCCGGTTTCCCGCCGCTGAAGATCCGCCAGGGCGCCCCGAATCCGGTCCGACACCCGCCGTTCCTCCCGCAGCGCCTCGAGTAACACCTCGGCGTGCTTCGCCTCTATGGCAAGCGCGGTGGCCTGCTCCAGGAAGTGATCCACCTGCGCCTTCTGGGCCAGCAGGATCTCGAGCGCGCCTCGCACCTCGGTGAGCAGCGTGTCGGCCTGGGCCAGCCGCTCCTCGGCCCGGTCGAGCTGGCGCCGCCGCTCCTCGATCGTACGGAGCAGGCTGGCCCCGTCCCCCACCCGGGCGAAGAGCTGGTCCAGCTCCGCCCGAGTTTCGGCGACCTGGGGCTGGAGCTCGGCCACGGCCCGGGCGTCCGACTGGGTGCGCTCGGCCATCTCGTAGAGCGCCCGGATTTCGCCCTGGAGCGTCGCGATGGCCGCCTGGCGCGCCCCGGCCTGCTCCATCGCCTGGCCCAGTTGCTGCTCGACCCCGCGCCACTCCGCCAGCTTCGCCTCGAAGCCGATGATCCGGTCCTGGACCCCCTGCAGGGTGGCGATCCGGGCATCGAGCTCGCGGGCCAGGGCGTCGAGCGATGTCAGGCGCTCCCCTGCCTTGGCGAGCGAGCCGTCGAGCTCGCGGGCCCGTTCCGCCAGCGCCTCCGCCGCCTGGGCGGCCTCTTGGCGGAGCGCGGTGGCCCGATCGAGGTGGTCGAGCGCCCGCTCGAGCGCGCCCTGCCGCTGCTCGACCTCCCGCGCCAGCTCCTGCATCCGGTCGCCCAGCGCCTGGACCGCTCTGGCCTGTTCTTCGAGCCCGGTGACCGACCCCTGGACCGTGCGGACCCGTTGCTCCATGTCGCGGAGCTCGGCCCCCAGACTCATGAGCTGGCGCCCCGCCCGGCCCACCTCGTCGAGCCGGGGCATCAGGGTCCCGAGCCGGTCTTCCGCCGCCTGAAGCCGCTCCGCGAGCCCGCGCGCCTGTTCCTCGATCGTGGTTCCGAGACCCGCCGCGTCAGTGAGACGCCGCTGGACGTCCTCCACCAGCGCGCGCCGTGTCTCGATCAGACTCATTGCCGAATTGAGCTGGTCCACCTCCTGGCGCAGCGCGTCGAGGGTCGCGCGCATCCGGTCCAGCCCGGCGACCTCCTCCCGCAGCGTCGCGACGGTCCGCCCCGTATCGGTGAGCCAGGTGCGTGTGGTCTCCACCGTCCCCCGGGTCCGGCTCAGCTCCTCCCGCGCGTTCCGGACCTGGTCCAGCGCCTCGGCGATCGCCTCCTCGGTCGCGGTGAGCGAGGCGAGGTCGCGCACCACCCGATCGAGGAGGGGCCGAGCCTCCTCGACCCGGCAGGTCCGTTCGGTGAGCCCGTCAATGGCGCGCTCCAAGCGCTCGAGATCGTTGAGGCCGGCGCGAACCCGGCTGGCCAGCTCGGTGAGCTGCGCCAGTTGGCCGCCGAGCTGGGTCACCTGCGAGGTAAGGAGATCGGCCTTGGCGGCGGCACCCGCGATCGCCTGGGTTTCGCCCGCCAGGGTTTGCAGGCGGTCCTCCCACTCCGCCAGGGCGCGCCGGAGGTCGTTGACCCGTTGGGCCACGCCGTCCAGGCTTCGGCTCTCCAGCGCTACCCGTTCGCTGTTCTGGTCCAGAGCGCCTTTCAGCACACCGAGGGCCCGCTCGGCTGCGCCCTGGCCGGCCTCCAGGCGTTCCAGGCGCTCGGCGAGGGTGCGGGTTCGATCCTGGAGCGCGCGCTGCGTGGCCTGAAACGCCTCCAGCTCGTTCCGCAGTTCCGCCATGCCCCGTCCCAGCTCTTCCTGCCGCTCGAGTCCCGCGTCGGTCCGCTGCATGAGGACGCTCAGGTGCTCGAGCTTCCCCGTCACCCGGTCAATGAGCTCGCGCTGCTGTTCCAGCAGCACCACGCGCTGCGCCACCTGATCCGCGACGGCGCGCGCGTTTACCAGCTCGCGCCGGGTCTGGGCGACGGCTTCCGTCACCGGGGCGAGGTCGGCCACGAGCTGTTCCACGCCGGAAGCGCGGTGCTCGGTTTCCGCGAGCGAGCGGGAGATCCGCTGCCAGTCCGCCTCGAACGCGGCGATGCGGGCCGAGGCCGCCTGATAGCCGCTCAGGGCGCTCTCCTGCTGCTCGCGAAGCCGTGCCAGCCCCACCCGGAAGCTCTCGGCATCGGCCTTCACCGTCTCCAGCTCCGCCTGGAGCCGCCGGAACGGCCCTTCCAGGGCGAGCACGCCTTCGAGGTCCTGCTTCATCCGGCTCGCCGCGGTCACCGTGTCGGTGAGGGCGGTCACCTCCGCCCGGTTCCGCTCGACGATGGCGCCCGCATCGGCGAGCTGCGCCTCCAGGCGCTCGCGCGTCGCGACCAGATCGGCCAGGCGTCGTTCCGCCGACTGCACCCGCTCCCCGAGCTGTTCGAGCCCGGCCACCTGCCGTTCGAGGGCCTGCACCCGCTCCCCCAGCGTGCCGAGCCGCTGGAGCTGGGCGATGGAGCGATCGGCGTGCTGGACCAGCTCCTCCAGCGCGGGCCGTTGGGAGTCGAGCCGGCTTACGAGCCGGGTCATTTCGGCCAGCTCCTCCGGAGAGCCGCCGCGACGGAGATGGCGGAGGAAGGTGCTCATGGGCTGCTCCTCGACACACGGCAAGGGAGTGAACAGGGGAAGGCCCGGGCGGCGAACCAGGGCGGAACGCTACGGTAGGCTAAGGGGCCGGACCTGGGACGTGTCGCAGGTCACAGGTGTCGCGGGTTTGTACAGTCGAGGTTCGCGGATCCCTGCCGTTACTCGCCTGCGACCCGGATGGCTGTCGCCGGGCGGCTAGCGCGGAGGTCGCGGCAGTCGGCTTCGCCAAGGGGGAGGTGAGTGGCGGTGGTGAGAATGAACCGGCGGATCTCCAGGCGGCGAGGGCCGAAGTTGAGCAGCGATCCGCGCTCGACGCCGGAAGCCTCGAGATAGTTGATCGACTGAGCCTCTTCCAGACCGCCCAGGCCATGGAGGGCCTTGACTTCTACGAGCACCTCACCGAAACAACGAACGTCCACCCGATAGGAGGCCCGGAGCCTCGCTCCCTTGTATTGCACAGGGAGCAGCACGTGGCCGGTCCGGGGCCCCTGCCGCTGGTCGAACTCCAAACCCAGCGCCTCCTGGTCAACCGCTTCCAGAAATCCGGGCCCCAACTCCCGGTGCACGGTCAGGGCGGGTCCGATGATGGCGTGCGTCTGCGCATCGCGCGCGAACAGCGGTGGCGATGGCATGCGTGCTCCGGACACGGGCCAGCATCCTGGAGCCACCGCGTCATCGCTCGAGCAATCCACAGGCGAGGCTGATTCCGGCGCTGCTCACCGCTTTACACGCGTTCGCTGCGTCCGCCGAATCATCCGCTCGCGCCACTCCCTCGGCGCCTTCGGTGGATCATCCGCGGAGAACGCAGAGGACTCTGGAGGATCCACCGAGAACACAGAGGGCCCTGAGGGCGCCGTGACTCTGGACACGGGGGAGCCAGGACGCACATTCGGAGCTCAGCGTGACCCGGGAACTTCGGCGGACGCCCGTTCGTTCGGGGTACACCATGCTCAGCACGACACTCGCCGAGTGGCTGGTCCGGCTGGCCGGCCTCTACGTCGGCGCCGGCGCCCTGTTCGCGGTCCCCTTCGCGGTCCGGTGGGCCGGCCGCCTGGATCCGGTGGCGCAGCGCGGTACCTGGGGGTTCCGGCTGCTCCTGCTCCCGGGTGCGGCGGCACTCTGGCCCTTGCTCGCCTGGCGACTGCTCGAGGGAGCATCACGCCCGCCGCGGAATCCGTTCCTCGGGAGGCCACGGTGATCCAGGCCCTGCGCCGCCGCCATCTCCGGTGGAGCCTGACGCTGGGTACGGTGCTGCCCGCGCTCTATCTCCTCCTCGCCCTCGGCGGCGAATCCCGGAGCCCGGCCGGCCCGGTGGCGGACGCCGACTCGCTCGACCGGCAGCCCGTCGGCGCCCCGCTGGTCGTGCTCGCCGAGCCTCCCCTCGCCGCGGAGTGGCTGGCCGCTCCCGGCCAGGCGCCCACCGCGATCCGCATCGTGCCTGGCGAAGACCCGGCGATCCCCGACCTGCTGGCGTACTGGGCGCCCACACCCGGCGACGGATCGTCGCTGCCGCCTGACGCCGTTCTGCTGGGAGCTCTCCGTGGCAGCCGGACCCAGATCCTTCCGATGCCGGAGCCCGACCTGACGAGGGGCGGGTACCTCGTCCTCTACAGCCTGGGCTGGAACCAGGTCATCGCAACGGCCGCCGTCCCCGCCCGACCATGAGCGCCTTCTATCGGTCGGTCAACTGGAACCGGCAGAAGCTCATCTACGACGGTCTGCTCGCCGGCGGCGTGGTGCTTTACCTCGCCGTGTTCGCCGTCGTCACCAGGGTAGTTCGGCCCGAGCTCACCCTCGAAACCACCCTGATCCGCGGATGCGGCACCGCGGCGCTGGTCCTGCTCCACATCATCCTGCTCATCGGACCTCTGGCCCGCCTCGACGAGCGGTTTCTGCCCCTGCTCTACAACCGGCGCCACCTCGGTGTCACGATGTTTCTCTTGGCGTTGGCCCACGCCGCCGTTGCCCTGATCCAGTTTCACGCCCTGGGGGATGTAAATCCGCTGGTGAGCCTGCTCACCGCTGCGGCGGACGTCACCCGGGCAGACCGCTTCCCTTTCGAACTCCTCGGTCTTGCCGCGCTGGCGATCCTCTTCCTCATGGCGGCCACCAGCCACGACTTCTGGCTCGCCAATCTATCGGGGCCCGTCTGGAAGGCGTTACACATGATGGTGTACCCGGCCTACGCCCTCCTCGTCCTGCACGTGGCACTGGGGACCTTTCAGGCCGAGTCGAGCCGCGTGCCCGTGGTGCTGCTCGGAGCCGGGATGGCTGCCGTGCTGGGCCTTCACCTCGCGGCTGCCGTGAGAGAGCGGAGGCGGGACCGCCAGCGCTCAGCGGTTCGCCAGGACGGCTGGATCGAGGTGTGCCGGGTGGACGAGATCCAGGAGCAGCGGGCCCGGCTGGCGGTGGTGCTCGGCGAACGGATCGCCGTCTTCCGTTACAACGGGAAGGTCGCCGCCGTCTCCAACGTCTGCCAGCATCAGAACGGCCCGCTCGCCGAGGGGAAGATCGTGGACGGCTGCATCACCTGCCCCTGGCACGGCTATCAGTATCGGCCGGAGAGCGGCACCTCGCCGCCGCCGTTCACCGAGCGGATCCCCACCTTCAACGTGCGAATCGAGGCGGGCCGGGTGCTGGTGGATCCCCGGCCCAATCCGCCCGGCACGGCCGTCGAACCGGCCGTGATTCACGCCGCCCCCGCGGGCGCGGCGCCGGAGCCGGACGCCTTCTACGTGGGGTATCACCCCCGCGCGCCGCGCCGCTATGCCCGCTTCGCCTCGCGGGTCGCGGCCGGCCTCGTCACCGGATCGGCTCTCGCGGCGGCGGCCCTCGCCATGAGTCAGGACCCGCCGGGCCGCGGGCTCTTCGAGTACGGGACGCTCCGCGAATTCAGCGGCACTCTCGTCGAACGCCCCTACCCCATGCTGCTCGTCGCCCGGCCCGGGATCACGGGACGGGAGGCCGCGTACTCGCGATATCTCCTCGTCGCACCCGGCAAGCACGGCGCCCAGGCGCTGGCGGCAGGCCACGACGGGGAGCACGTGCGCGCCCGGGGCACCGTGATCAACCGCGAAGGGTCCATGATGCTGGAGATTTTCGGCGCGGACTTCGCGCCGGCCCCGGCCCCGGCCCCGGCGCCCGGCGCCCCCGCCCCGCCCGTCTCGCTGGGCTACCGCCGCCTTCGGGGCGAGATCCTCGACAGCAAGTGCTGGCTCGGCGTGATGAAACCGGCGTCAGGCACGGTGCATCGGGGTTGCGCCACCCGCTGTCTGAGCGGCGGCATCCCCCCGCTCCTCGTCCTCCACGACCCCGCGGTGCCCTCCGGTCAGGTCCTGTTGCTCGACCATGCGGGCGATCCCGCGCACGGCTGGCTCAAACACCATGTCGGCGGGACCGTGACCCTCGAGGGGGAACTGCGGCAGGAAGGGAAGCTGGTGGTGATGCGGGTGGCATCGGTGAACGGGCAACGGCGCCCGGCGCCGCCGTGAGCGGCGAAGGCGTGCAATCGGAGCGAGCCTCCTGACGAGCACCGGGGACCGGCTCCCCGTCGCCTCCCCCCCCCGTTTCTCGCCCTGTCTGCCTTCACTCGTTCCCCGTCCTGCCCCCCCCCCCCGTAGCCGCCCCGCTTCCGCTTGGCGTTCACCGCCTACTCCACCACGACCACGCTGTCCACGTAGTACCTCGTGTCTCCAAAACACCGCGTCGGCACGCCCCGATGCTCGGTGTAGTGGAGCCGCACCTGGCGCCCCACGAGCGTGTCCAGTTGCCGCGCCACCTGGTCGTCCCGCACGGTGAAGGCCCAGATGGTCGGCGCCACATTGGCCACCACCGACTGCCAGAGCTCGCCCTCGTAGGTCTTACAGACCCACCCCTTCTCGGAGAACTTCTGGAGCAGGCCGCTCCGGTACCCCGTGGAGTAGCTCCAGTGCAACACGAACCAGGTGTAGAGGGCCACGAGGAGTACCACGCCGCCCAGGCCCAGCAGGAGAACGCGTTGCCAGGGGAGGCGGGTGAACCGGGCACCGGCGGGAGAATCGGTCATCGGGCGCTCCTACTGTCCGCCACGCGGGTTGATGCTGAACACGAGTCCGGATGCGATCACGAACACCCACCCGGCCCGCTCGCGGTCGTTCTTGAACCGGTAGGCGAGGTCGAGCCGCGTGGGGTTGGCGTCGGCCGCGCGGGATGGCGAGAGCCTGAGGCCGAACCCCACGTCGGTCCCCGTCCGGCGCGCGCTCCCGCTGTACCAGGCGCCCCCGTGGTCGGCGAACCCGGCGACGCCTACGGCCAGGGACTTGAACAGGTCCTCGGCCAGCGACACCCGGTACTCCGCCGTGGCGAAGTAGGTCCGGTCGCCGGTAAACGCATGGATCGGGAACCCCCGCGGCCCCCGGGCGAAGCCGAGGTCGAACTCGGTGCTGGGGATCGGGTCCTTGAGCCAGCCGATATCGGCATGAAGGATGGCCAGATGCCGCCCGACCGGCCGGAACACCCCGGTGGCACCCAGGGTCACCGAACCGGAGTCCACCCCTGCGGCGGTGAGCACTCCGTTGACCCGCCCGTCCACCCAGGCGAAGCCGGTAGGGAACTGGGTGCCTAACCTCACCTGGAGGAGCCCGCCCACCCCGTCCCGGGCGTATCCCAGGAACTCATTGGCGGCGTTGACCTGGAAGCGGACGAACCGGCTCAGGTCCACGTCCTCGTCCTGGCCCAGCTTGAGGAACCCGCGGGAGAGGGCGAAGTTGGCGTTCTTCCACTCCACGAAGACCCCGGCGCTCCCGGTGACGCTGCTGGCGGCGGGCTGGGTGGGCCATGGCGCGAAGTCGTCCCGCCGCACCTGGCCCACCACGCCGACCCGGAGGTACCCGCGGGGGCTCGCCCAGAGCGCCCGGGCCGCCTCCACCGACCCCAGCACGTACCGGCGCCGGAGGGAGTCGCCGGCCTCCGAGAAGCCGTCGAAGAACCGGAAGACCCGCTCGTTCCGGTATTCGAAGAGGGTCGAGATGCCGAAGCGGTCCGACAGCGCGAAGAAGGGCCGCTCGATGGCGACCTGGCTCCGGTTCCCGTCGCTCCGCTTCTCGTAGCGGAGCGCGAGCGAGAGGCTCCGCGCGAAGAGCCGCGGCTGGACGAACTGCGCGTTCCAGAGGTTCCGGTCCGGGGTGTGCCGGTAGCGCCCGACCAGCCGGGTCGCCGTCCCGAGCAGGTTCCGTTCGATCAGCGAGGTCTGCCAGTCGGTCTGCCCGCCCGTGCTCCGGAACCGGAGATCGGCCTGGGTGGACCAGCCGTCCTTGGCGGTCACCCGCATAACGAGTCCGGAATCGGTCGTGACCGAGTCCACCGCGACCTGACGGAACACCCCGAGGCGGCGGAGATTCCGGGCCGTTTCCGCGGCCCGGGCCGAGTCCCAGGGCTCCCCCGGCCCGAGCAGGAGCTCCCGTTCGATCACGGCGGGCCGGGTCATGATGTGGAGGCCGTTCACGAGCCGGGCGTACCACTTCCGGGTCTCCGCGGAGTCGAAGACGTCGGACCGGCGAAGTTCCACGTAGCGGATGAGGGGGAGGCCTCCGGTATCGGGGATGACCCCGATCGGACCGAAGGTCGAATCGATCCGCTGGGGCGGCACGCCGCTGTCGGTGGCGAGGCTGTCCTGGGCGAGGAGTGCGGCCGGAGCGCCGAGGAGAACCGGCAGGAGGGCCAGACAGCGCAGAGCGGACTCCGAGTGGTTGTGGCGGGGGGAATGATACCTAGCGTTCCGGTCAATTAGAATCCCTCCATGCACGGTTCGCCACCGTCCCGCTGCCCATGAGCCTGCCGCCTCGGGTGGGGGTGTTCTGTCTTTCCTTCCTCCCCTACAGCCAGACCTTCGTCTACGAGGAGCTGGTGCACTGTACCCGCTACCGGCCCGAGGTGTTCACCCCCCTCCGGCGGAACAGCGACCGCTTTCCGTTCCCCGCGGTGCATGCGATGGCGAGCGAATCGCCGGCTGGGTCGTTCCGCTGGCGGGAGCGGCTCTACCGGTTCACGGGGGTGAGTCCCGCCTTTCACCGCCGCCTCCGGACCGGCGGCTTCCGGGTGCTGCACGCGCACTTCGGCTGGGCGGCGATGTATGCGCTGCCGCATGCGGCGCTGCTGGACCTGCCGCTGGTGGTCACCTTCTACGGCTACGACGTGCCGCTCCTCAGCTCGCCCCGGCGCTTCGGCCCGCGCCACTGGCGGTACTGGCTGGGCTCCCGCTGGCTGTTCCGGCGCGCGGATCGGATTCTCGCCGTCTCGCGCGACCTGGTGGATCGGCTGGTGGCGCTCGGCGCTCCGCCCGAACGGACCCAGGTGAAACACATCGGCGTGGCCATTCCACCGCCCCGTGCCGGCGGCCGCGCCCCGGGCCCTCTCCGGGTGCTCATGGTGGGACGGTTCGTGGAGAAGAAAGGCTTCGAATACGGGATCGAGGCGTTCGGGCGGGCGGTCTCGCAGGGGCTGGACGCGAGGCTCCGCATCGCCGGTGACGGCCCCCTTCGCCCCGCCTACGAGCGCCTCCTGGGCCGGCTCGGGCTGGGTGACCGGGTGGAGTTCCTGGGGGTGCTCCGGCACGCCGAGGTGCTGGAGGCGATGCGCGAGGCGGACGTGTTCTTGCTGCCCAGCGTCACCGCGCGCAACGGCGACCGAGAGGGGAATCCCACCGTGCTCAAGGAGGCGTGCGCCCTGGGCCTCCCCGTCGTGGCCACCCGGCACGCCGGGATCCCGGAGGCCGTGGAGGATGGTGTGTCGGCCCTGCTGGTTCCGGAGCGGGATGCGGCCGCGCTGGCCGACCGCCTGGCCCTGCTCCTGGGCGACCCCGAGCTGCGCGCCCGGCTGGGCGGGGCGGCGCGCGAGCGCATGATCCGCGACTTCGACATCCGCCGCATCACCGCCGGGGTCGAGGCGCTCTACGACGAGGTCGTGGAGGCGCGGGCCCGGCGATGAGCGCGGTCGAAACCCACCCGGGCGAGGCGGCCACCCGGACGGTGCTCCGCGGAGCCGGCACCAACGCGCTGGGCCTCGCCGCCCGGTTCATTGACCCGCTGTTCCAGATCTTCATCACCCGGGTGTTCGGCCCGGCCGTGGTGGGCGTGTACAAGACCGCGGTCCCGGTCGTGGAATCGGCGGCCACGCTCACGGTGGCCGGTTATCAGGACGGAATCATCGCCTACGCCGGACGCCACGTGGGCCGGAGGGACGAAGAAGACCGCGCCTACGACATCATGGCCAACGCGCTGGTGGTCTGCGGAGTGGTGAGCGCGGGGCTCGGGGTCCTGGCCTTTGCCGGGGGGCCGGGCTTCCTGCGAGCCCGGTTCGGCCCGGAGCTCCTGGCCGGCGGGCTGGTGACCTGGGTGCAGGTCATGATCTTCGCCGTGCCCTTGCTGGCCCTGGTGAACCTGGTTGCCGCCGCGACCAAGACGCTCCTGATCATGCGCTACCATGCGGCGGTGGCGCCGCTCCGGACCGGGCTCATGTTCCTCGCCGCCGCGGCGGCGGCGCTCCTCGGCCTCCACCGCTGGGGCCTGCCGGTCGCCTATCTCGGCGCCAATCTCGTGCTGGCAGCCGCCGCGGTCGCCGTCTTCGCGCGGCACTTCGCGCTCGCCCGCCTGGCGGCGGCGCTGGCCCGGTTCCGCTGGTCCGGCGAGCTCACCCGGTTCGCGCTGCCGCAGAATCTCAACATGGCCCTCGCGACCCTGCTGCCGCAGATGGGCACCCTTCTGCTCGGCGTGTCAGGCACGCCGGCGGCGGAGGTGGCGTTCTACGCAGCCGGCGCCGAGATCATCCAGGCGGTGCGCCAGATCCGAATCACCGCGTCGTCCGCGTTCGCCCCCATGATCGTCCGGCTCCACGCCGACGGCCGGATCGAGGAGCTCCGCCACACCCTGTCGCGGCTCATGGCGTGGACCCTCCGGCTCTCGATTCCCGCCGTGCTCGGGCTTGTGATCTTTCGGCGCGAGATCCTGGGCCTCTGGTACCCGGCCTACGCCCGATGGGACTCGCGCTTCATGCTCCTCCTCGCCGTGGTGCCGCTCCTCAACTCGGCCAGCGGGTTCGCCGGCAACGTGGTGGTGATGACCGGCCACTCCCGGTGGAACCTCCTGAACAGCGCGATCGGCCTCGCGGTGACGGCGGCGGTGAGCTGGCTTCTGATCCCGCATTACGGGCTGCTGGGCGCCGCCGTGGGGGCGGCGGCGGCCATGGTGGCCACCGGAACCCTGGAGCTCTGGGAAGCGCGCTGGCTACTCGGCCTCCGGCCCCGGCTCGCCATCGTGGCGCCCCCGCTGGTCGCCGGCGCTGCCGCCGTGGGCGTGGCGGCCGCCACCTGGCCCTGGCTCCAGGCCGGCGGGTTCGGGTTCCATCTCCTGCAGGCCGCGCTCGCCGGCGGCGCCTACGCCGGCGCCCTGGCTCTGTACCCCTCACGCCCCGCCCCCGCCGCCGCTCTCTGACGCCACCTCGTCGAGGAGCGCGGCGAAGGCCTGCGCCTGCGCCTCGGCGCTGAACGGCTGCACCGCGGCCGGGCTGATCTCGCCCCCCCCAGGCGCGGCGGTCCGGGCCCGGAGCCGCACCAGCGCCGCGGCCACGGCGCTCGGGTCGGCGGGCGAGGCCACCTCGCCCGCCCCGCTCCCTGCCACCAGCCGCCCCGGCTCGGGCTGATCGGTGATCGCCAGGATCGGCCGCCGGGCGGCGAAATAGTCGTACAGCTTGGCGGGGACCGTGAGCGCCATGGCCTCGGTGGTCACCAGCGCCAGCACGTGCGCCGCCCGGAGCTGGGGCAGGCTCTGCCGGTAGGGCACGGGGGGGCGGACCTCGAGGTACGGGTCCAGGCCGAGGGCCCGGGCCCGCTCGCGCGCGGGGGCGGGGATGCTGCCGAGCAGGAGGAGGCGGCACGCCTCGGGGGAGAGCCCCTCGCCCCGGACGAACCGCGCGAACCCCTCGAGCAGCGGCTCGGCGGGCACCAGCCGGCGGAAGTGACCGAAGTGGAGCACGGTCCAGCGCCCGGGGAGTTCGGCGGTGTCGGGCGCGAAGAGGCCCGGGTCGAACGCGTTCCGGATCCGGACGAAGCGGTCGGCGGGGATGCGCCCGTGATAGGCATCGCGATAGGCATCGCGCGCCGCGTCGCTCGTGAGCACCACCCGCGCCGCCCGCCGGAAGACCCGCGCCTCGGTGGCGCGAATGAGGGCCCGGGTGGGCGGCGGCGAGAGGCGCATCTTGGCGCGCTGGAGCGACCACGGATCCCGGAGGTCCACGATGAGCGGGAGCCGCCGCCGGAGCGCGACCGCGAGTCCCACCAGCAACCCCGACCAGGGGTCGGCGCAGACGTGCACCGCCGCGACCCGGTGCTGCCCCGCCAGGCGGTCCGCGGCCCGGATGGCGGCCGGCGCCCCCCACAGATAGCGGTCGAAGGGCGTGAAATACCCCGGGTCCCAGCCCAGCACGGACGGCCCCGGCCCGGCCGTCACCCCGGCAGGCCCGCGCGAGCGCCCCCGCCCGAACGGCGCCCGGAGCACCCGCTGCACCACCAGCTCGGGCGGCACCGCATCCAGCAGCGAGGGATCGTTCGGCTCTCCGGCGGGATCCGCCGCCAGCACCACCGGCGTCCAGCCGTGGCGCGGCAGGTGCCGGGCCAGCATCAGGGGGCGCTTCGCCCCGACCACCCCGATCGGCGGAAAGTACGGGGCGATGACGAGCAGCCGCTTCACCCCACGCCACCCGGCACCGCCCCGGCCCGGAGCAAGGCGTCCGCCTGGCGGCTGTCCTCCGGCGTATCCACATCGGCCCAGGGCACGCCCGGGAGCGGGACCGCCCACAGGAGCCCGGTGGCGATGAGCTGCCGCATCGCTAGCGTGACCGACGGCGGCTCGACGGCGGCGACCGCCCGGAGCGCGTCGAACACCCGCGGGTCCAGCCGGAAGAGCCCCGCGTCCACCCCGTTGTAGTCCCACACCTCCTTGCCGATGGCGAGGATCCTCCCCTGCACCGCGCGCACCTTCGTCGCATCGGCGAGATCCATCCGCCGGGGCGGCCGGTAGTCCACCAGCAGCCGGAGCCCCTCCGGCGGCGCCGCGTCCGGCTCGGCCAAGAGCGCCAGGACCGGCCGGGCGAAGACGTGGTCCACCATCTGAAGGAAGAACGGGCCCGTCACGTGCTTCTCCGCCGCGAGCAGCGAGACCCCGTTCGGCTGGTGAAAATCCGGATTGAAGCAGGCCGTCACCCGGAGGGCGGTCTTCACGCGGCCCAGATGAGCCTCGACCAGCGGCGCGTCGTTGCCGGTGATCACGATCGCCTCGCGGCACCCGGCCGCCTCCGCCTGGCCCAGCGCATGCTCGAGCAGGGTCCGGGAGGCCACCGGCAGGAGGGGTTTCGGCACCGCCTCCCCCGAGGGCGCGGCCAGCCGCGACCCGAATCCGGCGGCGAGAATGACGGTCTGAGGAGTGGGAAGGCCGGGCGCCATGCTGCCCAAGGATAGCGTGGCGCGTGAGCCGCCGTAAGCGGCGAGCCGAGCGACTGGTCGCCGTTTCCCGGCCCGCCCGCCCGAGTAGATTCCCCCGGCCATGCGCCTCACCTATGTGTACGACGCGCCGATGCCGGACCGCGGGGCCGACACCGAGCAGGTGATCAACACGGTCGCGGCCCTGGCGCGCCGCGGCGTGGACCTGGCGCTGCTCATCCCGGGGCCGGTCACCGGCCGGGCCGATCCCGCCCCGCTCCTCCAGTACTACCAGGTGCGCGGCGACTTCGCGCTGTGGCATCTGGCCCACCGGTATCGCGCGCCCCGCCCCGCGGCCAAGTGGTCGCACGCGCTCCGCGCCCCCGGACATCCGGCGAGCCGCCAGGCGGACCTGGTCTATACCCGGAACCTGCCCGCGGTCTTCACCCACCTGCGCCGGGGGCGGCCCGTGGTCTACGAGCACTTTCGGCCCTGGGGCGACCAGTTCCCCGTCCTCCGCCCCTGGCTTCGCTACCTGCTCACCCACCCCCGACTCGTGGCCTGCGTGTTCCACTCCGAGCACACCCGGCGCAGTTTCCTCCGCCTCGGCGTGCCGCCGGAGCGGGTCCTGGTCGCCCACAACGGCTGGGACCCGCGCCGGCTCGAACCTCGACTGACCCGGGCCGAGGCCCGCGCCCGCCTGGGTCTCGCGGCGGATCGCCCGATCTGCGTCTACACCGGGCGGATCAATCGCGCCAAGGGCCTCGACGTCCTGCTGGCGGCCGCCCGGGACTGCCCCGAAGCCTGCTTCGTGCTGGTGGGGTCGGAGGGCGAAGGGGCGATGGAGGCGGAAGCCCGGACGCTGCCTAACACGCTGGTCGTACCCTGGCAGCGCTTCGGCGACCTCGCCCCCTGGCTCTATGCCGCGGACGTCCTGGTCATCCCGCCGAGCCTGGCCCCGCTGGAGCGGCACGGGAACACGGTCCTCCCGCTCAAGCTCTTTCTCTACCTCGCCGCCGGCCGCGCCATTCTGGCTCCCCGCGCGCCCGATACCGCGGAACTCCTGGTGGATGGTGTCAACGCGGCCCTGGTCCCGCCCGGCGATCCCGCCGCCGCCCTGGCCGAGCTGAGGCGGCTCTTTGCCGACCCCGGACGCGCCCGGCGCCTGGGTGAGGCAGCGTGGCAAACCGCCCAGGCCCTCACCTGGGACGCACGGGCCGAGCGTATCGAGGCATTCTTGCGGGATCGGATCGGCCGCTGAGTTGGGCCCGCTTCCTGCCCAATCGGCGTCGCTCCGCTGACAGGGCCCCGATACTCCCGGGTCCTGCCACGAGGTGGGGGAGTGCCGCAAGTCATTGAGGCCACGGGTGATCCAGACCGCCACGGGCCAGGAACGAAGTCCGAACCCCGGACGAGGGTGTGATGAAATCACACGTTTCGTTTAGTCCCGCCACCCGCCCGGCCAGGCCGGAGGCCGTGCGCTCGGCCCGGGCCGCCGACTCGAACGAACCGCTGGCCCTGCTCTGCCCGGGACCCGTGAACACCACGCCCCGGGTCCGGCTCGCCATGGCCCGACTCGACCTGGCCCACCGCGACCGGGCATTCGTCGAGGTGCTGGACCGGCTTCGGGCCCGGATCCGCGCGGTGGCCGGGGCGCCCGACCACGAAGCGCTGGTCGTGGCAGGGAGTGCCACCGGCGCCACCGAGGCCGCCCTGGCCACGTTCCTGGCACCCGAGGAGCGGTTGCTCGTGGTGTCGAATGGCGCCTTCGGGGAGCGGATCGCTCAGATCGCGGAAGCGCTGGAGCTCCCGGTGAGCCACCTGCGGTACGACTGGGGCGAACCGATCGTTCTGGAACAGATCGTGGCGCTGCTGGACGGCGATCCCCGGATCAAGGCCGTCGCCATGGTCCACCACGAGACGTCAGTGGGCGTGCTGAATCCGGTCACCGAGGTGGGCCGGTTGCTCGCACCCCGCCGGATTCGCTATTTCCTCGACGTGGTGTCCAGCTTGGGCGCCGAGGAGTTCGACGCGGCGCGGGTCCGCGCCTCGGTGCTGATCGGATCGGCGAACAAGTGCCTGCACGGCGTGCCGGGGGTGGCGTTCGTGCTCGTGAAGCCAGGTCTCTGGGAGGAGACGGCGCACGTGAAGCCCCGCTCGCTCTATCTCGACCTCACCCGCTACCGGGCCTGCGCGATCGAGAACGGGCAGACCCCGTACACCCCCGCCGTCCCCGCCATCGCGGCGCTCGACGAGGCCCTCCGGGAACTCGAGGAGGAGGGCGGTGTCCCGGCCCGGCGGGCGCGCTATCGCGCGTTGAACGACCGGGTGCGCACCGGCCTCAAGGCGCTGGGCCTCAAGCTCAAGTTCGAGGACGCCGTCTCGAGCAGCTCGCTCACGGTGGCGCATCTGCCCCCGGGCGTCTCTTTCGACCAGCTCTATGCGCGGCTCCGGGAGCGCGGCTTCCTGGTGTACCGGGGGAAGGGCCCGCTCAGCCACGATTGCTTCCTCGTGGCCAACATGGGGCATCTGGACCTCGAGACCATTGACCGGTTTCTCGACGCGATGGCGGAGCTGACCGGCATCGAGCGCCTCGACGCCGAGCGGCGGACCCGAGCGCTCCGCGCGTAGTTTCTCCCCATGCAGCAGGCGGTGATCCTCGCGGCGGGGACGGCCACCCGTCTCCGCCCGCTCACCGATACGACCCCCAAGTGCCTGCTCGAGGTCGGGGGTCGCGCCATTCTCGACTGGCTGCTCGCCGGCCTGGCCGCGGCCGGCATCGGGCGCGTGATCCTGGTCACCGGCTATTTCGCGGACCTGGTGCACGCCCATCTGGCGGGGCGCCGGTTCCCCTTCGAACTTCGCCTGGCCGAGAACCCGGAGTACGCCACCACCAACAACGCGGTGAGCCTCCTCGTGGCCCGGCCCTACACTCGGCCCGGCAGTCTCGTCATCTGCGACGGCGACGTGGTGATCCGGCCGGAGCCGCTGGCGCGCCTGATCGCCGAGCCCGCCGCCTGTGCCCTCCTGGTGGATCGGGAGGCGCCGCTCGCCGGGGAGGAAATGAAGGTCAGGCTCGACCCGGAGGGCCGGGTGCGCCACCTTTCCAAGGAGCTGAGCCCGGCCGAGGCCCAGGGCGAATCCATCGGGATCCAGAAGGTTGGCGGGCCAGCGCTGGATCAGCTCTGGACGGCGCTCGAGGGCCTGGTGCGGTCGGGTCGTACCGGCGTGTTCTACGAGGCCGCGTTCCAGCAGTTGCTCGATGCCGGGGTTCCGTTTCACGCCGTCCCGATTGCGAGTCAGGACTGGATCGAGATTGACAGCCGCGAAGACCTCGCCCTCGCCCGCCGCCGGTTCGCCACCGGCGAGGCCGGCGCCCGGTAAGCCGGTCGAGACCGAAGAGCTGGTGGATCTCTGGATCCACCGGCCGCTGGCGGCCCGAGTGGTGCGATGGCTCCTGCCGACCCCGATCACCCCGGCCCAGGTGACCCTGGCCGCGGGCCTGGTGGGCCTGCTCGCGGGAGCCGCCTTCTGGTTCGGCGCCCGGCACCCGGCCTGGCGCCTGGCCGGCGCCGGACTGCTGGGCTTGCACGTGATCCTCGATTGCTCCGATGGGCAGCTCGCCCGGGCCAGGGGGGGGGCATCCACCTACGGGGCGATCCTCGACGGCCTGGTGGACTACGTGGTGGGGATCGCCGTCGCCGTGGGAGCCTCGCACTTCATGGCCACGGTGTACGCCTCCGGGTGGTACTGGCTGCTCGGCCTGGCCGGGACGGCGAGTATCGCGGCCCACGCCGCGCTCTTCGACCATACCAAGACCCGGTACATTGCCCGGGTGGGCGGAGGCTACGCGGAGCGGGAGGACGATCTGGGGGTGCTGGCCGCCGAGCGCCGGCGTGCCTGGCAAGAGAAGCGGTGGCGTGACGCGGCCATGCTCTGGATCTACGAACGCTATACCCGAACCCAGCACGCGGCCCTCCGGATCCCTCCCGTGAGCGATCCGGCGGCCTGGCGCGCCGCCCACCGCGGCCGCATGCGGGCCTGGAGCTTCCTCGGGATCGGCACCCATCTTTTCCTGGCATACCTGTGCGGCGCGCTCTCGTTCTGGTGGCCCGGCGCCCTGCCGCTGTTCTTCCTGCTCGCGCTGGGGCCCCTCAACCTGCTCTTCCTGTGGTTGCTCGGCCTGGAAGCGCGAGCGCGGGCCGGATGATCCGGCGCGCGGTGCTGACCTGGCCGGCGGCCGGGGACCCGGGGGCCGTGGTCGCGGGCCTCCCGGTGCTGCTCCGGCAGCTGCTCTCGCTGCAAGAGGCCGGGATCGCCGAGGTGTGGCTCGACGGGGCACCCGAGGGTGCCGTGCCGGTGGATCCCCGTCTCACGCTGAGGGTTCGATCAGGATCGCCACCCGCGGACTTGGCCGTCCTCCGGGCCCGCGCCGGCCTGGTCTGGCACCCCGAGGTCCCGCGGCGCCTGGCCCAGCGAGGCGAGAGCGCCGACCTGGAGCGCGCCGCCCTGGAGCCGGGCGAGTTCGTGATCGCGGCCGGCGATGCCGCCGGACGGCGCGAGGCCGAGCGCCGGCTCTCTGCGTCGCTCCTCAAGCCGAGCGACGGCATCGTCTCGCGGCTCCTGAACCGGCGGCTCTCGCTGGCGGTCACCCGCTTGCTCGTGTCCACCCGGCTCACCCCCAACGGGATGACGCTCGTCGCCACGGCGTTCGGGCTCGCGGCCATCACGGCGGTCCTCGCGGGCGGGCGGCCCTGGTTCCTGGCGGGCGCGGTGCTCCTCAACCTCCAGTCGGTGCTGGACGGGTGCGACGGTGAACTCTCCCGGCTCAAGTATCTGCGCTCGCGGCTCGGCGAGTGGCTCGATCAGGTGGCCGACGACGTGATCAACCTGGGCTACTTCGTCGCCGTGGGCGTGGGGCTCCACCGGGCGGGCTCGACCGCCGCGGCGTGGATCACCGGAATCGGCGCCGCAAGCCATCTCGTGTATCAGGCGGCGCTCTACACCGCGCTCCTCACCCGGGGCGGCGGGAGCGGGAGCGTGACCTCGGTCCGCTGGTGGGGGCAGCAGACCGGCCGGGAAACCGGGGGCCGGCGGCGGCTGGCCCGGGTCCTCGACAGCGCGGGGCGGCGGGATTTCTTCGTCTTCCTCTACCTTCCCGCGGCGCTGGCCGGTCTGGATCTCGTCGCGCTGGCGTGGTCCGGCGTGATCTTTCTCGTCTCCGGTGTCACCACGGCGGCCCAGTGGCTGCTCGCCGGCGGGCCCGAGCCCGCCGGCGTCTCGACCTCCCGGCGCTGAGCGCGATGCTGGCCCTGCTCCTCGCGCTCGCCGCCGCCGATACCGGCTCCGTCGCCGTCCGCCAGATCGCGGTGGCGCCCGCCGAAACCCTGCGCGTCACCTTGTCAGGCACGGGGCGCCCCGTCGTCCTGGTGACCGGGCTCATCGGGTCCGCGTACAACTACCGGCAAGTCGTGCCGGCACTCCACCGCCACGGCCTGCGCACCGTGGTCATCGAGCCGCTCGGCGTGGGCTATTCGTCCCGGCCCGGCAAGGCCGACTACTCCTACACCGCGCAGGGCGACCGGATCGGCGCGGTGCTCGACACGCTGGGGCTCCACCGGGTCCCCATCGTGGCCCACGCCGGGAGCGCCTCGATGGTGCTCCGGCTCGCCGTCCGGCGACCCGAACTGGTGGACCGCATCCTCCTCATCCAGGGCATTCCCGACGAGGTGACCGCCACCTCGGCGATCAAGAAGGCGGTCAAGTTCCGGTTCCTGATCAAGCTCTTCGCGGGACGGGGGCGCATCAAGAAGGAAGTCCGCCAGGGCTTCGTGGAGGCATCCGGCGACACGACCTGGATCACCCCGGAGGTGATCGACAGCTACACCGCCGGGCCCGCCGGCGACATCGGGGCGGTGTTCCGGGTCCTCACGGGGATGACGAGGGCGGTGGAGCCCGATTCCATCACCAACAATCTCTGGCGGATCCAGGTTCCGGTGCGATTGCTGTACGGCGACGCGCGGGCCCAGGGCGTGCCTCGCTCCAAACCCATCGCGCTGATGCAGCAGCGCCTGCCGCACTTCCAGGTGGACACGGTGCACGGGGCCGGCGTCCACCTCCACGAGGAGCGACCGGACGCCGTGGTCGCGTCCATCCTCGACTGGCTCGGCGAACCGACGGGCGCGCCGCATCCCGCCTCGGCGGACCCGGGAACGGGGGCGGCAGCGCCGCGGCCGGATTCCGCGCGCCCCTCCGCTCCCGCCCTCATCCCCCTCGCTGGCGGCCGAGCAGCAGGCCCGTCACGAACGGCACCAGCCAGATCAGCCACACGGTGAGACTGATCCGGTAGAACCGGCGGAGCAGCGCCTCGTCGCGCCGGATCAGCGCCCCGGTCGCCCAGGCCGCGTGAACCGCCATCAGGAGGAGCGCGGTCACTCCCGTCGCGGTGTGCAAGCTCCAGTGGAAGCCGCCCGCCATCCGGCGCATCAGCTCGGTCCCGGCCGCATCCGAGGAGAAGCCGAGCCAGAAGAGCGCCGCGTGCCAGGGCCGGAGGCGCCGTCCCAGCACGACGCTCCAGACGCCCGTGGTATAGAGCGCCAGGGCGGCGATCATGAATCCGACGGCGGTACGAAGGACAGGGGGCACGCTGAGCTGCTCCGGAAACCCCGGTGCCGCGATCCTGCTCGGAGGGCGGCGTCGGCCAAGTTTGACCCGGCCGAAGCCGCCGAGCAAGCGCCCCATCGCAAACCCACGCCCATCCTCGGCGCCGGCGATAAGACCTCAGGCGGGCCCGTCCCCGGAAGGGGCAACGGCAGCATCGCCGATCGCGCCGCTCCTCCCCCAATCGCTCCCGCCCCGCCACAGCTTGCGGTGATCCAGTTGCCAGACGCCCCGCGCGCTGACCGGGGCGGCATCGGGGAAGTTGGCCGAGTCCCGGAGCGCCTCGTCCATGGCGGCGCCCCGGGCGCTCGCGAGGTCGGCGTGATGGAGCAGCTCGGCCTCGAGCGTCATCGGAACCACGGGGGCGCCGAAGTCGAGCCGGCCATGGTGCGAGAGGACGAGATGCTGGAGCAGGAGCAGCTCGGATTCCGTGCAGGGTGGTGCCGGCGCCCGGCGCACGGCGCGCTCGAGCATGAGCGCGCCGAGCACCACATGGCCGATCGCGTGGCCGGCCACCGTGGTGCCGAACCCCCGGCGCCAGTGATAGGCCTCGAGCTTCCCGATGTCGTGAAGCAGCGCCCCGGCGAGCAGCAGGTCCGGGTCGGCCGCCGGAAAGCGCCGGGCCAGCTCGCTCGCCAAGCCGGCGACCTCGACGGTATGCAGCAGCAAGCCGCCTAGCGCGGCATGATGGCCGGCGGGGCTCGCGGGGCATCGCTCGTAGCGGGCCCGGAAGCGAGCGTCGCCATAGAACAGGGCCAGGACGGCACGCAGCCGTGGTGCGGTCACCTCCGCCCGCCACCGATCGAGCTGCTCCCAGGACGCCGCTACCGGTCCGACCGAGGGAAGGATCTCCTCCCAGTTCGCCTCCTCCTCCGGAACGAGCCGTAGCGACTCCACCTGGAGCTGGCAGCGCTCGCGGTAGACCCCCACCGTGCCGGTCACCTGCACGACATCGCCCCGCCTCAGCCCGGCGATCCGGTGCCGGTCGGACTCCCAGAACGGGGCCGTGGACATCCGCGCTCCCGCCCGGGCCAGCACGAGGATCGTGTACGGACAGTCGCCGTGGCGGACCTGGACTTCGGCCACGAGAAACGCGCCTTCGACACGGCAGCCAGCGTGAAACCGGCCCGAGCGTGATAGGTTGAAGGGCGGGACGTCGGGCGGCCGGTGACCGGAAGGCGGCGCCCCTGAGGCGGTGCGGCCGGCTTGGAGGCCGTCGTCTCCACCGGGTGGGTGACCGATCTTCGGACCGGGGTGGGAAGTCGGCCGCTCTCCACTTTGGGAAGACATCTATGCCATCCTCTCACGTGCTGGTCCTGGACACGCAACCGGCCCGGCGGGAGCAGTTGACCCAGGCGTTCAAGGCGGCCGGGTTCGTGCCCGTCCCGGTCGCGACACCGGGCGAGGCCGCTCGCGCGCTCGCCGTACCGGGGCTCGACGTGGCGGTCATTGACCTGGGCGCCCCCGGGGTGGATCACACCCTGCTGCGCGAGGCGCTGGCGCCGGGGGAGGCCGTGCAGCCCGAGCCGCTCGAGGCCGTGGAGCGCCGCCATATCGCCCGGACCCTCGACTTCACGCGGGGCAACAAGCGTCGCGCGGCACACCTCCTCGGGATCGCCCGCTCGACGCTGCTCGCCAAGGTCCGCAAGTACGGCCTGGAGCCGCTGGGCTCGGCGGGATCGTGAGGCACCTCCGGTGGCCTCCGCGCTACGGAACTCGCACGCGGCCGTAGCGCGAGACGATCACCTGCTTCGTCGCGGCGCCGCGGCGGAGGGTATAGGTGGCGTTGGCCAGGCCGAAGGCAACACCGCTGGGCGCAAACGCGATGGTGCGGGGCCCGCCGCTCAGGGCGACGCCGTCCCGGGCCGGTCCCGCAGTGCGCCAGCGCTCCTGCGTGTCGCCGGGGGCCGCCACGGCGCGGAGCAGCACCGAGTCGGCGCTGATGGTGAGGAGCATCACGCGCTGCTCCGCCAACGCCGCGTGGCGCGCGCGGCCGTGCGCCGCGACCAGCGCGGCGGCCCACTCCCGTGCCAGGAGCCGGTCCCGGGACTCGCGGAGGCCGGGCGCGGCGATGGCCAGCACCACCGCGAGCACGGCGAGCGCGAGCAGCAGCTCGATCAGGGTCGCCCCGCGTGGCATGAGAACAACATGGGGCGCGGCCGCGACGGGGGGTGACCGCCCCGCCGCGAGACGGCGCGAATCTCCGCGTGCACCCCACCCTTGCTCCGCTCCGGCTTCCGGGGCATACTTGCCTCCCCCAGACCCGTTCCCTGGTTCGCACGCGCTCAACGCCTGTGTCCACCGCCGTCCCTGCCGACGCGCTCTCGACGCTCCGTCTCTACACGGCGCTGGCGCCCTGGAGCCTGCGCGACCTCGCCGCCTTGGCCGGCGCGATTCTCGAGGCGTCCCAGGTCTACCCCGTGAACGCGGCGGCCAGCCTCCGGCCCAGCGAGCGCACCATCCGGTTCTACGTGACTCGCCGGCTGGTGAGCCGTCCCGAGGGGCGCGGCACCGCCGCGATCTACGGCTACCGCCACCTGCTCCAGGTGCTCGCGATCAAGCTGCAGCAGATGGAGGGTGCCACGCTGGACCAGCTGGCCAAGGAACTGGCCGGCCTGCCCGGCGACGTGGTGGAGCGGAAGGTGGCGGCCGCGCTCGCCGGGCGGCTGCCGCCGCCGGAACACCTGCCGCTTGCCGTCCCTGCAGGCGAGCCCCGCGGCAAGGTCGGGCGTGCGCTCCAGACCTGGGCCGGCCCGGAGGGCCCGCCCCGGAACGGGCGAACCCGGCTCTGCCGCCGCGTGGCGCTCGGGCCCGGCGCGGAATTGCTGCTCGACCAACGCCATCCCTGGTTCGAGCACGCGGACGATGAGGCCATCACCGAGGCGTTCCGGCGCGCGATGGCGGAGGCCGAAGTGACCCAGCCGTAACCGGCCGCCTCCCCGGGGCGGCGCACCGGGGAACCGGGGGCGCGGAGCCTCCGTCGCGGCCGCCGGGAAGCGATCCTCTCACCTCTTCGCGGATCTCGCCATGTCCTTCGTCTTCCTCGCGGTCCTGGTTCTCGTGGGGCTGTGGGCGATCGGGGCCTACAACAAGCTCATCGCGCTCAAGAACGACGTGGTGAACGCCTGGAAGCAGATTGACGTCCAGCTCAAGCGGCGTCACGACCTGGTGCCGAACCTGGTGAACGCCGTGAAGGGGGCCATGGACTTCGAGCGCGGGACCCTCGAGGCGGTGATCGCGGCGCGCAACAAGGCGGTGGCGGCCCAGGGCGTGGGGGCGGTGGCCCGAGCGGAGGGCGAGTTGACCCAGGCGCTGGGCCGGCTGTTCGCCCTGAGCGAGAACTACCCGCAACTGCGGGCCACCGCGAACATCCAGCAGCTCCAGGAGGAACTCACCAGCACCGAGAACCGTATCGGGTTCGCCCGGCAGCTCTACAACGACAAGGCGACCGAGTACAACACCCGCCAGATGCAGTTCCCCTGGAGCCTGCTGGCCGGACTGGCCCGGGCAGAACCGGCGGAACTCTGGGAGATCGAGGACGCCGCCGAGCGCGCGGCGCCCAGGGTGGATCTGTCGCCCGACAAGCCATCGGCGTGACGCGGGACGATCTCTTTTCGCAGCAGGAGGCCAACCGGCGCCGGTCGTTCTGGCTCGTTACCGGGTTCATCGTGTTCTTCGCCTGGGTGGGGTTCGGGGGCGACCTCGGCTTCTACCTCCTCACCCGGGATGCGGAGCCCGGCGCCTACCACCATACGGTGCCCGTCATCGGGCTCGTCGCCACGCTCTTCGCCGCCGGGATCTGCTGGTACTCCTGGAAGCGGGGGCCAGACCGCGTGCTCTGGGCCACCGGGGCCTGGGAGGTCATCGAACCCGCCGACGACGCCGAGCGGCGCCTGGTCAATGTGGTGGAGGAAATGGCCATCGCGGCGGGGCTGCCGCGTCCCCGCATCTGGATCGTGCCTGACTCCGACCCTAACGCGTTCGCCACCGGCATCACGCCGGCCGGGGCCAGCCTCGCCGTGACCAGAGGCCTCCTGCCGCTGCTCACCCGCGACGAACTGCAGGCGGTCGTGGCCCACGAGATGGCCCACATCCGGAACCTCGACGTCCGCCTGCTCACGCTCCTCGCCGCGATGGTGGGGGCGATCGCGCTCGTGTCCGACGGATTGGGCCGGATGGTGCGCGGGGTTCGGGTCGGCGGCGGGGGAGGCCGGGGCGGCAAGGGCGGCAAAGGGGGGAACCCGCTCGCGCTGATCGTCCTGCTGCTCTGGCTGCTCACCCTGGTCCTGGCGCCGGTGCTGGCCCGGCTTCTGGCCATGGGGGTGAGCCGCAAGCGCGAGTACCTGGCCGACGCCACCGCGGCCCAGCTCACCCGGAACCCGATGGCGCTGGCCACCGCCCTCGAGAAGCTCACGGCCGCGCCCGCGCCCACCCGCACGATCAGCCGCGGGGCGGCCCACCTCTGCATCGTGGATCCCCGGCCCACCCGGTTCGCCGACCAGGAGGGCCGGCTCGCCGACCTGCTCGCCACCCACCCCCCGATCCGGCAGCGCATCATCCGCCTGCGAGGCATGGCCTACCAGGCGGAGAAGGCGGCCGGGGCCGAGCGTGCCTGACAGCCTCTGGCTCGCCCTGGGCCTGGCGGGCCTCGCTGGTGCCGCCGGCCTGGTCGCCCTCACCCGCCGCACCGTGCGCAACCGGCTCCGGAGCTGGGCCCGGCATGCGGTGTTCCAGTTCCGGGCCCGAATCGACCGCTACAAGCTGGTCCAGCGAGAGCGGATCCGCGAAGAGCTCCTGCACGATCCGGCGATCCTCGAGGCGATCGCGACCCATGCCCGCCTGCACCGGCAGCCGGAGAGCGTCGTGCGGATCCGGGTGAACCAGTACATTGACGAGATCGTCCCCTTCTTCAACGTCCTCTCCTACTACAAGCTCGGTTACAATCTCGCCCGCCTCACCATCAACCTGCTGTACAAGGCGACGCTGGAATACCGGGATCAGGCGGCGCTGGATCGGATCCCCCGGCGCGACGTGGTGGTCTACCTGATGAACCACCGGAGCAACGCCGATTACGTGGTGGTGGCCTACGTGCTGGCCCGGGTGGTGAGCATCAGCTACGCCGTGGGCGAGTGGGCGCGGGTCTGGCCCCTGGAGTACGTCTTCAAAAGCTTCGGCAGTTACTTCATCCGGCGGCAGTACCGGGAGCCGCTCTATCACACGGTGCTCGAGAAGTACGTCCAGCTGATCACCCGGAACGGCGTCACACAGGGCATTTTCCCCGAGGGCGGGCTCACCCGCGACGGCGCCCTCCGGCCGGTGAAGATCGGGCTGCTCGACTACATCGTGCGAACCCTGGAGGATCCGGCCTTCGACCGGGATATCTGGCTCGTGCCGGTGGCGATCAATTACGACCGGGTGCTGGAAGACCGCTCGCTGATCCGGGAGCGGATCGTGGGCGGGCGGCCGGTCTCGCGGTGGGCCCAGCTCCGCACGGTGGGCCACTACCTCGCCTGGAACACCCTGCGGCTTCTCACCGGGCAGTTGCGTCGCTACGGGCGCGTGGCGGTGAATTTCGGGACCCCCATCTCGGTGCGGGGGTGGCTTGCGACCCAGCCGCCGGGGATCCTGGCGCTCCCCAAGCCGGAACGGCTCCCCCACGTGCAGCGACTCGCCGAGCTGGCGATGGAGCGGATCGGCCAGATCATCCCGGTGACCCCGGTGCCCCTCGCGGCGGCCGCGCTGCTCTCGTTCGGGACCAGCGTGGTCCCGCGAACCCGGCTCCTCGAGCGGCTGGACGAACTCCGGGATCGGCTCACCGAGTTCAACGCCCGCGTGGTGCGGGCGGAACTGCCCGTCGAGGAGGTCTGGCAGCGGGCCTGGCGGATGCTCCGGATGCGGCGCCTCGTCCTCGAGCAGGGCGACGACCTGGTCATCCTCCCGAACGAGCGCCCCCTGCTCGAGTACTACGCCAACTCGATCCGCCACCTGCTCCCGCCGCGGGACGTCGCGGCGCTCTCCCCGGCCGCCGAGCCCGATACCACCCTGCCGCGGCTCGCCACTCGCGACGAGATGGACATCATGACCCGCGAGCATCCGGTGGTGCCGCGAGGGGGCGGCAAAGGAGAGCGACCTGGTTGAGCCGAGGATGCCATGACGGCGTGAGCCGGCACGACTTGTGGCCGTCTGCCCCCGTCACCCCTGCGCCAGCAGGGTTCCACGCCCGGGCGCCCGGCCCCCCCGTCACCCCTGCGCAAGCAGGGGTCCACGCCCGGGCGCCCGGTCCCCCCGTCACCCCTGCGCAAGCAGGGGTCCACGCCCGGGGCGCCCGGTGGCCGGCACTGGAGGCCCGGCACTGGATGCCCGCTTGCGCGGGCATGACCGGCGCGAGTCGGCACGACGTCTGGCCGTCCCCCCCCCGTCACCCCTGCGCCAGCAGGGTTCCACGCCTGGGCGCCCGGTGCCCCCCGTCACCCCTGCGCCAGCAGGGGTCCACGCCCGGGCGCCTGTCCCCCCCGTCACCCCTGCGCAAGCAGGGGTCCAGCCCGGCCGCGCCCGGTGGCCGGCACTGGAGGCCCGACACTGGATGCCCGCTTGCGCGGGCATGACGGCGCGAGCCGGCACGACGTCTGGCCCCCCCCCCCGTCACCCCTGCGCCAGCAGGGTCGAGCCCGGCGCCGCAGGCCGGCTCCGGTGCGCGCTGAAGTCCGGCTTGTGCCTCAGCCCCGCATCGCGGCCAGCAGTTCCTGGGTAAAGGTGCCCGGATCGAAGGGGAGCGTGACCACGTGGTCCGCCCCGGCGGCCCGGGCCGGGGTGCCGTCGCCAAAGGTGAGCGCCACCACGGTATACGCCCGATCAGGCGCCGGTTGAAAGCCGCCCAGCGGCTCGGCGCCGGGCACGGGGCTCCCCGCCACCACGACCAGGGTGACGCCCGGCTGGGCGGCCCGGCTCGCCAGCTCCGCGACCGATCCCACCCGCACGACCGTGAAGCCGGCGTGGCGGAGGAGCAGCGAGACCACCCGCGCGGTGTCGTCGTCCGGGAGATGGAGGAGCGCCTCGCCCTGCTGGACCGGCAGAGGCTGGGTCCGGTGCGACAGGTCTATCATCGCGACACCGTCGAGATACTCGACCGTCCGGTCGTGCCGGAGGGTGCCGATGCGCTGAAGGGTCGCGTGAATCCGGGCGAGCGCCTCCCGGATCGTTCGGAGCGAGGCCTGCTGCTCCCCGGTCAGGCTGGCGGCGTCGGCGAGGAGGAGTTCGACCTCGGCGGTGGCGGCCTGGAGCGGGTTGTTGATCTCGTGATGGAGCGTGATGCCGAGCTGGCCGATGGCCGCCATCCGCTCGGCGTGCACCAGGTCCCGCTCGGCGGCGGCGAGGGCTTCCCGGAGGGCGCGGTGCCGCCGCACCCGTTCCACCACCTGGGGAACCAGGCCAGGCAAGGATCCGTCCTTGACCAGATAGTCGTCCGCGCCCTGCCGGAGTGCGGCCGCGGCCAGCGACTCGTCCCCGTGCCCGGTGACCAGGATGACGGCGGGGTGCCCGGGGCCGCTCCGGAGCGGCTGGATCAGGTCGAGCCCGGCCCCGTCCGGCAGCTGATGGTCCAGCAGGATCACCTCGTGTCCCGGCGCCGCTGCGAGCGCCTCGCGCGCGCTGGCCACCACCGTGGGGGCGGGGTGACCCGCGGCCACCAGGACGGCCCGGAGGAGCGCGCGCGTGGCGTCGTCATCGTCCACGACGAGAGCGCGGACCGGAGCGCCCTCACGCCGCACGCGCCACCTCCGGCTGTTTCTGGAAGCCCTGGCGGGCGAATTTCTCCCATCCGATCTTGCCGCGCCAGGCGTCCCACAACCCGCGGAGCCGCCAGTAGAGCGTGAGCCACCGCCAGAAGAAGTTCTCCAGGACGGCGTACCCGAGCAGAATCAGCACGTCGCGCCGGCGGTTGAAGGGCAGGAGGCCGCGCTGGAGCCGATCCGCGAGCCCGAACCGGAAGCGCCACGCGCCCACCAGGACGGCGAAGATGTTGACCAGCATGCCCCACCCCAGCGACGCGAGGAGAAACGCCACGGCGTACTGCTTGTTGAGGAGGGTGACGCCCAGCGCCCACTCGGCCAGAAGGAACGCGGCGACGAAGCTGTAGCCCAGCGCCTCGATGATGGGGCCGTAGTACTCGAAGACCCAGAAGGTGGGCAGCGCGAACCACCCGATCCGCCCGAACTTCCGGCGGAACAGCATGTCCCGGTGATAGAAGAGCGACTCGCGGAGCCCGCGGTACCAGCGGCCCCGCTGCTTGCGGAGCGACTCGAGGCGCTCCGGAACTTCGGTCCAGGCCACCGGGTGAGGGAGAAACGCGATCCGCCGGTTCCGCAGCTTGTCCCGCATGAAGCGGTGGAGCCGGACAATGATCTCCATGTCCTCGCAGACGGTCCCCGCCCGCGGCCCCACGTACTCCTCCACGATTTTGTGCTGGACGAGCGGCGTGAGATATCCGCCGGCCCGGATCACGGTCTCCTTCTCGAACACCGCGAAGACGCCGGACAGAATGAGAATGCAGTCGAGCCGGTCGAGTCCGGTCCGCCCCGTGGTAAAGGAACGGAGGTACTCGACCATCTGGAACCGGGCCCAGGGGTGCGAGGGGAGTCCCACGCTGATGACCTTCCCGCCGCGAATGGTGCACCCGTTGGCGATCGCCACCTGGCCGCCGACCGCCACGATGCGGGGGTCTTCCTGAATCATCCGCATGAGTTCCTTGAGCGCGTGCTCGTCGAGGATCGAGTCGGCGTCCAGGCTCACGAAGTAGGGGCAGGTCGAGGCGTTGATCCCGGCGTTGAGCGCATCGGCCTTGCCAGCATTCTCCTTGTCGATCACCACCATCTGCATGACGTTCGGCGGCAGGGGCACCGTCGCCTCGTACATGGCGCGGACCCGGGCGGTCCCGATGGCGTCGCGGTAGGGAAGATCGGTCCGGCGGAGCCGGAACGCCTGCTTGAGGACCTCGAGGGTCCGATCCGACGACCCGTCGTTCACCACCACGACCTCGAAGCGGGGGTAGTCGCAGTGGAGCAGGTTGGTGACGCTGTCCACGATCGTCACCTCCTCGTTGAAGGCGGGGACGACCATCGTGAGTGGCTTGGTGTAGTCGCTCTGGTCGATGAGGTCGAGGTCCTCGATGAAATGCCCCGCCACCCGCCGCCGGACCTGCCGGGCGGACAGCGCGATGAGCGTGAGCATGTAGCCGTTGTAGGCGAGGAAGTAGGCCAGGAAGAGGGGCTGAGCGAGGAGGCCGAGCGCGGCGGCGACCGCCAGGACCGTGTCGTGGGTCATGCAGGGCGCCTCGCGTCAGGCAGGTCCGGCCGACCGGCGAGCATGCGGCCGACCCGATCGCGCACCGCCCAGAGCGGGTCGGTGCGCATGACGGTGTAGGCGGCCTCGTCGTCGAGCACCGCGAGGGCGAGGGCGGCGGCCTGGCGGCGCTGGGGGTCGCGTTCGGTTCGAGCCGCGTCGCGGAGGTCCTCGACCGAGGACGCTCGCTGGATCGCGGCGGCGGCGGCCTGGCGGGAGACGCGGAAGGCCGCGGGCGGGTCGCTCACTTCGCCACGGAGCAGGCGCACGGCGAAGAGCGCGGCCCGGACCGACTCGTCGGGATCGAGCAGCAGGGGATCCAGCGCCCGGCTGTCCGGAGCGTCGCGGAACGCGAGGGCCACGGTTTGCCGGACGCCGGGATCCGGGTCGCCCAGCATGGCGGCGAGCCGATCGTAGCGGCCGCCCGCGGCCCAGGCGCCCACGGCTGCCCGCCGCACCGCGACCTCGGGGTCCACGGCCAGCGCCTCCAGTGCCTCTTCGTCCACGAAGTCGGGCCGGGCGGCCCACAGCTCGGCCACCGCCTGGCGTACCCGGGCGGCGTCGCTCCTTCCGATGGCGCTCAGCACCTGCCGCAGCTCGGGGTGATGCATGTACCGGGCGACCCGGGTGATCAGCACGGCCTCCTCCCCCGAGACGTCCACGGCGAGTGCCAGGTCCATGAAGGTCGGGAAGGCCGCCTCGGCGAGCTGCGCCACCGTCTGGAGGACCACCGGGTCTTCCTCCGCGCGGAGCAGGCGCAGGAGGTTGGGCAGCGCCTGGTCGGGTGCCACCCGCTGGAACAACGCGACCGCCGCGTGCCGCACGGCGTGGTGGGGGTCCGCCAGCGCGCGGGTGGCCGTGAGCTCCAGCTCGGCGGCGTCGAGCATGCCGCCGACTGCGGTCAGGGCCGCGGCCCGGACCTCGGGGCTCGGATCGCTCCGGAGCACCCCGAGCAAGGCCGATCGGCTCCGTTCACCCTGGAAGGCCCGGAGTCCCGCCACCAGCCGGACCCGCTGCGCCGGGCTCAGGACCCCGCGCATGCCTTCGGCGAGAATCCGCTCCATTTCCTCGCGCGAGGTGGAGCCCAGCGCGCGGAGTTCGACGTGACGCGCCTCCCGGAGCCGGAGGCCCAGGAGCCGGTACTCCGCGTCGTGCTTGAGTCGCTCGCGGAGCAGGTCGCGGAGCGCCGCCTCGTCCGCCATCTCCAGCACGCGGGCAACGATGCTTTCCTGGTCGTAGGCGCCGATCGCCAGGCAGGCCGCGGTCCGGACGGCGAGCGGCTCCTCCGGCCGACAGAGCTTGAGCAGCGCCACCTCGCCGCCCGGCACGCGGAAGAGCCCGGTGGCGAGCGCCGCCCGCTCCCGCACGGCCGGCGAGGGATCGTGCTCGAGCAGGGCCATCACGGTGGGGCCGAGTTCGGCCCGGTCGCGGCGCACCAGGGCATCCACTACCCGGGCCCGGACGGTCTCGTCCGGATCGCGAAGCCCGCCCTCCAGCAGCTGCACCGACCGTTCCGACTCCAGCCGGCCCAGGAGTTCCGCGGCGGCCGCCCGCACCTCCGGGGCCCGGTCCAGGAAGAGGCTTTCGACCAGCGGCTCGGGGTAGGGCGGCTTGAGCGTGCCGAGGGTCCGCACCACGCCGACCCGGCAGGGCACGTCCTCGCGCTCGAGCAGGATGTCGATGATGTCGGCCAGGGCGGCGCTGTCGAGCCGGGCCACCGCGTGGATGATCGCCTCGCTCACCGGTGGCAGGGCTCGCCGGAATGCCTTGACGAGCGCGGGGACCGCGACGGGGTCCCCCAGGGCCCCCAGCGCTGCGGCGGCCGATTGCCTGACGAGATCCTCCGAGTCCTCCAGGAGCTCCATGAGCCGCGGCACGGCCCCCTGCCACCCCGCAGCGGCCGCCCCCTCCGCCGCCGCGGCGCGGACGGCGGGCACGGGGTCGCGAAGCAGCCGTTCGAACGCTGCCTCAGCCCCGGCGGCACCCACCAGACCGAGGGCTCGGGCCGCGGCCGCGCGCACCAGGGGCTCCGCGTCGCCCGCGCGGGGCAGCAGCGTTGCGCCGAGTTCCGCGCCGCCCAGTTCGCCGAGCAGGGCGATCGCGGCGGCCCGGACCTCTTGGTCGGCGTCCGCCAGCGCCTCCAGCGCCGCCGGGCCCGCGTCCCGCGCGCCCAGGGCCCGCAGTGCCTCGAACGCCGCGGCCCTCACCGCGGGCTCCCCATCCCGGCGACCCCGTTCGAGCAGCTCGGCGCTCAGATCCTGGCGCGCCCCGGCCCGGGCCGCCCGGATCACCGCCAGCCGCACCGAGGCCGCCGGGTGGTGCAACAGCTCGGCCAGCAGTTCCCGCGCGCCGGCCACGCCGAACTTGGCGAGGAGCTGCTCCGCCTCGGCGCCCCCCGTGCCCCGTTCGATCTGCTCCACCAGACGAGTGGGGAGGCCCAGCCGCTCCAGCGCCACCGCCGCCCGGATCCGGATCTCGGGATCGGGGTCGTCCAGCGCCAGCACCAGCGGGCCCTCGGCGTTCCGCCCGATCTGCTCCAGAGCCTCCACGCTCCGCATCCGCACCCACCACGCCGGATCGCCCAGCGCCCGCACCAGGCGATCCACCACCTCCCGGTCGTCGAACTGGCCCAGCGCCCCGGCGATGCGCGCCCGCACGAAAGGCGCCGGGTCCGAGAGGAGATGGTCCAGCAGGTAGGTCACGGCCCGGCGATCACCCAGCTTGCCCAGAGCGCCGGCCGCCTTGGCCCGGACCTCGTCGTCCATGTCGCCGAGGGCCCGGACCAAGGCGGGGAAGGCACGTCGGGCCCGGACCTCCCCTAACACATTCGCCGCCCAGGCCCGGGCGGGGTGGCGAGAGCCGTCAGCCAGGAACTGGAGCATCGGTTCCACCACCGCCTCGCCGTGGCGCACCAGGATGTCCGCGATCCGCGGAGCCAGCCAGCTCTCGGCCTGCTTGAGCGCCTCCACCAGCGGGCCCACCGCCTGTGGATCGGCGATCCGGGCCAGCGCACGGAGGGCGATCTCCCGGACGTCCGCGTCCTCGGTCCGGGTCGCCTGAACGGTCTCGAGCAGCGGAGGCACGGCCTTGGCGCTGCCGACCCGCCCCAGGAGCTCGGCGGCGAAGGCCCGCTCGCGCCACTTCCTCGCGTGCCGGAGCCGCTCGATGTACTTGTCCACCAGGCCGAGCCGGTCGTAGGCATCGAGCAACCAGCCGGGCCGGCCGGTGGAGGTCCGGGCCTGCTCCTCGAGCAGCGCCTCGAGCGCCTCGAAGTCACGGAGCGTCTTGACCCGCTTGAGCTCGGGCTCGAGGAAGGCCAGGTCGCGGGAGGAAAGCTCGGCGAGGAACTGGCGGTAGGCCCCCTTGCGCCGCGCCATGTTCCGTTCGAGCCGCGTCAGGTACAGGCTGTAGCCCACCCACGCCACCACGCCGAGCAACCCGGCGCCTGCCACCGTGGCCGCAAAGAGGAGGATGAGATCGAGCAGCGTCACCGGGAGGCTGTCAGCCGATCGAGAAGGTCGAGCAGCGCGCTGATCTCGACCGGCTTGGTCAGATACTCGTTGGCGCCCACCTCACGGGCCCAGTACTCGTCCGCCGGCTGGTCCTTCGCGGTGAGCATGACGACCGGAACGCTGGCGGTGGCGGGCTCGGCCTTGAGACGCCGGCAGGTCTGAAAGCCATTGAGTCGCGGCATCATGACGTCCAGCACGATGGCATCCGGCCGGCCCGTGACGGCCAGGGCCAGACCCGCCTCGCCGTCGGCGGCCAAGAGCACCCGGTAGCCCCGGGTCGCCAGGGTCCGCTCCAAGAGCCGCCGCTGGTCCGGGTCGTCGTCTATGATGAGGACCGTCTTCCCCATAGCCCCACTCGCAGCGGCACAACTCATGCCGCCGGTTCCCGACTCACGGTGATCCAGATCACCAAAACGGACCAAGGCCGCGGGGCGCGGCCTTGGCGGAATCTAGCGCAACGAGGGCTCCCGTCCCCGGACCAGCCCGGGGAGCCGGGGGTCAGCTTCGGGCATCGTCGAGGAAGACCAGGGCCTGGCGCCGCCGTACCGCGGCTTCCAGAGCCCGGTAGACGTCGGGATCCAACACGCTGCCGGCCAGGTCGCGCATGCGCTCCACCGCCACGTCGGGCGGCATCTTCTCCTGGTAGGGCCGCGCGGTGGTGAGCGCATCGTAGATCTCGGCGGCACAGAGGATCCGCGCGCCCAGGGGGATCTCCTGAGCCTTGAGCCGGTCCGGATAGCCCTGGCCGTCCCA
Organism: Gemmatimonadales bacterium; assembly: GCA_035574255.1. Taxonomy (GTDB): domain Bacteria; phylum Gemmatimonadota; class Gemmatimonadetes; order Gemmatimonadales; family GWC2-71-9; genus JADJOM01. The sequence continues at coordinate 45,500 of DATLYZ010000031.1, read as the reverse complement.
GCGCTCGTGATGGCTCCGGACAAAGGCGATGATCTCGCCCAGGTGCTGGAGCGGCGCCAGAATCTGGGAGCCGATGATCACATGCTGTTTCACCGCCTCGTACTCCTCCGCGGTGAGCGGTCCCTCCTTGGTGAGAATCTCCTCCCGGATGCCGATCTTGCCGATATCGTGCAGCCGGCCCGCCATCCGTACCTGCTCCACCTGCTCGTCGCTCAGCCCAAGTTCGGCGGCGATCAGGGCGCCCAGGTCGGCCACCCGGGTCGAATGCCCTCGGATGAAGGGGTCCTTCGCCTCGAGGGCGTTCACCAACGCCTCGAGGGTCGCCACCGACAGGCGCTCGAGCTTGGCCCGCTCGCGCCGCAGTTCCGCGGTGCGGACCGCGACCTCCTCCTTGAGCCACTGGTTGAGATTCTGCTGCTCGATCATGCTGTCGCGGCGCCGGACCGCGCGAAGGATGGCCCGCGCCAGATCGGCCAGATCAATCGGCTTGGTGAGGTAGTCCATCGCCCCGCGCTGCATGCAGAGCGCGGCGGTGGTGGCGTCGTTGACCGCGGTGAGCATCAGAATCGCGATACTCGGCTCCACCTCCAGGACCTGGGGCACCAGATCAATGCCACTCCGCCCCGGCATGCGGACGTCAAGCAGCATGACGGCGATCTTCTGGCGCTGGAGGATCCGGAGCGCCTCGTCACCGCTCGCGGCGGTGGTGACGTCGTACCCCTGCTGGGCGAGGTATTTCTTGAGCGCGTTCCGGATCGGCTCTTCGTCGTCAACGACGAGTACGCTGATGGGCGCGTCGGCCAGCGGCACCCGGAGCTCCGCGAACGAGGAAATAAGGTGGTCAGGCGCTGTAACTGCTTGCCGAGGAAGAATATCCTGTCGAAGGGCGGGGCGCCATAGGTCGCGCTCCGAGTCGCACCCGGTCACTCGAACTGGTGGCCGGCCTCAGGAGCCCCCCACCGGACCCGGCCTCCGGCCAACCGTTGGCGAGCCGGGCCCGCGTCCGATTGGCGCCGCCCCTCTCCCGAGAGTGCTCCCTGCCACCGCCGCCAGCGCGGCGGCCTCGCGCCCACCACTTCGCTCGGGGTGACGAACAAGCCCCTCCGCGTCAATCCGCGTGCCCCCGCGGCGGCGGGGCTCGAGTCTCGGCGGCCTCCGGCCGCTACCCGACAAACTCCACTTCCACCGCGTGAGGAATGACCCCGGCCTCGTGGCCCCGCCGAAGCAGCTCCCGTACGGCTTTCCGGCCCCGCTCGCCGTAGTCCACGGTCCACTGGTTCACGTACATGGAAACGAACCGATCGGTTCGCTCGTCGCCGATGCCGCGGTTGTACTGCCGGGCGTGGGCCAGGGCTTCGGTCCGATGCTCCAAGCCGTAGAGGATACTGGCCCGGAGGTCGCGGGCGACCTGCCGGACCACCGCCTCGCCCAGATCGCGGCGGACCGCGTTACCCCCCAGGGGGAGCGGCAGGCCGGTCTCGCCAAACCACCATTCGCCGAGATCGGCCCAGAGATGGAGGCCGCGGTCCCGATAGGTGAGCTGCCCTTCGTGAATCAGCAAGCCTAGGTCCACCGACCCCTCCAGGACCAGGTCCTCGACGCGATCGAACGGAACCACGACCTCGGTGAACTCCGGCTGATAGAGCTTGAGGGCCAGGTAGGCGGTGGTGAGCTTCCCGGGCACCGCAATGCGGATCGCCGCACCGCCACCCCCTACCCTCGTTTCCGCCCGGGCCGCCCGTGGCTCCCGCCCGACCAGCCGCGGCCCGTAGCGATCGCCCATCGAGCACCCGCTCGAAAGCAGCGCGTACCGGTCGGCCAGGTACGCGTAGGCGTGAATGGACACGGCGGTCACGTCCAGCTCGCCCGCCAGGGCCCGCCGATTCAGCGTCTCGATGTCGGCGAGCTCGTGGACGTAGCGCAGATCGCCGGTCTCGATCTTCCCCGCCGCCAGCGCGTAGAACATGAAGGCGTCGTCGGAATCGGGGGAGTGGGCGAGGCGGATGGTGGTCGGCATAACGTATCGCGGCGTGGCGATGGCAGTGGGTGGCGGGACAGGCCGAGGCCGAGGTGCGGTGTCTGAGCGGTGAACGGGAACGGAACCAGGGGCCGTATGCGGCCGCATCATCGTTCAACCGCTGCCCGCGCGATCACGGGGTAAACCGGTCCCTCGCCTGCTCCAGCAGTTCCAGATGCTCCTTGTACTCCGGCCGGTCCTTCCGAAGCTCGGCGGCGTAGCTCGCCAGGAAGGCCCGGCGCGCTCGGTCCAGTGCGGCGCGGTCGCCGCGGGCTTCCGCGACCGCGGCCTGGACGAGATAACCGAACAGGTTGGTGCCTGCCTCAGCGGCGATGGTGTCGGCCAGCGCGAGGGCTTCCGCCTGGCGGCCGACCTCGAGCGCGACCATCGCCGCGTGGTAGCGGGCGTCCACGTCTACCGTGTCCAACATCGCGTAGGCGGCGAGAGCCATGGGGGCGAAGCGCTGGACCGTCACCGTGTCACCGGCCTCCGCCGCGCCCAGGACTCGGTCGCTCAACCGGAGAAAGCGCTCCCGCGGCGACATCCGGCTGATGTCCGGAGCGGCTCCCCCGGCCGGACCTGCCGAGCCCGGGCTCGACCCCACGTTCGCCATGATCGGGCGCTCACCCCCCGGCCCCCGGGTTTCCACGTGCCACACGATCAGCGCGAGGAGCACGGCGATGACGGTCCACGCAATGATCCAGGGCGTCCGCTCGGATCCGGCTGCGGTGGCAGGCTGGCCGCAACGGTGGCAGAACCGGGCCCCCGGGCTGAGCGGCGCAGCGCAGGTGCGGCATCCGGTGCTGACGGGGGTGGCGGTGGTCGTCATGGGGCGAGGAATCTAGCCGGGTCCTGAACCAGTCCCCAAGAAGCGAGGAGAGGGGTGGTGGGGGACGGCTGGGCGCGGCCCCCGCCCGCCACCGGACCCGCGTTTCCCGTCACCGATCGGGGCGGCAGGAACGCTCCACAAGATCGCCGTCCGCTCCTGGGCAGGGCGCCAGGGGCCGGACCCTCGGGTGCCGAGGCTGGCCGCCGTCTTGTCCCCCTTTCCGGGCCCCATTACCCTCTGTGTGAGCCGCTCCGGAGGAGACCATGGGTCAGCCGCAGCCGCCGCCGGTTCCTCCCCTTCCCGAGGCCCCTGCCGCACGCCACCTGGGCGACCTGGCGCGGAGCCAGACCCGCTGGAGCGTCTACCTGGAGACGCGGACCGTGGGCGCCCTGGCGCAAGGGCGGCTCCATTTCGTCGAGGGTTCCCGGCACCGGAGCACCGGCTGGATCTTCCGCGAGTGGACCGAACAGGACATCGTGGAGCGGTTCAACGAGTTCAGTCCCATCGAGCTGTGGAAGATTCTTGAGAGCCTGAGTTGAGCGTCGCCCGCCCCATCCTCGCCGAATTCCCCCGCCACCTGTCCGGGGTCACCAAGGCCGATATCCTGAAGCTCGCCGACGAGTTCCAGGTGGACTTCATGCGGCTCATGTTCACCGACATCCTGGGCGTGAACAAGAACGTCGAGGTGCCGAGAAGCCAGTTCGAGAAGGCGCTCGACGGCGAGATCATGTTCGACGGGTCCTCGATCGAGGGATTCGTGCGGATCGAGGAGAGCGACATGCTCCTCAAGCCGGACCTGGACACCTTCCGGATCCTGCCCTCTGATGCCGAGGGCGGCCGGGTGGCCCGTTTGCTCTGCGACATCTACACGCCGGACCACGAACCGTTCGCCGGCTGCCCCCGCCTCACGCTGAAGCGCCAGATCGAGAAGGCCAAGTCGCTCGGGTACAGCATGATGGCCGGCTGCGAGGTGGAGTTTTTCCTGTTCGAACGGAACCCGAGCGGCGACCCCAGCACGAGCACCCACGACAGCGGGAGCTACTTCGACCTCACCCCGGTGGACAAGGGCGAGGAGCTCCGCCGCCGGATCGTGAACGACCTCGAGATGATGGGCTTCGAGGTGGAGGCGGCGCACCACGAGGTGGCACCGGGGCAACACGAGGTGGACTTCCGCTACGCCGACGCGCTCACCACCGCCGACAACATCGCCACCTTCCGGTTCGTGGTGCGCGCCATCGCCCACGCCAACGGGTTCATCGCCTCGTTCATGCCCAAGCCGATCATGGGCCAGAACGGAAGCGGAATGCACACCCACCAGTCCCTCTTCCGGGGGAAGGAGAACGCCTTCTACGACCCGCGGACCGAACACCAGCTCTCCGAGGTGGCGCTCCAGTACGTGGAGGGACTCCTCAGGCACGCGCGGGGGTTCTGCGCCATCACCAATCCGCTCATCAACTCCTACAAACGCCTGATCCCGGGGTACGAGGCGCCGGTCAATGTGGTCTGGAGCATGCGGAACCGCTCCCCGCTGGTCCGGATTCCGGAGCGGCGCGGGATCGGCACCCGCTGCGAACTCCGGATGCCCGACCCCTCGGCCAACCCCTATCTCTCGATCGCGGTCCAGCTCGCGGCAGGGCTGGACGGGGTGATCAACAAGTACGAGTGCCGGGAGCCCGTGAACCGGAACGTCTTCCGCATGAGCTTCCGCGACCGGCGCAAGTACCAGATTGACGACCTGCCGCGTGACCTGCACGAGGCGCTGGACCGATTCGAGAAGGACGACGTGATCAAGGACGCCCTGGGGGAGCACCTCACCGAACGGTTTCTCGAGGCCAAGCGGGCGGAGGTGGCGCAATTCAACCAGGAAGTGACGGAGTGGGAGATCCGGAACTACCTGGGGCGGTACTGAGCCGCGGCGACGGTGAGCCGGTCCAGATCCGGCCGGTCCGGGAAACCTCCAGCACACCCCTCGGCGCCCTCGGCGGCCCGTTCCCCGAATCCCCAGAGCGCCCGGTGGACAGCGGATCCGGGCCGGGGGCCCGCCCTAGGGCTCGGCGGTGGCGTTCCACCGTACCGAGGTCCGGAGCCGCACCCGGGAAGCGGTGCGATTGCCCACGGTAACCGGCTCGGTGGCGAGCTGGCCGATGAGCGCCACGCCCCTGGTTACCCGGAGTTCCGCGTTCACACCCACGCCGAGCCGCCCGGAGGCGGCTTCATCGGGGTCGGAATCGAAGAAGAGCTCCGCTGCGACGGCATACCGGTCGGTGGTGGCCCGGAGCGCCGCGCCGCCCCTAAAGGAGCTGGCCTTGGCCTCGGTCTGGCGCCACTGGAGCTGCGCGAGCGCGTCGGTCCCGCCGCCCAGCGAATAGCGGTAGGCGGCCCAGACCGTGTGCCGGGTGTTCTGGATGCTGTCGCCCGACGCGATCGAGCCCTTGAGAAGGCCGCTCATCGCCCAGGCGAGGCTCAACGCCCCGCCCCGCCGGTTCCGCACCCGGGCCCGGGCCCGCTCGTAGGCCGGCCCGAAATCCAGTTCTGCGCCCGCCGGCTCGATGACGTCGTCCTCCAACAGTTCGGCGCCCTCCGCGCTCGCCGCGGCCGCGAGGAGGTCGTCAATGTCCCGGCCCAGCTCCGGGTCCTGGAGCAGGTCGTGGGCGTCGAACAAGGTCAGCCGGATTCCCACCCCGAAGACGAGGGAAGTCGAATCGCTTGCGTCCTGCGCGGTGGCGAGCGACAGGCTGGCGTTGGCGAGGATCCGCTTGAGGGTGTTCCGGCGGTACTCCTCGATGCTCGTGAGGCGTCCGCCGTACAGGAAGTACGGCGCCAGATCGAGGCCGAGCCCGTTGGCCACCTTCTCGCCCGACTGGAACTGGTTCACGAGCTGGGCGACAAACGGCTTGGCGGCGCTCCCCCGGGTGATGTTGCCGGTGGCCGACCCGATGGCGACCAGGGCCGGAGACTCCGGCACGTCGTAGTCGAGGACGAACCGGTAGGCCGGATCGGCCTCCTGGCCGCGGAGCGCCGCGGCCGGCAGGAGCGCGCCGAGTGCCAGGCCGAGGCCGCAGGTGGTGAGGCGCATCGCCGCTCCGGGAGTCTCAGGCGGTCAGAAACGTGAGGTGCCCGCGGATCGACAGCGGTCGGGCCCGCCCCTCGCAGCGGGGCACCCGCTCGAGAGCCCACTGGGTCGGCTTGGTCACCGGACAGGTGACCCCGTCCTGAACCACCTGAATCTCCACGGTACCGGCCTCGACGCCGGGGATCAGCGAACAGACCAGCACCTGCCAAGCCATGACATTGCTCCCGAGGCTCCGCGGCTTGAGCTTGACCTCGTGCTCGCCCACACCGGTGTCGCCGGCGACGAGCTTCCAGACCTCCCGCACCTCCTTCTTCTCCGGCTTCATGCGCACGATCCGGAAGTCGGCGCCGGCCCGGAGGGCCTGGTTGGCGAGGAGGCGGACGGTAAGGGAGCCGCCTCCGGGGTTCACGATGCAGAAGCGGCGCTGTGGTCCGGAAGCGGGCATGGGAGCGGGGACGGGTGACGGGTGACGGGTGACGGGTGACGGGTGACGCCTGACGGGATGTGGAGCCTCGGACGCCTCCTGTCAAGGCGGGCCTTGCGCCGGAGCCCGTCCCCACGTACCTCTCGCGCCATGCGCGGCCTGCTCCTCGACCTGGACGGCACCCTGTACGTGGATCAGGACCCCGTCCCCGGCGGACCGGCGCTGCTCGAGGCGCTCCGGGAGCGCGGCCTCCCGTTCCGCTGCGTCACCAACACCACCAGCCGCTCGCGGCGCGGGCTGGTCGAACGGCTCTGGAGCCTGGGCTACCGGATCTCGCCGGAGGAGATCGTGACCCCCGCGGTCGCCGCGGGCCGCTATGCAGCCGGCCGCGGCCTCCGCCGAGTGCTGGCCCTCACCCCTGAACCCTCGCTCGAGGACCTGGAAGGGCTCACGTTCGTCCGCTTCGAGGAGCCCTGTCAGGCAGTCATCGTGGGAGATCTCGGCGAGCGCTGGGACTTCGCGCTGCTCCAGCTCGCCTTCAGCCGGCTCCAGGCCGGCGCCGAGCTCGTCGCCCTTTCCAAGGACCGGTACTTCCAGAAGGCCGGGGGACTCACTCTCGATGCCGGCCCGTTCGTCGCGGCCCTGGAATACGCCTCGGGGAAGCCAGCCGTGGTGGTGGGGAAACCGAGCCGGGAGTTCTTCCGGCTGGCCGCAGCGAGCCTCGAGCTCCCGGCCGGAACCGATCCGCACGAGATCGTCATGGTGGGCGACGACCTCTGGTCCGACGTGCGGGGCGCGCAGGAGGCGGGATTCCAGGGATGGCTGGTGCAGACGGGAAAGTACCGCGAGGGGATCCTGGCGGAGAGCGGGGTAAGGCCGGACCGGGTGCTCCGGAGCGTGGTGGAGGTCCTGGGGTAGGCAGCGCGCACCCCCACGCTTGGTTATCTTCCCGCCGTCCCTCCTGGCAACACCGCCGCTGGCCCTCCTGCCATCACCGGTCTTGCCCGCCTCTCGAGCGGGGAGAGTGCTTCGTGTCCGGGTTCAAACCAGAGCAACGCCATCTGTTCGTCCGGGGCCGGTCCTTTCACTTCGTCACCTACGAGGCCCGCGCCGCCGATCCGCGCCGGGGCGAGCCGGCCACGCCTGCCCTGTGGTACCTGATGGTGGAAGGGCACCGGTGCCCCGTGTTCCCCTGGGATCCCGTGTTGCCGCCGGAGGACCTGGACGCGGCCTTTCGCGCCTGGCTCGCCGACAACGCCCTGGGGCCGGTGGAACCGCCCCGCCCCGCCCCCTCGCGCCCCGGCCGGCGACCCCGGCCCGCCCGGTGCGACAACTGGTGGGGCGCCGACTGATCGGGCGAGAACGCGGCCCGCCCCAATGCGAAGTGGCCGCCGGACTCGGGGGCCCGGCGGCCACTTACCACGCTGACTCGTCCGAGGGCGGAGCCTTCGCCGCCGTTCTTCTCTCCCCACCGCCGGCGCTGATGTGCGGCCGGTTGAGGATGGGTGAGGCCTCGGTACGTGATCCCCAGGCCGGATGGCCGTCCCACCTGGTTCGTCGGCGCGAGCGCTGCGAGTCGGGTCGGGTCGCGGACCAACCTCTCGCACTGCACCCCGAGGCGCTACATCGGGGCGGGTAAAGCGCGCGACTGGCTTCACCTGCCTGGGCCGGTGTGCCACCAGGATCGCCGATCCCCTGAGCCCTTGCCGACGTCGGAGATCTCCCCTGAATTCCCGCCCAGGCTCGCTGACGTCCGCCGGCAGAACAACCGGTTCTGCCACGTGTCGCGTCAGCGGTAGCCCTAAGATAGGCCTGTGGACGAATCGCGCAAGCGCCTGTCTTTGTTCGGGTTAGGCTGTCTCGACGTGGAGGGATGTGGACGCCTAACTGCCGCCCGCAACCCCGCATCCCCAGCCTCTCCACACCATGTGGAGATGTGGATTCACAGCCGTCAACATGCGGTGCGATAGGGTGCGGAGGGGAGTCGGTTCGGATGGAGGGGTGCTCGGCTCGAGCCCCGAGAAGGGGTCGCCACCCAGGAGAACCCGAACCCGCCGTCAGGGTTCCAGGCCGACCTCGATATACCGGTAGCCGGCTTCGGCGTCGGGCCCCGCCAGCAGGCACCCGGCACCGCCCACGGCGAACCATCCGCCGACGAGTGCTCGGGGCTGGTCCAGCTCGCCCAGAATGGAACCCAGCCAGCGCCGAATGTGGCGCACTTCGGGTGCCCGGCGGCCCAGGATCGCCAGCAGGGCTCCCGAGCCCGAGGTGGCCCGGAGGAAGTGGGCGAGCGCGTGGGCTCGCTGGCTGAACTCCACGGCTTTCACCCCCGGCTCATCGAAGAGCACCTTGCCCTCGAAGACGTCCATCGGGGGGGCATCCAGCCGGGGGCCCAGGTACACGTACTGCCGCCCCCCCTCGATCTTGCGCTCGATCACCGCGGCGGCCGTCTCGCTCGTGAGCCGGGCCGCGTGGATCAGGTCGTCGTCATGGAGAATGCCCACGGCCTTGGTCCACTCCAGCGCCGCCAGGGCGATGTCCATTGGGCACCCCATGGCGTCGTCGAACGCGATGATCCGCGGGGCCTCCCCCGCACGGAGGACGAAGTGCGCCAGCGCTTCCGCGCGATCGGTGAAAGTCCGGACGGTGAGCGTCTGGGGGGAGGTCATGGAAGCAATATAACGCCCCGCCACCCGCCTACGGCGTCAGCGCGTTCTGCGGCTCCACCTTGACGATCCACAGCCCCGAGTTCATGTCGGGCACGTAGATGTAGCCGTCCCGGTAGATCGCACCCCAGGCATTGGCGGCGTTGGGTGTGAAGCCCTGTTTGTCCCCCGTGGCGACGTGCGCGATCTCCCGGCCCTGTCGCAGCAGATCGCCCCGGAGTTCGCCGGAGATGTCCAGCACCCGGAGCCCGCCCTGGTAATCGCCAAGATAGAGCGTGTCCCCCGCCACCCACACGTTGTGGGTCCCGCCGTCCTTGGGCTCGTACCAGGCCACGATCCGCGGCCGGGTGATGTCCGAGACGTCCACCACGTGGAGCCGCCCGTAGGCCCGCCCCAGCCCCAGCACGCCGACGTAGAAGCCCGTGGCCTGCGGTTTGGCCGCGAAGACCTCGTCGCCCACGAAGACGTACTTGCCGTGCCGCCACGCGGTATGCGTCCCCCGGATGAAGCCGGGCCCGCCCACCGCCTCCACGTCGCGGTAGAGCGCGTTCAGATCGTACTTGAGCTGCGACACGAGCACCGGGTTTTCGGGACTGCCCCCCTTGATGCCGTTCCCCACGTCCAGAATGACCAGCCCGTCGTTCCAGTAGGAGAGGTAAGCCAGGCCGTCCCGCACATCGATGTCGTGCAGAGTACGCCCGGCCGGCGACCGCGGGGTTTCCCACCGGGCAACCTGCCTGGGATGATACGGGTCGCGGATGTCGATCACCCGCATCGAGCCGGTCGCGTCGTCGGTGAGGTAGACATGCCCGTGGTAGACATAGGTCGAGTGCACGCCGCCGGAGACCGTCTCGGTGAAATCCGCGATCGGCCTGGGGTGCGCCGGGTCCTCGAATGACAGAACGACGATGCCGTTCTTGCGGGACGATGCCCCTTCGCGGGTGAGCACCCCGAACTTGCCGTCCTCGGTGGTCATGAGGTCGTTGATCGTCCGCGCGTCCACCACGACCGAATCGGTGATGAACGGCCGGGCCGGGTCGTGCAAGTCGATCGCGTAGACCCGGTCCCCGACCGTGGTGAGGTAGCCGTGCTTGCCATCGGGGTGGAGCCAGAATTCCGCCGCCGTCATGGCGATGGGCAGCCGGCCGACCAGGGTCACGGGCCGCCGGACATCCCGCGGCCGCACCTCCACGACCGCCTCCGCCACCTTCCCGGCGAAGGTGGCGAAGACGCGGTAGGTGCCGGGGAGATCGGCCACGAACGTGCCATCCGGCTCGAGCAGCCCGTGGCCCGGGCTCAGGGTCCATTCGGGGACGGCGTCGGCGACCGGCCGCGCGCCGGCTCGGGCCACGAAGGTGAACGCCACCACGTCGCCGGTCCGGACCGAGGCGGTGGCCGGCTCGAGGCGCACCGCCGTGACGGGGTTGGGTACCACCGTGATGGCCAGGGACGCCACCGCCCGGCCCGCCCTGGCCGTGAGCGTCGCCCGACCCGGAGCGCGGGCCGTCACTCGCCCGTCAGGCGACACCGCCGCCACGGTGGGCCGGTCGGAACTCCAGGTGACCGCGTCGTAGCGCCGGTCGTTGTTGGCGGCATAGGGGGTGGCGTTCAGCACCAGCGACTGCCCCACATAGAGCCGCGACACCACCGGCGCCACCTCCACCCGGGCCGCAGGCTGCGGCAGGATCGTCACCCGACCGATGGCGGGCACCGAGCGCCCCCCGCGTTTCGCCTTGAGCAGGGCCGTCACCGTGAGCGTCCCGGTGGAGCCGCCGGTCACCAGGCCGGTGGAGTCCACCGCCCCTTCGAAGAAGCCCCCGGAGGTGATCCAGGTGGCCGTGACGTCCTCGATCTCGCGCCCCGCCGAATCGTAGGCCACGGCGCGGAGCCGAAGCGTGTCGCCGACCAGCACCGCCGCTTCGGCCGGCTGGATGACGGCCTTCGCGATCGGGCTGGTGAGCAGAGGCCGCGGCGGCGGCGGCGGGGGGGGAGGACTCTGGGGTTGCTGCAGCACCGCCAACAGCACAAGGGCGGAAACCATGGCCGATCCTCGAGGGCGCGAAGGAAAAGGCAATATACCGCCCGCCGGCCGGGTTGCTTCGCCGGGGCGGTTGCACTAATTCAACGGAACCCCCACGTCCTGGTTTCACACCCCCCGTGCGCTACCTCTGGACCTCCTGGCCCTCCCCGATCGGTTCCCTGCTCGTGGCCGAAGCAGACGGACGGCCGCTGGTGGTCGAATTCGCCCTCCGGGCCGGGCGCATGCGGTGGGTGGATCGCCTCCGGGCCCGGCACCCGGAAGCAGCCATCGAGCTCGGCTCCTGCCGGGCCACCATCGGGTGGCTCGAAGCCTATTTCCAGCGGCGCCCGCGGCCGTTTCCGTTCCCGGAGTACCTCTCCGAACACCTGGAAGTCTCGGCCCCCGAACTTGCCGTCTGGCGCCTGATCGCCGAGATCCCGCTGGGGGAAACCCGGAGTTACGACGACCTGGCCAGGCGGACCGGATTTCCGGCTCGCACCGTGGGACAGCTCGTGGGCGCCAACCACCTCGCGATCCTGATCCCGTGCCACCGCGTGGTGGGGAAGCGGGGCGGCCTCGTGGGGTACGGCGGCGGACTCGAACGGAAGCGCTGGCTGCTGGACCACGAGCTTCGGACCACCGGGGTCCGGCTCGACCCTTCTTGACAAGTTCCCGGCTGGACCGGACCTTATCCCCATGGCCCAGGCCGTTCGGGCGTTCTCCACGAACATGGCGCGTCTCGCGGTGTCCGCCGGTCCCGGAGGCCGGCGGATTGTCTTGCCCCGGTCACCCCGACCGGGGGTAATCCGGAGCCGGTGAGCTCCCAACCTCAGAGGTAGAAGCAATGGCGAAGGGTACCGTGAAGTGGTTCAACGACGCGAAGGGGTTCGGGTTCATCGCCCAGGAGGGCGGCAAGGACGTCTTCGTCCACCACACGGCCATCATGATGGATGGCTTCCGCTCGCTCTCCGAGGGCGACGCGGTCGAGTTCGACATCGTGGAGGGACCGAAGGGTCTCCAGGCCGCGAACGTGAGAAAGACCTAGCTCGCCGCGGTACCCACCGGAATTCACCCGCCCCGGCGTCCCCCCGCGCCGGGGCGGCCCACTTTCTGCACCAGGGCCGCGATGCCACCATCCCCGGTACGGATGCCCATGCGGTGCTCGGCCTTCCTCCCGTTCGTGCTCACCGCCCTGCTTCCCGGTCTCGCCGCAGGACAGACGGGGGCCGGGGTGCTGCCACCGCTCAGCTTCCTGGGCTTCGAGGCCGGGGCACCGGTGCGCGACGTCGCCAGCCAGGTCGAAGCGCTGGGCGGCACCCTGGATTGCCGGCGGGCCCGCAAGGATCCTTCCGTGCGCGAGTGCCGCGCGACGGTGCCCGACCCCACCACCGCGCGTCCGGTCGCGATCTGGCTCGCCGCCATTGACACCGTCGCCGCCGTGCTCACGATCGCTGGCGAAGTGAACCGCGATCAGCTGGAGGGCTGGCGAACGGAACTCGAGCGCCAGTACGGCATCGTCGGCGCCCGTATTCAGGGTACCCAACTGTCGCTGCAGTGGGTTCGGCGGGGCCGGATGATCCGATTGACCTGGCGAAACGACCGAGGGGTCAAGACCGCTTCGGTAAGCCTGGTGGACGGCCGCGTGCTCGACGACTGGGGCAAGCGCCGGCACTCCGCGCCCCGGACCGTGCCGGGGGCGGCTCCGCCGGAATAGCAGGGATTGCCCCCGAACCGGGTTCTGTCTAACCTTCCCGCGCTCTTTCTAGACCCGCTCAGAACCCTCCCGGAGTCGTTCCTTGTTTCAGGTCGCGCGCGGGCTCGCCGGAGCCCTGCGCCCTCTGCCATATGTCGGGGTGCTCCTTGCGGCGTGCGGGACCGAGGCCGCCCCGATCCGGATCGGCCTGGCCGGCCCACTCACGGATTCCGTCGGCGCTCCGATGCGCCGCGCGGCGGAGCTCGCCGTGCAGGAGATCAACGCGGCCGGCGGCATTGCGGGCCGCCCCATCGAGCTGATCCCGCGCGACGATCGGGGCGATCCGGATTCCGCGATCGCCGTCGCCATCGAGCTGGAACGCGCCGGCGTGGTCGCGGTCGTGGGCCACGTGTACTCGTCCGCCACGCTCGCGGCGGCGCCCGTATACAACGGTGCCACCCGGCCGGTGGTGCAGATCTCGCCCTCCTCGTCGGCACCGGAGGTCACCCGAGCCGGGCCCTGGACGTTCCGGGTCTGTCCCAGCGACCTCCAGCACGGGGCCGCCCTGGCCCGCTTCGCGCGGAATCGGCTCGGCCTGAATCGCGGCACCATCCTCTACCTCAACAACGACTACGGCCGCGGCATTCGCTCGGTGTTCGCCGCGGAGTTTGTCCGGCGCGGCGGGGTGATCGAGGACATGGCTCCGTACCTCGGCGCGGAACCCGACCTGGGGCCCTACCTCGACCGGATCGCCCTCCGCCGCGCCAGCGAGTTCATCTTCCTGGCCGGGAACCGGGGCGAGGCCGAGGTCGCGCTTCGCGGCATGCGCGCCCGGGGACTCCGCCTCACGGTGCTCGGGGGTGACGGGCTCGAGGGGATCGAACGGGCGGGATCCCTGGCCGAAGGCGTGTTCGTCTCCAGCGCTTACCTGGCCGCGGTGCAGACGCCGCGCAACCAGGCCTTTCTCGCGGCCTACCGGGCCCGCTACCCGGGCGCCCCACTCCCCAACCAGGCCGCCGCGGCGAGCTACGACATTCTCTACCTGCTGCGCGACGTCATCGCCCGCACGGGGCCCGACCGGGCCCGGATCCGCGACGGCGTGGCCGCGATCGGCACCACGGCGCCGGCGTTCGAGGGCGTGACCGGGACTATCGCCTTCGACCCCGACGGCGACGTGCCGAACCAGCCGGTGTACATCGGCCGGGTCGCCGGAGGCGGGATCGAGCCGGCGGAGGGATCATGATCGCCTTCCGGAGCCTCCGCGGACTCATCGGCGCCGCCCTCGGCGCCCTGATCGTCCTCGTGATCGGGATCTCGATCTTCGGCGCGGCCTCGGTGCGGTCGATCGGCCGCCAGATCGAGACCGAACTCGATGTGGTGCAACAGGGAAGCCGGACGGCCAACACCCTGATCGCCGCGGTGATGGGCGAAATCCGCGCCGCCGACCATTACCTCATCGCACCCGACCCCGCGGCGAAGCTGGAGTTCCTGGCCCAGGGCGACTCGGCCTACGCCGCCCAGGCCCGGCTCCGCACCCTCCGAACCCGGGACGAGCAGAGCCAGCGTCTCATCAATCAGATCGCAGCGACCCAGGCGAACCTGGAAGTCGCCTACGCCCTGGCCCACGCCCTCTCCGACGTGAACCGGCTGGACATGGCGCGCCTGGTCGTGACCCGGGCACGCGGCGCCGCCGACAGCCTGGTCGCGCTGGTCCAAGGGCTGGGCGACGCACAGGCGGCCCACGCCCAGCGGCGGGTCTCGGCGCTTCGCCGCCAGGCCGCCCGGTTCCAGGCGCTGGTGCTCGCCGCCTCGGTGGTGGCGCTGGGCCTCGGCATCTGGGTGGCCACCTGGGTGATCCGAGAAGTGAACCAGCAGCTCAACCGGCTCATCGGGGCCGCCGACCGCTTCGGCGCCGGGGACCTCCGCCCCGTCAAGGCCGAGCGCATGCCGCACGAGCTCGAGCGGCTGGCGAGGGCGATGGACGAGATGGCCGGACGGCTCCGCGGTGTCGTGGCCTCGGTCCAGGAGGAGGCCCAGCGCCTGGGCACGAGCGCCGGCGATTTCTCCGCCCTGAGCGAGGAGATCGCCGCCTCGAGCGGCGAGGTCTCGGCCGCGATGGTCAAGATCGCCGAAGGGGCCGAGCATCAGGTGCGCAACACAGAGGAGGCGGACCGGTTGCTCGCCCGCTTGCGGGAGGCCGCGGCCACCACCGCGACGGCGGCGGCCCGCGCGGTGCAGCTCGCGGAGGAAATCCGGCGCGCCACGACCCGGCACCGGACCGATGTCGAAACGGCCGGCAAGACCCTCCTCGAGGTGAAAGGCGTGGTGCAGACCTCTACCCGGCAGGTGCGCACCCTGGTGGAGAAGTCGGAAGCCATCACCGAATTCATCGACCTGATCAAGCGCATCGCCTCGCAAACTAACCTGCTCGCCCTCAACGCGGCCATCGAGGCGGCCCGGGCCGGCGAGCACGGGCGGGGGTTCGCCGTCGTGGCGGACGAGGTGCGCCTCCTGGCCGACTCGAGCGCCAGGGCGGCGGCGGATGTGGCCAAGACGGTCGAGTTCATCCGGGCTCAGATCCGCGAGGTGGCCGAGACAATGGAGCGGGGAGCCGGAACCGTGGGCGGGGTGGAGCACGTGGCCCAGGCGGTGCGGGACGGCCTGGAGGCGATCGGGTCGGCGATCGGGGAGGTGCACCAGGCCGCCACGGCGCTCGCCCAGCAGGCGGAACAGAATCGGTCGGTGGTGGGCGAGCTGGCCGAGCGGACCGCGCGCGTCGCCAAGGCGGCCGCGGACCACGCCGCCTCGAGCGAGCAGGTCTCCGCGGCCGCTCAGGAACAATCCGCCTCGACGGAGGACATGGCCGCCACGGCCACCGAACTCCTCGAGGCGTCAACCCGGCTCACCAGGGCCGTGAGCCAGTTCCGGACGGCCTAGCGCCGCCGTTTCGCGAGCTTCTTGACAGCCTTGGCCTTGGGCTTCGCCTTGGCCTTGACCGCCTTGCTCCGCTCGGCGGCCCGGTCCGCGCGCCGAGCCGAGGCCTCCCGGACTTCCGCCAGCACCCGCTCGCCCTCTTCCGCCCCGACCAGGCCTCGGCGCGTGGCGTAGCGGATCAGCTCTTCTGCGTCGGCCAGCTGAAACTCCCCCACCCGCGCAGCCGCCCGGATGACGTTGAGCAGGGCGTCCGCCACCGGGCTCCTGAGCACGTTGGCGATCCCGGGCAGCGTCTCCAGCAACGTGGAGATTTGCGTGGCACCGAGTTCCGAGGCCAAACCGTCCCTCCGCTGGTTGTTCGGCCCAATTCTGGTGCCGCCCCAACCCCGCTGGTGCCCCCTCGTGATCCGATCAGGCTGTTGGAACGGCAACGAGGGAGCCGTTTTGGCGGCAACGTATCAGCCCCCTGGACCTCCGTCAAGCAGATTTGGCGAATGGAGGCCGAAGACCGTGCCACCCCGTAAGCCACGGCCTACGTTGTATTATGAAACATATCTTGTTGATGCCACTACAGTGTCGTCATTGAAGCTACAGGAGGGCGGCCAGCCCCAAGCCGGGCCGGCCGGTATGCGGGAGCAAGTCGGGTGGGAGGTTCGGGTAACACGGTCGGCGGACCCTCCCGGCAAGGTTCCCGGCGCTCGGGGCCCGAGAGCGAGGCGGGGTGAGGTCGTCGGCCTAGAACGAGTACCTCAGGAAGGCGGATGCACCCCAGCCAGTCAGCGTGATCTCGCCGCCCGTGGCCCCCTCGACCCTGCCGACATCGAAGCGGCCGCCCGGCAGGACGGTGAACCGGTCGGTGAGGTCGAGGCGCAGGGCGGCCCCCCCGCCGACCAGGAACCCGCTCCCGTCCTCGGGCGACCAGACCCGTCCCTCGAGCAGCGGCTCGAGCGCCAGCCGCTCACCCAGCCGGAAGCTGCCGGAGCCACCGAGCGTGAAAATGTTCTCCCGGTTCGACAGATCCGATGTCGCCGAGCGGTAGAAGTTCCAGGCGTAGAAATTGATCGCCCCGGATCCCACGGGGGCGAGGAGGGCGGCCTGCGCGAGGAACCGATTCCCGGGGCTGCTCTCCCCGGTGCCTCCTCCCCCTCCCGAAAGGCCGCTGAACTCGTCGTTGCCGAACGTGCTGAAGGCGAGCCCCAGGGTGAGCCGGCTCGACCCGATGAGGCGATCCGCCCCGATCCGGAACCGGCTCTCGACGCCCGGCTGGTAACGCACGCTGGTGTTGCCGGCGTCGGTGAATGGCTGGTATTCCGAGCTCACCCGCACGCTGGCTGCTGCCCCGAGGTTCCAGCTACCGGCGGCGAACGCGGCCGCCAGCCCGCCGGTCACGGAGGTACCGGCCCCGTACGAGTTGACCGGGAAGGCGAGGAAGTTCGAGGAGGCCGCAGAGGCGACGTTGAAGTTCCGGATCGAGGTGGTTTCGTCGCCGGTGGGCAGGTTCACCAGCACGCTGGCCACGACCACGTCGTTACCGAAGATGTACGAGGCCCGGAGCTGGGTATCGGTGAATCCGTTGAACGATTCGTGGCTCCCCCCGGCGTAGACCACGGTGCTCGCGTAGTAGGTCCCGATATCCACCGACAACCGGCGCCCGACCGGGACCACGGCCGCGATGGGGATCGCCACCTGCCTGATCGCGTCCACGCTGGCCCCGGCCTCGAAGTCGTACCGCCGGAACTCGACGCCGCTGTACGCCGACGGGCGTGGGTAGAGGTTTTCCTGCGCCGCGAGCGGGCCGGTCGCGGCGGCGAGCAGGGCGGCGAGCGCAAGGGGGGGGCGAGTCATGGCCGCACGATGATGATGATGATGGTCCCGAGCAGGCCGGGGTCGGTCGGATTGTCGCCCCCGAAGGCTTCGGGGAGCGGCGGGCGGCTCACCGGCGGCACCGTCGCAGGCCCGGGGATCCGGCCGATGCCGACCCGGTTGGTGAGGCCGGACCCGATGCTGGGCACCGTCGTGGTGATGCCCTGGCGGAGCACGGCCGTGTAGCTCGGGCGGAGGACGGGCGCGGTCTCGCGGGCGCCGGGTTCGGGGAGGCCGCGCCCCTCCGGCGTGATGCCCGCGAGCATCGGGGCCGGGGTGGCCACGGCCGCCTGCGTCTGGGTCACCTGGGAGCGCCGCTCACGGGCGGCGCGGAAGTTGGGGTCGCGAGTCAACGCGGCCTGATAGTTCGCCGCCGCCGCGTCGAAGTCTCCCCGGTCTTCGGCTTCCAGGCCCCGGCTGAAGGCGAGGAAGGCCTGCAGATCCGCGGTGGGCCGCTCCGTCAGGGCCCGGCGCTCGGCCGGCGTGAGGGGGATCCCCAGCCGGTCCAGCAGCTGGAACAGCACGGCCTTCTCGAGCGTGAAGAACTGCTGGAGCCGGTTGGTCCCGCTCCCCGAGGCCTTGATCGTCGCGTCGGTGGCGTCCACGACGCTGGCGTCAATCCGGAGATCCCCGCTGACGGGCACGTCCTGCAGCGCCCCCTGGACCACCCGCCCGGCCCGGAGTAACCGGCCGCCGCGCGCCCCGGAGGCGGGATCGGTGCGCCCCGTCTCGGCGAGCTTGAGCTCATCCGCCAGCGCCTGGACTCGCTCCCGTTCGAGCAGCCGGAGTTCCCCGATCTTGCCGAGGTCGGTGATCATGAGGTGCGTCAGGCCGCGGGCGAGGGGGCGGAGGGAATCGTTGGTGCCGAGGAACTGAAACGGAAACACGGCGACGAGGTTCCGTTCCGGCGGCGCCGCAGACAGCTCGGCCTCGCGGGCCACGGCTTCACGCGCCGCGAACTGAAGCTCCTTGCGGGTGAGCAGCTCCAGCCGGTTGCGGATCGCCCGCCGCTGCGCTTCGTCCCGCGTCTCTCCCGCAGCCGCGGTGTAGGCAGCGCGGGCCGAATCGAACTGGCCCAGCTCCTCGTAGGTGAGGCCGAGATAGACGCGGGCCGCGTAATTGGGCCGCTTGAGCGCGAGGCTCGAGCTCAGGACATCCCGCGCGCGCGGGTACTGCCGGTCGTTGTAGTAGGCGATGCCCAGCCGGGTCATCAGCCCGGCGTCATCGGGGCTCTGGGCGGCCAGCGCTTCGAGCGCCGGTACATTCTCCGGCGTCACCCCGGGCGGGGGCTGGCGGCCGGCACACGCTCCGAGCAGAACGAGGGCGCCCGCGAGGAGTGGCGGGCCCCACCAGTGCGTCCGCATGGCATCCCTGGAGGCGGAGGGCTCCGGCCAATGTACCGGCCGCCGGAAGGGTCCGGAAGGGGGTCTCTCAGCGGACGACCAGCCGACCGGCCATCCGGTAGGCGACGTGGGTGAGGGCGCGAAAGCGGTAGGTCCCGCTGGAGAGCGGCGGGATGACGATGCGGAGGCGGCTCCCGGGGGTGCGGAGCACCGGGCTCCGGAGCTCGCCCGAGGGCTCGGGGATGGCGGCATCCAGGGCGGCCCGGTCGCCCGGCCGCAGGTCGGCCGCCTCGAACTCGATGACGTAGGGTCCTCCGCTCACGACGACGAATTCCACCGCGTCCCCTGGCGAGACCTGGACCTCGGCGGGACGGAAGCGGTACGTGGTGCCGTCCGCCACGCGCTCCAGGCGGATCTCGTGCACGCGCTGGGCCCGCGCGGCGGCCGGTGGGACAACCAGCGCCAGGCACAGGAGTTGGACTTCGCGGGTCACGTTTGCGCCTCCCGAAAACTCGCCGTAGATTGAGATCGGGCGGTCCGGCGGCCCTCGCCGGGTTGGTACCGCTGAAAGGGCGGCCCGTGGGACGTCGCGGGATCAAGGAGTACCGGGCGGCTGAAGCCCTGCAACTGATCGCGGCCGACCGCGACCACAAGCCGCTGGTCTGTCCCAGCTGCAACACCCCCACCATCGAGCGCCATCCCAAACGGAACGACCAGCCGGCCGGACGGGTGACCCTGACCTGCAAGTCGTGCGGGCGGACGGCCAGCTATCTGGTCCACGCGTCGGTCACCAGCCCCGAGGAGCCGCGCCGGCCGTGACGGGATCAGGGGGCGACCGGCCCGCGTCCCGGCGCCTCGCCTACCGAGGCACGGTAAACATCCGGCGAAGCCGTACCGCGGTGAGAAAGGGCAGCCGGCCCGCGGTGGGATCGTAGCTGAAGTAGATGACGAGGGGCGTGCCCCGGACATGGTTCCGCGGCACGAATCCCCAGTAGCGCCCGTCGTACGAGTTCTCCCGGTTGTCCCCGAGGACGAAGAGCGAATCCGGTGGCACCAGGAGCGGCCCCCAATCCTGCAGGTCGGGATCGTAGCTGGCGCTGTCGCGGCCCACCAGATGCCGGAGCTGCCAGGCTCGCATCTTGAGCCGGCTTTCCGGCGAGACGCTCTTGTCGAGGGACTCGTGCCGGGCGTAGGGCTCGGGCGCGGCCACCCGGTTGACGTACAGCGTGCCGCCCCGCATTTCGAGGGTGTCGCCGGGCAGGCCCACCAGCCGCTTGACCACCCGCTTGCCCGGCTCCTCCACCGAATCGAAGACCAGCACATCGCCGCGTCGCGGTTCCCGCCAGGCGGGAAGCCGGAAGCCGAGGAACGGCACCTCGGCGCCGTAGATCGCCTTGTTGACGAAGAGAAAGTCCCCGTCGAGCAGGGTCGCTTCCATGCTGCCGGAGGGGATGCGATACGCCTCGATGACGAACGTCCGGACGAGGAGCCACACCACGATCGCCACCAGGAGCGCCTTGGTCCACTCCTTGAGCAGGGTACGGGAGCCCGGTGCGTCAGGGCGGCGCCTCATCGAGGAACGGTAAACAGCCGGCCCCATCGAACGGCCGTGAGGAAGGGGAGGGGGCGCCAGCTCTGCTTGTCCCAGCTGTAGTAGATGAGGAGGGGGGAGCCCCGGACGTTCCGGCGTGGAAGAAAGCCCCAGAAGCGGCTGTCCAGCGAATCGTCGCGGTTGTCGCCCATCACGAAGAGCGAGTCCGGGGGGACGACCACCGGCCCCCAGTTGTTCCGGTCGGGATCGTACCGCTCCGGCGGAGGCCCGATCAGCCGCGGCCGCTGCCAGCTGGCCATCTTGAGCCGGAGCTCCGGCGCGTCGGGGGCCGCGGGGTTGTTCCGCTGCGCGTACGGCTCCGCGACCGGCTCCCCGTTCCGGTAGAGCTGGCCGTCCTTCATCGCCAGCGTATCGCCCGGAACCCCGATCACCCGCTTGACGACTTCGAGCCCTTCCTCCTCGACCGAATCGAAGATCACGATGTCCCCGCGCCGGGGCTCCCGGAATCCCGGGAGGCGGACGCCGAGGAGCGGGACCTCGATCCCGTAGGTCGGCTTGGCCACGAACAGCACATCGCCCACGAGCAGGGTGTTTTCCATGCTGGGGCTCGGAATATGGAACGCCTGGATCACGAAGGTCCGCAAGAAGAGCCAGGCCACGAAGGCGATGGCGAGGCTCTTGGCCCACTCCCTGAGCGTCGAGGCGTGCCGGGAATCCCTGGGCGCCGCGCCGCTCACTCGACCCAATCCGCGATGAACAAGTTGGTCTCGCCCTCGACCCGGCCGTGGCGGTTCGACGACCAGACCAGCTTGCGGCCGTCCGGGCTCCACATCGGGAACCCGTCGAAGCCGGGCGCCGTCGTGACCTTCTCGAGCCCGGTGCCGTCAACGTTGATCAGGTAGAGGTCGAACTGCCCGCTGCGGGGCTGCTCGTAGTTCGACGAGAAGATGATCCGACGCCCGTCGGGGTGAAAGTACGGCGCGAAGTTGGCGCCCCCGAGCCGGGTGACCTGGCGCGGCTCGCTGCCGTCGGCGTTCGCAACCCAGATCTCGACCCGCGCGGGCCGCACCAGCCGCTGAGCGAGGAGGCTCAGGTAATCCGCCGTGTCCGCCGCGGTGACCGGGTAGCCCGCGCGCCACACGATGCGGGTCCCGTCCGGCGAGTAGAACGCGCCCCCATCGTACCCCACCCGGTGCGTGAGCCGCCGGAGATCGCTCCCGTCGGTCCTCATGGTGTACAGCTCGAGGTCGCCGTCCATGGTGCTCGTAAAGATGATCCGGGACCCGTCGGGCGAGACCGTCGCCTCCGCGTTGTAGGCCCCGTTGTTCGTGAGGCGGCGAAGATCGGAGCCGTCGGGCCGGGCGGTGTAGATCTCCAGGTGCGAAAGCGGCCACACATAGCCCCGGGACCGGTCCACGGGCGGGGGGCACTCCGGCGAGTGATGGAACGTCGAGCTGTACAGGATCCGGGTATCGTTCGCGTAGAAATAACCGCAGGTAGTCCGGCCCAGTCCATTGGACACCCGCCGCAGGCCCGACCCGTCAATGTTGATGATGTATTGCTGGTCGCACCCCGAGTCCACCTTCTCCTGGCGCTGGAAAATGAGCTGCTTCCCGCTGCGCGAGAAATACGCTTCCGCGTTGTTCCCCCCGAAGGTGAGCTGGCGGATGTGGCGCAGATGACGTTCGCCCGGCGCGGGCTCGACGAACACGCGCGACGCGCCGCCCGAGGCGGCCGTTCCGCCGCAGCCCGCGCCGGCGAGCAGCACCCCGATCAGTAGCAAGCCCCGAATGCGTCCCTCCTCTGTGCTCCGGCGTGCCGCCGGGAACGGGAAGAATAAACGGGGAAGACAGGTGCAGGGGATCAGTCGGTCCGCCGCAGCTCGACCCGCCGGTTCTGCGCCCGCCCGGCGGCGGTGGCGTTGCTCCCGATCGGCCGGGCAGCCCCGTACCCCCGGACTGTCATCCGGCGCGGATCCACGCCGCGTGAGACCAGGAACGCCTTCACCCGCTCGGCCCGCTGGCGGGAAAGCCACAGGGCGGCGAGCGGCGCCGCGTCCAGCAACGCAACCGCACCGACGAGCGCGCGCTTCATGCCATGTCCCGCAGGGCGGCCAGGACCTGGCTCGCGTGACCTCGGGGCTTCACCTTGGTGAAGACCCGGGCGATATGGCCCTCCCGGTCGATCAGATACGTGGTGCGCAGGATGCCGTGGTACCGGCGCCCGTAGAGGCGCTTCTCGCCCCAGGCACCGTAGGCCTCGGCCACCCGGTGATCGGGGTCGGCGAGCAGCGGGAACGGCAGCCGGTGCTTCGCCTTGAACCGGCGGTGCGACGCGACGTTATCGGGCGAGACGCCCAGCACGACCGCGCCGGTCTCCTGCACGGCTTTCCAGTGGTCGCGGAACTCGCAGGCCTCGGTGGTACAACCGCTGGTGCCGTCCTTCGGGTAGAAGTACAGCACCACCTTCCGCCCGCGGAACTGATCCAGTGAGACGGGCTCGCCGCTGTCGCTCTCCAGGGTGAACCCCGGGGCCCGATCGCCTTCCGCGAGCATCGGCTCCTTCCGTCAGTCCGCCAGGACCATCGGCGCCGCCACGGGTTGGCGCACCCGGAGCACCGGCGCCTCTCGACCGCGGGCGAGTTCGCGGTCGAGGAAATTCCAGGTCGCAAACCCATCCTCCGACGCCGGCTCGAGCAGGTAGGCCGCGAACACGCCCAGCCGCTGATCGGTGGTGACCGCGTACCAGCCGGCGCCGATTTCGGCATCGCGAGGCACCCAGCGACCCTGCACCGTCACGGTGCGGTGCCCCTCGAAGACCTGCGCGGCAGCCTCCAGGCTATCCACCCGAAATCCTTCGACCGTTCCGCGCCAGGGCCCGGTCAGCCGTTGCACCACCACCCCGTACCGTCGGAGCAGCTCGACCAGCTCGGGGTGCGACGGCGGCACCAAATAGGCCGCGGGCCGCGCCACCTGTGCGGCCGGCGCAAAGCGATCGTACACCGGCATCCGGATCGAGCGGAAGATGCCGGACCGGCGCCGCCGCGCAAAGCCGCCGGCCCCTTCCCCTGCCTCCTGCGTGATCTCCGCGAGCACCTCCTGCATCGTCGGCGGGGCGAACGTCGAGCGCAAGGCGATGGAGTCCGGACGCCAGCGGGCCGAGGCGGCCACCGCGGCCTTCAAGCGGACGCGATCCTCTGCCGCGAAGCTCAAGATCTCCCGGAGAAAGTCATACGTGGCTGTGATCCGCTCGCCGAAGGGGTTGTTGCTGTAGCCCTCGCTCAGAATGGCGACCCGGCCCTGCATCCCCAGGGCGTTGGTCCCGAACCGAGGGCGGGCATCATAGGTCTCCCACCCGAGGACCAGCGAGTCGGGGTGCTGGTTCCGAAAGTTGCCGTACCAGAACGTCTCGTGCCGGTGGCGCTGCCGCAGGCGCGCCCGA
This sequence comes from Gemmatimonadales bacterium, assembly GCA_035574255.1. GTDB lineage: Bacteria > Gemmatimonadota > Gemmatimonadetes > Gemmatimonadales > GWC2-71-9 > JADJOM01. The sequence goes on along the minus strand of DATLYZ010000031.1, from coordinate 21,645 downwards.
ATCTCGGGGAGGAACCGGTCCCGGGTGTAGTCGTTCGCCGGCGGGGAATTCGGATTGAGGCCCGGCGCGTAGGTGAGCGCATACCCGTGGTAGCTTCCGTTGGTGGTGTGCAGGTCCACGAAGACGTCCGGCTCCCAGCGCGCGAGCAGGGCGAGCGATCCCCGGGTCTCCGGGGCCTCCTGTTTGACGTAATCCCGGTTCAGGTTGAGGCCCTGGCCGTTCAGGTTGGAGCCCACGACGGCCGGGCCGTTCTGGCCCGGCCGGTTGCGGTCACCCGGCCCCCACCGCTCGTTGCCGTCAACATTGTAGATCGGCGCCACCAGCACGACGACGCTGTCCAGCAAGGGACGCAGCGGGCCCCGCGCGAGGTCGCGCAGGAGCATGAGCGCCGCTTCCTTGCCCTCGACCTCGCCCGCGTGGATGTTGCCCTGGATATACACGATCGGCTTCCCGCTCCGGTGGGCATCACCGGGACCGTCCACCATCGGGCGGGCGGCCACCGCGTAGGGGATGACCCGGCCTTCCGGGCTCGTGCCCAGGTACCCGACCCGGATTTCGGCCCCACCCCCCGCCCGCGCCAGGGAGTCGAGAAATGCCAGAACATCGGCATAGGACGAGGTTTCTCGGCCAGCCGTGCGCTCGGGGCGGGTGGCCTGCGCGCCGAGGCCGGCCGGTCCGATCAGCGCGGAGAGGGCAAGGAGCACGAGCCCCGTGAGCCGGTCACGCCGGCCGCGTGACCCAGGATACCGGCGCCGGACCGCCCCCGCGACCGGGGCGCGGTCCTTGCTAGCCATCGCCCCGGAGTGCCGCAATCGGCCCGGGAGGTGTATGATGAGCGCGCTCATGATGAACTCCGGACACCGCCCTCCGTTTCCGCTGATGGACCGGCTGGGCGAGCTCTGCGTAAGCGGCCGCGACTCCGCCGCCTATCTCTGGCAGGTGCCGCACGACGAGGTGGTGCGGACCGAACTCGGCAAGAAGCTGCTCGAGATCCGCGCCGAGTGCGAGCGCACGGGGCGGCGGGAGATGCTCCGGATCGTCGGCGACCTGGAGACGGCGCTGTCCGCGAGCCCGAGCCCCCAGCAGGTGGAGATCCTGCAAGACGGATTCGACCGGCTGACCAAGCTCTGGCAGGCGGCCAAGTCAGGCTTGCTCTGACCTTCGTTACGGTCTGGCCGGGTCCGCCGGCGGGCGGTCGCCCCCCGCGGCTGGCTTGGGCGGGACTTCCGTGGCCACCACCGGCGCGCCTTCCTGGAGCAGCTCGAGGCCGCCCACCACGACCGCCTCGCCGGCCGCCACCCCGTTTGTGATCTCGACCTCGCCGGGCGTGCGCACACCCAGCTCCACCTCCCGGCGGGCGGCCTTGCCGTCCACCACCGCCCAGACGTAGAACTTGCCCTGGAGCGCCAGGATGGCTTCCTCCGGTACGATCACCGCCCGGGGGCGCACCCCGGTGGCGAGCCGCGCCTCGACGAACATGCCGGGCTGGAGCAGCCGTCGGCGGTTCGGGACCACGGCCTTGACGAGTATGGTGCGGGCCGGGAGGTCGACCGCGGGACTCACGAAGTCCACCGTGCCGGTGAAGGTTTCGCCGGGGAGGGCGGCGACCCGGAACTCCACCGTCTGCCCTCGCCGCACGGCCGTCGCGTACCGTTCCGGCACGGCGAAGGCGACCCGCTCGGGGTCCACCGTGCTGAGGGGGGCGAGGTCGGTGCCGGTGGTGACGTAGTCGCCCAGGCTGGCGCGGCGCTGGCCCACGATGCCGGCGAACGGGGCCCTGACCACGGTCCGCTCCAGCCGCACCCGCAGCAGGTCGTACTCCGCCTGGGCACTCCGCGCCGCGGCTTCCGCGCGCTCCAGGTCGGCGGCGGCGGCGGCGTTCTGGGCCACGAGGAGCCTGGTGCGCTCGAGCGCCTGACGAGCCAGGTCGCGCTGCGCCGCCGCCCGGTCCACCTGGGCCCTGAGTTCGGCGTCGTCAATCCGGAAGAGCGGCTGTCCCGCCGCGACCTCCGCGCCCTCCCGCATCAGGATCTCCACGATACGGCCCTCGACCTCCGGCCGCACCTCGATGGCGTGGACCGCCTCCACCTGCCCGGTGGCCTGGATGGCGTCCACGACCGTGTCCTCGCGGGCCCGCACCACCTCGACCGGGAGTCCCGGAGCGCCCCCGCCCCCGCCCCCGCCCCCCCCGCCCGCGCCGGGCTGGCCTCGCGCATCGCTGCTCTTGCAGGCGGCGAGGGCGAGGAGCCCCGCCAGGAACCAAACCTGTCGTAGCATCACGAGCCGTCTCCCTGGTGCGGAACGAGCCGGGCGCCCAGCATGGCCTCCAGGGAGGCCAGCGCCAGGCGCGCGTTGAAACGGGCATCCACCAGATCCGCCTGGGCCTGGGTGAGCGCGACCTGCGCTTCCAGGAGATCGAGCACCGTGGTGGCTCCGGCACGGTAGCGGGTCTCCTGCACCCGATAGTTTTCCCGCGCCACGGCGAGCGCCGTCTCGGCGAGCCCGAACCGCGCCCGGGCGGTCTCGTATGCCTCGTAGGCGGCGGTCACGTCCCGGGCGGCGGCGCGCTCCAGGTCGGCCCGGATCGCCCGGGCCACGTCGAGGTCGGTCCGGGCCTGACTCAGCTGGATCTCCCGATCGCCGTTGTTCCAGAGCGGGTAGTTGAGCGTGATCGTGAGCGACGACACGTTGCGGGCGCTGGGAAACACGTGATCGTCGAACCGGGTATGGGCCCCGCTCAACGAGAGCGTCGGCAGGTAGGCGCCCCGGCGACCCCGCAGGAAGGCCAGGGCGGCGCGCTCCCGCGCCCGCGCCGTGCGGTACTCGGGACCCTGGGCCACCGCGCGCGCGATGGCTTCCTCGACCGAGAGCGGCAATGGAGCCGGCGCCATGGTATCGAGCGGCGCCGCGTCGGCCCCGCCGGGAAACCCCACCCGCCGGCCCAGCTCGAGCCGGGACACCCGCAGGCTGGACTGCTGCTGGAGCAGGTCCACCAGGGCGCGAGTGAGTTCGAGCGCCACCTGGAGGGAGTCGGTCTGGACGGCGGCCCCCGAGGTCACCAGCGCGCGGGCGGCTGCGAGCTGCTCGCGGGCCCGGGCCACCCGGTCTTCCGCCACGCGGGTGAACTCCCGATCCGCCAGCACGGCGTAGTACGCCGACTCGGTGAGCAGCGCGGCCTGGAACCGCGCCTGGGCCTCCGTCGCCTGGGCCGCGTCGAGTTCGGCCTGGGTGCGGGCCAGCTCGGTGAGCTTGCGGGCACTCAGGATCTCGTAGCGGGCATCGAGCCGGCCCACCACCGAGGTCGAGACCAGCGAGCCGGTCCCGATGTTGAAGAACCGGGTTGAATACTTGGTGTAATCCAGGTTGGCGGTCACGGCGGGAAGAAAGAACGCCAGCCGGGCGGCTCGCCGGCCCCACTCGGCGTCACCGACCTGCCCTACCGCGCGGACATAATCGGGGTTGAGCCGGACCGCGCGCTCCAGCGCCTCCGCAAGCGTGATCACGGGAAGGGGCACCGTGTCCGGGATCCCTCCGGCCGCCGCCGAGCGCCCGGCTCCGGGATGCGGCGGCGGGACCGGGCCGGCGGGTGCGGCGCTCACCAGTCCCACCAGGAGCAGGCCGAGCGGGATCACCGCGCCTCCCGGGCCGGCTCCGGAACGAGCGCGGGGGCGGGCGCCCGGGCTCGCAGGCGCTCGAAGACGAGCCACACGGTCGGCACCACGATGAGCGTCAGCACGGTGGAGACGAGAATCCCGCCCACGATCGAGTAGCCCAGCGGCCGCCGGCTGATCGAGCCCGCCCCGAGCCCGAGCGCGATCGGCATCGCCCCCATGATGGTGGAGACCGAGGTCATCAGGATCGGCCGGAGCCGGATCCGCCCCGCCTCGAGCGCGGCCTCCAGCGCGTCCAGCCCGCGGGCGCGGAGTTGATTGGCGTACTCCACGAGCAGGATCGAGTTCTTGGTCACGAGCCCGATGAGCAGGATCATGCCGATCTGGCTGTACAGGTTGATCGTGGACCCGAGGAGGTAGAGCGTGACCAGGGCGCCGGTGACCGCGAGCGGCACCGCGAGCAGCACGGTGAACGGGTGCACCAGCGATTCGAACTGCGACGCCAGCACCATATAGACCACCACCAGCGCGAGGACGAACGCGAAGTAGAGCGACGTCCCCGACTCCTCCAGCTCCCGCGACTCGCCGGCGAGCGCCGTGGTGCTGCCCTTGGGGAGCACTTCCGCGGCGATGGCCCGCAGGGTATCGATGGCCTCGCCCAGCGTGAAGCCCGGAACCAGACTGGCGGAGATCGTCGCGGAGCGAATCCGGTTGAAGTGGTTGAGCTGGCTGGGCCCCACCCCTTCCTCGATGCCGGCGAGGGCGTCGAGCTGCACCAGCGCGCCGCCGCGCCCGCGAAGATAGAGCCCGGTCATGTCGCTCGGGGTGGCCCGCTCCTCCGGCACGAGCTGGGCGATGACGTCGTACAGCTGATTGTCGCGGGTGAAGGTGCTGATGCGCCGCCCCCCGAGCAGGGTCTGCAGGGTGCCGGCCACGTCGCGCACCGGAACGCCCAAATCCTCGGCCCGGTCGCGATCGAAGTGCACCGTGAGCTCCGGCTTGTTCACGCGGAGGTCGGTGTTGACGTTGATCAACCCCTTCACCTGCCGGGCCCGAGCCATCAGCGCATCCATGCCCTGGGTGAGCTTGTCGAAGTCCGGATGCTGGATGACGAACTGCACCGGCGGGCCGAAGCCGAACGCCGGCGGATTGGTGGCGAACGCGAGCACCCCGGGGACGCCGAAAAACTGGGGCTGTACTTCGGCCATGACGTCCTTGACCTGCCGGTCCCGCTCGCTCCAGTCGGTGAGCCGGACAAAGAGGATCCCCCGGTTCGGGGCGCCCATGAAGCCGCCCACCAGACTGAAGTAGCTCTGGATGTCCCGGGTCCGCGCCAGGACCGCCTCCAGCCGCCGCTGGTACTGGTCCGTGTAGGCGAGGGTGGACCCTTCGGGGGCCAGGGTGATGGTGTAGAAGAAGCCGCGGTCCTCGGGCGGGACGAACTCGCGCTTCAGGGCCCGGAAGACCACGGCGGCAAGGAGCGCCACGAGCACCGTCGCCGCGATCACGAGCCCGCGGTGGCGCAGGGCGGCCCGGAGCGCTCGGGCATAGCCCGCGGCCAGACCGTCGAAGCCCCGTTCCAGCGCCCGGTAGAGCGCGCCGTGGCGCGGCGGCACCTTGAGAATGCGGGCGCAGAGCATCGGCGTAAGCGTGAGCGCCACGAAGCCCGAAATGATCACCGATCCCGCCACCGCGATGCCGAACTCGTTGAAGAGCCGCCCGGTGTTCCCCCGGAGGAAGGCGAGCGGCGTGAACACGGCGACCAGCGAGACCGTGGTGGCGATGACGGCGAACGCGATCTCCCGGGTGCCGTGGGTGGCGGCCGTCAGCGGATCCTCGTGGAGCTCTTCCTGGTGGCGGTAGGCGTTCTCCAGGACGATGATCGCGTCGTCCACCACGATCCCGATCGCGAGGGTGAGCGCGAGCAGGGTCAGGTTGTTGATGGAGAACCCGAGGAAGTACATCACCGCGAAGGTCGCCACGATGGAGGCCGGAATGGCGAGTCCGGGAATGATCGTCGCCCGCAGGTTCCGCAGGAAGACGAAGATGATCAGAATCACCAGCACCGCGGCGATGAGCAGGGATTCCTGAGCTTCCTGGATCGAGCGGCGGACGAAAACGGACCCGTCGTAGGCCACTTCCAGGTTGACCCCGGGTGGGAGCTGGGCCCGGATCGCCGGCAACGCGTCGCGCACCCGGTCGGCCACCTCGATAAGATTGGCCTTCGACTGCCGCACGATTCCGACGCCGACCGCAGTAGTCCCCTTGAACCGCAGCGCGCTCCGCTCGTTCTCCGCGCCCAGCTCCACGCGGCCCAGGTCCTTGAGCTTGACCGGGATCCCGTTCGGGCTCGCCACGGTCAGCTCGGCGAACTCGGCGGGCGTCTTGAGCTCCCCCAGCGAGCGCACCGTGAACTCCCGCCGCTCGGACTCGATCCGTCCCGCGGGAACCTCGACGTTCCGGCTTCGGATCGCCGCCTCCACGTCCTGCACCGTCAGGCGCCGGGCCGCAAGCGCGGAGGCCGAGAGCCAGACCCGCATCGCGTAGCGCCGCTCCCCGCCGATGAACGCCCGGCCCACTCCGGGCAGACTCTGCAGCCGCTTCTTCACCACGCGATCCGCGATGTCCGACAACTGGAGCAGGTCGTAATTGGCCCCCGAGAGGGCGAGCCAGAGGAAGGGCTGGGCGTCCGCTTCCTGCTTCGCGATCACCGGCTCCTCGATGTCCTCCGGGAGCCGCCCCCGGACCCGCGAAACCTTGTCCCGGACGTCCTGGGCAGCGTCCTCCACCGGACGGTCGAGGGTGAACTCCAGGGTGATATTGCTCCGCTCTTCCGCGCTGGTGCTGGTCAGGGTCCGCAGACCCGGCACGGTCGAGAGCTCTTCCTCCAGAATGTCCGTGACGGCGCTCTCCACCACTTGCGGGTTGGCCCCGGGGAGGATCGTGGTCACCGAGATGATCGGAGGGTCCACGTCGGGGTATTCCCGGACGGAGAGCTCGAGGTACCCGATGACGCCGAAGAGCACGAGCGCGAGGCTCAGCATGCTCGCCAGGACGGGACGGCGGATGGCAGTGTCGGACAGCTTCATGGCGACCTCGCTGGCACACCCGGTCCCGGCGTGCGGCCCGACGGAAACCCCTTGGACTGGGAAGTCATGTCCTGACGCAGGACGGGCGGAAGGGTTTCAGCGGACAGGAAGCTGGGCCCCAAGCCCCGGCCCGGCAAGCGGGGCCGGGGAAGGGGCAGGGGGGGACGGCTTGCCGGTTCCGGTCCTCCGGGTCAAGCTTCCTCCGGCATGAGCCAGAAACTCACCCCCCGCCAGCAGGAACAGCTCCAGTTCCTCCAGCACGCCGCCCCCAAGATCCAGCGGGTCCAGGCCCTGATCGAACAGATGGCCTCGAATCAGACCGATGAGGCCGGTGTCCGGCAACTGGTCCGGCTGCTCGACGAGATCAAGGCCGGCGGCTCCCAGCTCAAGATCCCCGCCCTGCCGGACGCCGCGGGCCAGATGGCCATGCTGGCACGGCGGGGCGGGGGACAGCAGGCCAAGGCGCGCGCCCTGCGCGAATTGCTGGCGGGGCTCAAGCAGAACTACGACGTCGCGATGCGGAAAGCGCTGAAGCCGGAGGAAGAGGGAGCGGCGTAGAGGGCGAGGGCCGTTCTACTCGACCGTGCCCGGCTCCCAGACCTCCTCGCCCTTCTTCCGGAGGTAGTTGTCAATCGCCCTCCCGGCCATCAGGATGATCATCCCGTGAACCAGTACCCCGATGAGGAGGGAAACACCCACCAGCGCGGTAATGATCCCGCCCGCGCCGATACCCGCGAAGATACGGCCCAGAATCTCCATGCCCGACTCTGAAATCCGGTGTCAGTTGGAGGAGTAGGTTACCCGGAAATCCCCTCACGTTCAAGCGTCCCTTACCTCACCGGGATCCTCATGGGACCGGGAGTGCTCCTCGGCCCGCGGCGGGGCTCCGCACCGAAGCTCTCGTCGGCCCGGGGGAGAACCACACCCTGAGCCTCCCGGTGGGGACGCCGGGGGTGGGACGTCAGGGGCGACGGGCGAGGGCCTGCCGGGCTGCCTCTGCCACCTCGCCCGACGCCTCGGAGGCAATGCGTTCGAGCGCCTGGCGAGCGGTCGGCGTTCCCGCGGCCGCCAGGGCCTGGACGACGAGAAGCCGCTCCCGCGCCGCGTAGCCCGTCCGGCGGAAGAGACCCCGTTTCTGAAGCGCGAGACGAACCAGGGCCTGGCCCGCCTCGGGGGCGTCAATCGTGGCCAGCGCGGCCAGGAGCTCCCGCCAGGTGGACGGCTCACGCTCCTCGTCCAGGGCCGCCACGAGCGGCATGGCCATGGCCCCGGAGCCGCGGGCGGCCAGTGCCCGGGCGGCGCGGGCCCGGGTCGCCGGAGCAGGGTGGCCCAGGGTCCGGCGCAGCGGCTCCACCACCGCCTTCTCGCGGAATCGGCCGAGGGCATCCACCGCGGCGTGCCGCACCCGCTCATCGCGGTGATCGAGCAGGGGCACCAGGTACGGTATGGTTTCCGCCTTCCCCAGCCGGCCCGCCACTTCCGCCGCGAGCCAGAGATCGAACCAGCGATCGCTCCGGAAGAGCGGGACGAGGAGCGGCAGCGCCTCCGGCATCTCGCCGAGGGCGTCGAGCAGGAACCCCCGGGGCCCGAGGGTACCGGCCGCCCGCAGCGTCTCGAGCAGGATTTCAGCACCCCCTACCCCGGTGAACCGGAGCACCTCGACGGTCCGAGCCTGTTCCTCCGGAATCCGATAAGCCTGATCAATGAAAGCCTGGAGCACCGGCCGACCCAGCAGCCGGCGGAGCGCGATCGCGAAGGTCCGCCGGCTCTCCTCGGAGAGGCCCGGTAGCAAGCGGACCGCGGCCTGGGCGTCGTGCAGGGCCGGGTGGTACCGGCCGGTCTCGAGCTTGCCGGCCAGCTCCCGGAGCAGTGCCTCGAGCAGGTGGGCCAGCTCGTCGCCCGGCCGGGCGCGCGGCACCGGCTCGGCCGGCTGCACGAGCCGCGGCACGATCGGGGGGGGCCGGCTCGCCCCGGCAGGGGCCGCGATGAGCTCGACCTGCACCGCCGGCGTGCTGGGGATGGGAGCCGTATCGTCGGCCAGGGCCTTGGCCAGCTCCAGAAGTTCAGGCGCGGGCGCCCCGGCGCGCACCCGGATCGCATCCACACCCCGCCAGAGCAGCCGCTCCTTGAGCGGGTCGCCGTCGAGTGCCCAGGTGTTCTCGATCCCGGCCTCCACCACGGCGGGCTCCCGCGCGACCCGGGCCGCCAGGCCCTCCACCGCCCGCAACAGCTCCGCTTCCTGCTCCGGCGCCTGACGGAGCAGGGCGATCAGATGCGCGAGCTGTTCGGCGAACGGCGCCGACGGCTCGGGGGGATGCGGCGTGGACATGGCTCGCCCGTGGAAAGTATTCCCACCTGTCACCCGCTCGGCAACTCCGGGGTCCGGTCGGCCGTCGTGCGGGTCAGGCGGTGGGCGATACCATGGAGCGACGCGGCCGGCCCTCCTGCGCGCCGGCGGCGCCTCAGGCGCTCTTGATCTCGGTCCAGATCCGGTCCCAGAGCTCGCTCGCCTCGCCCAGGTCCCTCTGGTATTCGAGGCGCCGGAATTCCTCGGCGGAGGGATACGGAATCGGGTTCGCCATCCGGGACATCGCGGACTGGTTGGGCGAGCCGTAGCCGGTGGCGCTGGAGATCGCCGCGCCCACGTCCGGCCGCAATACGTAGTTGATGAACTCGTGCGCCGCCCGCTTGTGCGGCGCGCTCCGGGGAATGAGCAACGAGTCCGTCCAGATGGTGGACCCCTCCGCCGGGAGCAGATAGTCGAGGGCGGGCTGCTCCTGCTTCGCCTGGAAGGTGTCGCCGTTCCAGAGCTGGGCGATCCAGACATCCCCGGAAATGAGCTGTGCCTTGACCGGCGCCGAGACGTAGGCCTTGAGGTTCTGCTTCGCGGCAATCGCGTCGGACCTGGCCTGGGCCAGGTCGCCGGGGTCGGTGGAGTTCAGCGAGTGGCCCCGGTACCGGAGCCAGGCGCCGATCACGTCCCGCTGGTCGTCCATCTGGGTCATCTTGCCCCGGTAGGCCGCGTCGTGGAAGACGCCCCAGCTGGCCGGCGCGGGCACCTTGTCGCGGCGGTAGGCGATGCCCGTGGTGCCCCACTGATAGGGCACGCTGTATCGGTTGTCCGGATCGAACACCGGGTTCACGAACGCGGGGGACAGATGGTCGAAGTTGGTCAGGTACGTCCGGACCAGAGGGAACGCCAGGCCCTGAGCCGCCAGCACCGGCACGAGGTAGTTCGACGGCACCACGAGATCGTAGGGCGAGGCGCCCGCCTGGAGCTTCGCCATCATCTCCTCGTTGCTCTCGTACGTGTCGTACGTCACCGTGACCCCGAACTCCTTCTCGAAATTCGGAATGGTGTCGTCGGCGATGTAGTCCGACCAGTTGTAAATGGCGAGCTCGCGTTCCATCTCGCCCAGGTCCTGCTCTGCAGCTGCGCGCCGGTCGCCGCGCCCGCAGGCCGCGAGCACGAGGCCAATGGTCGAGAGGCCCAGGCCCAGCGCCCCGGCCCGGCGCACGAACTCCCGCCGGGTGATCGCGCCGGAGCGAAGTTGGCGGACGAGGAGTCCGACTCGGTCGCGCCTGGTCATCTCGACTCCAGGACCTCAGGTCATGGCCGCTCGGACGCCGTCGCCGATGAAGTGGCTCACGACGGCCCTCGCCGAACGGCTTCCTCCACGCCGGCCTGATCGCGCCGCTCCAGCGCCGCCTCCGCCAGCAGGCTGGTCCGGTCCCGGAACAGCGTGACCACCGCGGCAATCCGCCCGCCGGTCCGGAGCGCGATGGCGGCGTCCCGCGCCGCGAGATCCCCTACCACCTCGATGGCGTCCCAGCGGGGGGCGTGGCCCACATAGGCCAGCACGGTGTCGTAGTGCGCGGTCCAGAAGAAGGGCACCGCATCGAATCGTTCCCTCCGGCCGAGCAGGTTGCGGGCCGCCGTCTGGCCCATGCGCTGCGCCACCACCCAGTGCTCCACGCGGACGAGCTCGCCGGTCTGCGGATCCGGCCAGCGGGCCACGTCCCCAGCGGCGAAGATGCCGGGCTGGCTGGTTTCCAGGTACTCGTTCACCAGCACGCCGTTCTGGGTGGCCAGGCCGGCCTGTTCGGCCAGGGCCGTGGCCGGCCGCACGCCGACGCCGATCACGACGAGGTCCGCGGGCAAGCGGACGCCGTTCTGCAGCGTCACCGCCTCCGGCGTGATCGCGCGGGCCGTCTGGCCCAGATGGAACGTTACACCGTGCTCTTCGTGCAATCCTCGCAGGAAGTCGCCGACCTCGGGCCCCATGACCCGCTCGAGAGGCCGCGCCTCGGGGGCGACGACCGCCACCGCCAGTCCGCGCGCGCGCAGGGCGGCGGCTACCTCCAGGCCGATGAAGCTCGCGCCGAGCACCACGGCGTGGCGCCCCGAGCGCGCCCGGGCAATGATGGCTCGGCTGTCGGCCAGGGTGCGCAGGGAGTGCACCTGCGGGAGTTCAGCCCCGGGCAGCGGCAGCGTCACAGGATCCGCCCCGGTCGCCAGGAGCAGGGCCCCGTAGCCTAACGTGCTGCCATCGGCGAGGCGGACCTCTCGCGCCCGGGGGTCGAGCGCGGTCACCCGGGCGCCGAGCCGCAGCGCGATCCCCTGCTCGGCATAGAACGCAGGGGGGCGGAGCGGGATCCACTCCTCCGGGGCGCTGCCGGCGAGATAATCCTTGGAGAGGTTGGGGCGATCATACGGCGGGTCGGTGTCCGCGGTCAGCAGGGTGATCGCCCCGTCGTAGCCCTCCTGCCGCAAGGTCTCTGCCGCCAGGTGCCCGGCGGCTCCGGCCCCGACAATCACCACCGAGGACGGGACCGAACGGATGGGGGCGGGCGGGGCAGGCGCCGGCCGCCGGCCGCCTACCCGCACACGGTCCCCCTCTCGGACCACCTCCCAGCAGGGGATCGGATTGAACCCGGGGGGCCGCAGCGCGCGGCCGGTACGAAGGCTGAAGCAGGCGTGGTGCCAGGGACAGCGAATCGTATCGCCAACGACGAGCCCTCCGGCAAGCGGGCCGCTGTAGTGGCTGCAGACCGCCCCCACGGCGTAGAGCTCCGCACCCACGCGAACCAGCAGGACCGGCTCGCCCTGCACGTGGCCCTGCAACACCCCTTCCTCGGGAATCGCGGCCAGGGCGACGCCCTGCGTCAGGTCGGGCCCCGCCGGCACATCGGGTTGGTCCATGTGGCACACTCCGGTAGGTATGGTGGCGGAACCACTTAGGTATGGTGGCGGAACCACGCGGCCCGAGCGCCCGCCCCACCCCGAGTCCTTCACGGCCCCTTGCCGACCCGGCCGGCGACTCCCCGGCACGGCACGGACCGGCGCGGAGGAGTCGCAGGCACGCTCCCCCCCTCGGGAGCCCCGGACACCCTAGGCGGCCTCCGGTTCGCGGCGGAGGAGCCGTTCCGCCAGGTACAGCAGGATGGCGGTCCCCACCAGGATGATCGTGCTGATCGCGTTGATGCTGGGCTCAATGGTGCGCCGCACCATCCCGTACACCACGATCGGCAGCGTCGAGGATCCGGCCCCCGAGACGAACGAGGTGATGACAAAATCGTCGAACGACATGGTGAATGCGAGCAGGGCTCCGGCGAGGATGCCGGGCCAGAGCTGCGGCAACGTCACCCGCCGAAAGGCGGCCAGCTCGTCGGCGCCGAGGGTCATCGCGGCCTCCTCGAGGTGCCGGTCCATCCCCTGAAGCCGCGCCGCCACCACCACGGCCACGAACGGGAGGCAGAAGGCGACATGCGCGATCGTGATCGTGGCCAGGCCCAACGGCACGCCCAGCAGGACGAACAGGAGGAGGAGCGAGATGCCGACCACGATTTCGGGCGTCACGATGGGGGCGTAGAGCAGGGCCTCCAGGAGGGTCCGCCCTCGAGACCGGTGGCGGGCCAGGCCCAGGGCCAGGAGGGTGCCGAACACGGTCGAGAGCACGGTGGCCGCCGCTCCCACGATGAGGCTCGTCCGGAGGCCGTGCAGGATGTCGTCGCGCTCCAACAACCGGCGGTACCAGGCCCAGGTGAAGCCCACCCAGTTCACCGAGAACTTGGAGGCGTTGAACGAGAATGCGATCAGCACGGCGATCGGCGCGTGGAGGAAGACATACACCACGAACGCCGTCGCGACCAGCCAGCGCGGCAGCCGCCCCACCTCAGCGCACCTCCCCCCGCCCGGCGTCCCGCACCCGGAGATACGCCAGCACCGCCGCCAGCACCAGCGCCATCACGACGAACGACGCCGCCGATCCGAACGGCCAGTTCCGCGCGGCCGAAAACTGATTCTGGATCAGGTTGCCGATCATCACCTGCTTGGCACCGCCCAGGAGATCCGATGTGAGAAAGGAACCGAGCGCCGGCACGAACACCAGCAGACACCCCGCCGCCACACCGGGCATGGAGAGCGGCAGCGTGATCCGCCGGAACCGCGCGGCCGGCCGGGCACCGAGCACTTCCGCGGCCTCGAGGAGCGAGCGATCGTGCCTTTCCAGGGAAACGTAGATCGGGAGGATCATGAACGGCAGGAACCCGTACACCAGCCCCGTCATGACGGCGAACGGGGTGTAGAGCATCTCGAGCGGGGCGCGGATGAGGCCGAGCCCGAGGAGCAGGGTGTTCACGAAGCCGGTGTCACGGAGCAGGAAGATCATGGCGAAGGTGCGCACCAGGAAGCTGGTCCAGAACGGCAGCACCACCAGAAAGAGCAGCAGGTTCTTCCACCGCCCGCTTCGCGCGATCAGATAGGCGACCGGGTAGCCCATGAGGAGGCAGATCACCGTCGCCCCGAGCGACCATACGAACGTCCGCCGGAGGATCTCGAGGTAGAGCGGATCGAAGAAGCGCCGGTAGTGCTCCAGCGTGAAACCCGGCCGCACGCCGCCGTACAGGCCGCGAGGCATGAAGCTGTAGCCGAACATGAGCAGCGTCGGGACCACGAAGAACAGCGCGAGCCAGCCCGTGCCCGGTGCCAGCAGGCTCCAGGCCTGGAGCCGGGGCCGCGGCGTGAGCCAGGCCAGCAGGCGCCGCCGGGCACGCGAGGTCATCCCTCCTCCAGCACCTGGCAGTCCTCCGGCCGCCAGGCCACCGCGGCCGGGTCGCCCGGCTTCCAGGCGAGCGGGTTGCTGAGCTGGCCCTCGTTGCGGAGCGCCACGGTCACCGTGGTGCCGTCGGGGAGCGCCACGAGCACGTGTAGCGTCCCGCCCAGATAGATCACGTCCCGCACCGTGCCGCTCAGGGCATTCTTACCCGCCGCCGCCTCGCCCGGCCGCACCAGATCCACCCACTCGGGCCGCACCGCGATCCGCACCGCGACCCCCGCCCGCGCCCCGGGAAAATCGGGCACCCGGAACCGTCCGCTCGCGCCGAGGACCTCCCACCGGCCGTCCTGCCGCCCAGCGGCCACGCCTTCCAGGAAATTCGACTCCCCGATGAAGCGGGCGACGAACGCCGTGCGCGGGTTCTCGTAAATCTCCGCCGGAGTCCCGAGCTGGACGATCACCCCGTGATCCATGACCGCCATGCGGTCGGACATGGTGAGCGCCTCCTGCTGGTCGTGGGTGACGTACAGGAACGTGATCCCGAGCTCCCGGTTGAGGGTCTTGAGCTCGAGCTGCATCGCCTGGCGCAGCTTGAGATCAATGGTGCCGAGCGGCTCGTCCAGGAGGAGGATCGCGGGGCGGAGCACCAGCGCCCGCGCGAGCGCCACGCGCTGCCGCTGCCCGCCCGAGAGCTGCGAGGGCATCCGGCGCCCGAACACGTCGGGGTCGAGCCGCACCATCTCGAGGGCCCGCCGCACCAGCCCCGGAATCTCGGCCTTGGGGTATCGGTGCTGCTCCAGGCCGAACGCCACGTTCCGCTCCACCGAGAGGTGCGGAAAGATCGCGTAGTTCTGGAACACCATCCCGATCGGTCGCTCGTAGGGCCGCCGGTGATGCACCACCTCCCCGGCGATGCGGATCTCGCCGCCGTCGGCATCGGGCGACTCGAAGCCGGCCAGCAGGCGGAGGATCGTCGTTTTCCCGCACCCGGACGGTCCGAGCAACGAGAAAAACTCCCCCCGCCGGACCTCGAAAGTCACCCCGCGGACCGCCTGGACGCTGCCGAAGGATTTGCTGACCCGGCTGAACTGCACGATGGGGTCGCTCCGGATCCCGGGGCTGGCCCCGGTCCCGCTCACCGGGTCCCGGCGTGGGGCGCCGCTGCCACCCGGGTCAGGTCCCGGCCGCTTTTCGGCCGGGGCTTCGCACCGATCGGTAGAATTCTCGCTTTCCATCTGGATCTGATTGGGAGTTCAGAACCGGCCCGCCAGCTCCCGCCCCAGGCAGCCGCTCCCGGTTTGCCTCGCCCCGATCCGCCCCGGGCCCCGGGAGCGGCTCGGGGTCGTTCGGCTCGCCCTTGCCCCCTCGGCCCCCCCCCCGGGCCCGCCCACTCAGGTCCCGCCGCGCCAGGGACCGGCGCGAAGGACCGGACTCGCGGCGATGGATGACGGACGAGTAAAGATGATATCGAACTCCGGTATCGAACGCTCGGCCGCCCGGACCCCGCCCCGGGGCCCGGGCGGCCCAAGGGTGCCGCCACTGGCGGGAGCGGAGAGGGCTCTTAGCTTCAAGCCACCTCGACCATCCCCACTCGACACCCGCCGCGCTCGCCATGCCAACGGTTTACGACGCCATCATCATCGGTGCCGGCCACAACGGCCTCGTCTGCGCGGCCTACCTCGCCCGCGCGGGCCGGAAGGTGCTGGTGCTGGAGCGCCGGGAGCTGGTGGGAGGCTGTGCCGTGAGCGAAGAACTCTGGCCCGGCTTCAAGGTCTCCACGGCCAGCTACGTGAACAGTCTCTTCCGTCCCGAGATCATCCGCGACCTGGACCTCAAGCGGCACGGGTTCGCGATGCTGCCGCGAAACCCTTCCTCGTTCACCCCCCTCCCGGACGGCCGCTACCTGCTGATGGGGCCCGACAAGGCGCAGACCCACCGGGAGATCTCGAAGTTCTCGAGCCGGGACGCGGAAAACCTGCCACGCTACGAGGCGATGCTGGAGCGGGTGGCCCGGTTCCTCGAGCCGACGCTATTGGAGACCCCCCCGGACCCCTGGTCGCTCGCCCCCGGCTCCCTGCTCCGGCTCGCCCGGCTGGCGCTCCGGTTCCGGCGCCTGGGTCCCGACGACGGCTCCCGGGCCATCGAGATCCTCACCGGGGCCGCCAACCCCATTCTGGACCGCTGGTTCGAGTCCGAGGCGCTCAAGGCCACCCTGGCGACCGACGCCATCATCGGCGCCTTCGCCACGCCTTCGATGCCGGGCACGGCCTACGTGCTCTTTCACCACGTGATGGGCGAATGCGACGGCGTGCGCGGGGTGTGGGGGTACGTCCGGGGCGGCATGGGAGCACTGTCCAACGCCATCGCGGCGGCCGCGCGGGAGCGGGGCGCCGAGATCCGGGTGAATGCGCCGGTCGCCCGCATTCTGGTTCGCGACGGCCGGGCGACCGGGGTGGTGCTCGCCGACGGAACCGAATACCAGGCCCGGAAAGTGGTCTCCGGCGTGGATGCGCAGCTCACGTTCCTCCGGCTGCTCGACCCGGCCCACCTGCCGCCCGATTTCGTGGAGGCCGTACGCCATCTCGACTACACGAGTGGGAGCTGCAAGATCAACCTCGCCCTGTCGGAACTGCCGGACTTCCGCGCGCTGCCGGGCACCCAGCCCGGCGCCCAGCATCGCGGCACCATTCATCTCTGCCCGAGCCGCGAATACATCGAGCGCGCCTTCGACCCCGCCAAGTACGGCTACCCCTCCGAGTATCCGGTGATCGAGGCGACCGTCCCCTCGGCGGTGGACGACACCGTCGCGCCCCCGGGCCGCCATGTGATGTCCATGTTCACCCAGTACTTTCCCTACCGGCTCGCCCCGGACGCCGGACCGCTGGAGGAAGCCAAGCGGCGGTACGCGGAGCGGTGCATCGACCTCATGACCGAGTACGCACCCAACTTCCGCCGCGCGGTGATCGCGTACGAGGTCCTGGCCCCGGCCGACCTCGAGGCGCGCTACGGACTCACCGGGGGCAACATCATGCAGGGGGCCATGTCGCTCTCGAGCCTCTTCTTCATGCGTCCGGTCCCCGGCTACGCCGACTATCGGACCCCGGTCCGCGGCCTGTACCTCTGCGGCGCGGCGACCCACCCGGGGGGAGGGGTGATGGGAGCCTGCGGCTACAACGCGGCGCGCGAAATCCTGCGAGACAGGTAACGAGCGGCATCGGCAGCGAGACCCGGCGCTGGCCGTCGCGTCAGACCTGGCATCGCAGCCCCCCAAAGCAGCGCGGGGTCGAGTTCCACACTCGACCCCACGGCGACCTCTCCCGGTACTCCCTGCTCAGCTGTTCACCTTCACCGGAATCTCCCGGGGCTTGGCCCGCTCCACCTTCGGCAGGGTCACCGTGAGGACCCCGTGCTCGAAGCTGGCCTGCACCCGGTCGGTATCCACGGTGTTCGGCAAGCTGAAGGACCGCTCGAAGGCACCGTAGGTCCGCTCGTACCGGTGCACCCGGTCGGTCTTCTCCTCGGCCACCTGCTTCTTCTCACCGCGGATGGTGAGGGTGTTGTTCTCGCAGGTGATCTTCACGTCCTCCGGCCGGACACCGGGCAGCTCCGCCACAATCCGAATCGAGTCCTTGTCCTCGAAGATGTCGGTAGGCGGAAGCCACGCGCTCGTCACGCTCCAGGCCGGCTCGGTGAACGGCCAGGCGTTGAACGCCTCATCCATCCACTGGTTGAGCCGACGCATGGTAGTGGCCAGCTCCGCGACCGGGGACGGAGCCTGCGAGCGACGCAGAATCAGCGACATACGACTTCACCTCCCTTCTGATGGACCGATCGCCTCGGGTTGCCGATGCCTCGGCACCCTCGGCACGGGCCGGTCCTTGCATCCAGCGTGCCGGGCCGAACACGCCACGGTGACAGGCTCCAGGCTATCAAGTTCAATCAGCGTGGCAGGTTGATTGCATTGATGGCAGCGCGAGAACTCTGCCGGGATGACGCACGCCGAGGGCTGACGGCCGGCCTAGCCTGGCGAAACTCGCTCCGGTACCGGGCGCTCCCGGCGGTGGGCCCATTCGCGCCGGTCGGCTTCGGCCAGGTCCCGAATGCCGGCCATGACGAGGTCGGCGATCCGCCGGTAGGTCTCCGCCGTGTCCGGGAGGTCGAGCAGGTGGTCGTACTGGAGCGCTGGTCCAAAGCGGACCCGGATCGGCTCCGCGCCCGGCCGGCCTCCCGTTGCGATCTCCCGGAAGCTGTTGGTCAACCCGGCGACAAAGACCGGCACGACCACCGGCCGGGCTTCTCGGATGAGCCGCCCGACGCCGGGCTGGCCCGGCAGAAGCGACCAGGGATCTCCGCTCTTGTTGCGGGTCCCTTCGGGATGGAACCCCACGAGCTGGCCCGGCCGCTCGCGGCAGAGCCGGGCCAGCTCCGAGAGGGCCCACTGATCGAACCGGCGCTTCCTGGCGGTGTGAAAGAAAGGCGGCCACATGGACCACCAGGCGGCCAGGAAGTTGGCCAGGAGCCCTGGCACCGTCTGGTAGAAGTAGCGGCCCCGCACCGGGAAGTTGATCGCTTGCCAGCCGGAAATGCGCCGGAACAGCACGCACATGACGACAAAAAGGTCGTACAGCGTGCGGTGGTTGGCGACGATGAGCAGGGGGCGGTCCCGGCTGGTGCCTGCCACGTGGTCGAGGCCGCTCACCCGGAGTCGCCGCCGGATCACCACCTCGATCCAGCGAGCCCCGACCTCCCGCTGAAACCAGAACCAGCACCGTTGCCAGCGCCCTCGGTTCATGCGGCGGACCAGCCGGACGGCGAGGCGCTCGAAGGGCGCGAGCGCTTCGAGCGGCGGGGCCTCGGCCGGCTCCCCGATGTCGGATGGCCTTGGGTCCATGGCGGGACGATCTCGCCGGACGGGCGGGGCGTCAAGCCGGGGCCGCGGTATACTTCCTTCCATGGGCGGACCTCGGCTCCTTCTGATCGGCGGTGGGCACGCGCACGTCTTTGTGTTCGAGGCGCTCGCCCGCGGGCGCATGCCCGTCGGCGAGGTGACCCTGGTATCCCCGCACGATCACCAGGTCTACTCCGGTATGGTGCCGGGACTGATCGCCGGGCGTTACACCCTGGACGAGGTCACGTTCGATCTCCCGGCCATCGCGGCGCGCTGCGGCATCCGGTTCGTTCGCGACACCGCGGTCCGGCTCGATCCGGCGGCCCGGACCGTGGCCCTCGCCTCGGGCGAGGTGCTGGCCTACGATGTGGTTTCGTTCGCCATCGGGGGGGCGCCGGCGGGAAGCGACCGCCCGGGCGTGGCCGAATACGCCCATTTCGTCAAGCCCATCAACCGGGTGCTCGAGCTGTTGCCGGCGATTGACCACGCGGCGGCGACGCGCGGTCCGGAACCGCTCCAGGTGGTGGTGGCCGGGGCCGGCGCGGCCGGCGTCGAGGTCGCCCTCGCGCTCCGGGCGCGGCTCGACCGGCTGAACGCAACACGGGCGGTGATCACGCTCTACGACCCCGCGCACACCCTGCTCCGCGACCGCCATCCCGCCGCGCGGCGCCACGCCGAGCGGGCGCTCCGGCTGGGCGAGATCACGCTCCGCCTCGGGACCGGGATCGAGGAGGTAGGCGCGTCCTACGCGAGGCTCTCGGGTGGGCGCGTCGTGCCGGCGGACCTCGTGGTCTGGACCGCCGGGACCCGCGCTCCGGACCTCTTTCGTGATTCCGGGCTCCCGACCGATCCCCACGGCTTTCTCCTGGTCGAGGAGACGCTGCAGGCGAGTGGAGTGCCCGAGGTCTTCGCGGCGGGCGACGCCGCGAGCCTCGTGACCGCACCACAGACGCCCAAGGCCGGAGTGTACGCGGTGCGGCAGGCCCCGGTGCTGGTGCACAACCTGAGCGCCGCCCTCGGGCGAGTCGCCCGGGGCCGCCCGGCAGGAGGCGCCGGCAACGAGCTCCGGGCCTACCATCCCCAATCCCGGTTTCTCGCCCTCCTCAACACCGGCGACGGGCGCGCGATCTTCTCCTACGGGGACCTCGCGCTGGCCGGGCGGTGGGCGATGCACCTCAAGGACTGGATCGACCGGGGGTTCATGCGGCGCTTTCAGCGGTTGTACGACACGGGTCGGCACCGATCACGGGAGACGGGTGCGGCGTAGGGCGTGTCACGCCAGGCCCCGATCGCTCGCCACGGGCTCGGGGACACACAGGCGAAACGAATCGGGGGCCCCTCCTCGGGGCCCCCTTTGCCCTCATTGGCCGCGGCGGACGTGCCGCGTCAGGCGCTAAGAGCGTCTCGCTCGATATACCTCAGCCAGCAAGAGACCTCGTTGGAGCGTGCATGCTGCGGACGTCACCCGCCACTCCTGCTGGGGCGGGGGCGTCCCCGACCCTCCCTTCACGACGGGGACACCCCACTAATGCGAAGCCGGCTCGGGATCGTCAAGAGGAAAAACCTACCGGGCCGGCAATTGCCAGAATTCCACCCGGTTTTCCAGGAAGAGCGGGATCCCTACCCATCGGCGGGCCGGGTCCACCCCGATGTCGGCCGGCGAAGTGATGTTCCCCACCACCCGAGCGGGGCCGCTCGCCGTGGCCGCAAAGAGGCTCGAATCGGCCCAGCTCGTGACCAGAAGCTCGGTGCCCAGGATCACGACACCGTCCTGGCTTCCGGGACCGGTGCCGAGCGTATCCACCTTGTTCCCGTTCGGAGCCCAGCCCAGCAACGTGGTCCCGAAGAACGGCACGATCACGAACCGCCCGGCGTTCGGATCCCAGGCGATCCCGTTCGGCCCGGAGAGCCACGAGCCTTCCGCTGCGATCAGGACGGCCCGGCCCTTCACGGCGAACACCCGATCCGGCCCCATGTGGGTGAGCTGGCCGTCGGCGCCGAGCCCGACGCCGGTATCGGTGATGTAGAGGGTGCTGTCGGGGCCGATCGCGATGTCGTTCAGAAAGCGCGCCTGAGCCCCGAACTCCACCGTGGCGACCGGCGCACCGCTGTGGCGATCGAACCCGCGCACCGCGTCAATGTCCGCGACCCAGAGTGTGTCGCCCTGCAGCGCCATCCCCTTGGGCGCGTTGAGGATGACGCCCCCTCGACCGCCGGCGACGAAACGAAGACTGTCGAAGGAACCATCCCGCTGGAGCCGGCTGATGAAGCCGTTGTTGTCCTCGACGGTGGGGTTGCCGCCGATATTGGAGACGAACCACACCTCCTGCTCCGCGTCCCAGAGCACGGACTCGGGCGTGCTGAAGCCCAGCGTGACGGCCGGCCTGGCGGGCACGGCCGCCGTATCGGCGGCGGGCGGGCGCTTTCGCCACACCTGATAGGCGACCAGGGCGTTCAGACCGACCAGCGCGATCACAATGTGCCTTCGCGTCAGCGCCACGGTTCCCTCCTCGAAGTGATCGGGATCGCAGCCCTCGGCCCCGGGGCGGGCCGGATCAGGAACGCAGGTAGAGTTCCCCGCCTCGGCTCCGGAACTCCGCCGCCTTCTCCTCCATCCCTCGGGCCGCCAGCTCCCGGATCTCTTCGGTGAGCTTCATGGCGCAGAACTTGGGGCCGCACATGGAGCAAAAGTGAGCCAGCTTGGCCCCCTCGGCGGGGAGGGTTTCGTCGTGGAACGCCCGGGCGGTAACCGGGTCGAGCGAGAGATTGAACTGGTCTTCCCAGCGGAACTCGAACCTCGCCCTGGACAGCGCATCGTCCCAGGCCCGCGCCCGGGGGTGGCCCTTGGCGAGGTCGGCGGCATGGGCGGCGATCTTGTAGGCGATGACGCCCTGCTTGACGTCCTCCTCCTTCGGGAGCCCGAGGTGCTCCTTGGGGGTGACGTAGCAGAGCATCGAGGCGCCGAACTGGCCGATGACGGCGGCGCCGATGGCGCTCGT
>DATLYZ010000030.1:0-95937 GCA_035574255.1 Gemmatimonadales bacterium | reverse complement strand
CCGCCGATCCAGTACGGCGAGGACGTCGCGGGCGTACGAGGACAGCGCCGGCGCGGGCTCGCGCGGGGCGAGGGCGAGCCAATCCTCCAGGTGGGCCCGGAGGGCGAGCGCCACGGGCGTCGAGCGGATCGGGCGCGGGCCGGGCCGGCCCGCCGTGGGCCCGGGCGGTGCCCCTCGCGGCCGCTCGGGGGGCGCGCTCAGCCGGGCCCAGGCGACCCGGCCGGTGAGGCAGAGCAGGTCGAGGAGGGCCGGGTCGTATTCGGTACACCGCGCCGCCAGCACGTCCGGCTCCCAGGCGCCTGACGGGACCTCGAAGCCGTCGAGCTGCTCGAGTACCGCGGCCAGCCCCTCCAGCCCCGCGGCCCGCTCCGCCGGATCCACCCGCTGCCACACGAAGAGGAACCGCATGAAGTCCGCCGCCCCCACCGGCTCGATCTCCGCCCTGAGCCGTGCCAGCGTGTGGCGGTGGATTCGGGCCAGGAGCCGCCGGTCGCACCATTCGAGTGCTGCGGCCCCCGGCGTGAACCGGCCCCGGAGCACCGCCCCCTCGGATTCGAGGGTGGCCAGGGCTCCTTCCACCTCCGGGATCGCGACACCGAGCGACGCCGCCAGCGCCGGGGCGCTCACGGGCCCCAGGATCCCCAGGCGGCTCCGGACGAGTTCCCGAATGGCGGCCTCGCGGGCCGGCGGCTCGGCCGGGCGACCGGACCCCGGGGCGGGGGAACCGGACGGGCCGGGACCCCCGCCGGCGCCGCCTGCTCCGGGGTGGACGCTCAGCATCTCGGCCAGGCGCTCGGCTGCGACCCAGGTGGCAGCCGGGAGGTCCCCGCCCTGGAGTTCGTGAGCCCTTCCGGCACGGGCGAGCTCGGCCAGCAAGGCATTCCAGGGCGGCCGGCTCGCGGCGGTCCCGCCCGCCTCGCCCGCCTCGTCCGTCCCGTCCGCCTCGCGTAGGTAGCCCGCCGTGAGCAGCGCGTCGTGCATCTCGTCCGCGTCCCGCGGATCGGGCCGGGCCTCGCGCCGCACCCGCTCGATGGCCGCCGGGTCGAGGGCGCCGAGGTCGTCCCCGGACGAGGGTTCGAAGGCCCGCCGCGTGTACACCGCCTGGGTGCGCCGCTCCTCCAGCGGGGCGTCGTCGAGGAACGCGTAGGGTCGCGCGTTCAGGATTTCGCTCGCGAGCGGCGAGGGTTCCGGCACGTCGCGGGCGAGGCACCGGATCTCGCCCGCCCGGATCCGGGAGAGCAGGGCGACGAGACCGTCCAGATCCATTGCCTCGTGGAGGCAATCGGCGATCGCCTGCCTCACGAGCGGGTGATCGGGGATCTCGCGGTCGCCGGGAATGTTCTCGAGGCATGCTGCCGCGTCGGGGAACGCGGCGGCCAGGAGGTCGTCCGCTTCCATGCGCTGGATCTGCGGCGGGACCTTCTTGCCGCCTCGGAAGCGCGGGATCGCGAGCGCCACGGTGCCGTTCCAGCGCCAGCGGGTGCTGAACATCGGTGCATCGAGCAGGGCCTGGACCAGCACCTCGCGCACGGTCTCGGGCTGCAAGAACTGGAAGACCGCCTCCAGCGGGAACGAGTGCTGGGGCCCCAGCGAGAGCACCAACCCGTCCTCGGTGGCGGCGGCTTGCAGCTCGAAGTTGAAGGTGCGGCAGAAGCGTTTGCGGAGGGCCAGGCCCCAGGCCCGGTTGATCCGGCTGCCGACGGGGGCGTGGAGAACGAGCTGCATCCCGCCCGCCTGGTCGAAGAACCGCTCGGCGATGACGGTGTCCTGGGTCGGGAGTGCGCCGAGCAGGCGGCGGGCCTCGGCCAGGTAGGGGACGATCTGGCGGGCGGCGGCTTGCGCCCAGGAGATCGGCCCGGCGGCGGCCGCCCCGTCCGCGCCGCCTGCCAGCGCTCCGGCCAGCCAGGCTTCGGCCGCCGCCGGATCGTCCAGCCGGGCTCCCACCTCGCGGCGGAGGGCCGCCACCGCGGCCGACAGCTCGTCGCTCCGGGCCGGGGCCTCGCCGAACCAGAACGGTATGTTAGGCGGCTGGCCCCGGGCGTCCTCGACCCGGACGGTGCCGGCCTGGATCCGGAGGATGCGCCACGAGGCGTTGCCGAGCTGGAAGACGTCGCCCGCCATGCTCTCCACCGCAAAGTCCTCGTTGACGCTGCCGATGAAGGTCCCGCCGGGCTCGAGCAACACCCGATAGTCGGCCGTCTCGGGAATGGCGCCGCCCGAGGTGAGCGCGAGGAGGCGGGCGCCGCGCCGGCCCCGGATCCTCCCGTTGACCGTGTCCCAGTGCACCAGCGCCCCGCGCCGCCCGCGCCGGGTGGTAAAGCCCAGCGCCAGCATGCGGGCCACCTCGTCGAAGGTGTCTCGGCCGAGCGCCCGGTAGGGGAACGCCTGGCGGCAGAGGCGGTAGAGTCCCTCGACGCTCCAGTCCTCCGCCGCCGACTCCGCCACGATCTGCTGGGCCAGCACGTCGAGCGGGCCCTCCGCCACGCGCAGCCGGTCGAGCTCGCCCGCGGCCACCGCGCGCACCAGGGCGGCGCACTCGACCAGATCGTCGCGGGTGAGCGGGAACAGCCGGCCCCGGGGCTCGCCCCCGACCGAGTGACCGCTCCGTCCCACCCGTTGCAGGAGTGTTGCGATGCGCCGGGGAGAGCCGAGCTGGCAGACCAGGTCCACCGCCCCGATGTCAATGCCGAGCTCGAGCGAGGCGGTGGCCACCAGCGCCTTGAGCCGGCCGTGCTTGAGCCGCTCCTCGGCGTCGAGCCGAACTTCCCGGGCCAGGCTCCCGTGGTGCGCGGCCACCAGCGATTCGCCCAGCCGTTCCGCCAGATGCCGGGTCACCCGCTCGGCGAGGCGGCGAGTGTTGACGAAAACCAGCGCGGTCCGGTGCGCCGCGATGAGTGCCGCCAGCCGCCCGTAGACCTCCTCCCAGACCTCGCCCGACATGACCGCCTCGAGCGGGGAGCCGGGGAGCTCCAGGGCGAGATCGAGCGAGCGGCGGTGACCCCGATTCACGATGGCCGGGCCGCTCTCCGATCCGCCCCCCGCCCCGACGAGCCACTCGCCCACCAGCTCGGCCGGCCGCACCGTCGCCGAGAGCCCGATCCGCTGGAGCCGGCGGCCCGCCACGTGCTCCAGCCGCTCGAGCGAGAGCGCGAGATGCGCCCCCCGCCGCGAGTCCATTACCGCATGGATCTCGTCCACGATCACGGTGCGCACCGTGCGGAGCAGGGCGCGGCTCCGCTCGGCCGTGAGGAGGAGGTAGAGCGACTCGGGGGTCGTCACCAGGATGTGCGGCGGGGTCCGGAGCATCGCGGCGCGCTCGGCCGCCGGCGTGTCGCCGCTCCGGACCGCCGCGGTGATCCGGGGCGAGCCGAAGCCCATCGCTTCCGCCAGCCGCCGGATCTCGCGCCGCGGCTCGGCGAGGTTCCGGTGCATGTCGGCCGAGAGCGCCTTGAGGGGCGAGACGTAGACGACGCGGACCTCGTCAGGCAGGCCCCGATCCAGGTCCTCGCGGAGCAGAGTGTCGAGCGCGTGCAGGAAGGCGGCGAGCGTCTTGCCCGACCCCGTAGGCGCCACGATCACGGTGGGGAGCCCGTGCCGGATCGCGTCCCAGCCGGCCTCCTGGGCCGGGGTGGGCGCGCCCAGGCGCTCGGCGAACCAGCGGGCGATCACGGGGTGGAAGCCGGCGAGGGACATGCCGGAGAAGATAGCAGACCGGCGCCACCGCGGGCGCGCGGCGCGCCACGCCACCCTTCCGGTCCCACCGCGCTCGGTTACCTTGAAATCATCGTCTTCTCCGGCGGCGTCATGCGGCTCCTGCTCGTCAATCCCCGGTTCCCCGAAAGCTTCTGGAGCTTCAAGTGGGCGCTCGAGCGCACCCTCGCCGGGAAGCGGGCCACCACGCCGCCGCTCGGCCTCGCCACGCTCGCCGCGCTCTGCCCCCCGGACTGGGACGTCACCATCGTGGACGAGAACATCGAGTCGCTGCCGCTCAGGCCCGAGGCCGATCTCGTCGGCATCTGCGGGATGGGCGTCCAGTTCCCCCGGCAGCGGGAGCTGCTCGCCTACTACCGGAACCAGGGCTACTTCACGGTGGCGGGCGGAAGCTATGCCTCGCTCTGCCCCGAGGAGTACGCCGCGCTGGCCGACGCGGTGATCTCGGGAGAGGCGGAGTACATCTGGCCCGAGTTCTGTCGCGACTACGAGCAGGGGACCCCGCGGCGGCTGTATCAGGAGACCGGGACCGTCTCCCTCGCCGACTCGCCGGTGCCGCGATTCGATCTGCTCCAGGTGGACAAGTACCAGTCCATGAGCCTGCAGTTCTCCCGCGGGTGCCCCTTCCAGTGCGAGTTCTGCGACATCATCGTGATGTTCGGCCGGAAACCCCGCACCAAGACGCTGGACCAGGTGCGGCGGGAGCTGGACGTCCTGCGCGGGTTAGGCGCCCGGAACGTCTTCTTCGTGGATGACAACCTGATCGGCAACAAGCGGACCGCGAAGGAGCTGCTCCGGTTCCTCGCCGACTATCAGCGGGAGCGCGGCTACCGGTTCCACTTCGGGACCGAGGCCTCGCTCAACCTGGCGCACGACCAGGAGCTGCTGGATCTCTTCGCCGCCGCGGGCATGGGCTGGGTGTTCATCGGCATCGAGTCGCCCGACGAAGCGAGCCTGGTCGAGACGCGGAAATTCCAGAACACCCGACAGGATATCCTGAGCTCGGTGCGGACCATCTACGGCCGGGGGATCGACATCCTGGCGGGCTTCATCGTGGGGTTCGATCACGACACCGTGGAGACCTTCGAGAAGCAGCGCCGTTTCATCGTGGAGTCGGGGATCCAGGCCTCCATGATCGGGCTGCTCACCGCCGCGCCCAAGACCCCGCTCTACGCCCGGCTCCACGCGGAGGGGCGCATCATTGCCGGCGCCAACGACGCCGATAACACCAAGCTCGGCACCAACGTGCGGCCCAAGGGGATGAGCTACGAGGAGATGCTGGCGGGCTATCGCTGGCTCCACCAGCAGCTCTTCACGGATCGCGGCATCGCGGCGCGGATCGCGAACAAGCTGCACTATCTCCGGGACCCAGTGGCAGGGCGCCGGCACTCGCTGGGCGAGTCGCTGGGGATCCTCCGGCGCCTCCTGGTCCGGGGGCTCCTCCCGGGCGGGGCAGGGAGGGTGCTCCGCTTCCTGCGCTCGCTCCCGCTCCACCGCCCGCGGCTCCTTCCGCAAGCGATCGAGGACTGGATCGTCGGCCTCTCGATGCGGGACTACATCGAGCGGCACTTCGCGGAGCCGGCCCCGGAGGGCCGGCGCCTGGTCCAGCGCTCGCTCGAGCGGCTGGAGCGGGCCCTCCGCCGCTACCGGGAGGCAGGCGCGCTGGAGCTCGAGCTGGTGCTGGCCGGGGCGCGGAACCGTGCGGCGGAGTTCTCGCTCACGTTGCGGGGGCATCTGGACCGTGCCTTCTTCACCCGCGCGGCGAGGCACCTGGAGCGGGTGCTCTGCCAGACCCGCTCGTCCGTGACCCTCCGGATCGAGGCACTGCACGAGGCACACCTGCCCGACCTCGAGCGCTTGCTCCGCCGGCTCTCCCGCCACGGCGACCGGATCCGCATCACGGTCCACGAGGCGCTCCGCGGGATGGTACGGGTGGATTCGTCGGTGTTCGTGCTGTCCTTCGAGGGATGAAGGCCGGCATCCACCCTGGCTCGCGCCGGGGTCGTACGCCCCCCCCCCACCCCGCTTGGCAGGCCCCCGAGGTCGGCAAGGCCCGCCCCCCTGTCATGCCTGCGCAAGCAGGCATCCATGCTGGGGGGGGGGCTGGTGCGCTGGCGCCGGGCTGGGCGCAGGCTTCCGCGGGGGTGGTGCGGGCCCGGCATGGCAATCCCTGGAGGTGCGAGCGAGGGCGGGGCGTGGTCCCGGGCGGGCACCGGGGAGCCGGCGACCTCGTCGCCGCCGTGTGGACCCTGGCTCGCGCCGGGGTCGGCCGTGCCGGTCCGAGCAGAGGCTCGGCTGCCTCGCAGGAACCGGGCCGAACCGGAGCCGTGGGGTGCATCTCCGGCGGGAGTGCGCCGGGACATGCGACGAGGGCCGCGAGCTGGAGCCAGGCCGACGACCTCCGGCGTTCACTCGTGGCGCCATGGCTATCTGCGCGGGATCGCCTTCTCCGGATCCACGAACGGCTTCGCCACCACTCGGGCCTCGCGTTCCCCCCCATCGGGTATCCGCACCGCCAGCACGGTCCCCGGCTCCGCCAACTCCACCGGCACCATGGCATAGCCGATGTTCTTCGCCAGGCGCGGCGAATAGAGGGCCGAGGTGACTCGCCCGACCTCGCGATCCTGGTGGCAGACCGGCCAGCGGGTCATGTTGAACTCGATCCGCTCGCCGGCGATTTCGATTCCCACGAGCTTGCGCGTCACGCCCTCCCGCCGCACCCTCGCCAGCGCCCCGCGGCCGATGTACTCGTCTGTCTTCCCTTCGTCCACCAGCCGCTCCAGCCCGACGTGGTAGGGGGTGTCCTCCAGGGTGATGTCCGCGCCCCAGTTGAGAATCCCCGCCTCGATCCGGCGAATGTCCGAGGGCCCCGTGGGCCTGATGCCGTGGGGCCGGCCGGCCTCCATCACCCGCTCCCAGAGTTCCTCCCCCCGGCTGCCGTCCCGGAGGTAGATCTCGAAGCCCACCTCCCCGGTCCACCCCGTTCGCGTGACCACGACGGGCATGCCGTCCAGCCCGGTTTCCAGAAACCGGTAGTAGCCGAGCTCCGCCGCCTCGGGGCCGAAGAGCGCCGCGATCACCGCCTTGGACCTGGGCCCTTGCACTTGCAAGGGCCAGACATCAGGCTCGCGGATCTCGACCCGCATCCCCGCATGGACCGCGACCCCCCGGGCCCAGAGCAGCACGTCGCTGTCGGCGAGCGCAAGCCAGAAATGGTTCTCCCCGAGCCGGAGGAGCACTGGGTCGTTGATAATCCCGCCGTCCTCGCCCGTCACCACCACGTACTTGCCCTGGCCCACGGCGCAGCGGCTCAAGTCCCGCGGTGTGAGGAGGTTGGTGAACCGGAACGCATCGGGCCCCGTGATCTCCACGTTCCGCTCCACACCCACGTCCCACAGCGTCACGCCGTTGAGCAACGCGTGGTACTCGGCCTCGAAGTGGTCGAAGCAGATGGGAAACAGGGTGTGGTTGTAGACCGTGTAACCCCGGGCCCCGTAGCGCTGGGTCGCGGGGAAGTACGGGGTGCGGCGGAGCCGGGCTCCGCGCTGGACGAGCGCCATGTCGAAGGGCGCCTCGCCGGCCGGAATGGGGAGCGCAGGCATCTGGAATCAAGGGAAGAAGGCCGCGAGCCGCAGCCTCGTGCCGCGGCTCGGGACAAACCGGCGGACCGGCGGCGGATCAGCCCTTGGCCTGGAGTGCCCCGGCGACCTTCCCGGACGCGATCCCGAACAGGGCCCCGATGGCCATCGAGACCACCACTGCGATCAGGGCGTTGCCCATCCCGAAGGCCATGAGCCGCTCCCGAGTCATCGCGTCGGCGGTCTGGAGGAGATAGGCGAAGGTGCAGGCGTAGCCGTACACGCTGGCGGGAATCACCGAGAAAGCCTTGATGTTGGCGCCGAGCACCATGACCAGCACCGTGATCCCGACCACGAGGCCCGCCCAGACCGGCAGGCTCAGAGTCTCGGCCAGCGGGACCGAGAGGATGATGACGGCCGCGAGCCAGGCCAGCACCGCGCCGAAGATGTTGCAGACGATCGTGTTCTTGAGCGCCGCGTTGTCTCCCCCCGAATGGAAGAAACAGGCCCAGGCGATGAAGCCGGCCCAGATGAGGAGACCCAGCTTGAGATAGAGGATGGTTGCGATTCCCCCCAGTACCCCGATGCTCACCGAGAGCGCGACGAGCTGCGACATTGCGATCCCTCCTGGTTGAAAGGAACGCTGCCGGCGCCACGCCGGACGGAAGGCATGGCGCCACGGGTACTACAGTTCTGTCGCCCTGAGAGCGGGCTCACGCCCTGGCGGGGGCGCCTCTGGCACGTGGGTGAAGAACGCTCCTTAGTATCATCGAGTGCGGGAGTTGTCAATCGGCCGGCGCCCTCCCGGGGCGACGGCATCGGCGCGGGGTGAAGGGGCGGTGGGTGAGGGTGGCCTTCCCCGCCCGCTCACTCACCGGCCACCGGCGCCGTGGCTCGAGGATGCAGCGAGCAAGGGCAGCAGATCCGGCTCGATGGCCTCGGGGGTGTCCTTGGGGGCGTAGCGCCGGAGCACCGCGCCGTCCCGGTCCACCAGGAACTTGGTGAAGTTCCACTTGATCGCCTCCGAGCCCAGAATTCCGGGCTGGGCCCGCTTGAGGTAGCGGTAGAGCGGGTGGGCGCCGGGGCCGTTGACCTCGATCTTGGCGAAGAGCGGGAAGGTGACGCCGTAACGGGCGGTGCAGAACTGGCGGATCGCGGCCTCGTCGCCCGGCTCCTGATGCCCGAACTGGTCGCAGGGGAAGCCGAGTACGACCAGGCCGCGCTCGCGGTGGCGGCGGTAGAGTGCTTCGAGCCCGGCATACTGCGGGGTGAAGCCGCACTCGCTCGCCACGTTCACGATGAGCAGGACCTTCCCGCGATAGCGGCTCAGCGCCACCCGGGTTCCGTCCAGCGCCGTGGCTTCGAAGTCGTAGATGGACACGAAGGGCAAGGTGGGCCGGGACCCCGTTCCGCGCAAGCGTCGCTGGCCGGCCCGGCTTCTCTCCGGGTCCTTGCCCCGGGAGTCGTCTTGTGAGGAGGGCTTCGGCCCCGCAGGGGACGCATGTCGTGGGTGAAACGTGCAGCGGCGCGGGTGCGACGCGCCGCTTCGGGGGACGCCGCCGGCTTCCGCCTCCTCCGCCTGGCGCTAGTCGGGGTGGGGGTCGCCCTGACGGTCCGCTGGGTCGCGGGGGGCGCTCGGCTCCCCGCCCTCTACTACATGACCGGCCCCAGCATGGAGCCGGCGGTCTCCGCCGGCGCCCTGTTCCTCGCGCTGCCGCCGAAGCGCTCGCCGGTCCGGGGCGATCTCGTTCTGGTGGAGCTGATGCTGGACGACAGCACCTATCATGTGCTCCGCCGCGTGGTCGGACTGCCCGGCGACACCCTGGAGATGAGGCAGGGTCGCCTCACGGTCAACCGCGCCGCGGCACCCTGGCCCTTTCGGATCCTGGAACCGAAGGCGGACCGGGCGCTGGATGGGCCGGTCGAAGGAACGATCTACACCTGGGGGCCGGTCGTGGTGGAGCCGGGCGCGCTCTTTGTGCTGAGCGACACCCGCGACATGATCGGGTGGCCCGATTCGCGGTTCCTCGGGCCGCTGCCGGCCGGCCGGGTCGTGGGGCAGCTGGGGCTGGTGCTCTGGGGCGGCCGGGTTCCACCGTTCCGCCTCCCTACGGCACCCGCACCGCCTCCAGCGCGATGATGATCTCCACCTCGTTGCCGATCAGGCTGTTGCCGCCCACGATTTCGTTCCAGGTGATCCCGTAGTCCCGGCGGTCCACCACGGCGGTCGCCTCGAACGCGATCCGTTCATGGCCTTCCGGGTCGCGGGCCACCCCGCGGTACTGGCCCCGGAAGGTGACCGGGTGGGACCGGCCCTTGATGGTGAGAATGCCGGTGAGCTCCACGGTGCTGTCGGTGGCGACGATGCCGGTCCCCTCGAAGAGCATCCGGGGAAACACGTCCGCGGCGAAGAACCGGTTGGACCGGAGGTCGGCGTCGCGGTAGGGATTCCCGGTGTTGAGGCTCGCCGTCTGCACCGTGACGGTCACCGTGCCCTGCCGCCAGTCCGGTCCCCGGGTCTCGAGGACCGCGTACCAGTTGGTGAAGGTGCCCCGGACCCGCCCCAGCAGATGGCGGACCCGGAAGTCGATCTGCGAGTGGAGGATGTCCACCACCCACCTCGCGCCGGAGTCGGAGGCCGGCGTCTGAGCCCTGGTCGCGGTGGCACTGCCGGCGGCGAGGGCGGCGAGGACTGTGGCGAGCTGGAGCAAGCGAGCGCGGTTCATGAACCCCAAGCTAGCCCGCCATTCCTAGAGGCCGCGCGAAACCGGTCTGAAGCGGTCTTCATGCCGCCCGGAGACGAGGCTTCACGAGGCGGGCGGCGAACGGTGGCCGTTTACCGTTCCCCAATGGCCGTGGGCCGGCCCGTTCGCCGTTGACCGTTCCCCCCTACACCCGCACCCCGAACCGCATCACCGTCGGCTGCACCAGGCGCTCATAATCGCGGTAGGCGAGCTGGATCAGCTCGGTGAACGAACCCGCGTTGAACGCGATGAGCTCGTCCTCGGCGAGGCTGTCGGCCACATAGGTTTTGAGGCCGTACAGGTTGCCGAACGGCGGCATGGCGCCCGGCGCGCAGTCCGGGAAGAGGTGCAGGAACTCCCGCTCGTCAGCCAGCTCGACGGTCCGGGCCCCGGTTGCCTCGCGGAGTTGCGCGAAGTCCACCCGGTACGATGCGGGCAGGACCGCCATCGCGAGCTGGCCGTCGAGCTTCACGATCACCGTCTTCGCCAGCTCCCGGCCGGGGATATGGGCGGAGGCGGCAATCTCCTGCGCGGTGAAGGCAGGGGAGTGGGTGATGACGACGTACTTGACCTTCTCGCGGTCGAGGAAAGCCTTGAGTGGCTCGGCCGGCATGGCGCCCTCCTGGTGAGCGACTCCTTCAACATTGCACCGGGGGACAGGAAACCACCATGAAGGCCCGATGAGCGGGGCGCCGCCGGGGGGCGGCCGCTTGCCTGGAGGCCCCGTCGCGGCCCACATTGCCCCGAACGCGATCCCGCTCCCGGCCCGGAGGGTCTCTGCTGGACCGACTCTTTCAGCTCCGCCAGGCGGGCACCACGGTACGCACCGAAGTGGTGGCCGGCGCCACCACCTATGCCACCCTGTCCTACATCATCTTCGTGCAGCCCGCGGTCCTGGCCCAGGCGGGCATGGACTTCGGAGCCGTGCTGGCGGCCACCTGTCTCGCCAGCGCCTTCGCGACGCTCTTGATGGGACTGGGCGCGAACTATCCCATCGCGGTCGCGCCGGCGATGGGGCACAACTTCTTTTTCCTCTTCGCGGTCACCCAGCTCGGCCTCCCGTGGCAGGTGGCGCTCGGCGCCGACTTTCTGGCGGGCGTGCTCTTCATCGCCCTCTCCGCCGTCCGGTTCCGCGAGGCCATCATTGCCGCGGTCCCACCCTGCCTCCAGGCAGCGATCCCGGTGGGGATCGGGCTCCTCATCGCGTTCGTCGGACTCCAGTGGGGGGGCATCGTCGTGGCCAGCCCCGGCAGCCTGGTCCGGCTGGGCCGCCTCACCGAGCCGGCCACCCTGCTCGCGCTGGGCGGCTTCGCCCTCATCGCCGTGCTGACCCTCCGCCGGGTGCCGGGGGCGATTCTGATCGGGATCCTCGCCACCACGGCGGCCGGTGTCCTGCTCGGCCTGCTCCGGCCCCAGGGGATCGTGGCCGCGCCCCCGTCGCTCGCCCCCACCTTCCTCCGGCTGGACGTGGCCGGCGCCCTCGACCCCCGCTACCTGGACGTCGTGCTGGTCTTCCTCTTCCTGGCCGTGTTCGACACCGTGGGGACCTTGATCGGCATCGGGCGGCAGGCCGGCTTCCTCCGCGACGGCCGGCTGCCCCGAGCAGGGCGAGCGCTGTTCGCGGACGCCGCCGGGACGGCGGTGGGCACCGTGCTCGGGACCTCGACTGTCACGGCCTACATCGAGAGCGCGGCCGGGGTGGCGGCCGGCGGGCGTACCGGTCTCGCCAGCGTGGTGACGGCCGCGCTCTTGCTCGGCTCCCTCTTCCTCCACCCGCTCGCCCAGCTCATGGGCGGCGGGGTCCCCGGCCCCGCGGGCGCGACCCTCCACCCGGTCACCGCGGCCGCGCTCCTCACCATCGGCGCCTTCATGATGACGAACGTGACCCTGGTGCGCTGGGACGATCCGGCCGACGCGATCCCGGCGTTTCTGACCATCGCCGTCATGCCGCTCGGCCTCAGCATCGCGGACGGACTCGCGTTCGGGTTCGTGAGCTTCGCGGTGCTCCGGCTGGCGGCGGGGCGCGGCCGCGAGGTGAGCTGGCTCGCGTACTTGCTCGCGGCGATCTTCGCGCTTCGTTTCGGGCTCGCCTGAGGAGCGTCCCGGTGACGGGCCCGCCGCGATTCCTCGCCGATGCGATGCTGGGCGGCCTGGCGCGCTGGCTCCGGATCCTGGGCCTCGATGCCGCCTACGAGCCCCACGTGGCGGACCGGGTGCTGGTACTCCGGGCTCGCGCGGACGGGCGAACCCTCCTCACCCGCGACCGGCGCCTCCATGCCGCGGAACGGCTGGCGCCCGTCTACCTGGTGCGGACCGAAGGGCCCCTGGAGCAGCTCCGCGAGGTGATCGAGCGCTTCCGGCTGGGTCACTGCCTCGCGCCGTTCACGCGCTGTACCCGCTGCAACGTTCCGCTGCTCCGGCTGGAGGAAGGCGAGATCCAGACCGGCGCAGCCACCGCGAGGCCTGGAATCCCGGAAGCCGCCCGGGAGCAGGGCGCGCCCGTCTTTCACTGCCCCATCTGCGGGAGGCTCTACTGGGAAGGTTCCCACACCCGGCGCATGCGCGAAGCCGTGGCGAGGGCACTGGGGCGCGAGGTGTGAGAGGGGAGCATCGGGCCATGACCACGACCTTCGCCGATCCCGCCCGGCTTCGGGGACACCTGCTCGCGCTCGAAGGCCCGCGCCACCCCGGGCAATCCCCCGAGGCGCTCGCGCGCGCCGCCGAGTACGTCGCTTCCCAGCTTGCCGCGTCGGGCCTCGCCGTGGAACGGCGCCCGTTCCGGTTCCGCGGTACCGAGTACCTCAATGTGCTCGCGACCTTGCCGGGCCGCGACGCCGGCCGGCCCCGCCTGTTGGTGGGAGCCCACTACGACACGGTGCCCGGCACGCCGGGTGCGGACGACAACGCGAGCGGGGTGGCCGCCCTCCTCGAGGCGGCACGGCTCCTGGCCCACGACTGTCCTCGAACCACGGTGGAGTTCGCGGGGTTTGCCTTGGAGGAACCGCAGGGGCTCACCTACGCCGTGGGGAGCCGGGCCTTCGCCGAGGAGGCGCGGCGGCAGGGGGTCCGCTATGCCGGGGTGCTGGTGCTGGAGATGGTGGGTTACACGGACGCCCGGCCCGGGAGCCAGGCGGTGCCCGCGCTCCTCTTCTGGAAACGGGTCCCCCGCACCGGGACGTTCCTCGCGGCCACCGGCGACGGCCAGTCGGCGCGGCTCCTCCGCGCCTTCGCCTGCGCCGCCCGGGAGGCCGTGGCCGACCTTCCCCTGGTGACCTTTCGCACCCCGCTCAGAGGGTGGCTGGTGCCCGCGACCAGATTGTCCGACAATTGCTCGTTCTGGGATGCCGGCTACCCGGCCCTGATGCTGACGGACACGGCCTTTCTCCGGAATCCGCACTACCACCTGGGCAGCGACCGGGTGGAGACGCTGGACCTGAGCTTCCTGGCCCGGGTGACGGACGCGGTGGTTGCGGCGGTGCGGCGCCTGGCGACATAGCCCCTCCCGAGCCCGCGGGACCGAAAGGTCTCGAGGCCGCCGGCACCGCGGGACCGGGGGTCGCCGCGCCTCGCGTCGCGCGAGGCCTGCGGCGCGAGGGTCAGGGGACCACCGTCCCCAACGGCGACCGCACGGGTTCCGGCCTCGGCCGGACGGCGGCCGGTGCGGCGGAAGCCGGCTTCGCCTTGGCGGCCGGAGCCCGGACCGTGACACTCAACCCCACCCGGACGCGCGTCGCCTTCACCTGGGCGATGAGGTTCTGTTTGCCAGCCGAGAAGCCCAAGGTCCAGCGGGTCGTGGCGACGCCGCGCTCGTCGGTCACGGCCCGGAGCGGCGACACCCGGCCGGCGCTGGGCTGGAAAGTCACGGCCACCTCGGGCACCGGGTTCCCGAACCGGTCGGTCACCGTCACCTGCACCGGCTTGGAGAGCGACTGCCCCGCGATTCCGGTGGGGGGAGCCGGCGCGAACCGGAGCTTCGCCGGAGCGGCGGGCTCGGCCGTGGCGGGAATCTCGAGCGCCGCCTTGCTCCCGGCGAGGCGCGCCACCAGCGAGGTGGGGCCGGCCGTGACGCTGAGCGTCCAGCGCACGCTCGCCTGACCGTCGGGCCCGGTTTCCACGAGGGAGTCGGCGGCCCCGCCGGCCGGCGTAGTTAGGCGGATGGCCGCACCGGCGACCGGGTTGCCGAAGCTGTCCACGGCCTCGAGCACCACGGGCCTGGCCAGCGGCATGCCGGCCGCAGCGCGCTGGCCGCCTCCGCCCACCAGTCGTACCGCGACCGGCGGAGCTGGCCGGACCGTTGCGGCGAGACGGAGCGGCGGCACGGTCCGAGGGTTCCCCACCTGGACCCGGGCCCGCTGGCGTCCGGCCCTGGTCCCGAAGGTCCAGATCGCGCGCGCCTGGCCCAGGGTATCGGTCCGTGTGTCGAGCGCGGCAAACGAGCCCCCATCGAGTGCGGTCCAGGCCACCGGCAGGTCGGCCAGCGCCGCACCGGTCGAATCCGTCACCTGAATGGCGACCGGCGCCGCGGCCGGGGCGCCCACCCTACCGGCCAGGCTGTCCGACAGGATCGTGATCCGGGTGTTGGCCGGCACCGGGTCGGCCTCGGCGAGAACCACGAAGGGGCTGTCAATCGGGGCGACCAGGGCCGCCAGCCGCTGCCGGCCGGGGACCGGGCCCAGGATCCAGGCCGTCCGGGCGAACCCGCGGGCATCCGTCAGCGCACTGTCAGGCTCGGCCCGGCCGCCGCTTCCGGCCTCGAACCGGACCACGGCGTTCGGTACCGGGCGCCCGCTCCGAGAAAGCACCTGGACCGTGATCGGCGCGCCGAGCCGCTGGCCGGCGGCGGCCCGCTGCTCGGCACCGGCCACGAGCGCCAGCGAGGTCGGGACCGGCATCACCTCCACCCGGCTCTGCGCGAGGAGCCCCTCGACCCCTGCGGCGAGCGTCGTCGAGCCCGGCGCCACCGCCCGGACCGCGCCGCTCGTGTCCACCGCGGCGATCTCGCGGTCGGCGGTGCTCCACTGGAGTCCGGGCGCCGCGATTCGGTGGCCCCGGGCGTCCCGCGCCACCGCGCTCACGCGCCGGGTTTCGCCTTCCGCGAGCCGGAGCACGCTGTCCCCTTCGAGGGCGAGTTGCGCGACCCGGGGCAGAACCCAGATCCGTGCCCGGGCCGCGCGGCTCCCGGCGGCCACGGTGACCGAGGTCACCCCAGGGCCCCGCGCCACGACCTGGCCGGCGCTGTCCACCACGGCCACCGTCGAATCGTCGGACATCCAGTGCACCGCGGCCGCGGTGAGCGCCAGGCCCCTGGCGTCGGCGGCCAGCGCCGTGAGGGGGAGCGTGTCCCCAAGGGCGAAGGCGGTATCGGCGAGCGGGGTCACCTCGAGCCGCGCCAGCTCCACGTCGGCGGCCGCGGCCCCGGCCCCGAGGGCGGCCCGGGAGCCGGCCGTTCCCCGTCCGGCCAGGAAGGAAAGGATGGACACCCCCGCCGCCCCGGCCGACAGCAGGGCGGCGAGGCGTTTGATGGTCGTATCCCACTCCAGCCGGAACCGTGTACCCGCTGCCCGCGCCATCGAGGCCCTCCCGGACTCGAGCGACTTGCTTTCAGGGGCACGGGCAATCTGCAGCCGGCCGCGGTCCGGGAGCCGTGGCCTGGGTCACGGAGGCAACTCGTTGTCGGGCCGCGCGTTATCGCAGGCTCGCCTCGAAGATCACGCCGTTCCCCTGCACCGTGGTGCCGGGGAGCGGTGTCGCGGTGGCGGTGACGGCGTTGGGAGCCTGCCCCGGGCCCACGGTCCATCCGCCGAGCCGAGCCAGCCCGTTCTGGTCGGTGACCTGCACCGCCCCGCTAATGCTCCCCTCGCTGCCTGGGAGCAGCGCGAACGTGACGGTCACACCGGCCACGGGACTTCCATTCGGCGTGTGGAGGCGGACCGTGGGCAAGTCGCCCGGCGGAATGGCGGTGTTGGGCGCGACCCGGAGCACCGGGTTCAGGGCGTCGAGCACGAGCAGCGGGTCCACCGCGCCGAAGGGGCTGAACGTCCTAGCGCTCCCGCCGAGGCAGCAGGTGCCGAGGCTGAGGGCGAAGGCGGGCGGTGGAAGGACCGCGTTGACCAGCCAGCGCCAGCCCTGGGCGGCGTAGCCGCGCCAGCCGGGCAGGAGGGGTGCTGCGCCGAGGAGCGCGGTGCAGTCCAGGAACGGAGCATCCACGCGGGGCAGGATCTCGACGGTGTTCCCGACGTTGTGGGCCAGCCGGAAGCGCGCGTAGGCGGCGGGGTCGAAGGTCTGCGCCTGACAGACACCTACCACGACATCCTGGCTGAAGGGCACCGGCGGCGAGGCCGCGAATTCGTAGAAGGCGGGAAACTGGTCGAGCGGGGTCAGCAACGGCCCGGGCGCATCGGGGAGCCGGGTGATGGTGACCAGGGTGAGCGACGGGACCGAGCCGCCGGGCACGTTGACGCCGGAGAATCGGGTCTCGGTCCGCACCAGGGCCGTCGGCGATCCGGGCCCCAGCACCTGGGCCGCGCCGTCCGGGCCCAGAGAACTCGGCGAGAGGGACGGCGGAGGCAGCTCGACCTGGCAATAGAGCGCCTCGACCAGCGCCACCAGGCGGAGGGCCGTCGCGTTGCTCCGCCCGCCGATCAGCGCGTCGCCGTACCACTGGCGCAGCGCGAAGTCCACGAACTTGAGGGTGAGGGCCTGGGCATCCGCAGTCTTCCCGCTGCCGAAGAGGCGGCGGATCGTGTTGTACTGATTGACAGCGGACGTCAGAGCCGAACCGGTGAACAGCGAGCGGATCAGAGCCCGGGCGCTGTCCGCGTCGGGGCAGACGGCGATGTGGGACATCCGCGGCGCGAACGCGGCGGGTGGGCTGCCGGTCTCGGAACAGGCGGCGAGCAGGGTCAGGCCGGTCAACGCCGCAAACAGACGGCTCCGCATATGGGCGCTCCGAGGGGTGGGAAGCGGGTCTGGGCGGGGACGGAAAAGCCCCCTCCTGCACAAAGGATGCGAGGGACCGCCCGGGCCCCGCCTGCATGTCCGGACTGGCCAACCGCTTCCGCGCGTGCAGGATAGCGGGTGCGGGGGTGCCGGGCGCGCTGTGGTGGTCGTCTGGCACCTGTCGCCCCGGAGCGACAGGCGGGCGACCGGGGCCGGCGGCCGGTCCGAGGCGCCCGCCCTCCCGCGGGGCGGGAGGTGGCGTGGATCTCAGGCGCTGGTCCGATTCCCCTCGCGCGCTTGCGCGGACTTTCGTGGCGGACCTAGCGAGCCCGCGCCCCCACGAGCTGCTGATAGCGGGGATCGGTCTCGAGGCTCCGGAACCACCACCCGCTGTCGTCCGAAAACGCCTCCCGCCGGCCCGGGTTGGCGGCGAGATAGACCGTGAGCCGGTCCACGGCCTTGGCCTTGTCCCCTAACAGCGTGTACACGAAGGCGGCAAGAAACGCCAGCTCGCGCGTCGGGTCCACGGTGGCATCGCCCTGGGACCGGTCCGCCACCCGCCGGGCGCTGTCGGCCAGGCCGGCGCGCGCGAGCACGGCGGCCACCAGCATGTCGTTATGCAGGCGGTAGTAGGCCCGCTCCGGTTCGGGCGCGAGCCGGGTGGCCGAGTCGGCCAGCCGCCAGGCGAGGGCCGGGTCGGGTTCCTGGCCGCGAGTGGTGAGCAGGAGGAGCCGGCACTGGACGAAGCGCCAGTCCTCCGGAAAGCGCCGGGCGCCCTGGTCGCACGCGTGGGCCGCCTCGACGAACTGCCCCACGTCGTAGGAGGCCAGGAACAGGCGCCAGAGCACGGTGTTGGCGTTGCTCAGGAAGGCGTCGGCCTCGAGCGCCCGCCGCGCCGCGATGATCACGTCCGCATTGGACCCGGTCTGGTTGTACAGGTGGGAGAGGGTGGCCCAGGCGCCCGCCTGGTTCGGGTTGAGCCGCGTGGCCCGCACGAGATCGGCCTGTGCGCTGTCCAGCAACGCCTGCGCCCGGCGGGGATCCCGCTCGAGCTGGAGGAGCCAGCGCCAGTAGCGGAGGTTGCCCCGGAGCTCGAGGGCGTCGGGATTCTCGGGCGCCACGGCGAGCGCGCGCGCGACCCGGTCGAGCCCCGCCGAGATCCAGGTGCCGGCGGCCACCGGGTCGTCAGCCAGTTGCCGGGAGCGGGAGTACGCCAGCGCCGCGCGCAGGATCAGGGGATCCGCCCACCTTGGATCCAGCGCCGCGGCCTCCGCCGCGAGGGTGTCGGCGGCGGCGTACGTGCTGTCGAAGCCGGGGCCGTCGCCGGCCGCGACCCGGGCCTCGCCCTGCTTCCGGAGTTCCTCCGCCCGGCGCAGGAAGGCCCAGGCCTGCACATTGCGCGTACCTTCCCGTTGCTCGCGCAGCCGGATCTCCTCCCGCAGGCGCTCCCGGATCAGCCGCGCGACCTCGGACGCCAGCGAATCCTGGAGCGCGACGAACTCCCCGGCCGGCGCATCGAAACTCTTCCGCTGGCCGAATTCCGCGCCGCTGTTGCCGTCCACCAGCCGCACCATCACCCGGAGCCGGTTGCCCGCAGGCTCCAGGCTGCCCTGCACCAGCGTGCCCGCCTCGAGGGCGCGGCCGATGCTGTCGCGAGGAACCGACGCGTCCCGCCAGGGCTCGACCCCGGCGGCGGACACCACGCTCAGCACGGGAACCTGCCGGAGTTCCCGGATCAGCGCCTCGGTGAGGCCGTCGGCCACGTACCCGAGCCGGCGGTCGGGGCTCAGATCCTCGAAATAGAGCACCGCCACCCGGTGGGGGTCGAGACCGCCGAGCGCCGGGAGCGCGGCGACCCGCGGTCGGGCCAGGTACCATGCCAGGCCGGCCCCGAGCAGGGCGAGGGGGAGGCCGATCAGGAGGGCCAGGCGGAGCCGCCTCCGGCGGATCGCCTCCGTCTGGCGGAGGGAGGCGGTGCGGGCCGCGGTCCTCCGCTGGGCGGTGAGGCGGCCCGAGGTGTAGCGGCTGGTGGTCGTCCCCGGTGTAGCACCCAACAGCTCGGCCAACTGGGCTGCGGTCTGGGGGCGGTCGGCCGGCACCTTGCTGAGCGCCGCCATGATGGCGTCTTCCACCTCGTCCGGCACCGTGTCGCGGACCACCTGGATGCTGGGCGGGGTGTCCATGGCGTGACGGGCCAGGATCGCCCGCGCGTTGGGCCCGGTGAAGGGCGGCTGACCCGCCAGCATCTCGTAGAGCACGCAGGCGAGGCTGTAGATGTCGCTGGGTGGACCCACCTGCTCGCCCGCGGCCTGCTCCGGGCTCATGTAGAGCGGTGTTCCCACCGCCATGCCGGTCTCGGTGAGCTTGCTCCCCCCGGCCTCGCTCAACGCCCGGGCGATGCCGAAGTCGGCCACCAGGGCGTGGCCGCCGGCGAGCATGATGTTCTCCGGCTTGATGTCGCGGTGCACCATCCCCAGGCTGTGAGCGTAGCCCAGGGCGTCGGCCACTTCCAGGGCGATATGCACCGCCTGGTCGATGGGGAGTTGATGATCGCGATCCAGCCGCTGGCGGAGCGACTCGCCGTAGACGAACGGCATGACATAGTAGAGGAAACCGTTCGCGGTTCCCGAATCGAAGAGCCCCAGGATGTTCGGGTGCTGGAGCCGGGCCGTGATCCGGATCTCGCGGTCGAACCGCTCGGGTCCGAGGGAGGCCGCGAGATCCGGATGCAGGACCTTGATGGCCACCTCGCGATCGTGCTTGAGATCGGTCGCGAGATAGACCGTCGCCATTCCTCCGCGCCCCAGCTCGCGCTGGATCTGGTATCGGTCCTGCAAGGCTGTCTGAAGGCGGGCGAGGATCTCGGACACGTCGCTCGTACCGGAGGTGGGCAGCCGGGCCGATTGGCACCGCCTAAGATATCGGTGGCCAGCGGTCGGGGCCAGCGCGCGACTCGGTCGGCGCCGGGCCGCCGGGCCGGGCTTCGGCCCCGGCGTTCGCCTCGCGTTGCGCGGGAGCCAGCGGGGGAAGTTGCGGGGCGTCGAACTCGGGCGGCGGCGTGCGGAACAGCAGACCGGGCAGGGCGGTGCTGGCCACCGTATAGACGATGAGCGCCCCGAATCGCACGGGGTCGAGACCGAACTCGTCCCGCAGAATTTCGGCGATCACGAGGGCGAAGACCAGGGTCGGCAGCAGGGCCACCGCGACCCGGGCGCCGGTGCGGTACGCCTCGCGAAGGGCGAGGCGGCGATGGACGAGCACCACGGCCACGCGCGCCGCGCCGAAAACGACCAGGAGCACGAGCCCGGTGAGCCAGGCGTCGCG
Source organism: Gemmatimonadales bacterium (assembly GCA_035574255.1). Classification (GTDB taxonomy): domain Bacteria; phylum Gemmatimonadota; class Gemmatimonadetes; order Gemmatimonadales; family GWC2-71-9; genus JADJOM01. Next base: position 75,641 of record DATLYZ010000030.1, on the reverse strand, counting down.
CGAGAGCGCGGCCGCGCTGATCCCGAGCCCGGCCTTGAAGAAGTAGAATGGAATGAAGAACGAGGCGAACGCCTGGGTGGCGCTCAGCATTCGCTCCGACGACATGGCCGGCAGGCGTTCCCGAAACCGCTGGGCGGCCAGGCCCACCACGAACGCTCCCACCAGATAGTACACGCCGAGCCGGCGGGTGGCGTACGCCGAGAGGACCGCCACCATCAGCAGGAACGCGAACTCGGAGCGGGGGGCGTACGGGGCGATCCGGGCGGCGAAGAACCGGAACAGGGCCGGGATGAGGAGGAGCAGCAGGGCCAGCGCGGCCGTGCTCACGGCGAGCTGGCGGAGCGAACTCGACTGGAGCGCCACGAAGAGCACGCCGAGCGCGAGCAGCTCGGCCGCGATCGCCTTCTGCTTGGTCCACCGCTGCTCCGCCTCCGAGAAGCCGAACAGGTTGAGCGAATCGAGGATGAAGCCGGTGGATGGGGTGACCAGCGCGAGCCCGTACAGGCAGGCCGCCCGGAGGGGGAGCTCGAGGAACCGGGACACGCCCCAGGTCGCGGCGCCGAGCAGGAGAGCCCAGATCACCAGGTGCTGGACCAGCACCGGGAGCTCCGGGCGAAGCTCCTCCAGGTCCAGCTCGAGGCCGGCGAAGAGGAAGAGGGCCACGATACCGAAGCTGGCGAGGAGGGCCACGGTCTGGTCGTGCTGGAAGAGCCCGAGCGCGGCGCCGCTCGCGCCCAGCATCAGGCTGCTGATCGCGCTGGGGAGGCGGTAGCGCTGGAGGTAGCGGGGCACCACGAACAGCACGAACAGGAGGAGCACGTACGCGATGTCCGTGGGTATGGCGAGATCCATCGGCGGGTCCGGTTCGGGGACGGTGCGGGCCGGGACGGCATCCGGTAATGTGAGGGGTCATGAACGATAGTCCAGAGATGGGACCAGATGCCGCGGCGGCGCTGGCGCGGCTCCGCGGCGCCGCCCACCTCGTGCTCCTGCTCGATTACGACGGAACCCTGGTGGAGCTTACCGCCCACCCCGCCGACGCCGCCCCCGATGCCGCCCTGCTCGACTTGTTACGGCGACTGGCCGCCCGCCCGGCCACCGGAGTCCACGTGGTGAGCGGCCGGCCCCGGGATACGCTGGGCGGCTGGCTCGGCCACCTTCCGATTCACCTGCACGCGGAACATGGATTCTGGTCCCGGCCGCCGGACGGGGGGTGGGAATCGCTGCCCGTCGGGCCCACGCCGTGGCGGGCTCCGGCGCTGGCCATCCTCGCCGAGTACGCCGCACGGACCCCGGGAACCCTCATCGAGGAGAAAGCCGTGGGGCTCGCCTGGCACTACCGGATGGCGGATCCGGAGTTCGGGATGCGCCAGGCCGATCGGCTCAGCGCGGAACTCGCGGAGCGCTTCGGCGGAGAGGGCGTGGAAGTTCTGCGTGGCGAGATGGTAGTGGAACTGCGACCCGCCGGGATCCACAAGGGTGTGGTGGCCCGGCGGGTGTCCGGCGAGATCCCGCCGGGAGCGTTGATCGCCGCGCTGGGTGACGACCTCACCGACGAGGATCTGTTCGCCGCGCTTCCCCCCGCATCGGTCGCGATCCATGTCGGGCCCCGCCCGAGTCGGGCACCGGTCCGGCTCGAGAGCGTGGCAGCGGCGCGGGGCTTTCTCGAGCGGCTGCTGGCAGGTTGAAGCGCGGCGGGCCCGGGAGGGGGCCGGCCGAGCGTGACGGGTTCAGGGCACGGGGCCAGGCAGCCCTCGGAACCTGAACCCGTCAGGCATCGCCCCTCAGGGCGGCCAGCACCGGGCCTACCGGCTCGCGCTCAGCTTCTGCCGGAGTTCCTGCGCCATCTGGAGATGCCCCTGGAAGGCGGGGGCGACCTTTTCGACGAACGCCTTGAGCTCCGGGTTCTGGATCGCGGGCAGCAGCGTACGAGTTACGGCGTCAATCACCGCCTGATGGAACGCGATCTCGTGATCGAGAAAGGCCCGGTCGAACGCCGTACCGGACCGCTCGCGGAGCCGACCCATCACTTCGCGATGCTCGGCGGCGCCCCGGTTACCGGGTGGCAGGGCCGGGGTCACGCCGAGTTTCTTGGCCAGCTCCCGGCCCTGGGCCCGGACGGCCCGATGGGCGTCGGCGAACTGCTGCCCGAGCTCGCGCACCTCCTTGGCGTGCGCGCGGCTCGCGGCGAGCTGGCCGGTTTCGATGTCGGCGGTGTTGGCCTGGTCGAAGATCGCGACGATCTGGGCGTCGGTGAGCGTGGTCTGGGCGGGGAGGGGGGCGGGGAGCGAGAGGGCCGCCAGGACAGCGGCCAGGAGAACGGTACGAGACATGAGACGACCTCCGGGTTTGAGGCGGCCCGACCACCGGGCCGACCGGAGGAACCTGCCACAGTTATGACAGTTTGTCAAGTAATTACTTGTATAACTTGCAGCCAGAGCTCCGGGGCGCTAGCTTGACCCGGGAGGCGCGATGCCCAGCTATCCCCCGACCCTCGATCCCGCCGCGACCCAGGACCGGGTGCTGGCCTTGCTCCGGCAGGGCGATCGCACCGTGCAAGAGCTCGCCGACGGACTCGGCATCAGCGGCAACGCGGTGCGCCTCCATCTCGCCGCCCTGGAGCGTGAGGGATGGATCGGCCGCGGCGCGCCGCGGCGGAGCGGGGGCAAACCCGCCCAAACCTGGACCATCCGGCCCGAAGCCGAGGCGCGCCTGTCGCGCGCCTACGCGGTCGTCCTTCCTGGCCTCCTGGCCGAACTCGCCCGGCGGCTCGGCCGGGGGGGCCTGGTGCGGCTGCTCCGGTCGGTGGGGCGGAACCTCGCCGGGGGGCCGGCCGTGGGCGATCGGGCGGCTCGGCTCGATCGCGCGGTCGCGGTCCTGGGCGAGCTCGGCGGCCTGGCCACGCTCGAACGGCAGGGTGGGTGCTACGTGCTGCAAGGTCACGGTTGCCCCCTCGCGGAGGCGGTCCGCGGCGCGCCCGAGACCTGCCGGCTGCTGGAAGCTTTCCTGGCCGAGCTCCTCGGGGAGCCGGTGGGCATGGAGTGCGAGCACGGGCCGCGCCCGCGGTGCCGGTTTCGGGTTCCGCCAGAACCCTAGGGTGCCCGGCTGGTGGTGGGGTGCGGCGGCGCCAGGACGGTAGGGCATCGGGGCGCCGGGGGACAGGACCCCGGGGCGCCAACTGGCGGCCGCACCCGTTCCGCCTCGCTCCGCGGCCCTCCGCGTCCCGAACGGCGGTTCGCCCGCCCGGTCAGACGGAGCTGCCGCGGACCAGCGGGTTTCGCCGGAGAAACCTTCACGCTCTCCCTCCGCCGCCGTCTGCGTTCTCCGCAGCTAATGACCGGCCTGGTCAGGCGGCGTCAGTCTGGGCGAAGGCAGGCGACAGGCAGCAACGACGGGAGTCGGCGTGCCGGCACTAGCGTCTCCCATTATCCTCACGACGCTTCACCCCATTCCGCGGCGCTCCGCGGCCCTCTGTGTCGTCAGCACTCAAGGACCGGTCTGGTCAGGCCAGGTCAACCTGGACGAGGGACAGACGACAGGCGGCAATGCAGGGAGCGGCGTGTCAGGCCCCTGGGATCCATTATCCCAACAACGCGTCACCCGTTCCGCCTCGCTCCGCGGCCCTCCGGGTTCTCCGCGGCTGCTCGTCTCTGCTCGTCTCCCTGGTGAGGCAAGGCAGTGCGGCTTGGACCGGGGGCAACCACGTTGTCTCAGGGGCGCCAGCCGGCGGCCGCCCCCGCCATCCTGGACACAACGCTCCTGCCTCCCTCCCCGTTCTCCGCGGCTCCTCGCCCGCGCGGTGAGGCCAGCCGCCGCAGGCCCGGGGGGTTGACGGAAAGCCTTCACTCTCTCTGCCTCCGCGGCGCTCCGCGTTCTCCGCGGCTGCTCGCCCGCCCGGTGAGGCCAGGCGGCGCCGCAGACCGGGGATGGGTCCGACGAGAAACATTCACTCCCTATCTCAGGCGCGCCGGGGGATCGCCGCCCTGGTGATCCCCGCGACACTTCTCCAGCTCCCTCCGCGGCTCTCCGCGTTCTCCGCGGCTGCTCGCCCGCCCGGTGGAGCGCCGCCGCCGCAGACCAGGGGGGGTGACGGAGAGCCTTCACTCTCTCTGCCTCAGCGGCTCTCCGCGTTCTCCGCGGCCCCCAGCCTGGTCAGGCAAAGCCGCTCTGGCCGAGCGAGGTCCGACCGGGAACAGTCACTGTGTTCTGATGCGAGCCAGAGGACCACCGCCCTGGCCATCCTGGGAGACAACACTCCCGCCTCCCTCCGCGGCCGGACACCGGACCGCCAGGGCCAGCGACCCCGCCCCTATTCCGCCGCCAGGCCCGATCGGCGATCCGTCCCCGGCCGAGCGGCCACTCCTTCGACCTCGACGCGCCAGCCGTAGTCCGCGAGCCCGACGCTCATGCGACTGGCCTCCCCGAGCCGGGGAACGGGAATCTCGATGAACCGCCCCGCGCCCCGATAGAGCGCCGCGAGTCGGTCCAGGAAGGCTGGCGTACAATTGCCCCGGACCTGGACGGCGGTCAGGTCCGGGACCGGGGTGAGGGCGAGCGCGAGCACCGGCCCCGTCCCGTCGGGCCGGATCGCGCCGCTGGCCCGTACCGGGCCGGCGGCATCGAGTGTCGCGCGACACGGTTCCGCCTGGCCCCCGTGACTCCCGCAGAACCGGAGCACGGCGCTCCGCTGCAAGGTCCCCGCATACCGATCAGCGTCCACCCGCTCGAGCTCGCCGTGCAACCGCTCTCCGCCGCCGATCCCGCAACCGGGCGAGGCGTCCAGCTCGGGCCACGCACTGGTGAGCTCCAGCCGATAGCGCTCGAAGCCCGCGCCGCCCGCGCCGCCCCTGGCGGTCGCCTCGGCCACGGTGGTCCCCTGCGCCCCGAGCGGCGCACCACTCCCTGCCAGGGCCAGCGCTGCCAGGACCGTCCTGCCGATCAAGTGCCGGATTCGTCGCTGCATCTCGTGACCTCGCCGAATGGATTGTTGCCTGCTCTGCCGGGTGACCGGCCCGGTGCCACCATGAACACCAGGCGCTGTCAAGTCGGTTTCATCATCGCGTATCAGGAGCGACACGCAGTGGCCTTGGCCCGTTCGCGTGACCCGCACCGGGGCGCGGGCGAACGGTTCAAGCCGCGTGCCACGCGCGGCAGCGCTCGGGGCCAGCGCCTAACACCAAGCACGGCGACCGGTTCCGGCGGCGCGGCGCCAACCGCCCGGCGGCTCCGGCCGACAACGCCGTCGGAACCGGGAGGCCGGGCTGTCATTCTTGTGGGGTGCCGGAAGGTGGGGCCTCGGGTCAGCTCCGGAAGCGGCGAGGGTCGATCCCGTACTTGCGGACCTTGTACCCCAGGATGCGTTCGGTGGTCTTGAGCAGGCGGGCGGCCGCGGCGCGATTGCCGCGCGTCGTCTTGAGGGCGTCCTGGATCAGGTCGCGCTCGAAGGTGGCCACCAGCGCACCCAGCGACCCGTCCGCGGCGGTGCCGGTGGCCTCGGCCGTCTGGAGCGAGGGCGGCAGGTGGTGGGCGTGGATCACCCCGTCGCGGCAGACCACCACCGCGCGCTCGATGGCGTTCTCCAGCTCGCGCACGTTCCCGGGCCAGTGATAGCTCATCAACATGTCAATGGCCGGGGTACTGATCCGCCGCACCCGCTTCCGCTGTTCCGTCGCGAAGCGCTGCACGAAGTGGTCGGCCAGCAGCATGATGTCGGCCTTCCGGTCGCGGAGCGGCGGCACGAAGATGGCGAAGACGTTGAGCCGGTAGTAGAGATCCTCGCGGAACCGGCCCTGGCGCATCAGGGCTTCGAGATCGGCGTTGGTGGCGGCGATCACCCGGACGTCCACCGCCAGCGTCTCGTGGCCGCCCACCCGTTCCAGCGTGCGCTCCTGCAGGACCCGGAGGAGCTTCACCTGGGTGGCCGGCGAGAGCTCGCCCACCTCGTCCAGGAAGATGGTCCCGCCGTGGGCCCGCTCGAAGCGGCCCCGCTTGCGGGCCAGGGCCCCGGTGAAGGCGCCCCGCTCGTGCCCGAACAGCTCCGATTCGATGAGCGATTCGGGCAACGCGGCGCAGTTCACCCTGATGAACGGGCCCCGGGCGCGCGGCGAATGGTAATGAATGGCGTGCGCGATGAGCTCCTTGCCGGTACCCGATTCGCCGCGGAGGAGCACCGTGGTGTCCGTGACCGCCACCTGGGCGATCTGCTCGTACACCTCCCGCATCGCCGCGCTGGTGCCGACCAGATTGGGAAAGTCGTAGCGCTCTTGAAGCTCGCGGCGGAGGTGATCGTTTTCCTCCCGGAGGTGTTCCCGCTCCAGGTCCAGGAGGCGGCGGATCCAGAGGGCCTGGGCGAGCAGGCCGGCCAGGAGTTCGAGCCATTGCAGGGTCCGCTGGAACATGCCGGCCCGGTCCGGAGCGAGTTCGACCCAGAGCACCCCCACGCTTCGGGCACCGTCCATGAGCGGCGCGGCCAGCGTGGGCCGGCCTGCCTCCAGCCCCGCCACGAGAGGACGGGCCTCGACCATCACCCGGCGGACCAGATCGTCGGGCAGCGGCCCGCCGGCCGGGCGCTCCTCCGGGGTCGTGTCGAAGATCCCTTCCACGCGGAGCGCGGGAGCACCGCCCTCCGCGCCCTCTTCCAGGAGCAGGAGCGCGGCGCGGCGGGCCCCGTGGTCGCGGGCAAGCAGTTCGAGGATCTGGCCCGCCACCGGGCCGAAATCGGCCGGCGCCGCCATGCGCTGGCTCGTGGTAGCTAGCGCGGCGAGCTGGCGCCGGCCCTCGAGGTCGGTGCCGGCCGGGAGGGCGGGCTCCAGCACCGCGTCTCGTACGGCGGGGAGGACCACGCGTCACTCCGCCCGGGTGGCCCCGAGGGCCCGGGACCAGCTCACGGAGAACCCGGCCCAGAGCTTCGCGTCGCTGGTGCTGGTCGGGCTCGTGACCTTGACGAACTCGTCGTTGCAGAGATGGAAGTGCACCGCCGGGGCGATCGTGACCGGTCCGGCCGCGAGGCTCGCCGTGGCGTAGAGATCGCCATGCACGAAGCCGTTCTCCTTGAAGTTCGCCACCTCGCCCGGGTCGGCTCGGTTGACCGCCTGCCCCGCGCTGAAGGCCGCGGTGGCGCCGAGGGTGATCGGCAGAGCCTTGATGGGAAGCGCCTGACTCACGTTGGCCTCGATGTAGGCCCCTTTCACCTTGTTCACGTCGTACCAGACCGTGACCTTGGGCGCGAGCGGGAGCCTGGACGCCTGGAGCCGGCCGTAGATCTCCGTGGTGTTCAGATCGTCCGTGAAGCCGGCGTCGTTCGGGAAGAGGTAGACAATCGCGCCCACCGCCCCGCTCAGGCCGGCGCCCAGTCCGTGGCCGTATTCGGCCGTGAGATCCACCTCGGTCACATTGAGGCTCCCGGTCCCCCCGCCTTCGCTCAGCTCATCGGAGGGATCGTTGTAGCGGCCCAGATCCACGTTGGCCCAGCCGGAAAGGAGGAACGACCCCCCGCCCGCCGGCACCGAGAGCCAGGCGTCCGGCTGGAGCACCGGGCGGTTGGTGAGACTGAGTCCCCGCCAGACGTAGGCGCTGAACACGCCGGCATCGGCCCCGAGGGTGACCTGCGCGGGGAGGGCTCCAGGGAGCCCGATGACCAGGGCGGCGAGCGCACCGAGCCGCAGCCCGCCTTTCCACCATGGTAGCGGCATAACCCCTCCGGAAGTGACGCGGTGAGCGATTGAGCTGGCCTGCGAGCGCCAGTATAGGGGTTGGTGCGCCGAATGTCAAGCGATTTGTGCAGATTTTGCACAAGTTATAGTACGCTCAATGGCTAAGATCGGGAATTGCAGCGTACATGTTTCTGAAAAGATGCCAAAAGTGCACAAATCGCTTGACAGTCTGCCAACCAGATGCTAGGTTGGGATCACTCGGCCAGCGCCGCACCGCTCGGCCGGAAGGGTGAGCAGGTCGCGCGCGTCAGCCCGGCGAGCGGTTCGGCTGGCGCGTGCCCTCCCCCTGCCGTTCCCGGTCCTCAACTCCCAACCCAGGAGCCCCCATGAGACGACGATTGCTCGGAACCCTCGCCGCCCTGGCCCTGGTGCCCGCAGGGCTCGCCGCCCAGGCCGCCTCGGATTCGCTGGCGCAGGCCTCCGCCTCGAGCCCTGCCGCCCTCGCCGATTCCATCGCCAAGCTCGCCCAGAGCGCCGCCGATGCCGCGGCCTCGAACGCCGCCTCGCTCAACTTCGTCTGGGTCCTGGTCGCCGGGTTCCTCGTGATGTTCATGCAGGCCGGCTTCGCGATGGTGGAAACCGGCTTCACGCGGGCCAAGAACGCGGGCCACACCGTGACCATGAACTTCATGGTCTACGGCATCGCGATGATGGCGTACTGGGCCGTGGGTTTCGCCATCCAAGCCGGCGGCGTGTCAGCCCTCGGGGGACTCGGCACGTGGGATGCGGCCCACCTCTTCACCGTCAAGCTGGGCGACCACGAGTGGGGGCTTTTCGGCACCAAGGGGTTCTTCCTCACCGGTGTGGCCTACACGGCCCCGGTGTTCGCCTACTTCCTGTTCCAGATGGTGTTCATGGACACCGCGGCCACCATCCCCACGGGCGCGCTGGCCGAACGGTGGAAGTTCTCGGCCTTCGCGGTGTTCAGCCTCTTCGTGGGCGCCCTCATCTATCCGCTCTACGCCAACTGGACCTGGGGCGGCGGCTGGCTGTCGCAGCTCGGGAGTAACCTCGGACTGGGTCACGGGCACGTGGACTTCGCGGGAAGCTCGGTGGTGCATATGACCGGGGGCGTCATGGCGCTCGTCACCGCCAAACTCCTGGGGCCCCGGCGCGGCAAGTACAACCCGGACGGCTCGGTGAACGCCATCCCAGGGCACAACATCCCGATGGCGATGGTCGGCACGTTCATTCTTTGCTTCGGGTGGTTCGGCTTCAACGCCGGCTCCACCCTGATGGGGACCGACACCCGCATCGGGGTGATCGCGACCAACACGATGCTGGCCGGGGCCGCCGGCAGCGTGGCGGCCATGCTCTACATGTGGACCCGCTACGGCAAACCGGATCCTTCCATGGTGGCCAACGGCGCCTTGGCGGGCCTGGTGGGGATCACGGCGCCCTGTGCCTTCGTCACGGCGCCGGCGGCGGTCCTGATCGGCGCGGTCGCGGGCGTCCTGGTGTGCTGGAGCGTCGTGTTCTTCGAGCGCAAGGCCAGGATTGACGATCCGGTCGGGGCGATCTCGGTGCACGGCGTGAACGGTCTCTGGGGCATTCTGGCCCTCGGCCTCTTCGCCGACGGGACGTACGGGGGTGGGTGGAACGGCGTGGAGGGCAACGTCACCGGGCTCTTCTACGGCGACGCGGGACAGTTCGTGGCCCAGCTCATCGGAGGAGCTGCCAACGTCCTCTTCGTGGGGGCACTCACGCTCGTGGCCTGGGGCCTCACGGCGCTCCTGACCCGCGGCCACCGGGTCTCCGTGGGGGCCGAATCGCAGGGACTCGACCTGCCCGAGATGGGGGCGCTGGCCTACCCCGACACGGCGGACATTTCCTCGGCCGTGGTGCTGGCCGAAACCAGTTCCGGCGCCGAGCGGCGCGCCGCCTGACCAGAAGGGAGGGTAAGGATGAAACTCATCAGCGCGGTGATCCGGCCCGAGCGGCTGCCGGCCGTGAAAGAAGCCCTCTTCCGGGCCGGGGTCACGGGGATCACCATCTACCGGGTGAGCGGCCACGGCGGCGAGCGCGAGCTGGTGGAGCACTACCGGGGCGCCGACCTGCTCCTCGAGTTCCGGGAGAAGGTCAAGATCGAGATGGCGTGCTCCGAACCGTTCGTGGAGCCCACCATCCAGGCGATTCTGAGTTCCGCGCGCACCGGCGAGGTCGGCGACGGCAAGATCTTCGTCCAGCCGCTGGAGCGGGTGATTCGAATCCGGACCGGTGAACACGACAACGCCGCCCTCACGCCGGTCACGGCGGACGAGGTGCAACTCCGGGCGTTGAGGGCGGCGAGCTAGGCGGAGTCGGGAGGCGCGGCAGGGTCGGGGTGTGGCGGCACGGGCCGGTCGAGGAGTGACCGGCCTGACCGGCTCGACCCCGCCGCGGCTCGCTTCGCCGACCCGACGCGATTCCCGAGCCCACCTTCCCGGAGGTCGCCGGCCGCGACCTTCCCGCCTCCTCCCGCATCACTCCGGGCAGACTTCCGACTCGGAGACTCATCATGCATCGCCTGTGGATGCTCGGGGCCGGGGCCCTTGCGCTCCTCGCCTGCCGCCCGCCGGCCCTCGCGGCCCAGGAGTGGAGCTTTCAGGTCGAGGGCCCGTCGCGAGCACGGCTCGGCGTCGTCGTCCGGATCCGGGCCCACCGGGAGAACGACAAGCTGGGGGCCACGCTCGCCGAGGTGCTTCCCGGAAGCCCGGCGGAGAAGGCGGGGCTCGAGGACGGCGATATCGTCACGCGGTTCAACGACACCCGCCTGGGCGGACTCAAGGCCGACGAGGAGGATCAGTCCGGTCCGGGCCTCAAGCTGGTCGAGCTCGCCCGGAAGCTCGAGCCCGGCGACACGGTGCGGCTCGAGTACCGCCGGGACGGAACCACGCGCCAGGCCACGGTCGTGGCCGAAGCCTGGCCCGAGGCGGCCGCGCGGGAGTTCCGGTTCCGGGGCCCGGACCTGATGGCGGCTCCGAGGCTCCGGGCCTTCGGGGTGCCCGGGCTGGATCCCGAGCGCGACATCCGGTTCTTCATGGACTTCGGGCGCCCGGGCCTGGAACTCGCGGACCTGAACGAGGGACTGGGCGAGTACTTCGGCACCCGAACCGGTGTCCTCGTGCTCGAGCCGCCCAGGGATACCACGCTGCCTCTGAAGGCGGGCGACGTGATCCTCAGCATTGGTGGTCGGGAACCCCGGTCCGCGCGCCACGCGGAGCGGATCCTGGCGTCGTACGACGAGGGCGAGACGGTCAAGCTCGAGATCATGCGGCAGAAGCGCCGCGAGACGGTGACGTGGACCGTGCCCGAGCAGGGGGCGAAGGTGAAGGCCAGACCGCGCGGGATGAGGATGAAGCTCCGCCCGGCGACCGAGCGGTCGGTGCGGACATGAGGAACGGAATGGTGCAGGGGGTGGGTTACCCGTTTCCGCCTGGCGGGGGTGGGAACGGCCTCAGCCGGCCCACGACCGCGGTGACGTTGTCGGTGCCGCCGCGTTCCAGCGCGAGTCCGACCAGGTCGTGACAGGCGCGTTCGGCGCTGGTCGCGTGCGCCAGGCTGTCCCGGATCTCGGCGTCGGTGACGTGCTTGGTGAGGCCGTCGGTGCAGAGCAGCATGACGTCCTCCCAGCGGCAATCGGTGGTGAAGACGAACGGCTCCGCCCGACGTCCGCCCAGCGCGCTGTACAGGACATGTCGCAACGGGGTGACTTCGGCCTGGGCCGCCGTGAGGGCGCCGGCGTCCACCATGGCCTGGGCCATGGTCTGGTCGCGGGTGAGCTGCTCGAGCCGTCCTTCCCGCAGCCGGTAGCAGCGGCTGTCGCCCACGTGGACCAGGTAGGCCCGCGGCCAGCGGATGCAGACCATCGTGAGCGTGGTGGCGCCCGCGGCATCCTCCTCGTGGCTTCCCGACCTTCGCACCGCTTCGTGGCTTTGCTCGACCGAGCGCTGGAGCTCTTCCAGGAAGGCGGGCTCCAGGTCGGGCTCGAGATGGGTGTAGAGGTCCATCGCGTCCACCACGTAGTCCACGATGGCGCGGAGCGCGGTGCGGCTCGCCTCGGTACCGCCCGGGACCCCGCCCACGCCGTCCGCCACGAGGAAGACGTAGCCCCGGTTGGGGCTTGTCAGGCGGCCGAGGGTGTCCTGGGGCAGGCTGGTGGCGTGGACCTGCATCGTCTTGTGCAGGCTCGCGATCAGGAAATGGTCCTGGTTCTCGCGGCGAATCCGGCCGGGGTGGGAAAGGCCGTAGAGGTCGAGGTCTTCCCGGGTAGGCCGCCGGAGCGGGGCGGAGTCGGCCTGGGAGGTCATGCCAGCCGCCGAAGCGCGGGGTCCAGAAAAGATACTGCGCGCCGGGCCGCGGCGCCTCCAGGTCAGTCCGCACCCTGGCTTCTCTGAACCCCGCCCCGGATGGGCAGCCAGCCCCGCTCGGCGCCGGGAGTCGCCACGAGGTCGCGATCCGGAGCGCCGGCCGGAGGCCCCAACTTCCGGGGGTGGGAGGATCGGACCCGGCTGGTGGGGCCAGGCCGGCTCGCCCCTGGCCAGCCGGCCCCGGAATTCGCCATCGCGCCACCGAGCGGCCCGGTCCGGACCCCGCCGTGACGTGCCCCTCCCGGTACTGCAAGGGCCGTCATCGTGAAGTGGGGCCGTCATCCCTAATGACGATGGAGCCGGCCCCACTTGGACGGGATCAGCGTCTTCCTTCGGTCCTTCCTCCACCGCAATCGGACACCGGGACGGCTCCCCAAGCCTCCGCGCCGGCGCGATCCGGAGCGGACCTCCCACCAGACCAATTCGGCCGGCCGGTTCCGCGAGGTTCCGAGGCGTCACGCTCTTCCAGCGGCGGGTCGAGGCGGAAAGCTCCTCCCGGTTCCGGTCGCTGGTGCGCGCGGAGCCGCTCCCGGTGAGAGCCGGGTTCACCGCAGAGAGCTGTGACCGGCGTCACGGAGAGCGGGTGCCGACCCGGCCGAGCTTGCCTCTCCCGGGCGATGCTCCGCCGGTGACGGGGGATGGGGGGATGGTGGGGATGCGCGAGAGTCAGGTCGCCGGCTCTCACCGCCGCCACCGGCCCGAGCCTGGCCGCCCGGGGCCGGCGTTAGCTTCACTGCAAACCCCTGGCAGGATCCGACCCATGCGACAGCTTCGGAATCTCGCGCTGCAGGTTGCGGCTCTGGCTGCTCTGGCCTGCGGCGATACTCAGAGCCCCGGCACCGGCCGGCTGACCGTCCTTCTCAAAGACGCGCCCGGCGATCTCGTCGCGGCCGTCGTCACGATCGCGGAGGTCAACCTCCAGGGGAGCGGAGGCACCCAGGTTCTCAGCAACACCGCGGTGACGACCGATCTTCTCACCCTCGCGTCGAATGCCGCGACTCTGGTGCAGGACGTCGTGGTCCCTGCGGGGACCTACACCCAGCTTCGCTTCGTGGTCACCGGAGGGTACATCGAGGTGGACAACGGGGACGGGACGACCAGCATCTACGCGTCCTCCCCCTCCTATCCGGGGCTTCCAGCCGGCGCCACCGTCACCGGGCAACTCCAGATGCCGAGTTTCGGCCAGAGCGGGCTCAAGGTGACGCTTCCGGCCGACGCTCTGACTGTCCCGGAGGGAGGGGACAAGGTGCTGGTCGTGGACTTCGACGTGTCCCAGAGCTTTGGCCGGCAGGCCGGCGGATCCGGGCAGTGGGTGATGCACCCCGTCATCAAGGGTGCTGACATCACGCTCACCGGGAGCGCCATGGTGAGTCTCGGCCTGGCTGCCGGTGTCGTGCTTCCAGGTGGGGCCGCTCTGGACGGGTTCACCGCCACGCTCACGGCCAGCGACGGGAGTACCACCACGGCCACCTTCGCCGATCCCGACAACGACGGCACGTTCGTGGCGCAGTTCGCCTACCTCGTCCCGGGCGACTATACCGTGACGGTCACCGCACCGGCGGGGGTGTCGTCGTTCACCACTTCCCCGGCGCTGCCGGCCACGTTGACGGTGCCATCGGGGGGCGCGGCGACGCTCGCGCTCACGGTTACAGCGGCGAGCTGATCGGGGTCGGAGCGGGGGGGGGGCGGGGCCCTCGATCGTCATTCCCGCGAAAGCGGGAATCCAGACCCGCCCGGCCTCGGGGGCCGCGGGCCCACCGGCCCCGGCTTGCGCCGGGTGACGATTTCGTAGCTGCGCGTCTCGGGGCCCTGGGGGGGGGGGGGCAACGCGCCAGGGATCAGCCACCCCGGTCCCAGCCGAGCGATGCGAGCACGCGCTCCATCGCCGCGGGGTCGGGAACGGTGCCCTGCGCGAGCTGTGCCGTGCCGCCGCCGCGGCCTCCCGCGGCGGCCAGGGCCTGCTTGAGGGTTGCGCCGGCGTCCGTTCCCGAGTCCGGCGACGTGGCCAGGAGCACGGTGATACCGGCCTGCGTCACCACGGAGCCGAAGAGCGCCGTGCGCGGTAACGTGGTGGCGGCCTGAGCCAGCGCCCGCAGGTCCTCCAGCGAATCCGACCGGTGCACGATCCGGTGTAGCCCATCCGGTCCTGGGCTCGTGGTCTGGTGCAGCTCCCGGGCGCGGTGGCGTGCCAGCTCGGCCCGGAGTGCCGTCACGGCCGCGGCGCTTTCCTTGGCATCCTGCCGGAGGCGTTCGACGAGCGCGGGCACGTCCTCCGGGCTTGCGGAGAAGAGCGCTCCCAGTCTGGCGAGCCGCTCGAAATCGGCGCGAGCGGCGCGGATGGCCCGGGCACCGCAGAGAAACTCGATCCGGGCCCGCTTTCTCACCCGCTCGATCTTCCGGAGGAGAATCGGCCCGATCTCGCCGGTGGCCCGGACATGGGTCCCTCCACAGGGACTCCGATCGAGCCCCTCGATGCTCACCACCCGGAGCACGCCGGGCCGCGGGGGCGGCTTCCTGAGGCCGGTGGCGGTCGCCGCGTCCTCGAAGCTGACGCGGACCGGCCGGTTCTCCGCCACCAGGGCGTTGGCCCGGGCCTCGACGTCGGCCGCCTGGGCCGCCGACACCCCTTCGGTGGCAAGGTCCAGGGTCGAGGACTCGGGACCGAAGTGGACGCTCGTCGTGGCCCAGCCGAATCGTTCTGCGAACACGGCCGAGAGGAGATGTTGTCCCGTGTGCTGCTGCATGTGGTCGAACCGGCGGGCCCAGTCCACCTCGCCCTGCACGCGATCCAGGGTCACGGGCTGGTCCACCACGTGCGCGATCCGGGCATCCTCGTCGGCCACGTCGAGCACGCGCGCGCCGCCCAGGAGCCCGGTGTCGTGCGGCTGGCCGCCGGAGGTGGGATAGAACGCGGTCCGATCGAGGTAGAGCCGGCATCCCCCCTCGGCCCGCTCGACGACCCGGGCCTCGAAGCGGGTGAGGTAGCTGTCGGTGTAATAGAGGCGTTCGGTCATGCCGGGGCGTCAAGGGAAGATGCCGAGGGTCTCATAGCTCAGGGCGATCTTGTCGATCGCCACGATCATGGCCGCGGTCCGCAGATCAATGGCGCCGCCGTGGCGGCACCAGGTCTCGCGGATCGGATGGTAGGCGGAGACCATCGTCTCCTCCAGCCCCGAGTTGACCAGATCCTCCTCGTCGGCGCCGCGGGTGAGGCGCTCGGCTTCTTCGGGCGTGAACCGGCGCCCCGTCACCTCCTCGACCGCCTGGAGCAGGCGGCCGAACGCGCCCTGCTCGAACCGTTTCGACATCCGGCCGAAACGCACGTGGCTCAGATTCTTCACCCACTCGAAGTACGAGACGGTCACCCCGCCGGCGTTGATGTACGCGTCGGGGATCACGACGATGCCGCGCCGGGCCAGGATCTCGTCAGCCTCGGGTGTCGTGGGGCCGTTGGCGGCTTCCACCACGATGCGGGCCTGGACCCGGGGCGCGTTCTCGGCGGTGATCTGCCGCTCCAGCGCCGCGGGGATCAGGATGTCGCACTCGAGTTCCAGGACCGCTTCGCGACAGGCCAGGTTGGTGGCGCCGGGGAAGTCGAGGATCCTCCCGTGCTCCCGCCGGTGGGCCATGACCTGCTCGATGTCGAGCCCCTTCGGGTTGGCGATCGCGCCCTCGGACTCCGCGAGGCCGACGAGCACGGCGCCCCCCTCCTGGAAGAACCGGGCCGCGTGGTAGCCCACGTTCCCCAGGCCCTGGATGGCCACCCGCTTTCCGGCGAGGCCGGTCGAGAGCCCGAGGCGCTTCATGTCTTCGGCGATGCCGCAGGCCTCGCGGACGCCATAGTACACACCCCGGCCCGTGGCCTCGAGCCGGCCCCGGATGCCGCCCTGGCTCACGGGCTTGGCTGTCACGCACCCGATCGCGTCCAGCTCGCCCGACCGGAGCTGCATGTAGGTATCCGCGATCCAGGCCATCTCCCGGGGTCCGGTCCCCACGTCCGGCGCGGGAACGTCCAGTCCCGGTCCCATGAAGTTCTTCCGGACCAGCTCGAAGACATAGCGCCGCGTGATGCGCTCGAGCTCGGCGGCCGAGTAGGTCTTCGGGTTGATCCGGATCCCGCCCTTGGCCCCGCCGAACGGGACGTCCACCAGGGCGCACTTGTAGGTCATGAGCGCGGCCAGGGCCTGAATCTCGTCGGCATCCACGTCGGGCGCGTACCGAATGCCGCCTTTGCAGGGCAGCTTGTGATGGCTGTGTTCCGCCCGCCAGGCATGCACGACCTCGATGCGGCCATCGTCGCGCTTGAGCGGGAAGCTGGTGTAGAAGACGTTCTTGCAGGCCTTGATGTTGGCGAGCAGCGTGGCGTCGTGCCGGGTGAACTGGGCGGCGCGATCGAACGCCAGGTTGACCTGCTCCAGGAACCGGGTGCCCACGGACATGACAGCGAACTCGGGGAAATGGACGACCAGTGATAGCGCGGGAATCGCGCGCTCGCCAGTGGTGGTGGTCCTCGCACCGCCCGGCCGGTAGGTTTGGGTCATGCCCGCCGAGTATCGGCCTCACGTCCTCGGGGTCGACGATGCGCCCTTCGACAAGGCGCAGGCTGGCCCGGTCCCGATCGTGGCGGTCACGCTGGAAGCGGCCGACCGGGTGGAAGGGGTGGCGATCGGCGCCTTCCCGGTGGACGGCGAGGACGCCACCGGGTATCTGGCCGGCTGGATCGCCACCCTGCGTACCCGCCCGTCGCTTCAGGCCGTGATGCTGGGCGGGATCACGATGGCGGGTCTGGGCGTGGTGGACCTCCCGCGCCTGGCCGAGTGCACGGGGCTCCCGGTCCTGGCCGTGACGCGGCGCAGGCCGGACAACGCGGAGGTCCTGGCCGCGCTGCGCGCCGCGGGCCTGGCGCACCGGGCGCCGGTGGTGGAGCGCACGCCGGCCGCTCATCGGGTGGCCGACGGGCTCTACGTGGCATGCGCCGGCGCGGACCGGTGGCACGCCGAGCGCCTGGTGCGGGCCACGTTAGGCAAGTCCCGGCTGCCGGAGCCGCTCCGGGTGGCGCACATGATCGCGGGCGCCATCGCGACGGGGGAGTCCCGGGGGCGGGTGTAGGGGCGAGCCGCGGGCGCGGGTTCGTGACGGGTGGCGCCCGTGCTATAATACGCCCGTCTCCCTCGAGCGCCCGGTGCCCGCCGCGCCCTGTCTCCTGCCTGACAACAGCCCCGGCCTCCTCCTCCGGCCGGCGGGGGCATTCGCGCTCCTGGTCCTCGCCCACGGCGCCGGCGCGGGCATGAGCCACCCGTTCCTCGCCGCCCTGGCCGAGGCGCTGGCCCACTCGGGGGTGGCCACCCTGCGCTACCAGTTCCCTTACCTGGAGCGCGGGGGCGGCCGGCCGGACCCTCCCGCCGTGCTGGTGCGGCGAGTGCGGGCGGCGGCGGCCTTCGCCCGCAGCGAGGGCGGGCTCCCGCTGTTCGCCGGCGGGAAGTCGCTGGGGGGGCGCATGACCTCGACCGCTCAGGCCGAGGAGCCGCTCCCGCAGGTGCGCGGGCTCGTCTTCTACGGGTTCCCGCTCCATCCGCCCGGCAAGCCGGGCGTGGGTCGCGCCGAGCACCTGGACCGGGTCGCGGTCCCGATGCTCTTCCTCCAGGGAACCCGCGACGCCCTGGCCGACCCGGGCCTCCTCCGCGAAGTGACCGGGCGGCTCGGTCCCAGGGCCACACTGCACGAGGTCGAGGGCGCCGATCACGCCTTCGCGGTGCTCCGGCGGTCGGGGCGCACCGCGGAGGAGGTGATGCAGGAGCTGGCGGGGACGACGGCCGACTGGATGCGAGGCGTGCTCGCCTGACGGCGGAGGCCATGGGTCTTGTCCCGACACCCCGCCAGCGCGCCGCTATCGAGGCGCCGCTCGGTCCCGTGCTCGTCGTGGCGGGTCCGGGCGCGGGGAAGACGTTCTGCCTGATCGAGCGGATCCGGTATCTCACGCTGGAACTCGGCCTGGCTCCCGAACGGATCTGCGCCGTGACGTTCACCAACAAGGCGGCGGAGGAGATCGCGCATCGGCTGGAGCAGGCCCTGGGCGAGGCGGCCCACCGGGTGACCCGGGGCACGCTGCACGCGCTCTGCGTGAGCCTGCTGCGCCAGCACGGCGGGGTGCTCCGGCTCCGCCCCGGCTTCGGCATTGCGGACGAGGAGTACCAGAAGCTGGTCCTCCGCCGGCTCGGGGTGGACGAGCGGCGCTGGGGGCAGCTCCTCGGGCTCTTCGGCCGCTGCCGGCTCCGGGGCTACAGCCTCACCGAGGGCGACGAGGCGCTCCTCGGCCGGTATCGCGCCTGGCTCGCGAAGCGGGACCTGCTCGATTTCGACGAACTGATCCTCCGGACCGCGGAGTTGCTGCAAGATCACCCCGGCGTCGCCGGGGAGATCGCGGCCCGGTGGGATTACCTCCTGGTGGACGAGTTCCAGGACCTCAACCCTCGGCAGTACGAGATCCTGCGGGCCCTCGCCGGGCCGCATCGCAACGTCTTCGCGGTGGGGGACGACGAGCAGTCCATCTACGCCTGGGCCGGCGCGGATCCCGAGGTGCTCCGCCGGTTCGCCCGTGACTTCGGGATCGGCGAGCCGATCGTGCTGGACGAGAACCATCGGACCCCTGAGGAAGTCTTCGTCCTCGCGCGGCGGCTGCTCGGATCCAACCCCCCGCTCTTCGCCAAGGCGATTCGCGCGTGCCGGGCCTCGGGACACGAGGTGGTGGTCCGGGGTTTCCCGACCGAGCGCGAGGAGACCGCCTGGCTGCTGGCCGACCTCGCCGCCGACCGGGAGCGATCGGGGCTCGCGTGGGGCGACTACGCGGTGCTCTACCGGCGGCACGACATCGGGAACGCGCTGGAGGGCGCCCTGGCGGCGGCCGGCATTCCGTGCCGGCTGGCCCGGGGCCGGGCGCTGCAGGACGATCGAGTCGTGCAGTTCCTGGTCGCGGCCCTCCGGCTGATCCAGGCGCCTGACGATCCCCTGGGCGTGGAGCGCCTGGCGGCGCTGGTGCTGGACCCCGCGCTGGTGGGCCGGATCCGGGCGGAGCGCCGCCCCGGCGAGGAGTTCGCCGCCGCGCTCAAGCGGTTCGCCCGGAGCCTCCCCCGGGGGGCGCCGGAACGGAAGGGCGTCTGGCGCACCGTGTACACGGTGGAGAATCTGGCCGGCCTGGCCGCCCGGCACACCGATCTCGCGAGCCTGGTCGAGGAGATCCTCTCCCGCCGCGTGGGGCCCTATCGCACGCCGCTCGAGGACCGGCAGGACGATCTGAGCGACCCGAGGGACCTCCCGGCCGCGAACGCGCTGGCCGCCGAGCTGGCCGGGGCGCTCCACGGGCGGCGGCGGGTGTGGCTCCCGGCGCTGGGTGGGGTGGAGATCGCGCTCCGCGGGATGCTGCTCGGCGCCGGCGTCACGACGGCCGACTACCTCGGGATCCGGGAGGGACGGGAGTCCGGGCGCCCGGGCGCCGGCGACCTGGTTCTCGATCCCTGGTCAGGCGGCGGGACCGGGGGCCTCCCGCTCTCGCTCCTGGTCTTCAAGGCGCTGCAACTGGTGCACGCGGCGCGAGCGGGACAGGGCTTCCGGGAGTTTGTCGCCTTCGACCTGGAGACGACCGGGCTCGACGTCGAGCAGTGCGAGATCGTGGAGATCGCCGCCGTGCGGGTGCGGGACGGCGCGATCGTGGACGAGTTCCACTCCCTGGTCCGGCCCCGGGTGCCGGTGCACCCCGAGGCGACCCGCCGGCACGGCTACAGCGAGGCGGACCTGGCCGAGCAGCCTCGTTTCGAGCAGGTCTGGCCCCGCTTCCGGGCCTTCGTGGGCGGGGACGTCCTGGTGGCGCACAACGGACACGCGTTCGACGTGCCGGTCTTGCGCCGGATGGCGGCCGGGTTGGGCGGGGCGGACGGGCTCACCTTCTTCGACACCCTGCCGCTGGCCCGCGCGGTGGAGCCCGGCAGCGCCCGGCTGGAGGCGCTCGCGGAACGGTTCGGCGTGCCCCTGGCGCGGGCCCACCATGCCCTGGACGACGCCCGCGCGCTGGCCGGTGTCACGCTCGAGCTGGAACGGCGGCGGGCGGTGATCGGGCGCAAGACCTGCCTCGCCAACCTGCTGGACTACCTGGCGCTCGGCCTCGCGCTGGAAGGGCGGGAGCGCTTCACCGAGGAGGCCGCCGTGATCTTCGGGGCGGCGCGGGGGTACGCCCTGAGCCGCTCCAGCGAGTGCCTGACGTACTACGAGCAGGAGCGCGGGTTTGCCCCCGGCGCCGCGCCGGCGCTCGCCGAGGTGATCGAGCGGCTGGGCGGGGCGGCGCTGCTCGAGCGCATCCGGGCGGACCGCCGTGCCGCGGACCGCTACCCGAGCACGCTCACCCGGCTCCAGCCCTTTCTCCAGGCCGGCCGGGCCCCGACCCTGGGGGAGAGCATCCGCCGGTTCCTCGACCGCCTGGCGCTCACCACGTCGGAGGGCGTCGAGGCCGACCGGCATCGGGTGAACCTGCTCACCCTCCACTCCACCAAGGGGCTGGAGTTTTCCCGGGTGTACCTCATCGGCGTGGAGGACCGGCAACTCCCCGGCAAGCGGGCGCTGGAGGAGCACCGGACCGAGGAGATCGAGGAGGCCCGGCGGCTGCTCTACGTCGGCATGACCCGGGCGCGGGAGCGCCTGGTCCTCACCCATGTGGAGGAGCGCAACGGATGGCGGTGGGGGGGGACGCAGTTCTTGCGGGAGATGGGGTTCGACGACGATCGAGGCGCCTGACAGGTCACCCGTTCGGCGCCTCGCGCTCTCCGTTCACCAGCGCCAGGAACCGCGCGGCGGCCCCGGGCCCGCTCTCTGCTCCCTCGTGCTTGAAGAACACGTACGCCTCCTCCCACGGCTGGCGCCGAATGCGCTCGGCCCAGGCGCGGAGCGCCTCGGCGGGATAGGCCGCCCGGTGGAGCCGGACGTAGCCCCAGGGGGCGGTCGCCACGAGCGGGGATTCCAGGTCGTCGCCTTCGGCCACGCAGAGCGCGGCGCCGGCCTTCGCGAGCGCCTCCCAGGTCGCCTCGACGAACCAGGTGGGGTGGCGAAATTCGAAAGCGGCCTTCCAGCGGCGGGGCAGGAGCTGCAGGAAGGCCTCGAGCCGGGGCAGATCCTGTTTCAGGTTCGGGGGGAGCTGGAACAGCGTGGGGCCCAATCGCTCGCCGAGCGCCGAGGCGATCCGGAGGAAGTAGGCGAGGCTCTCCTCGGCGCCCTGGAGCCGGTGCTGGTGGGTGATGCGCTGGGACGCCTTGAGGGCGAAGCGGAAGCCGGGCGGAACCTGCTCGGCCCACGACAGGAGCACCCGCTCGCGGGGCATCCGATAGAACGTGTTGTTGATCTCGACGGCGGGGAGGCGGCTCGCGTAGAAGCCGAGCAGGCCGTCGTCCGCGAGGGTCTCGGGATAGAAGCTCCCTTTCCATTCCTTGAAGGCGTAACCGCTGGTGCCGGCCAGGACGCGCACGGTGTCGCCCGGATTCCCTACCGTCCCGGCTGCGGCTCGGCCGGGGACAGCCGATCGAAGGTCGGGGTCGGGTGGCGGGCGAGTTCCCCGAGCAGCCGCTCGACCTCCGGGGCGGAGAGCGGCGGGGCGAAGAAGTAGCCCTGGCCGTACTCGCAGCCCAGCTCGCGCAGCCCGGCCCATTGTTCGGTCACCTCGATTCCTTCCGCGATGGTGCCGAGCCGGAGCGTCTCGCCGAGGCCGATGATGGCCCGCGCGAGCGCGGCGCGTTCCCGGCCGAGCCCGATCTGCTCCACGAACGGCCGGGCGATTTTGAGGAGATCGATCGGGAAGCGCTGGAGGTAGCTCAGCGAGGAGTAGCCGGTGCCGAAGTCGTCAATGGCGAGCCGGAAGCCCAGGTGTTTGAGGCGCTGGAGCTCCTCCAGGGTTTCCTCGGTCTGGTGCATGAGGACGCTCTCGGTGATCTCCAGGATCACCGTGCGCGGATCGGCCCCGGTGGCCTCGAGCGCGTCCCGGACCTCGGGGCCGAGCGTCGGAACCTGGAGCTGGCGGCCCGAGATGTTCACCGACACCACGACGCCCGCCTCGGGATAGCGGGCCCGCCAGTCGCCGAGCTGCCGGAAGGCCTCCAGCAGGACCCAGCGCCCGAGCGGAACGATCAGGCCGTTCTCTTCCGCCAGCGGCACGAACTGGGCGGGGAGGAGGAGACCCTGGTCGGGATGGGCCCAGCGGAGCAGGGCTTCGACCCCGAACAGCCGCCCGGTGCGGAGGGAGTAGATCGGCTGGTAGTGCAGCACCAGTTCCCCGCGCTCGGCGGCACCACGCAGCGCCGCCTCGGTTTCCAGCGCGGCCACGGCCGCCGCGTGCAGGCGGGAGTCGTACTGCTTGTACCCGCCCTTGCCCGTCCGCTTGGCGGCGTACATGGCGACGTCGGCGTTCCGGAGGAGATCGTCGGCCGAGTCCTCGCCGCCGGAGGTTGCGACCCCCATGCTGGCGCGCACGTTCACGGCGTGCCCCCCCACGAGGAACGGCTCCGCCATCGCGCTCCGGAGGCGCTCGATCACCTGGACACAGCCGTCGTGGCCGCCCACGTTCTCCACCAGCACGGCGAACTCGTCGCCGCCCAGCCGGGCGACGGTGTCGGTGGCGCGCGCGGCCGCCCGGAGCCGGCCGGCCACCTGCATGAGGAGCTGGTCGCCCTGGCTGTGCCCGAGGCTGTCGTTCACCCGTTTGAAGTCGTCGAGGTCCAGGAAGATGACGCCCAGATCCCGCCGGGCGCGCTGGGCGAGGAGGAGCGCATGGGCCACCCGGTCCCGGAAGAGGGCGCGATTGGCCAGTCCGGTGAGCGAGTCATGAAAGGCCTGGTGGGTGAGCTGCTGTTCCAGCCGCTTGCGCTCGGTCACGTCGCGGCTGTTGAGCACGATGCCGCTCACCGTGGGATCGTCCAGCAGGTTGTTGCCCGTGGTTTCCGCGAAGCTCCAGCTCCCGTCGGGGCGGCGGACCCGCCATTCGAGAGGCGGGGTGACGCCCGGCGTCCGGGCGGTGTCGCGGAGAAAGGTCCGAACCAGCTCGCGGTCGTCGGGATGCACCAAGTCCAGCAGATTCCCCCCGACGAGACGGGCCGGGTCGTAGCCGAAGACCCGGTGCACGGCGGGCGAGACGAAGCGGACCAGCCCGTCGGGAACGACGACCAGGATCACGTCAGAGGAATGCTGCACCAGGCTGCGAAACCGGGCCTCGGTGCGCCGCTCAGCGGCCTGGGCCAGGAGCCGGACGTTCTGGCGCACGGCGAGATACTGGCGGCCGAGGACCAGGAGCGTGATCGCCACGGCCCCGGCCGCAAGCCCGCTCAGCGGCGTGGTCCACAGCGTGAGCGCGGTGACGAAGAGGAGCCCGTAGGTGATCGCCACCGTGAGGTAGGGGAGCGGGCTCACCGGCGCCGGCGCAGCCTCGTCGGTCCGGGCGGGAGGGGGCCGGACCGGCCAGCGCCAGTACACCTCCATGCTGGAGACGAGTCCGAGATAGACCACGAGATAGACCGCGTCGGTCCAGGCCATGCCCCGGCGGCCCACCTCGAGCTGGATCAGGCCGAAGGTGAGGTCCGCCACGATGCTGAGCAGGATCCCGCCCGCGAGCAGGGCGAACGCGGTGCGGTTGCCGTCGGCGGGCCGCTGCAGCATGACGGTCGTGAGGCCGTAGAGGAGGAGCAGGCTGGCGAGCGGGTAGGCGTAGGCGAGGGCGGTCCGGGCCAAGTCGTTCCGCCCGCTCTCGGTCCCGGGCCAGATGACGAAGAACCAGATCGCCACCCCGGCTCCGAGCAGCACCATGGCCGCGTCCAGCGCGAACTGCCAGCGCTCGTGCGGCGCGTGCCGCACCCGAGGGAACGAGAGGAGCGCCGCCAGGAGCACCAGGTAGTCGGCGAGATAGAAGGCGTCCGCCGGGGAGACGGGGGGGCTCTCGTGGCGGAAGAGCTTGTAGCCGAGCGAGAGCAGGTTGCCGCAGAGCACCAAGAACGAGGCCAGGGCGATGAGGCGCAGGGCGCGGCGGACCCCGGGATGGAGCTCCTCGCGGCCCGACGCCAGGAGCGCGAGGCCGAGGACGGCGGCGTTGAACGGGAGGAAGGCGAGCTCGCTCACCAGGTCGCGGGCCGCCGGGCTTCCAGTTTCCGACTGCATGAAGAGCGCGTACGCCAGCGCGTACGCCGCCGCCCCCAGGGTTGCCCAGGGTGCCCGGCGCCGGAGGCCGGCGGTCCCGAATGCGCTCACCGCGTACCTCGCATGAGTCACCTCCTCCACCAGTTGCCGGCAGGGGCCCCGCCGGCAGCACCGGCCCGCTGTCAGGCCTTGGCCCGTTTCTTCGCCGGCGCCTTGTCGCCGGCCGCCCGCGGCGCGGCCGCGGGCGCCTCGGTGGGGGCCTTGCCGGCCTTGGCCAGGCTCGCCTTCAGCGCTTCCATCAGATCAATGATCTTGGCCCCGGTCTCGGGTACCGGCTCGGCGGTGATCTCCTGACCCTCGACCTTGCGCTGGATCGCCTCGAGCACCCGGGCCCGCACCTGATCGCTGTAGGCCTCGGGCCGGAAGGTGTCCCGCGCCGCCTGCGCCACCAGCTGCTTGGCCAGCTCGAGCTCGGCAGGCTTGACCTCGCCTTCGCCGAGCGGGACTTCGGCGATCGGCCGGAGCTCGTCGGCATAATGGAGCTGCTCCATGACGAGCGCCTGATGGAGCGGCCGCACCAGCACCAGGTGCTGCTGGCCCCGGGTCGCGAACTGGCCCAGGGCCGCGCGGCCCGTTTCCTCCAGCGCGCGGGCCAGGAGCCGGTAGGCCCGGTCCCCGCCCTTGTCAGGCCCGAGGTAGTAAACTTTCTCCAGGTAGACCCGGTCCACCTGGGCGAGCGGGACGAACTCGGCGATGTCAATCGAGTTGGTGGCCTTTTCCTCCAGCGCCTTGAGCTCCTCGGGGGTGAACATCACGTACTGGCCCTTGGCGAACTCGTAGCCCTTGACGATGTCGTCCTTCTCGACGACCACCCCGTCCTTGGGGCAGACGTACTGCTGCTTGAGCCGGGTCCCGCACTGCTTGTGCAGCATATTGAAGGTGACGGCCGCCGCCGGCTCGGCCGCGGAATAGAGCTTGACCGGCACGGAAACGAGACCGAACGAGATGGTCGCAGAGCCGATCGGACGGGCGGTCATGGCAAAATCCCGGGCGCTGGAAGGGGAGCCTACGCTACGAACTTTGTCCCATGGATGCAAGAGATCACTTGAAGTCAGACAGTCTAAGTGCTTATAGGGCAAAACGTTCGCCCGACAGAACCCCCGAGCCATTCGGCGGAGGGGCGGCCGGAACCGGGCATCTGTTCGTGGTGCACAAGCACGCGGCGCGCCAGCTCCACTACGATCTCCGGCTGGAGATGGACGGGGTGCTCCGTTCCTGGGCCGTTCCCAAGGGGCCGTCGTACGATCCCCGGGACAAGCGGCTCGCGGTGCTGGTCGAGGATCATCCGGTCGAGTACGGCGACTTCGAGGGGTTGATCCCGGAAGGTAACTACGGGGCCGGGGCCGTGATTCTGTGGGACCGCGGCGAGTGGGTTCCGCTCAGCGATCCCGTCGAAGGGTTGGCCCGGGGCAAGCTGCTCTTCGAGCTGCGCGGCTACAAGCTGCGCGGGGCCTGGACGCTGGTGAAGCTCAAGAAGGGCCAGAAGGAGTGGCTGCTCATCAAGGAACGGGACGGTTACGTCCGGGAGGACGGCGGCGAGCTGCCCCAGGAGTCGGTGCTGTCGGGCCTCACTGTGGAGGCGCTCAAGGCCGGCGCATCCCCGGCGTCGCGCGTGCGGGCCGAGCTGGAGCGGCTCGGCGCACCGCGGCGGATGGTGTCGGCGCAGGCGGTCGAGCCGATGCTGGCCGAGCCCCGGGAGGCCGCGTTCGCGAAACCGGGGTGGATCTTCGAGCTCAAGCTGGACGGCTACCGGCTGATCGCGGGCCGGGACGGTCCCGAGGTGACCTTGCGGAGCCGGAGCGGCGCCCATCTCACGGCCGGCTTCCCCGAGATCGTCCGGGCGGTGCGGGCCATCCCCGCGGAGCGGTTCGTCCTGGACGGGGAGCTCGTGGTGCTGGACCGGGCGGGGCGGCCCAGTTTCCAGAGTCTCCAGAAGCGCGCCCGACTCTCCCGGTCGCTCGACGTGCGCCTGGCCTCGATCGAGCAGCCCGCGACCTTGTTCGGCTTCGACCTGCTCGGGTTCGAGGACTTCGATCTCCGGGGGCTCCCCTTGCTGGAGCGGAAGCGGCTGCTCCGGATGCTGCTTCCGCCGTTAGGGCCGGTCCGTTTTCTCGAGCACTTCGAGGGCGACGGCGAGCGGCTCCTCAGCGAGGTCGGCCGGCTCGGGCTCGAGGGGATCATCGCCAAGCGGGCCGATTCGCCCTATCGGGCGGGCCGTTCGCCGGCCTGGCTCAAGATCCGGACCGAGAAGAGCGCCGAGTTCGTGGTGGTGGGGTTCACCCAGCCCCGCGGCTCGCGAGGCGCCATCGGAGCGCTCCACCTCGCCGATTACCTGGAGGGGACGCTCACCTACGCCGGCCGGGTGGGGAGCGGCCTGAGCGATCGCGCGTTGCGCGAACTCCGGGCGCGGTTGGAGCCGGAGCGGGTGGAGCGCCCCCCCTGCGAAGGGCCGCGGCCCGCCGGATCGCCGGATCGCCGCCCCGCCCGCTCGGAGGAGGACTGGACCCGGGCCCTGCCGGGGCTCCGGGGCAGCACCTGGGTCCGGCCCGTGCTGGTCTGCGAGGTGCGCTTCAAGGAGTGGACCGAGGACGGCCTCCTGCGGCAGCCGGTGCTGGCGCGCTGGCGCGACGACAAGCGGCCGGAGGAGTGTGTCAGGCAGGAGGCCAGCGCTCCAGCGCCGGGCTCCGGCGGTACGGGCGGGGAACCGGGGCGGGCTGGCGAGGCCGAGCCCCCCGGGGCGAGGCGCCGGGCGCCTCCCCAGCCGCCCGCCCGCCCGCCGGAGCGCACCATCCCGTTCACCAACCTGAACAAGATCTTCTGGCCCGACGAAGGCTACACCAAGGGCGATCTCGTCGCGTACTACCGCGGCATCGCCCCCTGGCTGCTCCCCTACCTCGAGCGGCGCCCGCTCGTGCTCACCCGCTTCCCTGACGGCATCAGGGGCAAGTCCTTCTACCAGAAGGACGCTCCGGATTTCGTGCCCGACTGGATCCGGACGGTCGCCATCTGGAGCGAGGACACCCAGCGCGAGATTCGGTATTTCGTCTGCGACAACCTCGAGACGCTGCTCTACCTGGTGAATCTCGGCACCATCCCCTTGCACCTCTGGTCGAGCCGGGTGGGGAGCCTGGAGCAGCCCGACTGGTGCGTGCTGGATCTCGACCCGAAGGACGCGCCCTTCCGGGATGTGGTCACCATCGCGCGCTTTCTGCACGAACTCTGCGAGGACGTGGGCCTCCCGAGCTTCGTCAAGACGACCGGGAAGACCGGGCTGCACCTCATGATCCCGCTGGGAGGGCAGTGCACCTACGAGCAATCCCGGACCCTGGGCGAGCTCCTGGCTCGGCTCGTGGTGGGCCAGCTGGGCGACATCGCGACGATCACCCGCCCGATCGCCCGGCGCGGGGCGAAGGTCTATCTCGACTACCTCCAGAACCGGCAGGGCCAGCTCATCGTGGCGCCGTTCTCGGTCCGCCCGCTGCCGGGGGCCCCGGTCTCCATGCCGCTGGCCTGGAAGGAGGTGAACGCCAGACTCGATCCCGGGCGGTACACGATCCGGACCGCGCTCCCGCGGATGCGGAGGCTCGGGGCGGATCCGATGGCGGATGTGCTCCGCGAGGAACCGGACCTGGTGGGCGCCCTCGGGCGACTCGCCGCCCGGGTGCCGGCCCCGCGCCGGGGAGCTTCGCCCTGATGGCGGATCGGCGCCGGTCAGGCCTCCAGTTCGACCTCGACCAGGAGCTGCTCGATGACCTGGGCCAGATCGTGCGGCGTGAACGGCTTGCTCAGAAACCGCGTGGCAGGGACGCCCTCCTCCGCGAGGGCCGCGAAGGTCTCGTCGCCGGAGACGTAGAGCACCGGCATCCGCGGCCAGAGGGCCCGGACCCGTGCCACGAGCGCCTCGCCGCCCAGGCCGGGCATCTGCACGTCGGTGAGGACCAGATCCACCGGAATGTGCGTTTGCTCGAGGAGGGCGAGGGCCTCCTCACCGCTCGCCGCTTCCACGGCGGAATACCCGCGCTGTTCCAGCACCCGCACCATCCCGCGCCGCGATCGTGCGTCATCGTCCACGACGAGAATCTGCACCGGCAGAAACAGGAATTCCGGCGCGGTGCCGGGACCAGTAACTCGGGGCATGATGGCCGGGGAAGAGCGGAGGAGTGCCCAAGATTCGGCCCCATGCGGAATCCGTCAAGCCGCCGGGCGGGCAGCTTGACGGATCTGGAGTGTGGACACTGTGGACGGCGTTGACGGCTGTGGACAACCCGCCCGGGGCCCGGGGTCACTCGGCGGCGGGCAGACCGTCCCCCAGCGCGCGCAGCACCTGGCTGATGGTGACCGGACGGGCGCTCTCCGGGAGATTGTTCCAGCCCTCGAGGCGCTGGGCCACCCAGTTGCGGATGCTGGTGTACCGCGTTGCCGACGCCGGGTGTTTGAAGGCAATGGCGTTCCCGCGAATCTGGTACTCGCCTGACAAAGCCGCCAGGATCTCGAGCGCCTCGGTGACCTGGGTGAACATGAGGTCGGAGAGCTGGGTGAGTTCCGCGGGTTCCGACAGGCTCTGCCGGGCGCTCCAGGCGCGCATCTCCTCCGCCGGCCATTTTCGGGAGCGCTGCGACGCGAGCAGGCTGTCCTCGTACGCGTCCGCGATCCGCGCGATCCGGCCGCGGTACTCGCGGATGGCGCCGGCCCCCTGGATCCAGATGCTCCGCGCCGCGGCCACGGCGTCGGCGCTCCCGAGCCGGCTCGGCGCGACCACCCGGTTGAACCCGATCGCGGTCAGACGACCGAGCAGTTCCTGCTGGGCCTGCTGCTGGGCCGCCTCGAACCGGTGGGCGAGCTCGCTGGGCGGAATGGCGGTGCCTTTCCCGCCCAGGTCCTCCGGCGTGAGACGCACCTGCGCCGCGCTCAGGTCGAGTTCCGCGCGGAAGCTCGGTCGCGCCGCCGCGATGACCTTCTCCTCCGCGGGGCCCGGCGCCGACGGTTGGTCCGCCGGACCGCCCGGCGCCGCCGCGACCGGCTCCGGCGGAACGGGCCGGGCCGTGCCCGCCAGGGCTTCCGCGGCCGGACTGTTCGGGGCTGGAGCGGGAGCGGCGAGTTCGGGTCCGGCGGGAGTTTCGGAAGCCGCCTCCCCCGGCCTCGGAGTCGCCGCCGCCGTGCCGGTCCAGGGCCGCCACAGCAATACGAGGGCGCCAGCGACCAGAGCCGCAGCGATTGCTCCTGCGAGCAACTTGACCGGCACGGCACGGGGCGCCGGCGGTGGTGCCGGGACCGGGGCTGCACGGGCCGCCTGCACCGCCGCTTCCCGAACGGAGAACGGCGGAATCTCCAGGTCCTCGCCCGTGGGCTCGCCCTTGAGCGCCTCCGCCGGGGCGGAGCTGGGAGCGGGCTTCGCGGGCTCGAGATGTGCCTTGTCTGGGCCGGCGATCCCTGCCTCGAGGGTCTCGGGTACCCGCTCGGCTTCCGGTCGGGAAGCCTCGGGGGCGGCCACGGCCGGGGCCGGCTTCGGCTGGTCGAGGCTCGCGGGGGCCTGTTTCGGCGGCTCGGGTCGGGCGACCTCCGGCTTGCGAGGCTCGGGAAGCTTGACGGCGGGGAAGGCGGCCACCGCCTGGCGCCGAGGTTCGAGCCGGGGAGCCAGAGGCTTCGGAGCGGAAGGCGGCTCCTGCTTTGGGGGATCCACCTGGAGGGAGTCGGCGGAGTCGAAGAGCAAATCGAGGTCGCCCGGAACGACCTTCTGGCTGCCTGACGAGGACTTGGGACGGTCAGTGCCGCCCTGCTCGGGGGCCAGGAATCCCAGCTCCGTTCCCGACAGCGAATCGTCCGGCTTGGCTCCCGGCGGGGCGGGGCGCCTGGGTGCCTCGTCCACCTCGAGGAAGGTGAGTTCCCGGGTCTTCTGGGGCCGGGGCGGCTCGACAACCGTCGCCGTCGGGGTACCGTTCAGGGCCGGGCGAACCGTGGTCTGGCCCGGAGCGGACCGGAGCGGCGGCCGCTCCAGCACACGGGCCGCTCCCGGCCCGGGGTCGCGCCTGGTCGCCGAGGGGGAGGATGGCTCCGGAGGTGCCGCCACCCCCACCGGGTCCGGAAGCTTCCCGCCAGGTCCCGTGCCCTGGGCCATGCCCAGCGCGATCCGATAGTGCGGGTGGGTCTTGATATCGAGCCAGCGATTGGCCCGGGTATGGAAAATCTCGGCCTCGGGGGACACCTCGCCGCGCTTGACCGCCGCGGAGAACTCCTCGAGTGAGCCGTAAACCGTTTCCGACCCGGAGGCCGAGCGGATCCTGTACATGGGGCTGCTTCCCCCTTGCGTCGCGCGTTCTGCTTCGCGGTATGACCCCGCAACCGAAAAGAGCAACAGTTGGGCCCGGTAGCTAACCCTTTGTAAAACAATGTATTGGCTGATCAGGCCGTCCTGGTCAGGCCAGGGTTTTCGCAGCTAACTGCACGAAGCACATGGCCTTTGCGCTTCTCAATCCCTACCGCCGGGGCGAACTGAGGACCCCACCGGCACCTCTGGCGGCCACCGCCTTTCACCGCCGCCTCCCCGGCTACATGCCGACACCGCTTCGCCAGCTTCGCGGCATCGCGCGGCGCCTCGGCATCGCGGGTCTCTATCTCAAAGACGAGTCCAACCGCCTGGGACTCCCAGCCTACAAGGTTCTGGGCGCGGTCTGGGCGATCTATCGGATCATCGAGCGCCTGACCGGGGAACGGCTCGACGGGTGGGGGACGCTCGACGAGCTAGGCGATCGGCTCCGGCGGAGCGGCATCGAGCGACTCACCGCGGCGACCGACGGGAACCATGGGCGCGGGGTGGCGCGGGTGGCCCGGTGGCTCGGTCTCGGCGCCGAGGTCTTCGTCCCTCGGGGAACGGCCCGGGCGCGCGTGGAGGCGATCGCCTCGGAGGGCGCCGTCGTGACCGTGGTGGACGGCACCTACGATGCTACCGTCGAGCGGGCCGCCGGGTCGCGCCGGGCCGGTGACCTGCTCGTCCAGGATCACGGCTGGCCCGGTTACGAGGAGGTTCCGGCCTGGGTGGCCGAAGGTTACGCCACGATCTTTCGCGAGGTGGACGAGACCTTGACGGCGGAAGGGGCCGTGCCGCCGGATCTCGTGCTGGTCCAGATCGGTGTGGGGACCCTGGCGAGCGCCGTGGTCCGGCACTATCGGCGGGCCGGTCTCGAACCGGCACCCCGGCTCGTCGGGGTGGAGCCGACGGGGGCGGCCTGCGCCCTCCGGTCGATCGAGGCGGGACATCCGGTGCGGCTGGAGGTGGGGGCGGACGCCTCGATCATGGCGGGGCTCAACTGTGGCACGCCCTCCTCGCAGGCCTGGCCGCTGCTCCGGGACGGGCTGGACGGCTTCGTGGCGGTGGAAGACGAGTCGGCCCAGGTCGCGATGCGCTGGCTCGCGGCCGAGGGGGTGATGTCAGGCGAATCGGGTGCCGCGGGGCTGGCGGGGCTCATCGAGCTGAGGAACGGGGCCGGGGGCGACGAGGTGCGCCGGGCGCTCGGCCTGACGGCCCGAACCGTCGCCTTGGTGATCTCCACCGAAGGGGTGACGGACCCGGCGAGCTACGGGAGGATCGTGGGGTCGAGGGGCGAGGGGGCGGCGGGCGAGACGGCTTGAGCGAGAGCGGCGGCGAAGCGGCGCACGATGTCGCCGGCGGGCTCGATGGCGTGGATCGCGGCGACGCTCTTGCCGGCTTGCCAGTAGTCCTGTTCGCCGGTCTCGTCCAGGGAGGCGCGCTTGAGCTGCCAGAGGGAGCGGAGCGCGTACAGGGTCCGCATCAGGTGCTTGGTGCGGCGGTGGCGGAGCATCCAGCGCGCGACCGGCCCGGCCCGGAGGCCCATCCGCTCGACGTACGGGGTCCGGATGACCGCGACAGGGACGCCGGTGATCCGCTCGCTCAGCACGATATCGTCCTCGCCCGCCTCGAGGATCGCCTGCTTGTATGCCTGACTGGCCCGGCATTCGGTGGTGGCGATGAACCGGGTGCCGAGCTGGACGCCGGCGTAACCCATCCGGAGTGCGGCGAGGAACCCGGCCGCGTCGCCGATGCCGCCGGCGCACACCACGGGCACGCCCAGCGGGGCCAGGTCCTCGATCAGCTCCTCCGCGCTCTTCGCGCCGGCGTGGCCGCCGGCCCGGCAGTTGACGGCGATGAGGCCGCGCACGCCGCCCGCCAGTGCCTTCTCGGCCCATCGGCGCTCGGTCACGTCGTGGTAGACGACGCCCCCCACCGGGCTCACCCGGTCCACGACCCACCGCGGATTGCCGAGCGACGTGATGAAGAAGCGCACCCCCTCCTCGAGCGCGATATCGATCCAGCGGGCCATCCGCTCGCGATAGGTCTTCGAGGACTGCTCGATGAGCGCGTTCAGGCCGATCGGCTTCGAAGTCAGGCGGCGGATGTAGCGCAGCCCCTCGCGAAAATCGTGGCCGTGCACGTAGGTGAGCGAGATCGGCTGCACGATCCCGATGCCGCCGGCGTCCGAGACGGCGGCCACGAGCTCGGGATTGGAGCAGGGATACATGGCACCGCCGATGAGCGGCACCGCGATCCCGGCGTCCCGGGTGAGCGGGGTGTCGAGACCCGGGGCGGTCACGCGGGAGCCAGGCGCCACCGCGCCGCGACGCGGGCCACGACCTGGCCGCCGGGGTCGCGGATCACCGCCGTGGCTTCCGCGTCGGCGGGCTCGGTCACCGCCGGCGGGATCGCGGCGCGGCCTTCGGCGGTGAGCGTCCCGCGGGCCTTCTTCACGTACTCCACCGAGAGTCCGACCAGGATGCCGCGCACGGCGGGCGGGAGGCCGACCAGCAGGGCGAGCCCGCTCGCCACCTCACCCAGGTTGGCCAGCGCGATGGCGTGCACCGAACCCAGGTGATTGCGGATGCGGCGGCGGTCCCGGAGTTCGACGCTGGCATATCCCGCCTCGAGCGCGCGGACCCGGGCGCGGATCGAGCCGGTGTACGGGACGAGGAACCCGAGCAGACGGCTGAAGAGCCAGGTTCCGCCGGGGAGCGGGGCGAGCCGCTGCCAGGCATGGAAGAGCCGGCTGCCCGGTGCGGCGAGGGCGGGGGAGGAAGCGGCCATGGGGGAGCAATATAGAGGGGCCCGGCCCGCGGCGGGCTGCCGGGGGGGCCGCGGCCGGCGGCGAGGCGGTCGCGAGCGAGAGGGCCCTCGTGGGAGGCCTGTTGCGCCTCCCGGGGAACGAGGCGAGGCACGCCGTGCGATGGCGCTCAGCGGTCCCGGTGCGGTGGGGCGCCGGGCGGCGGGGGAGGCGCCGGGAGCGGCACTTCCGCGATCCCGCCCGCCTGCTTCCCCACGTCCACGCTGGCGACCTTGGCGAGTGTGACGAGGTCAATCACGTCCACGGTTCCCGGCTCCCCGCCCACGCCTTCCAGCGTGACGAAGGCGTAGCGCGAGTCACGGCTCACCGCGACGCCGCTCGCGAGGCCGCGAGTTCCGGGGATCTCGGCCAGTAGCCTCGCGTCGGCCAGGCGCCAGACGGTCGTGGTGCCCGGGCCCTTCTGGGTCGCGAGGAGGAGGGTCCCGTCGGGCGTCACCGCGAGGTTGTACGGCGCCCTGGGCGTGGTCCAGCGGCGGGTAATGCGCCAGGCTCCCACGTCAATCTCGACGATCTCGTTGGCGCGGTTGCACGCGACGTAGACGGCGCGCCCATCGGCGCTCGGCTGAGCCCAGGTGGGGGAACACCCGCTGCTCGGGGCAGGGCCATGGGCCGGGTGCCTCGCGCGGTCCTCCGGCCCCGGAGTCAGCGGCCCCTCCCGCCCCGGGACCAGCGAGAACTCACGGCTCACGGCGAGGCGGCGGGTATCCACCTCCACCAGCCGGTCGTCCATCATGCAGCCGGAGTAGTGGCGGCTGCCATCGGGGCTGAGCCGTGAGCCGTGTGGCATCCGGCAGGTGGTGAGGCGGGCTACCTCGAACAGGGGATCCCCGGCCACCACCGAAAGCCCGGACGGCTTCATGTCCGGGTCCTCGAAGTTGAAGTTGATGACGTAGACCAGTCCGCCCGGTCCCAGGTCCACGGTGGCCGGAAACATGCCGAGCTCGACCTGGCCCAGGCGGCGTCCGGTGTCGAGGTCGTACTGCTGGAGCCAGCCGTTCGGCCGGCCGTGGGCCAGGGTGACGTAGAAGCTCCGGCCGTCCGGTGCAGCGACCACGCCATGCGGGCCTTCGATCTCGGTGGCCCAGAGGCCGACCTCGTAGGTCCGGAGCACCCGCGCCCCGCAGGGCGCCCCGGGACAGGGGCGGAACTCGATGAGCGCCACCTGGTCCTCGGATTCGGCGCCGACCAGCAAGCGGTAGGCGGCTGGGGGCGGCGGGACGGCCGGGGCGCCGGCAGCCTGACCGGCGGCCGCCGTGCCGGGTGGGACCGTGGCCAGGGTAGCCGTGAGCGCGGCAAGCCCGAGCCGGGCACGGTTCACGGGGTGGCCTCCGCCCGCGGCACGCGTTCGGGCAGCTTCACGGCCCAGAGCCCGGAATTGAAGTCGCTGAAGAAGACGTGGCCCTTGTGCGGCTGGGGCCCCCAGGCCATCGGAGCGTTCGCCACCTTGCCCCGGGGATCACGGGCGGCAAATCGAGCCAGCTCGCGCCCCTGCGTGTAGAGGTTGCCCATCAGCTCGCCGGAAACGTCCACGACGCGAAGCCCCGCGTTGTAGTACGCCACATACAGGGTGTCGTTCTCGACCCAGAAGTTGTGCGGGCCGGCTTCCGGGATCTGGTAGCGGGCCACTTCGACCGGGTTCCGGAGGTCCGTGAAGTCCACGATGTGAAGGTACCCGCCGGCCTCTTCCGGCTGGTCCGGGTCGAGGCCGTAGGGGAACTGCTCGTCGCCGACAAAGACGTAAAATCGGCCCGCCGTCCTCGACCGGTAGGGGAAGGCCGAGTGGGTGGCGCCGATCGGGTACCGGTACTGTCCGATCCGGACCGGATGCGACGGCGAACCGCCCGCGATGCCGTTCCCCACGTCAATCAGCACCACGCCGTCTTCCCAGTTCGAGCTGTAGGCGATGCCGTCC
Organism: Gemmatimonadales bacterium; assembly: GCA_035574255.1. Lineage (GTDB taxonomy): Bacteria > Gemmatimonadota > Gemmatimonadetes > Gemmatimonadales > GWC2-71-9 > JADJOM01. Next base: position 40,321 of record DATLYZ010000030.1, on the reverse strand, counting down.
ACGACCCACACGTCGTGGATGCCGTGGGCCGGGGTGTCCAGCTCGTAGAACCCCACCCGGCGGGGTTGGCGCGGGTCCTCGACATTGATGATGTCGAAGCGGGTCCCCGCATTGATCGGGAAGACGTGCCGATTCCAGTAGAAAATGTTATGCACGCCCCCGAACAGTCCGTCGTCGAAGGTGGAGAGTACGGTGACGTCGCGGGGGTTGCTGCAGTCGAGGATCACGAACCCGTTCTTCCGGTTCGAGGCGCCCTCCCGGGTGATGAAGCAGAGCTCGCGCTCGGGGTCGACCTTGACGTCGTTCACGGTGCGGGCGTCCACCTGGACGCTGTCGGTTTTCACGGGATTAGCCGGATCGGTCACGTCCCAGAAGTAGGCCACGCCGCTCCCCCCCCAGGTCCCGGTGACGGCGTAGTCGCGCCCGTCCTTGCCGGTCCACACCCAGAGGTCAGAGGTGTGCACGTCGCGCACCGCGCCCTGGCCGGTGGCCTGTTCGAGCCGCAGGCTCGTCCAGCGATGAGCGATGGCGACGGTTTTCCGGGCCACGAGGGAGCCCCCGGTGGCGACCACGGTGTAGTCGCCGGCGCGCGCCGCCACGAAGCGGCCGTCCTGCTCCACCTGGGCGGGGGCCTCGGGGGCGATCACCGTGTCCTCCACCCGGCTCAGCACCGAGTAGGCGATCGGGTAATCCGGCACCGGCTTCCCCGCGGCGTCGAGGGCGGTGGCGGTGAACCGGACGACATCGCCGGTCCGGGCACTGTCGCGGGAGGCCCTGAGCAGGAGGCTACGCGCCGGATTGGCCACCACGGTCACCCGGAGCGTGCCGCTCAACCCGCCGCTCGCGGCGCGGACCTCGGCGAGGCCCGGCCGCAGGGCGGTGACCTCGCCTCGCGAGTTCACCTCGAGGACCCGCCGGTTGCTCGAACTCCACTGATACGCCAGGCCCTCGCGCGCGAGCCCGGCCGCGTCCAGCGCGGCGGCCGTGAAGCGGACGGTGGTTCCGGCATAGAGCCGCGCGGATCCGTTCAGGGTGATGCGCGCCAGCGGGGGAGAGCGAACGACCACCGTCCCGAAGGTCCGCACCGGAGCGTTCCCCACCGGCACCAGCGCGAAGATCCGGGCCCGGCCGGGCCGGTGAGCCTGCAGGAGGCCGGAGGTCCGCTCCACCGAGACCGTCTTCCCTTGGTCGGAGAAAAACAGAATCGCCGCCTGGATCTCGCGGCCGTCGGGGGCCAGGGCGCGGGCCTCGACCCGAGCACTGTCTCCGACGTCCAGGCTGTCCGGGAGCACCCGGAACTCGACCCTGGCGATGCTGGTGGTGTCCTGGCCGACGACCGGGGCGGCGGAGGCGGCGAGCAGGCCGAGAATGGCGAGTGGGCGCAGGACTGGCATGACGAGATGACCTCGCGGAAGGGGGGCCGGCGGCGGCGAGCTCATTATACTAACCGCCTTCGGGATGTTCGGTCACTCCTTTCGCGGAGCTGGCATGGCCGTGCTGTTTCTCGCGGGAACGGTGCTCGCCGTCGCGCTTGGGCCCGCTCGGGCGCCGGAGCCGGTGGCCGCCGACACCCTCCAAGCCGCCGTCTGGCGGATCGACCCCACCAACTCGGAACTCCTGTTCCGGGTTCGGCATCTGGTGAGCCGGGTGGCCGGCACCTTCACCGACTGGGAAGGGGTGATCACGGGGGCCCCGCCTGACTGGGATGGGGGCAGGGTCGAGGTACGGGTCCGGACCCGCAGCATCGACACCAACAACGAGCGGCGGGATCGGCACCTCCGCTCGCCGGACTTTTTCGCGAGCGACAGCTTTCCCGAGATGAGCTTCCGGAGCACCGGCGTGGAGTTCGCAGGCAGCGCTCTCGTCCTGCGAGGCGACCTCACGATCCGTGGCATCACCCGCTCGATCGTGCTCACGGGCAGTTACCTGGGCATGACGGCGGGGCCGGGGGGCCGGGACCGGGTGGGGTTTGCGGTCGCCGGCACCATCAAGCGGCTGGATTACGGCCTCACCTGGAACCGGGCCGCAGAGGGCGGCGGGCTGGTGCTAGGCGACGAGGTGGCGATCGAGGTCACCGTCGCCGCGGAAAAGGTGCCCCCTGGCGCGACCCTCGGGCCCGCGCCAGGGCCCGGAGCGTAGTCGCCAGCTCCGGGGGGCGATTCGCCCTGCTATCGGGGGCGCGAGCCCGGGGACCTGCGCAGTGGAGGGCCCATCCCGGCGCGGTCCCTCGACGCACCGGAGCCGGGAACCCGGCCGGCCGCTGCTTCCGCCCTGAGGCAACTGCGATTAGATAAGGAACCAAGGGCCGGCGCCCGCCGGCTCCCTGACCTCGGCCGAACGGCGAACGGAGCGCCGGCCGATGAAGGTGCCCGCCACGGAGCCTTCGCGCCTGGACAGTGGGACGGGACTCCCGGCCCTCCGGCTCATTACGTTCGGGGTCCCGACGGTTCGGCTGGCGGGGGCCCCGCCGCCCCCGGAAGTGCTGTGGCGGAAGCACCTCGCCCTCCTTATCTACCTGGCGCTCTCCCCGCTCCGGACTCGCTCCCGCTCCCATCTCCTGGGGCTTCTCTGGGCCGAAAAGGAGGAGACGCGGGCGCGTCACTCGCTCAACGAGGCCATCCGGCGGCTCCGAAGCTGCCTCGGCGCCGGCCGGCTGGTGACGGACCGGGAGTCGGTGGCCCTGGCCCCCGAGGGTCTCGAGGTGGACGCCCTGGAGCCGTGGCAGCCGTCGCTGGAGCGGCCCGGCGGGCTGGTGCGCGGCTGTTTCCTGGAGGGTTTCAGCGTCGACGATGCGCCGGCCTTCGAGGAATGGGCCGAGGCCGAGCGGGCGCGCTGGCGCGAGCACGACACGAGCCTGCTGGTCACGTACGCGCGCGAGCTACTCCAGCAGGGGCGTTGTCAGGCGGCGCTGGAGGCGGCCCGGCAGGTCCTGGTGCTGGAGCCCTATTCGGAGCCGGCCATCCGGGCCGCGATGGAGGCTCGGGCCCTGGGCGGCGACGCCGCCGGGGCGCTCCGGGACTACCAGGCCTTCGCCGCCAGCCTGGAGCGGCTGGGGGAGCTCCCCGGCCGGGCGCTCGCGAACCTGGCTCGGCGGATTCGCGAAGGCGCGGGCCGCCCCTCGCCGCCGGGGACGCCGGCGCCGGAGATTCCGCTGGTCGGCCGCAGTCGCGAGCTGGCCCTGGCGGCCCGGTGGCTTCCCGGCGAGGCGGGGCGGGCGGCAGTGGTGTGCCTGCGCGGGGAGCCGGGGCTGGGGCGGACGCGCCTGCTCCAGGAGCTGCTGGCCCGGGCCGCCCTGCGCGGGGCGGTGGTGGCCACGGCCAGACCGAACGAGCGGGACGCCGCGGTCGCCTGGAGCAGCCTGCGGGGGCTGGTGCGAGGCGGCCTGCTCGGGGCTCCCGGCCTCGCCGCCGCCGAGCCGCGGCACCTCGCCGTCCTCGCCTCGCTGGTGCCCGAACTCGCGCTGCGACAGGCGCCGGCCTCACCCGCCGACCAGGCGGAGGTCGGCCTGGCGCTGGCCGGGATGCTGGGCGCGATCGCGGAGGAGGCGCCGGTCGCCCTGGGTCTGGACGACGCACACCTCGCCGACCCCGCTACCCTGACGGTGCTGCGGCTCGTGCTCGAGAGCCGTCCCGGTCTCCCGCTCTTGCTCGCACTCACCATGGTGCCGGACGATGCCGACAGCCCCCGAGAGCTGCACCAATTGCTGGCCGGGACGGGCCGGGAGATCCCGGGTCAGGTGGTGTCCCTGCCGCCGCTGGCCCGGACCGACCTGCGCGACCTCGCGGAGGTGCTGGCGCCCTGGTGCCGCACGCCGGAGGATCGCGACAGACTCGCCAGGCGCCTCGAGGCCGATAGCGCGGGGCGCCCGCTCCTAGCGGTGACCGTGCTGCGTGGGCTGGAGGATGCGGCCGCACTTCACCAGGACGCGCTGCGCTGGCCCCCGCCGGGCGAAACCCTCGACAGTCCATTGCCGATGGGTATCCCGGCTCTGATCCGGTCCGCCGTCCTCGCCCAGCTCGCGCGGCTTCCCTCGGAGGCGCGGGACCTGGTGGCCCGGGCCAGCCTGCTCGGCTCCCGGCTCGATCCGCCGCTGCTCGCGGCGCTCACGGGGCTCGAACCGGCCACGCTGGTCGAACGCCTGGCCGCGGCGGAGCGCGCCCACCTGATCCGGGCCGAAGCGACGGGCTACGTGTTCACGAGCCCCCTCATCGCCCAGGTGCTCTCGCACGGGTACCTGACTCCCGGCCAGATGCGGCAGGTGCGGCAGCGGGCGGCCGAGCTGCTACAGGGGCGGACCGACCTCGAGGCGCGGCTCGTCCGGCTCGAACTCCTGGTGCGGCTCGGGGAGGCCGGTGCGGCGGCGGCGCTGGCGGTGGAGATCGCCGAGGAGGGGTGGCGCGCGGGGGATCGCCGCGCGGTGCGGCGGAGTCTACACCTGGCCGAGCCGCACCTGGGGGCCCTGCCGGAGGCGGCACAGGATCGGCTGCGCCGCCTCCGGGCGAGTCTGGCCTAACGCCGGAGCAGCAGGTCGGCGCCGGGCGAGCACGCCTCCGTGAGCTGGGCCCGGAGGTACGGTGTCTTGGGCCGAGGCTGGGGGGCGGGCTTGGCCGGGGCCGGGGCTGGGCAGGGGTCCTGCTCGACCGGTGCCGGCGAGATCACCGGCCCGGACTCGGCCCGGGCATTGGGCGAATAGGGGTCGGTGCACGCGGCAGTGAAGAGCAGGCCGACCATCGCGAGCAGAGCGGTGCGGGACATTGTTACCTCCTGGCGGACCAACGGCGACTTCGGGACACGGCTGGTTGCTACCGTTCGCCCGCCAAGGTAGGATTGGAGACCCAAGTCCCGGTCAATCGTGGCTCCATCTCCGTCAATGCCTTGCGGCGCATGGCGATCCACCATGCGGGGCCCGCGCCTCCCGACCCTGGCTTGACCCACCGGTTCTCCGGCGGTCCGCTGGTCTCCTCCGCCTGGCTCGAGACCCGGCTCGGGGCGGCCGATCTCCGCGTCCTGGACGCGTCCTGGTACCTCCCCGCCGCGGGCCGGGATGCGCGCGCGGAGTACCTGGCCGGCCATATCCCCGGGGCCGTGTTCTTCGATCTCGATGCCGCGAGCGACCCCCGGAGCCCGTGGCCGCACATGCTTCCCACCGCGGACGAGTTCGCCCGGCTGGCCGGCTCCCTCGGGATCGGCGACCATACCTCGGTGGTGATCTACGACGGCTCGGGGGCGAACCTGAGCGCGGCGCGGGTCTGGTGGATGTTCCGGGTGTTCGGTCATGTTGCCGCGGCGGTGCTCGACGGCGGGCTCGGCAAGTGGAAAGCGGAGGGACGGCCGCTCGAAGCCGGCCCCGTCACGGTGGCGCCGGCGCGCTTCCGGGCCCGGCTCGATGCGAGCCAGGTCCGCACGCTGGAGGAGGTGCAACGGGCGCTGGCGGAGGACGAGGCCCAGGTGGTGGATCTGCGGGCCGCGGGCCGGTTTGCGGGCACCGAGCCGGAACCGCGGCCCATTCCGAGCGGGCACATCCCGGGAAGCCGGAACCTCCCCTACCCGGCGCTCGTGCGGCCCGACGGAACCCTCCGGTCGCGCGAGGAGCTGCGCCGCCTGCTGGCCGAGTCCGGCATCGATCCCGCGAAGCCCGTCATCGCGCTGTGCGGTTCGGGGACCTCGGCGTGCACGCTGCTGCTCGCGCTGGAGATCCTGGGGACCGGCGGCCATGCGCTCTACGACGGCTCCTGGACCGAATGGGCGAGCCGCGGGATGCCGGTGGCGCGGAGCGAGTCGGCGTGAGCGGTCCCGGGTTCCCCGACGGGATGCGGGCCGGGGGGGTGGTATGGATGTGAGCCACTTCCTGGAGCACTTGTGAGGCGCATGTCTGACCCCGGCGCGAAGGGCCGAGGGCATGACGCCTGAACGCACCGCGGCAGCCGGTCCGGCGAGCCCGCGCCGGCCCGGGGCCGTCCTGGGGGCCGGCGGACTGATCGCGGCGGCGCTCGGCCTCTTGGTGGCGACGGGGTGGCTGGTGGGGGCGGGGCGGGTCACCCGGTTCCTGCCCGCGGCCGACCCGATGCCGTTCAACGCTGCGCTGGCACTCGCCGTGGCCGGCCTCGGGGTCCTGGCGGCGGGGCTCGGGCCCAACCGGGTGGGGCGGGGGGCCGGCCTCCTCCTCGCGCTCTACGGCGCCGTGACACTGCTCGAGCATCTGGTGGAGGGCCGGTTCGGCGCCGGCACCCTGATTCTGGTATCTCCCGAGCTCGACCGCGCCGAATTCCGGGGTCTCGCGGCGCCGAACACCGGGCTCGCGTTCCTGCTGCTGGGGGCCGCGATCGTGGTCCTCCATCAGGTCCGCCGCCCCCTGAGCGACCTCGGCGTGGCCCTGCTCGGCGCCGCGCTCGTCCTGCTCGCGGGGACGGACCTCGCCGCCTATCCCGGAGCCCGCAGCCTCTCGCACCCACCGGCCGTGTTGCCGCAGATGAGCATCCCGGCAGCGCTCGGGTTTCTGGTGCTGGGCGGGGCGCTGTTGTACACCGGGGTGACAGACGACCAGGGCCCGGTCCGGGTGGCGGCCTGGCGCCTGCCCTTCGCGCTCGGCGTGCTGGGGCTCTCGGCGGCGGTGGGGCTGGCCCAGGTGCTCCGCCGCCAGGAGCGGCAGCACATCCGGCGCACGATGGACGTCGCCGCGCAGTCCGTGGCCAGGCACATTGACGACGAGGTGGAACGCCGGGTCGCCTCGGCCCGCGCCGCCGCGGCCGCCTGGGCCTGGCTGGCTCCCGCCGGCCAGGAGCGGCTGGCGCGCGCCGCCGTGGCGGGGCTTCCCGCCACCCGGGGCCTGGGCTGGCTCGGAAGGGACGGGTCACGTCGGTGGGTGGTCGCGCCTCCAGCGGACCATGACTGGTGGCCCTCGCCGCACGCCGGCGCGAGCCAGGGCCGCGCGGACACGCCTGACGTGGTGCTCGATCTGCGAGGCGGCGACCCGCGGCTCGGGCTCGTGGTGCCAGTCGAGCCGGGAGGCCCTGGTGGGCGTGGGGCGCCCGGCGCCCTCTGGCTCGTGTCGGACGCGAGCCTGGCGCTCCGGATCGGACTCCACGACGTGCTCGATCGCTTCGCGGTCGCCATCCGGGACGGTGCCACCCCGGTGTTCGTCAAGGCCTGGCGGGCGGAGGACTTGGAACGCTGGTGGGCCAGCGAGGCCGAGGTGACGGCGGCTGGGCTCCGCTGGAACGTGCGGGTCTGGCCTCTGCCCGAGGTGCTCGATCGGGCGCGCTCCATGACCCCGATGTTCACCCAGATGACCGGGGTCGCCGTGGCGGTATTGCTCGCGCTGACCCTGGCCCTGACGCGCGCGGCCCGGGCCCGCGCGGTCGAGGCGGAGGCGGCGCATGCGCGGCTTCGGGCGGAAGTGCGGGAACGTGAGGCGGCGGAGCAGGCGCTCCGGGACAGCGAGGAGCGGCTGCGCCAGGCCCAGCGGCTCGAGGCCGTCGGCCGGCTGGCCGGCGGGATCGCCCACGACTACAACAACCTCCTTACCGTGATCCGGGGGAACGCCCGCTCGCTGCTCAGGCAGAGCCACCTGGCGCCGCTGGAGCGGGACGCGCTGGAACACATCGAGCGGGCCGCCGCCCGTGCGGCGGTCCTCACGGCGCGGCTCCTCGCGTTCAGCCAGCGGCAAGTGCTCCAGCCCGAGCCGCTCGACCTGAACGACCTGATCGCCGGGCTCGAGGACGCGATCGCTCATCTGCTCGGGCCCCGGGTCCGCCTGGTGCTGGAGCGGGATCGCGAGCCGGTCTGGGTAAGGGTGGATCGCCGCTGGCTGTCCCAGGTGGTCCTCGATCTGGCCGACAACGCCCGGGACGCCATGCCGCTGGGCGGCGTGCTCACGATCCGGGTCCGCCGCGACGGCCGGGCGGCGCAGGAACGCTATCCGCAGGCGGTGCCTGACGGCGAGGTGGTCCTGCTCGAAGTGGAAGACTCGGGTCGGGGAATGGACGAGGAGACCCTGCGGCGGTTGTTCGAGCCGTTCTTCAGCACCAAGCCGTTCGGGCAGGGGAGCGGCCTGGCCCTGGCCAGCGCCTACGGGCTGGTGCGCCAGAGCGGCGGCGAGATCGCAATCGCCAGCGAGCCCGGGCGCGGGACGCGGGTGGGCATTTTTCTCCCCGCGAGCGGGCCGCCAGCGCCTCCCGAGGCCGAGCCCGAGCGGCTGGCCGGGAAGGTAGTGGTGGCGGCCGACGACGAGCCCGGGGTGCTGCGCTTCCTCGTCTGGGTCCTGGAAGGGGCTGGCTGCCGAGTGGTGGCGGGATCCACCGCCGAGGCGGCCCTGGCGCAACTCGGGGAGACCGGACTCGTGCCGGACATTCTCGTCACCGATATCGTGATGCCGGGGATGAGCGGGATCGAGCTGGCCGATCGCCTTCGAGAGGGCCGGCCCGACTTGCCGGTGCTGCTGGTGAGTGCCTACACCTCGGAGGCGCTCCGCGAGCGCGGAATCGAATCGCTGGGCGCGTTCCTGCTCCCGAAGCCCTTCACGGGGGAAGAACTGCTGGAGCAGGTGACCCGAGCCCTGGCGCGACGCTGAGCCGGTAACCAGCGTAGATCAGCACCAGGCCCACGAATTCCGTCACGTAGAGCACTTCGGTGTGCCCGAACCGGGTGAAGGTCCCGCCGATGCCGGGGAGAAGGGCGCCCACCGCGATGTACACGTTGGCCACGGCCCGGTGCCGGGTTTCCCGGCGGCGGCGGTAACGCCAGGCCGAGACCGCAGCACCCCCGACCAGCAGGATCAGGGCGTAGAGGTTGATGAACGGGCTGATCAGCCGCACCCAGCGCCAGGCCAGCACCTTCCCGCTGAGCCGGTGGGGCTCGACCAGGTCGAGATCGAGCGGGGCGAGCAGCACGCACACCGCGCCGAACGCCACGGCGGCCACGAGCGCGGCCGCCAGCCCGTCCGCCGTCCGGCGCGAGAGCAGGAGATAGGCCGTGCCTTGCGCCAGGGGCGCCCCGCCCAGCAGGGCCCCGGTGATGTACCAGGCGCGGAAGGTTGCCGGGTGCCAGCCCCAGAGCGTGGTCACCGACTCCGTGATCGTTCCGGCGGCATAGGTGAGCATGCCTGCGGCCCACCACAGGAGATGGCGCCCCCCCCGTTCCCGGTGCCGTCGGAACAGCACCGCCGCGAAGGCCAGGGCCAGGACCGTGGTGGCGATCGGGATGTAGTGAACGGCGGTCGGCATGGAGGCGCCGGGATCAGAAATCCATGGTGTAACTCGCCTGCACGTTCCGCCCCGGGGCGGGCCGGAAGAGCGAGGCGTTGCTCGGCTCGGAGTAGAACCGGTCGCCGAGGTTGGCGACGGCGATCCCTACGCGATGGGTGGTGGGGCCGAGCCGGAACAGCGTCGCCGCGGCGCGGGCCTCGTGCACCGTGAAGCCGGGCCAGGTGGAGCCGACCGGACTGAAGGCGAGACTCACGTCCTTCTGCTCGCCCTCGTGCCGTACCAGGTAAGCGACCCAGAAGCGGCCCGACGGGTGCTCGTACCGCACGGTCCCGACCAGCTTGGTCGCGTACGAGGCGGCGATCGGGTTGGTGGGATCCTTGCGATCCTCGGCGTCCACGTGGGTGAAGTTCCCGCCCACCGAGAAGCCCCAGCCGAGCCGCACCGTCGCGGCGAGCTCCACGCCGCGATAGCGGAGCCGGGCCACGTTGGTGTTCCGGAAGGCCGGCAGCCCCTGGATGGTGTCGCCGGTGGGTTCGATGCGAATGCCGTCTCGAATATCGGTCTGGAAGACAAAGCCCTCCGCGTTCACGTCCCGGCTCCGCCAGCGGAGCCCGAGATCCAGGTTCAGGCTGGTCTCCGGGTCGAGGCCGGGGGTGCGGACCTGATAGCCGTTGCCTTCCGGGGTGGGTCCCTCGAAGAATCGCTCGATGAGGTTGGGGCTCCGGAACCCGCGACCGACGCTCCCTACCAGCGCCAGCCGGTGGGTGAGCAGGTAGCTCGCATTGAACGCGCCCACGAGGGTGCGGTCGGTGCTCTCGATCTCGGGCAGGGCGAGTCCGGGGGTGCGGCGCGTCTCGGCCCGGACGTCCTGCCAGCGGGCGCCGGCCAGCAGGTCGAGTCGGCGCACCGGCGTGAACTGGAGCTGCGCGAACACGCCCACGCTCCGGTAGACGGCATAGGGAAGCTGGGGGGTGGTGCTGGTCCGGGACTGCGGGGGCCCGAACCCGATCACCGTGGTGGTGACCGAGTCGCTGTTGAGCGAGCGATCCCGGACCCCGTCCACCCCATAGGTGAGGAGGGCGCTCGGGGCGAGCGCCTTGGCGAACTCCACCCGGAAGCCCCAGCTATTGACGTCGGTGTTGTTGCGACTCCGGGAGTCCACCCCGGCACCGGGCGGAGCGCCCCCGCCGAACGGCACGAAGACATCGAGGTTGAGGAGCCGATCGTTGCTCTGGTGGTACCAGCGCGCGGTGAGCCGGTCCGCGACCGGGGTGCGGAGTCCGGCGGCGTCGTACCCGACGGTGAACTTGTCCACCTGCTGCCGCGGGTAGTAGATGCGAATGAACGGCAAGTCGGGGCGGCCGATCGCGGCGTTGTCCACGTAGCCGAATCCGGCGCCGCGCGCGACATACCGCTCGTAGCGGCCGAAGACGCCGTGGCGGTCCGCCAGCGCGTAGCCCAACTGCACCGCATAGTTCTCATCCTCGACGCCGGTGTCGTGGACCGTGAGGTCGCGGGCGGCGCGCACCTCGCCGAAGCTGCCTGACGGAGCCGAGTACGAGCCGGCATCGCGATAGGCGCCGAACACCGTGTAGTTGAGGCGCCCCGAGCGCCCGGCCACCGAGCCCCAGGGTCGGGCCTGCTCCCCGGCTCCCGTGTACCGGACACCCGCGCTCCCGTGTACCAGCGATCCCTGGAGGCCGGCCGGCGGGCGGCGGGTGATCAGGTTCACCACGCCGCCCAGAGCGTCGCTGCCGTACAGCACGCTGGCCGGGCCGCGCACCACCTCGACCCGGGCCAGCTCTTCCATCGCCACCAGCGACGGCAGCTCGCCGAAGTCGGACTGGCGCCGGGAATTGTTCATCCGGAGCCCGTCCTCGAGCAACAGGATCCGCTGCCCGAACTGGCCTCGGATCACGGGGCGGCCCTGGTTCGGGCCGGTGCCGTTGGCGTCGAGCCCGGCCAGGTCCGTCAAGAGTTCGGCCGCGTTGTTGGCCTGCCGCTGCGCGAGGGCCACCGAGTCCACCACCGTCACCGGCACCGGGGTCGAAAAGACCTCGCGGAGGTTCCTCGTGGCGGTCACAACCAGGGGAGGAAGCTCGACGGCGGAATCTCGGGCTGCCACGCTGTCCTGCTGCTGGGCCCGGAGGAGGGAAGGGAACAGAGCTACCAGGAGGGCGGAGAAGAGAATACGTCGGCGCGCCATGAGAAACCTGCCGCTGTTGGTATCGGAACGGGCGTACGGTAGCGGCGGCGAGGCGGCGGCGAAATCCGGAAGAATCGGGGTGGGAAAGGCGTAGAAATACGGTAGGCGCTACCACCCACCGACCACGGTGGGGGTGGATTCCTGCTTGCGCAGGAATGACGGCCCCCGGGGCACCGCCTTCGCCCCGCCGGCCCCCGGCCCCCGGGGCCACGGTCCATGGTCATGGCTGCGCGAGAAGGCACCCAGGCGGCCTACCACCCACCGACCACGGTGGGGGTGGATTCCTGCTTGCGCAGGAATGACGGCCCCCGGGGCACCGCCGTCGCCCTGCCGGTCCCCGGGGCCCGGGGCCCACGGTCCGTGGTCATGGCTGCGCCAGCAGGCATCCACGTCCTGGCGCCACGCCTGCGAGGAGCGCCGGGCGTCATGGCTGCGCCAGCAGGCACCCAGGCGGCCTACCACCCACCGACCACGGTGGGGGTGGATTCCTCCTTGCGCAGGAATGACGGCCCCCTTCCCCTTCTTACTCCTCCTGGCCCAGGAGGCCGGTATCCAGCGCGAAGCGGGTGAGCCCGGCGACGCTCCGGATCTCCAGCTTTCGCATCAGGCTCTCCCGATACGATTCCACCGTCCGTGGAGAAAGACCCAGGGCCTGGGCGATTTCCTTGCTGGTGCCGCCCCGGGCAATGCCGGCGAGCACCTCGCGCTCGCGCGGGGTGAGGCGCTCGAGCTGGCGGCGGCGATCGTCGCGGGCGGATTCGCCTCGCACCGCCGCGGAGAGCTGCCGGGCCACGGCGGGACTGAAGAACGACTCGCCCCGGGCCACGGCCCGGACGGCTTCCCGCAGCTCGGCCGGGGAGGAGTCCTTCCGGAGATACCCGTTGGCGCCGGCGCGCACCGCGCCCAGCACGTATTCGGGGTGGTCGTGCACCGACAGGACGAGGATCCGGACGTCAGGGAGCTGCTCGCGGATCCGGCGCGCCAGCTCGAGTCCGCCGCCCCCCGGGAGCGAGAGGTCGAGCACCAGGAGGTCGGGCCGGGTCTGGGCCGCCTGTTCCAGGGCCTCCTCCACGCTACCGGCCTCGGCCACTACCGCGAGATCGGCGGCAGCCAGGATGTGGCGCACGCCCTCCCGGACCAGCGGGTGGTCGTCCACCAGCATGATGCGGGGGCGATTCATGCCGGCCGCTCCAGCGGCAGCTCCACGGCGAGGCGGGTGCCGCCCTCCCGCCGGTTCTCCAGCCGCACGGTCCCGCCCAGGGCCGTGATCCGTTCCCGCATGCCGGTGAGTCCCATGCGCTCCTCCACGCCCTCGCCGGTCTCGCGGAGCCCGCGTCCGTCGTCGGTGATTTCGACCCGCACCAGGCCGTTGACCACGGCCACGCCCACGGCGACCGACTGCGCCTCGGCGTGGCGGGCGACGTTGGCCAGCCCTTCCTGCACGGCCCGAAAGATGGCGAGCTCCGCCTCGTCCGCGAGGTCCGGAAGCCGGTCGGGGACGGTGAGTGCCGCGGCGAGGCCGGTGCGGTCGCCGAAGTCGGTCACCAGGGCGCGAAGGGCGGGGAGCAGCCCCAGATCGTCGAGCAACGAGGGCCGGAGCGCCTCGGTGACGCTCCGGATGCTCTGCATGCCGTCGTCCACGAGGCCGAGCACGCGGTCGAGCCGCGCAGCCTGGTCCGGCGGGACCTCCTCCCGCAGGATGCCGAGCTGGAGCTTGATGGCGCTCATGACCTGGGCCGTCTCGTCGTGCAGTTCGAGCGAGAGGCGGCGGCGCTCCGCCTCGTGCTGCTGGACCATGCGAGCCGAGAGGCGCTCCAGCTCCGCCGTGCGGCGGGCCAGGTTGCGGGTAAGCTCGGCGTGCTGGAGCGCGGCGCCCACCTGCTGGCCCAACGCGCGCAGGAACGCCTCGTCCAGCGCGGTGAAGGGGTCGCGCGCGTCGCCCACGATCACCATCGCCTGACTCACCACCCGTTCCCGCTCGACGGGCAGCACGGCGGCGAAGGCGAAGCGCACCGCGCCGGGACCGGCGGCGAGCCGGTCCGCGGCGGACACGGGCCTCCCCTCCTCGACCGCCCGCCGGATGGCGGGCTCGATGGCCGGGCCGGGCTGGACGCCTTCCCAGTCGGCGCAGGCGCCGACCCCGCGCACGAAGCGCCGGGCGGCATGATCGTACATGGCGCTCCCCCGCACGCCGGGGAGGGCGAGGGCGCGGTGGAGCAGCGCCCCCACGATGTCCCCGCCGGGCCGGCCGCCCTGCAACTCGCCGGAGAGCGCCGCCAGCGCCCGGAGACCGCGCTCGACGTCCTCCAGGACGAGCAGTAGGATGCCCGCGCCTACCGTGAGCTCGAAACCGAGGTCCAGGTAATACCCCCACGGGTTCCAGGTTCCCCGGGCCCGCAGCAGCGGGTAATCGAGATGGTGGAGGCCCCAGAGCAGGAACGCCGCGCCCAGGAGGAGCGCCGCGCGCGATCCGGTCTGCTGCCGGAAGCGAAGAAAGACCACCGCGGTCCAAAGCGTGGCCCCGCTCAGGAACGCCACGGCGGGCCAGGCGGCGCTGTGGAAGTCCTGGAAGCGGTAGATGGCGAAGTACGACCAGGCCGGCGGGAACAGGATCGCGGTGAGATAGGCGGGTTTGAGCCGCACCCCTCGGGAGAAGACCAGGGCGCTCCAGAGCAGCGCCAGACCGGTCCAGCCGGTGGCCACCTGGTGGCCGTAGAGCCAGAAGCGGCCCTCGGTACGGAGAAAGGTGATGATCGCGCCGAGCCGGAGCAGGTACAGACTCCAGGCCACCGCCCACCAGAGGAACGCCGGCTTCCGGTAGCGGGCGTGGAGCACCCCGCAAAGCACCGCCAGGCCGAGGGTGATCGCGGCCTGGAGCAGGGCGGGATGCAGTTCGGCGGAAGGCGTCAGCGCGTCGGTCTCCGACAACGGACAGGCCGGTCCTGGTACGTGCGGCCTCCGGGTGCCCCCGCGGGCGGGATCGGGACCCGGCATCCGGCGGAAGAAAGACGGGTGCGGCGCTCCGCAGGCCGGGCTGCCCGGTGCGCCGCCCGCCGCCCACGGCCTGCCGCTGGAGGCACGGCCATCGCCGCCCTACCTGGCGAACAGGCGCGCCGGATCCCGAAACGCCTTGAACTCGAGCGCGTTCCCGCTCGGGTCGAGCAGGAACATCGTCGCCTGTTCGCCGGCCTCGCCGCGAAATCGGATGCCGGGCTCGATCACGAACGTCACACCGGCCGCGCGGAGCCGGTCGGCGAGACGATGCCAGGCTCCCCACTCCAGGACCACCCCGAAGTGCGGGACCGGCACGTCTTTCCCATCCACCCGGTTCGTGGCGGCCGCGCCCGGATCTCGGGGCGCGAGGTGGGCCACGATCTGGTGGCCATAGAAGTCGAAATCCACCCAGCGCTCGGAACTCCTCCCCTCGCGGCAGCCGAGCAGGCCACCGTAGAAGGCCCGAGCGCTGGCGAGATCGTCAACCGGAAAGGCCAGATGAAAGGGAGGGACAGTGGTCATCGCCGAGGTCAGGGTCGCCGGGCTGGCTCGGAACGAATCTGGCGCCAGCCTTGAGGTCCTAACGTGAGGGTCTTGTACTCCAGGCCCTCCCGCTTCTTTTCCGTCTTTCCCCCCTCGCGGGTGACAAAGAGCTCCTCCCAGACTTGGGCATACCCGGTCCGGCCGTCCGAGGTCACGTCGCGCACCTGGAAGATGACCTCGAGCGATCGGATCTTCCGGTCCTCGAAGAGGTTCCGCCAGTTCCGCTCCTCGGTCTCGCTCAGGTTCGGGAGCAGGCGCTTCACCTCCCCGAGCTGGCGGGCCTCGATGGCCTGGGCCAGCGAGTCGTAGAAGGCGACGATCGCGGCCGAGTCGGCCGAGGCCTGAGCCCCCGCCCGCGCCGGGGTCGGGGCCGGCTCCGGCTGGCTGGACGGCGGGCGTCCGGGGATCTGGCCGGCGGAACTCTGGGTTCGATTCGCGTTCCCGTTGGAGTCCCGCAGCGCCGCCCCGCCATCGGATGGAGCGACCACGACCGGTTTGGCGGCCGCCCACAGGACCCCGGCCCGCGACAGGAGCATGGCCGCCTCCGCCTTGCGGCCCAGGGCGGCAAGCGACTCGGCCAGCGTCTGGAGCGAGTCGCCGGAGGCGAGTGCCGCTTCGGAGGCGCCGGCCACGACCGCCTGTTGCCGCGCCATCTGCGCCGTCCCGCGCGCCTCGTGCCAGAGACTGTCGGCCGTGGCGTTTCCGCCGGGTTGGAGCGGCACCGTGTCCGGCACCGAGGCCGGGGCAGGGGCGTCCGGTTGCTCCGAGAAGCGGACGGCGAGGGCAAGCCCCGCGGCCCCGAACCCCAACCCTGCCACGACCCAGGGCCAGGCCACAGCCAGGAATCTCCGGCGGGGCCGGGTCACCGGGGCCGGTATCGAGGGGAGTCCCACCGGGCTCGACGGGGTCCGGCGGGCCTCGCCGCTGGTCCGCCCCGGCCGCGCCACCGCGAGCAGCCCCACATGACTCCGGACATGCTCATCGCCGCTCGCGTGGCCGCCGCTCGCCCGGCCCCCCGCGATCGCCTGGACCGCGTCCTTCATCATGGGGAAGCGCTCGTACGGCGACTTGGCCAGCATCCGCATGATTGCCTGGCGGAGGTCGGGGGGACAGTCGGGGCGCAGCTGCTCGCTCGGCCGGGGAAGCGCGTGCACTTGGGCGTACATCATGCCGAGACTCGAGTCGGCGGTGAACGGGAGCGAGCCCGTAATCATCTCGTACCCTACGATCCCGAGCGAGTACTGATCCGCGGCCGGCCCCACCACGTCGCCGGAACAGGCCTCGGGGCTCAGGTAGCTGGGCGTTCCGACCGTGGTCCCGCTCCGGGTGAGCGCGGCTCCTTCGGTGGCCTTGGCGATGCCGAAATCGGTGATGAACGCGAAGCCTTCCTCGTCAATGAGGATGTTGCCGGGCTTCACGTCGCGATGGATCACGCCCTGCCGGTGGGCGTAGTCGAGCGCCGACCCCACGTCGGTCAGGATGGTCCGGACCATCGGGATGGGCAGGGGGCCCACGTCCTTGAGGATGGCGTCGAGCGAGCGGCCCTGGATGTACTTCATGACGAAGAACACCAGGTGCTCGCTCTCGCGGACCGCGTAGATGGGGACGATGTGGGGATGGTCGAGCGCCGCGGCCGTGCGCGCTTCGCGCTTGAAGCGCTCGATCATCTCGGGGCCGTGCACCAGGTTGGGCGACATCACCTTGATCGCCACCTTGCGGTCCAGCGCGATCTCGTGGGCGAGGTACACGGTGGCCATGCCGCCCTGGCCGAGCTCCTGGATGATCTCGTACTCCCCGAGTGTCGCCTGCCGCAGGATCTGCAGCAAGGTGGGCAGCGGGGCCGTCTGCTCCCCCGAGAGGCTCAGGCCGCACACCTGGCAGTACCTGGCGCCTGGTTCGAGAGGGGTCTGGCAGCGGAGACAGGAGGTGGTCACGGACATCCGGCGACACTCATCAGAGGGCTAATTCTACCGCCTATCCCGGGATACCCAAAGAGCCGCAACGGAGGGACGTTTCGGGGGTCTCGGGGACCACAGGACGGGCCCCGCGCCGTCACGGCACGAGGGCTCTCACCCCGTCAATCCCCGCAAGCCGCAACAGTCCATGCGGTCTATCGAGTTCCGCGAGCGCCGATCGGGCTGAATCGGCCCAACCCGCCGATTCCGTGCCGGAGGCCCGGCGCCGCAGGGCTTCCTCGCCCAGCCGGCCCAGTCGAGCCGCGGCCCGGGCCGCTTCGACGCCCGGGCCGAGCACGGGGGCCTGACGGGCGAGCCCGGCGATCTGGTCCGGCAGGGCCTGCCAGGCTCGGAACTCCGCTTCGAGCGCCCGGGTGGCGGAGTCCTGTCCGGCCCGGTGATCGCGGGCGAGCCGCACCAGCCGGTACCGGAGCCACGGATCGGGGCGGGCGGCGTCCACGAGCTGGGTGAGCGGGGTGAGCTGCGTGGTTCGCTGGAGCTGGGTCCGGTCGCCGAACGTGACGGGCTGGGTGATCTCGAGGAGTTTCCGGGCGGCCTCGATCTCGCGGCGGCCCACGATCCGGCGCAGCATCCTGGCGTAGTGAGCCTCGTGCCCGAGCCCGAGCTCCTCCAGCCGCACGCTCACGGCCGAGAGCCGCCGGTACATGTCGTCCACATCTCGGACCGCCGCCGGTGACCAGAACCGCTCGGCGATGGCGGCGAGCCGGGGCCAGATCCGGGAGTCCACAGTCTCCGCCGAGACGTGCTCGGCCCACATGCAGGCCTCGCCGCCCAGCACCCGGGCCGCTTCTTCCGGGGTCAGGCCCGCCTCCGCCGGCAGCGGGTCGGCCAGGTAGTGCTCCTCGGCGGACTTCATGTGGTCGAGATACCAGGGGGCGGAGAGTATGGTGCGATAGCCGGCCCGGACGGCGCGGCCGAGGTACTCGAGGCCGCGCCACGATTGCACCACGGTTTCCGCCGGAAGCCCGGGGTGCAGGATCTCGTCCCACCCGATCATCCGCCGGTGGTGCCGCTCGAGGATTCGCGAGAGCCGCTGGCTGAAGTAGGCCTGGAGGGTCTCGTTGTCCTGGAAGGTCCGCTCCCGCTTGAACCGGCGAATCCGGGGATTCTGGTTCCAGTGCTTGCCGGTCACCTCGTCGCCGCCGATGTGCCAGTAGGGATCGGGGAAGAGAGCGGCCATCTCCTCGATGAATCCTTCGAGAAAGTCGTAGGTCGCCTCGCGAGTGGGGTCGAAAGCGGGGTCGAAGACACCGAACCGGCGCTCGATGCGATAGGGCCCCGGGGCGCTGGCGTATTCCGGGTAGCCCACGAACCAGCTCGTGGCATGGCCCGGCAGGTCGAACTCGGGCACCACCCGGATGCCCCGGTCGCGCGCGTACGCGACGATCTCCCGGACCTCGTCCTGGGTGTAATACAGCCCGTCGGAGCCGAGCTGGTGCAGCTTCGGGTGCCGCCGGCTTTCGAGGCGGAATCCCTGGTCATCGGTCAGGTGCCAGTGCAGGACGTTGAGCTTGACGGCCGCCATGCCGTCGAGCGTGCGCCTCACGGCCTCGGGCGGCATCCAGTGCCGGGCCACGTCGAGCAGCAGCCCGCGCCAGGGGAAGCGGGGCCGATCGGCGATGGAAACCGCGGGAAGAGAGAAACCGTCGGCGTCGGGGGTGACGAGCTGGAGCAGGGTCTCGAGGCCGCGGAGAGCCCCCACGACGGTCGCGGCCTCGAGGCGGGCGCCCGACCCGGTCACCTCGAGCGCGTAGGACTCGTCCTCCTCCGGGGTCTGCACCGCCTGACCGGCCTCCTTCACCACGACGGCGATGCCGCCCGCCTCCGTTCCCCCCGCTCCCTCGCGACCCAGCGGCTGGGCGATCCGTGCCTCGAGCCTGGCGCGGAAGCGCCGGATGGCCCGGTCCAGGCGATCGTCGGAAAAGGCCGGCACCGTGACCTGCACCGTCGAGTCGAGCCGCATTCGCCCCTCGGTCCAGGTGAGGTTTGCCGGGAGCGGCATGAGGGCGGGACGGGCGAGGGACTGGGGCGACTGGGCGAAGGCGAGCAAGGCCGCGAGGCGCAGCATGGGTGACAGGGAACGGGCGTCGGGTGACAGAGGCGGGTGCGCCGGGCGACCTCGAGTTCCTGAATCGAGCCGGTCGAGGGCCGGAGGCGGCCGCCGGCGGAACGAGAACCGCAGGAGCCGGTCCCGCGATGATCGAGGGGGGGTGAACCCGAGCCGGCCCTCCGGCTCGGGGCTGCTGCCATGCCTGCAAGTGTACCTTTCAGCGGAGGAACCCGCCAGAGGAGTGCGTCCTGACATACCGAGAGGCCGCTCGCCGAGCGGCCCCGCGTCTTCCCCCCCCGAGCTGACCGTGTCCCCGTCTTTCGGAGGATCGAGCCGCTCGCAGCCAGGGGCCGACCGGGTTCCCGCCGGGCGAGCTGACACCGGTCGGGGCCGTTTCCTCGACGCCGCCGCGAGCTGGGCAGCAGGCCGGTCCTGGCACTGGAGAGTGCCGCTCCTCGTCCTGCTCGCCGGGGACGCCGCCCGGCACCTCCGCGATCCCGCGGCGAGCGGGCTCTTCGGAGGGATCACGTTCGGGGTCCACGAGCTGGGCCATCTCCTGTTCGCCTTCCTCGGCGAGTTCATGGGGGTGGCGGGCGGCAGCCTCGCGCAGATCCTGGTCCCGGTGGGCGCGGCCCTCCTCCTCGCCCATCACCAGGATTACTTCGGGTGCGCGGCGGCGGGCGCCTGGCTGGGCTCGAGCCTGCTGGACCTGGCACGCTACATCGGCGACGCGCGTCAGGCTGAGCTGGATCTGGTGAGCTTCGGCGAGAGCACCGTGCACGACTGGAGCTATCTGCTGGGACGGCTCGGGCTGCTGGCGCACGACCTGCGGATCGCCGCCTGGACCCGAGGCGCGGCCATGCTGGTGCTGGCCGGGTCGCTCCTCTTCGGCGCCTGGCTCTGCCTCCGGATGGCGAAATCCCGGCTGCCGGGCACTTGACGAACGGCTGTTTCGGGTGCCTCGTTGTGCTCGCCGGCGGCCGTCGTCTTTCCTCTCCCGGAGGGTGCCATGGACGTGACACTGTCCCAGCTGGTCTATCCGATCCTGCTCGCGGGCTTCCTGGTGTTCGTCGCGAGCGCGATCATCCACATGGTGTTGCCGGTTCACAAGTCCGACTACAAGCAGCTCCCCAACGAGGACGAGATTCGCGCGGCGATCCGCAAGGGCAACCCCGCCCCCGGCCAGTACGTGACCCCGTACTGTGCCGACATGAAACAGATGGGCAGCCCGGAGATGCAGCAGAAATACAAGGAAGGGCCGGTGGGGGTGTTCTACCTCATGCGCTCCGGGCCGCCGAACATGGGTCCCGCCCTGGTCAAGTGGTTCGTCTACTGTGTCGTGATCTCGTTCTTCGTCGCCTATCTGGCGGCGCACACCCTGCCTCGGGGCGCGGAGTATCTCGCCGTCTTCCGGGTGGTGGGCACCGCCGCGTTCCTGGGGTACGCCGGTGCCTCCGCCGCCGCCTCGATCTGGCTCGGCAAGCCGTGGTCCATCGCGGTGAAGGAGATCATTGACGGCTTCATTTACTGCCTGGTCACGGCCGGCTCGTTCGGCTGGCTCTGGCCGAGATAGGCCCGTGTTCACCCTGCAACGTTCGTGAGCCCCATGCGATTCAACCGACTGCTGCTCGCCGCCGCCGTCCTGGCGGCACCCGCGCAGGGAGCTGCGCAAGGCGTGCTGGAGGGCGAGTATCCCGGCCTGGAAACCGGGAAGATGTGGACCTTCGACGTGCCGCCCCGGGAGTACTGGGCGAAGCGCTACCAGTTCGACCCCAGCGAGGCCTGGCTGGAGCACGCCCGGCTGTCGGCGGTGCGGTACGGCGGGGGGTGCTCGGCCTCGTTCGTCTCGGGCGAGGGGCTGGTCATGACCAACCATCACTGTGCCCGGTCCTGCATCGAATCGGCGGCGCGGGAAGGCGAGGACTTCCTCTCGAACGGCTTCTACGCCGGCCGCCGGGAGGACGAGCGGATCTGCCAGGGGCTCTTTCTGGACCAGCTCCAGGACATCACCGACGTCACCGAGCGGGTGGCCGGGGCCCAGCCGGCCGGGGCCGATGCGAAGCGGGCGGCCTCGGCGCGCGACAAGGCGATCAAGGCCATCGAGGAAGAGTGCGGCAAGGCCTCGGCGGAGACTTTCTGTCAGGTGGTCACGATGTACCGCGGCGGGCAGTACAAGCTCTACCGCTTCCGTCGGTTCAAGGACGTGCGCCTGGTCTTCGCCCCTGAGGGCCAGATCGCGTTCTTCGGCGGCGACCCCGACAACTTCACCTATCCGCGCTGGAACCTCGACGTGAGCTTCGTGCGGGCCTATGTGGACGGGAAGCCGGCCGAGACGCCCCACCACTTCGCCTGGAGCAAGCGCGGGGCGGAGGAGGGGGATCTGGTGTTCGTGATCGGGAACCCGGGCTCCACGGGACGGCTCAACACGATGGCGCAGCTCGAGTTCCTCCGGGACGTGCAATACCCGGCCGTGCTGGACGCCCTGAAGCGGCAGATCGCGGTGTATCACGGGCTGTCCGCCGATTCCTCGCGCGCCAAGGCGCTGCGAAACACGATCTTCGGCCTGGAAAACACTCAGAAGGCCATCCGGGGCTATCAGACCGGTTTGCTGGATCCCGCGCTCATGACCCGCAAGAGTGCGTGGGAACGGGAGTTCCGGGCCCGGGTGGAGGCACGACCCGATCTCAAGCGGCAGTATGGCCGTGCCTGGCAGGCGATCGCCGAGGTCACGCGACGCCGCGCGGCGATCGATGTGCGGCGGCGCTATCACTCCGCCAACGCCTACGGGTCGCGCCTCCTGGGCTTGGCGCTCGCCGTGGTGCGCTGGCCGGTCGAGCAGGCCAAGCCCGACAGCGCCCGGTTGCCGATGTTCCAGGACGCGAACCGGGCCGCCGTGGAGCGCGTGCTCTTCGGGAGCCAGCCGGTGGATCCCGAGATCGAGACGGCGCTGCTCGGCGCCTGGCTCGAGGCGATGCAGCGGGAGCTTCCGGCTGGCGATCCGGTCCTCCGCCAGGCGCTGCAGGGCCGGACGCCCGAAGCCGCGGCGCGCGCCATGGTCGAGGCCAGCACGATCACGACCGGCGAGGCCCGGAAGGCCCTGGCCGAAGGCGGCGCGGCGGCGATCAGCGCGTCGGCGGACCCGTTCATCCAGCTGGCCCGCGTCATCGACCCGCTGGAGCGGGCTCTCACCAAGGAAGTGAACGATCTCAACGATCGGGAAGCCCAGGCGAACGAGCAGATCGCCCGGGCGCTCTTGGCCGTCTACGGCACCGGAATCGCGCCAGACGCCACCTTTAGCCTCCGGATCTCCGATGGCGAGGTGAAGCGGTACCCGATGAACGGGACGATCGCCGCGCCGTTCACCACCTTCAACGGCCTCTACGAGCGGGCCGCCGCGTTCCGGGAACAGCCGCCCTTCGATCTCCCGCCACGGTGGAAGGAACGCCGCGATTCGCTGCTGCCTGACACGCCATTCAACGCCGTGTCCACCAACGACATCATCGGCGGGAACTCCGGGAGCCCGGTCATCAATCGCGACGCCGAGATCGTCGGGCTCATCTTCGACGGGAACATCGAGATGCTGCCGAACCGGTTCCTCTTCACCGAGCGCGTGGCGCGCGCGGTCTGGGTGGACTCGCGCGCCATCGTGCACGCACTGCGCCGGATGTACGGCGCCACCGCCCTGGCGGACGAGCTCGAGGGAGGGCCGCCGCCCGCCCGGTGACCGCCTCTACCGCCCGCCGCCTCGGCGCGCCTACTATTCGCCGAACGCGTACCGGAGGATTCCATGCGTCGGGCCGTGCGCGCGCTGTACCGGTTCGGCCGGGTCGTGCTCCTCGCGGGAGGCGCGGCGGGCCTCGCCACCTGCGCCACCAACCCGGTGACGGGAAAGAGCGAGCTCTCGCTCATCTCGGAGAGCCAGGAGATCGCCATGGGCCGGGACTACTCGGTCCAGGTCTCGCGGGAGATGGGCGTGTACCCGGACTCCGCGGTGCAGCGCTACGTCCGGGCGATCGGGACCCGCCTGGCGGCGGCGAGCGAGCGGCCCCGGCTCCCGTGGAGCTTCACGGTGGTGGACGACCCGGTCGTGAACGCCTTCGCCCTGCCGGGCGGTTACATCTTCGTGACCCGCGGCATCCTCGCCCACATGAACTCGGAGGCCGAGCTGGCCACCGTGCTGGGCCACGAGATCGGCCACGTCACCGCCAAACATTCGGTACGCCAGATGTCGCGGGCGCAGCTCGCGCAACTGGGGCTGGTGGCGGGGTCGCTCCTCTCCTCGGAGATCGCCCAGCAGGCGGGGCTCATCAGCACCGGGCTCGGCATCCTGTTCCTCAAGTACGGGCGTGACGACGAGCGCCAGGCCGACCAGCTCGGGTTCCGCTACGCGCTCCAGGACGGCTATGACGTGCGCCGCATGGTGGACGTGTTCGCCACGCTCCAGCGGGTGAGCGCCAGGTCCGGGCAGCGGATCCCCGAGTGGCTCTCCACCCACCCCGACCCCGGGAACCGGATCGAAGCCACCCGACAGCGCCTGCAGCGGGTGACCGTCAACCTCGATAGCCTGCGCGTGAACCGCGAGGGATACCTGGCCGCCGTGGACGGCCTGGTGTACGGCGACGATCCCCGCCAGGGATTCTTTCAGGGCTCGCGCTTCCTCCACCCCGACCTCCAGTTTCAGCTCGAGTTCCCCCCGGGCTGGAAGACCCAGAACACGCCGCAGCAGGTGGTGGGGGCCAGCCCCGGACAGGACGCGCTGGTGGGGCTCACGGTGGCCGGGCAGGACCCGCCCGGCGCCGCGCTGCGGGCGTTCCTGGGCCGGTCGGGGATCCAGGGGGGCACGCCGAGCAGCGCTCCGATTCACGGCAACCCGGCGGCCACGGCACCGTTCAGCGCGACCACCGAGAACGGGGCCCAGCTCCGAGGCTACGTCGCGTTCGTTTCCTACAACGGCCTCACCTACCAGCTCCTTGCCTACGGGACCGCCTCCGCGTTCCGCGGGTACGACGCGGCGTTCCGCGGCTTTCTCGGCAGCTTCCGCCGCCTCACCGATCCGGCGACGCTCGACGTGAAGCCGGAGCGGATCCGGATTGCGACGGTGCCGAGGGCGATGACGCTGGCCGAGTTCAACCAGCAGCGCCCCTCGACGGTCACGATCGAGGAGCTGGCGCTGATCAATGGCATGGAGCCGGGGACGATGCTCCAGGCGGGGGAGAAGGTGAAGACGGTGGGACGATAGCCGTCCTAGGGTCCGAGCGCCGCGCTCGCCCTCGCAAACACCCCGTACCACATTTCCCGCGTCAGCCTCCCCGTGTTCGTGTTCTGCCGGCTCGGGTGGTAGCTCACGATGAGGACGGTGCCGTCAGGCAGGATGCTGCTGGCCCCGTGGCGGAACGGCGGGCGCTCGGCCGGCGCGAGCCGGCTCCACCACCCTGCGGCGCGGAGCCAGGCCTCCCAGGCGATGCGGCCCAGCACCACGACGACCCGCACCCGGGGGAGCAGGCGGAGTTCGCGCTCGAGCCAGCCGCGGCAGGCGTCGAGCTCGGCGCGGGCCGGCCGGTTGCCCGGCGGGGCGCAACGGACGGCGGCCGTGACGTAGCAGTCGCTGAGGCGCAGGCCGTCGTCGCGCCGGGTCGCGGTGGGCTGGCTGGCGAAGCCGAACCGATGGAGGGCCGCGTAGAGCCAGTCGCCGCTCGAGTCGCCAGTGAACATCCGGCCGGTGCGATTGGCCCCGTGAGCCGCAGGAGCGAGCCCCACGACGAGGAGCCGGGCGCGCGGATCGCCGAACCCCGGCACCGGGCGGCCCCAGTACACCCAGTCGCGAAAGGCGCGCTTCTTCTCGCGGGCGATGCGCCGGCAGTAGGCCCGGAGCCGGGGGCAGCGGCGGCAGGCCACCACCCGCGCCGCCAGCGCCGCGAGGCTCGCGGGCTCCCCGGGCCGGCCGTCGGGGGGACCCGCGAGGCGCCGTGCCGCCGCCCGCCCTCCTACGACACCCTCCGCGTCTTCCGCCGCATGAAGTCCATGAGAATGAACTGGCCCAGCGTCATGGTCGAGGTGAAGTAGGCCTTGCCCCGGCAGATCTCGGAGACCTTCTTCACGAACTCCACGAGGTTCCGCTCCCGGGCCAGCATGAAGGTGTTGATGATGATCCCGGCCCGCCGGCACTCCGCCACCTCGCGGTACGTGGCCTGGAGAATCGTGGGATCGAGACCCATCGAGTTCACGTACACCCGGCCGTCGGGCAGCGTGAGCGCGGACGGCTTCCCGTCGGTGATCATGATGATCTGCCGCATGTCCTTCTTCTGCGCCTGGAGCAGCCGCCGGGCCAGCTTGAGCCCCTCCGCGGTGTTGGTGTGGTAGGGGCCCACCTGCACGGCCGCGAGCGCCGCCAGCGGGATCTCCTGCGCGGTGTCGTGGAACAGCACCACCTTGATCGAATCGCCGGGGAACTGGGTGCGGATCAGGTGGGTGAGGGCGAGGGCCACCTTCTTGGCGGGCGTGAACCGATCCTCGCCGTAGAGGATCATGGAGTGCGAACAGTCCAGCATGAGCACCGTGGCCGCGGAGGACCGGTATTCCGCCTGACTCACCATCAGGTCACCGTAGTCGAGGTCGATCGGTACCCGGAGCCCCTGCCGCCCCAGGGCGCGGGCCAGGGTCGCGGGCACGTCGAGGTTCAACGTGTCGCCGAACTCGTACGGCTTGCTCGCGGCCTCCGCCTCGGTCCCGGTCGCGAGATAGGGCGTGTCGTGCGCGCCGAACGACGACTTCCCGATGCTGCCGAGCAGGTCCTTGAGCGTCTTGTACCCGAGGAAGTCCACTCCCTTCTCGGTGAGGCCGAACTGGACATGGCGCGCCGCGGAGGCCGCCTGCCCGCCAGGCCCGAACAGCGTCGAGTAGCCTGCGGGCATCTGGGGCGCCTGGGTCAGCGTGAGGTAGCCTTCCTCGATCAGCCGCTGGACGATCCGGTCCAGGAGCCGAGCCAGCTCGGCCTCCAGCTCGCGGTCGCGCTCGGGCTTGCCGGTCGTCCCGTCCCGCAGGAGCTGGAGCGCCTCGGGGCTCAACTGCCCCGATTGCATGAGGGCCCGGAGGATGGCCTCGCGCAGCGCATCGAGGGAACGGTCGCCCGGATCCTCGCCCCACCACGGCTCCCCGGCGAACCCGCTCTGGAGCAGGAAATCGCCGAGCTGATCGAGCAGGGCCTGAAGATTCACCGCCTCGGCGAGGCCGGGGACGAACTTGGAGTAGGTGGTGAGGCGCATGACGGGAACCGTGAACGGGAGAACGGTCAACCGGGAACGGCAAGCCGGGTGAAGCGGGTCCGTCTCGGGCGAACGGCCCACGAGGCCCGCCCCCCACTCTCAAGCTAATACCCCTGGGTCGTCCGACTCGCAACCGGGCCGGCTCGCGACCACCGACTCCCCTGGCCCCGTTCCTCGGGTCCGGCCGGCCGTCCCCCGCGGGGCCCGTTCCCCTCGCGGCCCGTTCACTGTTCTCCGGTCCCCGGTTACTGTTCCTCCGTGTCCCTCCTCGACCGACTCGCCCGGACCTTCCCCGCCCTCACGGTCCGCGAGTTCCGGCTCTTCTTCACCGGCCAATTCGTCTCGCTCACGGGCACCTGGATGCAGGTGGTGGCGCAGGGATGGCTGGTCCTGCAGCTCACCAACTCTCCCTTCCTGGTCGGGCTGGTGAGCGCGCTGGGGTCCCTCCCGATCCTCTTGTTCACGCTCTACGGCGGCGTCGTGGCCGATCGGGTAGATCGGCGCCGGGCCCTCATTCTCCTGCAGGCCCTCATGCTGCTCGAGGCGCTGGTCCTCGCGAGCCTGACCGCGTCGGGACACGTGACCGCAGGCTGGGTCATGCTCCTGGCCGTGGTGGCGGGGACCCTCTCGGCGTTCGAAGTGCCGATCCGCCAGTCCTTCCTGCTCGAGATGGTGGGCCGGGACCACTTGATGAACGCGATCGCCCTCAACTCGTCCAACTTCAACCTCACCCGGATCGTGGGGCCCGCGCTGGCCGGCGCCCTGATCGCCACCGCAGGGCTCGCGGCCTGCTTCTTCGCCAACGCAGCGAGCTTTCTCGCCGCGATCGGCGCGCTCCTCCGCATCGCCCCCCGGAGACCCGCGCGCCCGGCCGACCCCGACCGCCGGCCCAGCTTCTGGGAAGGGGTGCGCTACGCGATGGGGCAGGCGGAGCCGCGCGCGTTGCTCCTCCTCACGGCCGCGTTCAGCATCTTCGGCTTCTCCTTCATTCCGATGCTGCCGGTTTACGCGAGGAACGAGCTTGGCACCGGGGCTGCGGGATACGGCGGGCTCCTCTCCGCAGTGGGAATCGGGGCCAGCCTGGGGGCGCTCGGCGTCGCCGCGTTCGGCCACCGGTTCCCCCCCCGGCGGCTCATCCTGGCCGCCGGATACACCTTCGGCGCCAGTCTCTGCCTCGCCTGGTTCGGCCCCTCCTACGGTCCCTCGGCGCTCCTGTTCGCGGCCGCCGGCTGCGCGATGATCCTCAACAACATCACCGCCAACACGCTGCTCCAGTCGCGGTCCCCGGACCACCTGCGGGGCCGGGTGATGGGATTCTACTCGCTCATGGTGCTGGGCATGGCTCCGTTCGGGTCCTTCCAGGCGGGGTGGGTCGCGGAGCACTTCGGCGTGCGGGTGGCGATGCTGATGGGGGGGCTGGTGTGTGTGGCCGCCACGCTGGTGACGGTTCGCGGTGGATCTCAACGGTACGGGGATCGGTAGACCAGGGGGGGTGGGGGGGCGACGAGAGCTCCCACCGGGGGGTGGCGATCGAGCGCCGGCCGGGGTGCGCCTCTTACCGTTGCTTCGAAGCGCCACTATCCTACGGTCCATGCTCATCACGATCTCCCGCCAGTACGGGGCCGGCGGTTCCGAGGTGGCCCGGATGGTCGCGGAGCGCCTGGGCTGGCAGGTGGTGGACAACGAGATCGTGGATCTCGTGGCCCGCCGCGCCGGGCTCACCCGCGAGGCGGTCGCCTCCCGGGACGAGCGGGTCCCGGGCTTCGTCGAGCGCCTCGCCCATGCCCTGGCGGTGAGTTCGCAGGAGTATGCGGTGCCCGAGCTCGGTGTCGCCGTGCGGACCGAGGAGCCGGCCCTGGTGCGGATCACCGAGATGGTCGTCAAGGAGATCGCGGCGGAGGGGCGGGTGGTGCTGGTCGGCCGAGCCGCACCGGCCGTGATCGGGCAGGCACCGGACGCCCTCCACGTGAAGCTCGTCGCCCCGCGGGCGTTCCGCGTCCGGGTCGCGATGGAGGCCGAAGGACTGGATGCCCCGACGGCGGAGCGGCGGCTGGAGGAGGTGGACGCCCAGCGGGCCCGCTACCATCGGGATCACTACGGCCGGGACTGGGACGACCCCGTGCACTTCCACATGGTGCTGAACACGGGGTTGCTCGGGTTCGAAGGGGCCGCCGAGGTGATCGTGGCCCGCGCCCGCGCGCTGGGATGGTGAGCTAGAACTGGAATCCCTTGGAATGCCCGGGCTCTCGCCGTTCCGGCCGGGCGCGGGTGTAGCCCAGCTCCTCGCTCCGGCTGATGCGTTTCTGGGCCACCAGCCCCTCGAGGATCAACTCGCAGGCCGCCACTAGCTGGCCCCGCTCCTCCCGGGCTGCCAGGCCGGTCTCGGTCGCGGCCTCCACCAGACCGGGGACCACGCCGAACCCCTTGAGGCAGACCTCGGTACGCTCGTCAGGGCTCACCTGAAGGGCGCCGCCTGCGTCGAACCACCCCACGACGGCTTCGAAGTCGTATCCCCCGGCGCGGGCCCGCAGGGTCTCGCCTGCCGCCTGGCGAATCAGTTCCTTGGCGATGACCTCGCCGCCCTGGAGCTCCCCCTCGTACTCCAGCTCCAGCTTGCCCGTGATCGAAGGTACCGCGGCGTAGACATCGCTCACCTTGAGCACCGCTGCCCCTTCACCGGCGAGCAGCGCCCGGCGTTCCGCGTTGGAGACCGCGTGCTCCAGGACACTGATCGGCAGTCGCTGGCTCACCCCGGAGCGCCGGTCCACCCGCTTGTCCTGTCGGGCGGCGAAGGCCACCCGCTCGATCAGCTCCAGCACGAACTCGGGCACTGTGAGCGCCAGTCCGTCTCGCTCGATCCACGCCTCCTGAGCGGTGATGGCCATGCCCAGCTCCACGGTGCGCGGGTAGTGGGTGATGATCTCCGAGCCGATCCGGTCCTTGAGCGGGGTGATGATCTTGCCCCGTGCGGTATAGTCCTCGGGATTGGCGGTGAAGGCGAGCAGGACATCGAGGGGCAGGCGCACCGGGTAGCCTTTGATCTGGATGTCGCCCTCCTGCATGATGTTGAAGAGCCCCACCTGCACCTTGCCGCTCAGATCCGGCAGTTCGTTGATCGCGAAAATGCCCCGGTTGGCCCGCGGGAGGAGCCCGAAATGCATCGTGAGCTCGTCCGACAGGAGGTGCCCGCCCCGGGCCGCCTTGATCGGGTCCACGTCGCCGATCAGGTCGGCGATGGTCACGTCCGGGGTGGCCAGCTTCTCGACATACCGGTGCTCCCGGGGCAGCCAGGCGATGGGGGTCGCATCCCCGCAGGTGGCGAGGTACTCCTTGGCGTAGCGCGAGATCGGGGCGAAGGGATCGTCGTTCACCTCGCTCCCCTCCACGATCGGGATCACCTCGTCGAGGAATCCCACGAGCTGCCGGAGAATCCGGCTCTTGGCCTGGCCCCGAAGGCCGAGCAGGATGAAATGGTGCCGCGCGAGGAGCGCGTTGGTGAGTTGGGGGAGAATCGTGTCCTCGTACCCCACGATCCCCGGGAAGAGGGTCTCGCCGTGCGCGAGCTTGCGAAGCAGGTTGGCCCGGATCTCGTCTCGGACCGAGCGGCCCCGGAGCGGCGGCTCGGCCCAGGGTGAGCGCTTGAGCTCACCCAGTGTTCTCGGAAGCGTCATGAGTGGTAAAGTAGTGCCCTGGGCCGGTCGGTGGTGCCGCCGCAGCCCGCTCGCCGGCTGGGGGTGGCTTCGCGGCGGGATGCCCGGGCCTGGTGGAACGATTCGCAGGGGTTCCCGGCCCGCCGGTGAGGGGCCGGGTCGGGGGCCCGGGCAACCTCCAGCGCCGAGGGCCAGGCGCTCCCCTCCGCCGGGAGGCTCCGGAGAGCCTGCAGCCATTCTCCCGAATTGTGATCCAGATCACATGGGCCGTCTCATCCGCGAAGTACCGCCGCTTGACAAGCCCGGGTACGCCTCTATACTTGCGCCCGGTTTTGACCCGTGGTTCGGGCCCGTCCTGGCACTGACCGCCCCCACGCCCCATCACCCATGCCACAGGGAGTACCCATGAGGAAGGTCCTGGCTCTTTCGGCCCTGCTTGCGTTGGCCGCCTGCGGTGAGAAGAAATCCCAGGCTGCCCCGGCCGCTGACACCGCGGCTGCTGCCCCCGCCCCCGCGGATACGGCGATGAAGGCCGACACCAGCATGGCGCGCGATACTTCGCACCAGATGTAGAGCCCATCCGTCGAGCTGGTCGATGTCCGAGGGGCCCGCCCGGGGCCCCTCGGTCGTTTGGGGGCCGTGCCGGCTGCCGGGAACGAGTGCCTGACAACTAGCGCGCGCTACGCGCCAGGATCCCCGTCACGCCTTGCCTGCCTCTGCCGGGGCGTTCCGGCAGGCATTCCGGCGTCGGCGCGCCCCCGTCAGGCCACGAGCGGCTCGGGCGGAAACGGAAGCGGCACCACCCGGGCCGGCCGTCCCGCCGCGGTGACGGCCTCGCCGATCGCCACCTCGCGGCGCAGCATCCCGATGCCGAGCTGCCGGCCGCGCGTTTCCAGCACGGAGGTGACGCTGCCGACCTCCTTGCCACCCGCGGCCAGCACCGATTCGCCCTCGAGTGGCGCGGGATCCGGCCAGATCAGTCCTCGGAGCCCGCGATTGGCGTGGCCCCGGAAATGGAGGCGGGCCACCGTCTCCTGGCCCACGTAACAGCCCTTCTCGTAGGAGACGCCGCCGATCTCGTCGTAGCGCACCTCCTGCGGCAGCGTGCGATCCCGGATCTCCCGGCCCAGCCGCGGCCAGCCGGCCAGGATGCGTGCCGCTTCCGCCGCCTCTACAGAAGCCACGGTCACGCCGTGCCCGGCCAGGGCGGCGAGGAGCCGCTCCCGCGTTTCCGCCTCCATCACGAACAGCCCCTGAAACGGCGCGGCCGACTGGGGGCGGGCGAACACCCCGCGTCCCGGTGGACCTTCTCGTTCCTCGGCCCGCCCGGGTCCGGGCGGATCGCCCAGGCCCACCGAACGCAACGCGTGCGGCGCGTGGTCGCCGTAAAGCCGGACGGCCTCGAGCGCCCCGGTCCGGTCCTGGACCCGGGCAAGCCGCGGTGGAAGCTGGCGCCGGAAGAGGTCGAGCGACGCCTCGCGGCCCTCGGGCTCCGCCAGCATCAGGAAGCGATCGCCGAGTCGGAGAACCCAGTAGTCCACCACGATCATGCCCTTCGGTGTGAGCAGCGCGCCGTACACCAGGCTCCCGGGCCCCGGCTTTTCGACGTCGTTGGTGAGCAAACCCTGGACGCAGGTCACCGCTCCCGGGCCGCTCACCTCGAAGACGGCCGGCTCCCAGACCACCGCGAGGGGCCCGCGCCGGAGCAGCGGGAGCACCGTGTCGTCGAGTCGAGTCACGGGCGGCGTCATGCCCAGGGCAACTCGCGCGGATGGCGGCCGGAGAGGTCCGGCCAGACCAGATCGGCCGCCGCCAGCTCGGCGGCGGGATGCGAGGTGGCCACCATCACGCACCGCATCCCGGCGGCCCGCGCGGCGGCGAGGCCGGGCAGCGAATCCTCGATCACCACGCACTGCTCGGGTAGAACCCCGAGCTGCTCGCGGGCCCGGAGGTATCCCTCCGGATCCGGCTTGCAGGCTCGCACGTCCTCCGCGGCCACGATCACGTCGAAGTACGTCCCGAGCCCCGCCTCCCGGAGCACCAGCTCGACCTCGCGCCGCAACGCTCCCGACACGACGGCCAGCCGGTAGCCGTCCCTCGCCGCGGCGCGCACGAACTCCAGCGCGCCCGGCACCAGGACCATGGAGGCACGGATCGCCTGCTCGTAGAGCGCGGCCTTCCGCGCGATCGCTTCCTGGAGGCGGGACTCGTCGGCCGGCTGCCCCATGCGCTCGAAGGTGTAGCGGAAGCATTCGCGATCGTCGAAGCCGAGGTACTCGCGGTAATACCGCTCGCGGTCGAGCGTGTAGCCGTAGGTGGCCAGCGTGGCGATGAGGGCATCGCAGTGCTGGGGCTCGTCGTTCACGATCACGCCGTTGAAGTCGAAGAGGATGGCGCGGGGCATCGCCGTTAAACTAACGGCCCGTGACGGGGCACGGTGAGCGGACCACCGAGGCCGTACGACCAGTCCAGCACCTCCACCGGATGCACCACGCGGATCGGCAGCCCGGCGGCCCGGAGCCCCGCGCCGATCTGCATGATGCATCCCGGGTTGCCAGTGGCCACCAGGGCGGGACGGGGGACGGCCGCGGCCAGGGTCTGGAGCTTGGCGTCGAGCACCAGGCGGGAGAGTTC
This sequence comes from Gemmatimonadales bacterium, assembly GCA_035574255.1. GTDB lineage: Bacteria > Gemmatimonadota > Gemmatimonadetes > Gemmatimonadales > GWC2-71-9 > JADJOM01. The sequence goes on along the minus strand of DATLYZ010000030.1, from coordinate 7,803 downwards.
GGGCTCGAGCAGCGCGTAGAGGCCCGCGCTCCCGCAGCAGCGCTCCGAGTCCGGCAGCACCTGGACCCGGAGCCCCGGGACGGCGCGCAACACCTGGAGCGGTGCCTCGTGGACGCGCTGGGCGTGCTGCAGGTGGCACGGCGCATCGTACGCCACGTCGAGGGCCACTGGCGCACCGGGGGCCGGCCCTCGCTCGGCCAGGAGTTCGCTCACGTCGCGCACCCGGGCGGCGAACTGGCGAGCAGCCTCGGTGGCGAGCAGGTGCCCGTAGTCCTTGAGCAGGGCGCCGCAGCCGGCGCTGTTGACCGCGATCCACTCGGCCTGCCCCGCGAAGGCCGCCACATTGGCGCGGGCCAGCGCCGCTGCGGTCTCCACATCCCCGGCGTGATCGTGCAGCGCCCCGCAGCAGGTCTGTCCCCGCACCTCGATCACCCGATAGCCGTTGGCCTCGAGCGTGCGGCGGGTGGCGGCGTGGACGTGGCCGAAGAGCACGTCCATCACGCACCCCCGGAACAGCGCGACGGTGGGGCCCGGCGGGTCCGGCCGGGCGCGGGTGCGCCTGACACGGGACACTCCGGCCGGTTTCGCCTGGCCGGTCGCGGCCACCATGCCCATCGCGAATCCCGCCCGGCCGGGCCCCGCCAGGACGCCGGCCACCCCGAGGTCGCGGGCCAGCCGGGCGGCTCCGAAGAGGCTTCGCCAGAGGAGCGGATGACGGAACACCCGGAGGGCCAGCCGGGCCGCCGGCCGGAGGCCCCGGGATCGGGCGAGCAGCCGGCGTGCCGCTTCGAGGCCGCGCCCGTAACCCACGCCCGACGGGCATACCGGCTCGCAACCCCGGCAGCCGAGACAGGCGTCCAGGTGCCGGAGCAGCGCCGGATCGGTGGGCGAAAGCTCGCCCCGCTCCAGGGCGCGCATGAGCACGATACGCCCGCGGGGGCTGTCCGCTTCATCCCCGGTAGCCAGGTAGGTGGGGCAGGCCTGGAGGCAGAAACCGCAGTGGACGCAGGGGTCGAGGGAGGCGAAGTCGCCCATGCTAGCGGTGGCCCTCCGGGGGCTCCTCGAGCGCCACGCTGATCACGCTCCCCGGATCGAACGTCGCGCGGAGCTTCTCCACCAGGGCCCCCACGCCCTCGCGATAGGCGCCGAAGTGCCCGACCGCGGCTCGCAGGGCCCACGGGGCCCGTTCCAGGGTGACCGGGATCTCCCGCACCGCGGCCTCGCGGCGCAGGCGCCGGAGTGTGGCGGCGTCGGTTTCCCCCGCCCAGCGCAGCGTCCCGGTCCCCGGTCCGGTGGCGAGCAGTCCTGCATCGAGCCGTTCCGTGAAGAGGTCCAGCGCCTCCTCCAACCCGTCCATCGCCACGCCCGCCCGCAAGGTGACCGGCCCGCCGAGCGAGGCGCGGGCGACCAGGTTCCAGAAGGTCGCGGCGCGATCGCGTGTCAGGCGCTCCCAGCCGAGCGGCACCTCCCGCTCGACCCGGGCCGCCTCGGCCTCCACCCAGGCGCCGGTGCCGAGGAATCGCACGGCGAGCACCCAGTCCGGAGAGGCGGCGAGGGCGGGCGACAGGAGCTCCAGGGCCGCCGGGCCCGGACCCAGGGCGAGGATCTGCCCGGCTCCCTCGGTGAGGCGGTCTCGGCCGGCCCGGGCCAGCAGGGTGAGGTCGGCGGCCGGGAGGGCGCGGAGTCTCAGGTGGAGGGACGTGATCACCCCGAACCCGCCGAACCCGCCGACGTGGAGCTTGGTGAGGTCGTACCCTGCCACGTTCTTGACCACGCGGCCGCCGGCCTCGACCAGGCGGCCGTCGCCGGTGGCCACGAGGCAGCCGAGCACGTGGTCGCGAACCGGGCCGAAGCCGTGCCGGAGCGGGCCCGCCGTGCCCGTGGCGGCGACGGACCCCACGGTCCGATCGGGGCGCCCCGGCGGGTCCAGCGCCAGCCAGGTGCCGTGCCGGGCCAGCTCGGCCTGGAGGGCGGCGAACGGGATGCCCGCCGGCACGGTGGCCACCAGATCGGCGGGATGGATCAGCGGTGGCCCCGCGAGCCCGCGGGTGCTCAATACCAGGTCCGCCGGCGCGTCCGGCACGAGCCACGACCCTCGCCCCTCGAGTCGGACCCGCCACCCCTCGCGCCGGGCGGCGGCGCACACCGCGGCCAGCGCGTCCGCGCTGCCGGGCACGGCCCGGGGGAGGCCCCGGGGGTCGCGCTCCACCCCCTCAGCGCCTAACAGTTCTCGGAGTTGCGCGACGATGGCGCTGCTCATGCGGCCCCGCCGGCCCGCCACTCGCGGCAGGCGTGGAGGGGGAACACCTTGCCAGGGTTGGCCCGCTCCCCGGGATCGAACACCCGCCGCACCGCGCACATGGTCTCCAGCGCGGCCGCGGAGAAGGCGAGCGGCATGTACTCCCGCTTGTCCGACCCCACCCCATGCTCCCCTGTGATGCTGCCACCCGCCGCTAGACACGCCTCCATGATCTCCCGGCTCGCGGCCTGGACCCGGGCGGCGAGGCCCGGATCGCGGCGGTCGAAGCTGATGCAGGGATGGAGATTCCCGTCTCCCGCGTGGAACACGTTGCTGATCGCAAGGCCCAGCCGGTCCCGAATCGCCGCGATCCGGTCCAGGATGTCGGGCAGCGCCGAGCGGGGGACCACGGCATCCTGAACGGCCAGATCCGGCGCGATCCGGCCCAGGGCCCCGAACGCCTTCTTCCGGCCCAGCCACAACCGTGCCCGCTCGGGGGCCGACTCCGCCGAGCGCACGACTCGGGCGCCGTGGCGGCGGAGCAACGGCTCGACCACCGCCGCCTCCGCCGCGACCGATTCGGGGGAGCCGTCCAGCTCGACCAGGAGCACCGCCGCCGCGTCGGTGGGGGCGCCGGTGGCGAAGATCGAGGCCTCCACCGCGCGCAGGCAGGACTGGTCCATCATCTCGAGCGCCGCCGGCACGACGCCGGCCGCGATGATCGCCGACACCGCCTCGCTCGCGGCGCGGAGAGCGAGGAAATCGGCGAAGATCGTCCGGATCGCGCGCGGCACCGGCTCGAGCCGTACCGTGATCTCCACCGCCACCCCGAACATCCCTTCGCTCCCGACAAAGAGGCCGACCAGGTCCGGCCCCCACGCCTCGCCCTGCGGGGAGCCCAGCCGGACCCGCTCCCCGTCGGGGAGTAGCACCGTGAGCGCCACCACATGGTTGGTGGTGACACCGTACTTGAGGCAGTGCGGGCCGCCGGCGTTCTCGGCCACATTGCCGCCGATCGTGCAGGCCGTCTGGCTCGACGGGTCCGGCGCGTAGTAGAGCCCGTAGGGCGCCGCGGCCTCGGAGAGCCGGGCGTTCACCACCCCGGGCTCGACCACCGCCCGCCGCCGCGCCGGCTGGATCGCCAGGATGCGGTTCATCCGGGTGAGCGTGAGGAGCACCGCGTCAGGATCGGCCAGCGCGCCGCCCGAGAGCCCGGTGCCCGCCCCCCGCGCGACGAAGGGGACCCCGACCAGGTGCAGCAGCCGGAGGATGCGCGCCACCTCGTCGGCGTTGCCCGGCAGGACCACGAGGCCGGGCACGGACTCGTGGGTGGGGAGCCCATCGGCCCGATACGTGGCCAGTTCGGCCGGGCGGGTGCGGACCCACCGCGGCCCCACGATCCGCCCCAGCTCGGACGCCAGCGCCGACTTCACAGCCCGCTCACGATGTCGGGGTGGGAGCCCCCGGCGCCGTTGGAGCGAGCCCGTACATGAACCTGGGCCCGCTCCGCCACATTGCGGAGCAGCCCGGGCATGAGCGCGATCAGGGCCCGGGTCCGCTCCCGGGTCGAACGCTGCGCGAGGAGCTGCTCCTTGACCTCGAGCGGCGCCTCGAGCAGCGCCGCCACCTGGAACGAGAACGCGGCGGGATCCTCGTCCCAGGCGGCGCGGTCGCTCGGCGTGTCGGTGAGAAGGGCCATGGCCTCGCGGTAGCGATTGGCCAGATGCTCGAGCTCCGCGCGCTCGGTGGGGCTGGGCTCGGTGCCCGGCAGGTCCTCGAACCGCTCGACCGAGGCGATCAGATAGGGGGCGTTGGTATCGAGCAGCGCGAGGACCGTGAAGCGCTGCTCGCCCAGGACCACGATGTTGTAGCGGCCGTCGGGGAGCTGATGGGTGGCCCGGATATGGGCGACACAGCCCACCGCGCCCGGCCCGGGACGCGGCATCGGCGTGATGCCGAACCGTTGATCACCCTGGAGGCAGTCGGCCAGGAGCTGCCGGTAGCGAGGTTCGAAAATGCGGAGCGGCAGCGGGGTGCCGGGAAACAGGACGACCTTGAGAGGGAAGAGGGGAAGACGGGACGGCATGGAGGAAAGGTAAGCCCTCCGCGGCCGTCCGGGTGCCGCCGGTCTCGCCGCCGCCCAGGCGGCCACCGTGTTCGCGACGTGTGCACCGGCGGCCCCCTGGACGGAAGGCGCGAATCCGCGCCCAATAGGCCGTTCCAAGGAGCGGCCGCGGAGCGGCGGATAAACCAGGGTCGGGTTGGGAAGGGGAGGGGGCTGGCCGGGGCCCATGAGGAACGGATACCGCTTCTCCGCGCCCCGCCGCGTCCCTCCGCGGCTGTCTGGCTTTTCAGGTTGGCGAGCGGCCGCGGAGGACACGGAAGGCCGCGGAGCGGCGCAGTAAAGCAGGGTCGGGTTGGGAAGGGGAGGGGACTGGCCGGGGCCCATGAGGAACGGATACCGCTTCTCCGCGTCCCTCCGCGGGACTCCGCGGCTGTCTGGCTCGTCAGGTTGGCGAGCGGCTGCGGAGAACACGGAGGGCCGCGGAGCGGCGGGTAAAGCAGGGTCGGGTTGGGAACGGGAGGGAACTGGCCGGGGCCCATGAGGAACGGACACCGCTTCTCCGCGTCCCGCCGCGGTTGTCTGGCTTTTCAGGTTGGCGAGCGGCCGCGGAACGGCGGGTAGGGTACCGCGACGAGGGTTCCCGCCGGCTCCCCCCGGAGACTGGGGGGACATTCCGCGGCCGGGACCGGGAATGCCTAGGCGGCCACCCAGAACCCTTTCAACCCCTTCACGTCCGGCGACTCGCGCAGCTTCTCGAAAGCCCGCTCCCGGATCTGGCGGATGCGCTCGCGGGTCACGCCGAGCAGTTCGCCGATCTTTTCGAGGGTGAGGGCCTCGCTCCCTTCCTCGAGGCCGTAGTAGAGGTAGAGGATCTTCCGCTCCCGCGGGGTGAGGTACTTCTCGAAGATCCGGTCGATGAACTCCCGCATGAGACGGGCGTCGGTGCGATCCTCGATATCGCCGCCCTCGGTGCCCGCGAACCGCTCGCCCAGGGTGCCGGCGGTCTTGTCGCCACGCTCGAGCGGCGCATCGAGCGAGAGCTCCGCCGCCGTCATGCGGCGGGCGGCGCGGATGTTCTCGGGGGTGTCGTTGAGGGTGATGGCGATCTCTTCGTCGGTGGGCTCGCGGCCGAGTTCCTGCTGCAGGAACATCTCGGCCCGCGACATGCGGATGAGCTGCGAATTCTGATTGAGCGGGATCCGCACGCTGCGGGTCTGTTCGGCGAGCGCCTTGAGCACCGCCTGCCGGACCCACCACACGGCGTACGAAATGAACTTGACGCCGTGGTCGGGGTCGAACTTCCGCACCGCCTTGAGTAGCCCCTCGTTGCCGATCGCGACCAGCTCCGCCAGATCCAGCCCGTGACCCTGGTACTTCTTCACGTAGGAAATGACGAAGCGGAGGTTCGCCGTCACCAGGCGTTCCGCCGCTCGTTCGTCGCCCTTCTGGGCCAACCGAGCCAGCCGCTTCTCCTCGGCCGGGTCGGTGATCATGGGAAGCTTCTGGATGTCCTGCAGGTACTGATCGAACGCGCTGGTGGGAGTGGGACGAAAGAAGGCCTTCCCTCTGCTGTCGAGCGAAGCCATACCGACTCCGAGCGGAAATGTCCTGCCGGTCTGTCTGACGAGCGGCGGCCGGGGCTCTGGCCGCTGGAAGGGTGTGCGAATATAGGACGTGCCTAGCAGGCGGTCAAGCGGATTTCTGTTTCCACATCACAAATCGTTCGTCACCAGTAGGTTGGGAACTTTGTCCACTTTTCCCCACAGCTCCCGGCTGACCAGAGCCGCGACAGCGGTGTGTAAATCCTTGGCAGACAAGCTGTTAGATCACGTGGAGAAGCGGATTGAACGAGAACGGCCGTGGAGGGACATGTGGATCATGCCAGGCTGTCCAGCGCTCGGGCAAGGAGATCGTCGGTGACTGGCACGGTCCAGCGGCCCTCGCCTGGGTGCGCCACGCCGAGTCCGGCCGGGAGCGCGAGGCGGACCTGGCCGGCCCGATTTTTCTTGTCGCGCCGCATGGCTTCGAGGGCGCGCGCCACCGGAATGCCGGGCCGGCGCACCGGGAGACCCAACGCCTCGAGCAGGGCGGCCACCCGTTCCGCCAGACCGGCGGGGGCGAGGCCCAGGCGTTCGGCGATCCGGGTCTCGGCCACCAGGCCGAGGCTCACCGCCTCCCCGTGGGGCAGGGTGAGGTCGGAGGCCTGCTCCAGCGCGTGCGCGACGGTGTGGCCCGCGTTCAGAACGGCGCGGCGGCCGGCCTCGCGTTCGTCTTCGGTCACCACTTGGGCCTTGATCTCGACACTCCGCCGCACCAGCCGGGTGAGGGCGTCCGGGTCCCGTGCGAGCAGCGGCCCGGTGTGGGCTTCGATCCAGGCGAAGTACGCCGCGTCCGCGATGAGGCCGTGCTTGACGGTTTCGGCCAGACCGGCGCGGTAGACCGGATCGGGCAGGGTCGTCAGGGTCCAGGGGTCCGCGACCACCACCGCGGGAGGATGGAAGGCGCCGATCAGGTTCTTGCCGAGCGGGGTGTCCACGCCCACCTTCCCGCCCACCGAGGCGTCCACCATCGCGAGCAGCGTGGTCGGGACCTGCGCGTAGGGGATGCCCCGCAGGTAGGTCGCCGCGACGAATCCCGCCAGGTCGCCGACCACGCCCCCGCCCAGGGCGATCACGGCGGTGTCGCGGTCCAGCGCCCGCGCGAGCATCGCGTCCGACAGCCGGCTCCAGGTCTCCCGCGTCTTCGACGCCTCGCCCGCGGGGAAGCCGAGCCGGGCCTCGAGGCGCGGCTCGGCGGCGTGCCCGGCCTGGATCCACGCGTCGAACCGAGCGGCCACGGTCTCGTCGGTGATCAGCACCAGGCGCCGGCGGGGCAGCGCCTGCGCCAGGAGTTCCGGCAAGCGGCGCAGGAGGCCTGCCTCGACGTGGACCGGGTAGGCCCCCGCCGCGTGCCTGACGGTGATCGGTTCCGATCGGCTTACCACGTGACGTCGGGCAGCCCGGCGCGGTGATTGGCCAGCCGGGCCAGCGTGAAGAGCAGGTCGGAGAGCCGGTTCAGGTAGCGGAGAAAGAGGGCCGGCACCTCGGCTTCGTGGGCGAGCCGGACCACGCTGCGCTCGGCCCGCCGGCACACCGTACGGGCGTGGTGGAGCGCGGCCGCCTTGGCGCAGCCGGCCGGGAGCACGAAGGCGCGGAGCGGGGGAAGTTCCTGATCGGCGGCGTCCATGGTCGCTTCGAACTCGGCGATCCGGGCCTCGGCGAGTTCCGCCTTCTCCAGGGCCTTCCGGACCCGGTCGGGATCGGGTGTTGCCAGGTGGCCGCCGATGGCGAAGAGGTCCCGCTGGACCGCGGCCAGGAGTTCGTCGAACCACTCCGCGGGGGGGGCCGCGCGGGCCAGACCCAGCACGGCGTTGAGTTCGTCCACGTCGCCGTAGGCCGCGACCCGGACGTGATCCTTCGGCACTCGGCCGCCGCCGAAGAGGCCCGTCTCGCCGCCGTCG
>DATLYZ010000029.1:0-33215 GCA_035574255.1 Gemmatimonadales bacterium | reverse complement strand
GGTGCGGGCCACCGGGACCCGGGACCTGGCCCGGCTGGGCGGGCTCGCGCGGGCGATGCCCCGCACCGCGGCGGCGTTCCTGGTGGGCTCCCTGGCGATCGTGGGCCTCCCGCCGCTCAACGGCTTCGTCAGCGAGTGGATGATCTTCCGGGGTCTGCTCGAGGCGGGCGGCGCCGCCTCGGCGCCGCTGCGCGCCGCAAGCGCCGCCACGGTGGGGCTCGCCCTCACGGGGGCGCTGGCGCTGGCCTGCTTCACCAAGCTTCACGGTACGGTCTTTCTCGGAAAGGCTCGGGCGCCACTCGGCCTGTCCGATCGGAGCCCGGACGCGGGCCTGACGGCGCCTCAACTGGTGCTCGCCGGGGCCTGCATGGCCATCGGGGTACTCCCGCTCCTCGTGGTCCCCGCAGCCGCCGGCGCGGCGACGCTGGTGGCCCCGGCCGCCGGGGCCGGCGCGCCGCTCGCTTCCGGCGGCGTCTCCGCCGCGCCGCTTTCCCTGGTGGCCCTGGGGCTCGCGGTCCTCGGCGGGCTGCTCTGGCGCACCAGGTTCGGCCGAGCGGGCGCTTCGGCCATCCCCGCCGCCGAGACCTGGGCGTGCGCCTATCCCCGGGTGACCAGCCGCATGCAGTACGGGGCGTCCGGCTTCGCGGCGAGCCTGCTGGCCGCCTTCGGTCCGCTGTCGGGCACGCAGGTGGTGAGCGGCCCTGGGGTGTTCGAGGTCCACGCGGCCGACCCGATCCTCGACCGGGCGGGCCGGCCGCTCTGGGGCGCGCTCGCGCGCGCGGCCGCTCGACTGCGCGTCCTCCAGGCGGGACGGCTGCGCTGGTACCTCCTGTACGTGATTCTCTCCCTGCTCGCCCTGCTCGTTTACCTGTGGACCGGGACCGCGCGATGACCGCCTTCTCGGTAGTGAGCCTCCTCGCGGTCCTGGGGCTGGCGCCGCTCCTGCCTGGCATCGCCAACCGGACGAAATCGGCCCTGACCGGACGCCGGGGCGCACCGGTCCTTCAGCTCTACGCGGATCTCGCCAAGCTGTGGCGCAAGGGCGTGGTGTACAGCCGGACCACGACGGTCATCTTCCGCGCGGCTCCGGTCGTTCTCACCGCCGCGACGCTCCTGGCGGCCTGCCTGTTGCCGCTGGACGGGCGGCGGGCGCTGCTCGCCTTTCCCGGTGACCTCGTGGCCTTTGCGGGCCTGCTGGCGTTAGGCCGCTTCCTGCTGGTGCTGGCGGCCCTCGATACGGGGTCGAGTTTCGAAGGCATGGGGGCGAGCCGCGACGTCACCGTGGCGAGCTTCGCGGAACCGGCGCTCTTCCTCTGCTTTACCGTCCTGGTGCTTGCCACCGGCGACCTCCGCCTCGAGGGCATGCTGGGGCAGCCTCTCGCCGCAGCCTGGCCGCTGGCGGCGCCGTCCCTGGTGCTGGCGGCGGCGGGCCTATTCATCGTGACCCTGGCCGAGACCAATCGGGTGCCGGTGGACGACCCGCTGACCCACCTCGAACTCACGATGATCCACGAGGTCATGGTGCTCGATCACAGCGGCCCGGATCTGGCGCTCATCCTGTACGCCGGATCGCTCAAGCTCGCTCTGTTCGGCAGCCTGATCGTCAGCGTCCTGGTGCCGCGGGGCGGCCTGGCCGAACCCCTGGCCCTGGGCGTGCTCCTGGTCGGCCTGGCGGGGGTCGCAGTCCTCATCGGGGTGGTGGAAGCGGTCATGGCCCGGCTTCGGATGAACCGGGTGCCACAGTTGCTAGTGGCCGCGTCCGCGCTGGCCGGTTTCGGCCTCATCCTGCTCCTGAGCTGAGCCACCATGCAACCCTTTCACGAACTGCTGCTCCTGCTCGTCGTCCTGACGGATTTCTGGGTGCTCGGCACCACGCGCCTGAGCGCCACGATCCGGGCGGTGGCCATCCAGGGCGTCCTCCTGGCCGCGTTGCCGCTCGCGCTTCACCGCGGGTTCTCGGTCCACCTCGTCGGGCTCGCCGCGGGCACCCTGGTGGTCAAGGCGATTGTCCTCCCGTCCTTTCTCCTCCGCGCCATTCGGGAGGCGGCGGTCCGGCGCGAGATCGAGCCGCTGATCGGGTACACGGCGTCCATGGTGCTGGGCGCCGGCGCCGTGGCGCTGGCGTTCAGCATCGCCCCGCGGCTGCCGCTTCCCGAGCTGGCTACCCGGATGCTGGTACCGGTCGCCCTCTCGACGGTGATGATCGGGCTCCTGGTGCTGACCACCCGGAGCAAGGCGGTGACGCAGGTGGTCGGCTACCTGATTCTGGAGAACGGCATCTACGTCTTCGGCCTGAGTCAGGTGGAGCGCGTACCGTTCCTGGTGGAGGTGGGAGTCTTGCTGGACATCTTCGTGGCGGTGTTCATCATGGGCATTGTGGTGTTCCACATCAATCGCGAGTTCGATTCTCTCGATTCCGCGCGCCTGACCGAACTGCGGGACTGATGCGCCTCTTCGCCCTGGTCCTCTTGCCGGCTCTCGCCGGCCTCGCGGCATATCTGAGCCGCCGGCGCACGTTCCGGACGGCTGCGCTGCTGGGTACTGCGGGACTCCACACCGCCGTCGTCGCCCTCCTCTGGCAGGGCCCTCCCCTCGTCGCGCCCGGCGGCTGGCTCCGAGTGGACGCGCTGGGCCTGATGGCCCTCACGGTGGTGAGTCTCCTGTTCCTCGCCGTGGCGGTCTATGCGGTCGGGTTCCTCCAGGTGGATCGGCCCCGCGGCGGCCGCGTGTTCGTGAGCTGCCTGCTCGGCTTCCTGGCCGCCGCGACGCTGGTCACCCTGTCCCATCACCTGGCGCTCCTCTGGATCGGGATGGAGGCCACGACCCTGGCGCTCGCCCCGCTGGTTTTCCACCGGCACGATCGGCGCTCGCTCGAGGCGGTCTGGAAGTATCTCGTGCTGTCGTCGGTGGGTATCGGCCTGGCGCTGTTCGGCACGTTCTTTCTCGCGGCCGCGCAGGTCCGCGGCCGGCCGCTGATTCTGGAGGATCTGGTCCAGCATGCCGCGACCCTGGAGCCCGGGCTGCTCCGCGGGGCGTTCATTTTCCTGCTGGTGGGGTACGGCACCAAGATGGGGCTGGCGCCGCTCCATGCCTGGAAGCCCGACACCTACGGGGAAGCGCCGAGCCTGGTCGCCGGGCTCATGGCCGGGGCGCTCACCAGTTGCGCCTTTCTCGGTCTCGCGCGCGCGGTCGAGGTCATGGCGGCGGCGGGCCAGGTGGGGTTCATGCGGCCTCCCCTCCTGGGGCTCGGGATCGTGTCGCTGGTGGTGAGCGCGGCGTTCGTCATCGGCCAGACCGATCTCAAGCGGCTGCTGGCGTACTCCAGTATCGAGCACATGGGGATCCTGGCGCTGGCCCTGGGCATCGGCGGGGCGGGGAGCTGGGGCGCCGGGCTGCACCTGATCAACAACGGTCTCACGAAGGGTCTCCTGTTTCTCGTGGTCGGCAATGTGGTGCTCTGCTATGGCACGTCCGAGGCCGCCGCGATCCGCGGCGCCCTCCGGCGGGCGCCCTGGTCGGGTGCCCTGCTCCTGGCCGGTCTGTTCGCGGTCACCGGGTCGCCGCCTTTCGGGCTATTCGTGAGCGAGTTCACGATTCTCGGTGCCGCGGTGCGCCAGGGACTCACCGGGGTGGCGATCCTGATGGTGGGCCTGCTCGCGATCATCTTCATCGGCATGGCCGCGATGATCCTCGAGGTTGTCTACGGCACGCCGGCCGAGGAGGGGGAGCCGGCGCGGGAGACCGCGTGGCTCCTCGCCGGGCCCATCGCGCTCGGCGCGCTGGTGTTGATGTTAGGCATCTACCTGCCGGGTCCGCTCCGGACGCTGCTGGGCGAGGCGGCCCGCGCGCTGGGAGGGACCGCGCCATGAGCGGATTCGATCAGCTCGGGCTCCGGAACCGGCGCGCCATCCCGCTGGCGAGCGTACCCCGGGAGCCGGTCGAGGCCTTCCGCCGCACGGTGGTGGCGGCGGTGGGGCGCGGCTGGCGCCTGGCGGCCTTCTTCGGCTTTCCCGAAGCCCACGGCAGCACCCGGCTGCTCGCCATCCTCGCGCAGGACGAGCACGGCGAGCTCGGCGCCACCAGCACCGTGGTCACGGAGCGCTATCCGGCGCTCACCCCCGAGTGCCCGGAGGCTCACTACTTCGAGCGCGAGATCGCCGAACAATGCGGCGTCATTCCCGACGGCCACCCGGAGCTGAAGCCGGTCCGGCGCCACCCGCCGGACCACAGCGCCCGGCCGCTGGCCGGCACGTTCGACCGGGAGCGGTTCCCCTTTGTCCAGATCGCGAGCGGCGAGGTACACGAGGTGGCCGTGGGACCGGTCCACGCGGGGATCATCGAGCCCGGCCACTTCCGGCACCAGGCCTACGGGGAGGAGGTCCTGCACCTCGAGATCATGCTGGGCTACCAGCATCGCGGTGTCGAGCGGCTGCTCGCGACCCTGGGCCGTGACCGGGCGATGCTGGTGGCGGAATCCATCGCCGGCGACACCGTCATCGGCCACGGCGGTGCGCATGCCAGCGTGATCGAGGCGCTGGCGCGCGCCCGCAAGACACCGCGGGCCCAGGCCATCCGGGGCATTGCGCTCGAGGTCGAGCGCCTGGCCAACCACCTGGGCGACCTCGGGGCGATCGCCGGCGACATCGCCTATCAACCGGCCGCGGCCTACTTCGGCCGGATGCGGGGGGAGTGCCTGAATCTTCTCATGACGCTGAGCGGCAACCGCTACGGCCGCGGGCTCATCCGGCCGGGCGGCGTCCTCTTCGACATCACCCCCAGCATGGTTGCCGAGGCCGTGGACCGGCTGCAGCGCCTGCGCGACGAGTTCGCGCCGGTGGCCGCGCTGATGTTCGGCAACGCCTCGGTCCAGGCCCGGCTCGAAGGCGTCGGGACGCTGCGCCGGCCGCAATGCCTGCGCCTCGGGGTGGTGGGGCCGCCGGCCCGGGCCTGCGAGGTGCCGCGCGACGTCCGCCACGACCACCCCTACGGCCTGTTCCGCTTTGCCCACATCCCGGTCGCCACCGCGTGGGCCGGCGACGTGCTCGCCCGGGCCCTGGTCCGCCGGCTGGAGATCCAGCGCTCGCTCGACTTCGTGATCGAACAGCTCGGCATGCTGCCCCGCGGCGCGATCCAGGTCCCGTGCGGGCCCCTGCGCCCGGCCGAACTCGCGGTGTCCCTGAGCGAGGGGTGGCGGGGCGAGATCGCACACGTGGTGGTGACGGACGACACCGGCGCGATCCGGCGATACAAGGTGGTGGACCCCTCGTTCCACAACTGGAGCGCGCTGGCCGCCGCCATGCCCGGCAACCAGATCTCGGATTTCCCGCTCTGCAACAAGAGCTTCAACCTGTCCTACGCGGGGCACGATCTCTGATGCTCGAGTTCCTTCGCATCCGCTGGCGGCAGGGAACCCGCACCTCGCCCTTCCCGGCCGGCGGCGCCGAGTTCCCCGAACGTTTCCGAGGCCGTCCCACGCGAGACCAGACCCGGTGCCGGGACGGCTGCGCCACCTGCCAGGCGGCGATGCCCTCGGGCCTGCTCGCGCCGGGGCCCGGTGGGGAGGCGCGGCTCGACGCGGGCGCCTGCCTGTTCGCCCCGGAGGAGGCGGCGGCGTGCCCCCACGGGGCGATCGCCTTCACGCGCGATTATCGGATGGCCGCCTCGGACCGGGAGGCGCTCCGGAGCGCCGACGGCGAGATCCGACTGGCCGCCGCCCTGGACGAGCGGATGCGCCGGCTCTTCGGCCGCTCGCTCCGCCTCCGGTCCGTGGCGGCGGGGAGCTGCAACGGGTGCGAAGCCGAACTCGTGGCGCTGGGCAATGTCGTCTTCGACCTCGCCCGGTTCGGGGTACAATTCGTGGCGAGCCCGCGCCACGCCGATGGCATCGTCATCACCGGCGCGGTCAGCGTCAACATGCGGAGCGCCCTGTACGACACGTATCACGCCGTTCCCGAGCCGCGCCTGGTGATCGCGGTCGGAGCCTGCGCCATCAACGGCGGGCCGTTTCGTGGCAGCCCCGAGGTGGGCCATGGCGTTCCCCCGGACATCCCCGTGGACCTCTGGGTACCGGGCTGCCCGCCCCATCCGCTGACGATGCTCGACGGCCTCCTCAGACTGCTCGGACGGCTGGAACCGACCGCCACAGCCGACAGAATCGGGTGAGGCGGCGCGATGCCGGGGCACAAGGCGCCTGAAGCCGCACGGCGCGAGCAAATCCTCGGCTCCGCCTACCGGGTCGCGGCCCAGCACGGACTGGACGGGCTCACGATCCGCCAGGTGGCCTCCGCGGCCGGCCTCAGCAGCGGGCTGGTGCTGTTTCACTACAAGACCAAGCAGCAGCTCCTCCTGGCCCTGCTCGAGTGGCTGATCGAAGGAACCCTTCGCCCCCCGGCAGCCCTGTCCGCCTTGCCCTCCGACCGATCGGCGCTGGCGGGGTTTCACACCCTGATCCACCGTGAGATGCAACGCCTCTCGGCCGAGCCGGAGCGCATCAACCTGCTGTTCGGGTTCTGGGTCCGAGGGAGGCACGATCCGGCGATCGGGCTCCGAATGCGCCAGGCGCTGGCCCGCTACCGCGAGGCATTTCGGGACAGCGGGCAGGCGCTGCTGGACGCCGAACCGGAGCGATTCCGGGGAGTGACGGCCGAGGGCCTGGCCACGCTCGCCGTGAGCTTCGTCAAGGGATGCGCCGTCCAGGCCATGATCGATCCCCAGGGATTCGACATCGCCCAGCATCTGCGGGCGGCTCGCTGCCTGTTCAATGAAGCTGACTGACCCCGGTTAAGGGTTCCTTCAGAGTTCCTCGCACCTTTCTTCACAAGCTTTCCTCTAAGATGGGTCCGGTCCAGTCCTCACTCATGGGCCTCCTCACGGAGACGGGAGGCGGTGGTGGGGTGGGTGGTGAGGCTGGGCCATTTCGCTGCTCGCCCTGGTCCAGATGGTCCAGAGACCGGCCGCGAGGATGAACAGGGCGAAGGCACGGCGGGTCCTGGGGTTCCGGACGAGGAGTCGGCGGAGGCCGAGGGCGGCGGCGGAAAGGGCGGGGACGGTAGCGGTCCCGAAGGCAACCATCAGGGCGGCGCCCCGGAGCGGATCGGCGAGAGTCACCGGGAAGCTCAGGGCGGAGTAGACCAGCCCGCAGGGCAACAACCCGTTGGCCATCCCGAACAGGAATTGCGCTCCCAGCGCGGGCCTGGCCGCTGACCGGGCGGCGAGGCTCGCGAAATGGCTGGGGACGAGGCGCGGCTCGGGGACCAGCCCGGCCAGCCCGAGCGCGAACCAGAGGAGGAGCGCGGTGGCGAGCGTGGCGGGGAGCCAGGCCGGCCCTGGCAGGACCCGGCCGAACCCGCCGGCCACAGCGCCGAGGGCGGCGTAGGTGAGCACCCGGCCGACGTGCCAGGCGGGGAGGCCTCCCGCCACACGGGCGCAGCTGGCGGCGAACGGGCCGCACATGGCGAGGCAGTGAACGCTGCCCGCCAGGCCCGCGAGGAAGGCGCCGGCCAAGAGGGGGAGCACAGGTCAGGTCTTCAAGGGAGGAGGAGCGGCACGGTGCAATATACCGCGGTCAGTTCGGCGAACGAGCCCCGGTACGACGACGCGATCGTGAAAGCCTTCGTGACGGCGACGGTCGTCTGGGGCGCGGTGGGGATGCTGGTCGGGGTGGTCATCGCTCTGCAGCTCGCGTGGTGGCCGGCGAACTTGGGGCTCCCGTGGACCACGTTCGGGCGGCTCCGGCCGCTGCACACCAATGCGGTGATCTTCGCCTTTGCCGGGAACGTGTGCTTCACCGCCGTCTACTACTCGATGCAGCGGCTCCTCAAGACGCGGATGTACAGCGACACGCTTTCCTGGCTCCATTTCTGGGGCTGGCAGCTCGTCATCGTGCTCGCGGCACTGACGCTGCCGCTGGGCTTCACCCAGTCCAAGGAGTATGCCGAGCTGATCTGGCCGGTGGACCTGCTGATCACGATCGTCTGGGTGATCTTCGGGATCAACTTTTTCGGGACGATCGCGATCCGGAAGGTGGATCATCTCTACGTCGCGATCTGGTTCTACATGTCGTTCGTGATCACGATCGCGGTGCTGCACATCGTGAACAACCTGGCGATCCCAGCGACGCTCACCCGGTCGTATCCCATCTACTCGGGTCTTACTGACGCGCTGGTGCAGTGGTGGTACGGCCACAACGCGGTGGGCTTTTTCCTCACCACGCCGTTTCTCGGGCTCATGTATTACTTCCTGCCCCGGGCCGCGGAGCGGCCGGTGTACAGTTACCGGCTTTCGATCGTGCACTTCTGGGCGCTGGTCTTTCTCTACATCTGGGCCGGGCCGCACCACCTGCTCTACTCCGCGCTGCCCGAGTGGGCCCAGACCCTGGGGATGGTGTTCAGCATCATGCTGATCGCGCCGTCGTGGGGGGGGATGCTGAACGGGCTCCTCACCCTGCGGGGGGCGTGGGACCGGGTCCGCACCGATCCGATTCTCAAGTTCTTCGTGGTGGCCGTGAGTTTTTACGGGATGAGCACGTTCGAGGGCCCGATGATGTCCATTCGGGCGGTGAACCTGCTCTCCCACTACACCAACTGGACCATCGGCCACGTCCACAGCGGGGCCCTGGGCTGGGTGGGGATGATCAGTTTCGGGACGCTCTACTGGCTGATCCCGCGGCTCTGGAAGCGCCCCCTCGCCTACCCCGGCTGGGCCACGACCCACTTCTGGCTGGCGACGATCGGGATCGTGCTGTACACGGTTTCGATGTGGGCGGCGGGACTCACCGAGGGGCTGGAGTGGCGGGCGCTGGACGAGGCGGGCCAGCTCAAGTACCCGAGCTTCGTGGAGATCGTGAGGCAGCTCCAGCCGTTCTACTGGCTGCGGCTGCTGGGCGGCACGCTGTATCTGATCGGAATGGTGATGCTGGGCTGGAACTTCTGGCGCACCGTGCGCGCCGCGAAGGCCGAGGCGGTGGTCCCGGCCGGCACCGCGGTGGCGGCCGCGGGCTGAGGAGGTCACTGGATGAGCGAGCATCCGGAACGCGGATACACGGCCCTCCACCGCCGACTCGAGGGCAAGGGCGGGCTCTTTGCCCTGTGCGCGACGGTCGCGATCCTGATCGGCGGCCTGGTCGAGATCATTCCCATGTTCAGCGCGTCCTGGGGGCCGGAGCGCCTCGCCGGGGTGAAGCCCTACACCCCGCTCGAGGTGGCGGGGCGCGACATCTACATCGCCGAGGGCTGCTACACCTGTCACTCCCAGATGATCCGGCCGACCCGGGCGGAGGTGTTGCGGTACGGCGAATGGACCCGGGCGGGCGAGTACGCCTACGACCATCCCTTCCTGCTGGGTTCGCGGCGGATCGGGCCCGACCTCCAGCGGGTGGGTGGGAAGTACCCCGACGCCTGGCACTACGAGCACATGCGCGATCCCCGGAGCACGTCGCCGGGGAGCATCATGCCGCGCTACCCGTGGCTCCTCGTCCAGCGGTACGACCCGGCCGACATCCAGGCGTCGCTCCGGGCCCTTCGGCGCGCCGGGGTTCCGTACCAGGAGGCCGACATCGCCGGCGCGCCGGAGGCCGCGGCCGCCCAGGCCCGGGAGATCGTCGGCCGCCTGGCCCAGGCAGGGATCCAGGCCGACCCGGACCGGAAGATCGTGGCCCTGATCGCCTATCTCCAGCGACTGGGGAAGGACGGCAAGGCGGCGCTGGCCGCCCAGCCCGCGGGCCCCGGTGCCGCAGGAGGCGCGCCATGAACCCCGTGTTTCGGGAGGCGGCGGAGCAGATCCAGCTGGGCTGGCTGATGGGGATCACCACGGCGGTATTCCTTCTCGCCTTCGTGGGCTGGATCTGGTGGGCCTGGAGCGGGCGGAACCGGCAGGCGCTGGAGGACGCGAGCCGGATGCCCCTGAACGACGGAGGTGAGTCGTGAGCGGCAAGCGCGAGCGGGACCGGGTGCTGGGCCACGCGGCCGAAGCGGACGGGATCGAGGAGTACGACAACCCGCTGCCGAACTGGTGGCTCGGCCTGTTCTATTTCACGATCGTCTGGGCGGTGGCGTACACGGTGCACTATCACCTCATCGCCGATCGCTCGCTCCCCAAGGCCTACGCCGCGGAGGTGGCGGAGGCCCAGCGGCGCTGGCCGGCGCCGGCGGCCGGGGCCGGGCCCGGGGAGCTGGCGATCACCGAAGCGGCGGTGAAGGCCGGGGAGGCGATCTACAAGGCCAACTGCGTTCCCTGCCACGGCGCCGACCTGAAAGGTGGGATCGGGCCCAACCTGCTGGACAGCACCTGGATCCATGGCGGGAAGCCGGCCGACATCCTGCGCACCATCACCAACGGGGTGCCCGAGAAGGGGATGCTCACCTGGGGGCCGATCCTGGGGCCGGAGAAGGTGGCGCAGGTGGCCGCGTACGTGGTCCACGCCAACCACGAAGCGCTGGGAATCAAGGACGAGGCGCCGGGGGGCAGTTAGGCCCGGCTCGCAGGGCGGGTGGCGAGGAACCGGTGGCGGGTGAGGGGACGAGGGCATGGGCCGGACCGGGCCCCGCCTCCGGCCCGCTCGGCCCGCAATGAGGCGACGGATGCTCGGTTTTGCCGCGAAGCGCAAATGGATCTATCCGCAGGCGGTGACGGGCCCGTGGACCCGGCTCCGGCAGTGGACCTTTGCCGCCCTTCATCTCATTCTCTTCGTCACTCCCTGGATCAGGGTGCAAGGGCAGCCGGCGCTCCTCATCGATCTGCCGGGCCGGCGGCTCTACGCGTTCGGCGCGATCTTCACGGCGTCGGACACGATCCTGCTCCTTCTGCTCCTTCTGTTTCTCGCGTTCTCGCTCTTTTTCTTCACGGCACTCTACGGCCGGCTCTGGTGCGGATTCGCCTGCCCGCAGACCGTCTTCCTCGACAGCCTGATCCGGCCGATCGAGAAGTGGATCGAGGGCGACTGGGTGGCGCGCCGCCGGCGCGACGAGGGCCCGTGGACCTGGGAGAAGCTCTGGCGCAAGGCGCTCAAGTGGGGGGTATTCCTCGCGCTGTCGGGCGCGATCTCGATGGCGTTCGGGAGCTACTTCGCCGGTGCCCGCGAGCTCTGGACCGGGCGGGGGAGCCCCCTGGAGTACACCATCGTGGGGATCTTCGCCGCGCTGTGGTTCTTCGACCTGGCGTGGTTCCGCGAGCAGTTCTGCAACTACCTGTGCCCCTACGCGCGGTTCCAGAGCGCGCTCACCGATCCCGACACCCTGCTCGTGCAGTACGACGTGTCCCGCGGCGAACCGCGCGGCGGCCCCGGCGCGAAGGAGGCCGGCCGCTGCATTGACTGCAACAAGTGCGTGTTCGTCTGCCCCCAGGGGATCGACATTCGCGACGGCTTCCAGCTCGAGTGCATCGCCTGCGCCCGCTGCATTGACGCCTGCGCGCTGGTGATGGGGAAGCTGGGCCACCGGACCCTGGTCGATTTCGGTTCGGCGCGTCCCGCCCGGGCCCGGCACCTGGTGCGGCCCCGCACCCTGGTCTACGGCGGGCTCCTCGCGGGACTGGCCGCGGCCATCATCGGGCTGGTGACCACCCGGGCTCCCTTCGACGCGGCCGTGAGCCGGGCGCCGGGCACGCTCTTCACCGAGGATGCGGACGGCTGGGTGCGGAACACCTACCTGCTCCGGATCACCAACAAGCAGCCGGGGCCGGACCGGGTACCGTTCCACGTGCGGGTCGCGGGCCTCGACCAGGCCCAGGTCGTGGTGCCGGACCTCGAGCTGGGGGCCACCGAGAGCCGGATCGAGCCGCTCGTGATCCGGGTGCCGGGCGGGACTCACCTGCCCCGAACCGTCCCGATTCAGGTGCTGGTGGCCTCGCCGCGCCACGTCATGACCCTGGATGCCACGTTCAAGACCGGAGGCCCCCTTGCGCTCAACCAGTAAGGCCCCGCGTTCCCGCTGGCCGCTCGCCATCGCGGTCGGACTCCTGGTGGTCGTCGTGGTCAACGCCCTCTTCGCGTACGTCGCGATCCGGGGCGCCGATGCCGTCGTCCCGAGCTACCAGACCGAGCCGCGCTGAGCCCGCGGCCGGCACCGTCCCGGCTCGCTGCCCCCACTGCGGCACCCCGGTGGAGGGCCCGGACGACGCCTTCTGCTGCCCCGGCTGCGAGCTCGCGGCGCGGATCATTCGCGAGGCCGGGCTGGAACGGTATTACGCCGAACGCACCGACTTCGCTCCCCGGCCCGAGCCGGACGGGGGCGACTGGACCCGTGTCCCGGTCACGGCCGATGCCGCCGGCCATTGCGAGGCGCGGCTCGTGGTGGACGGCCTTCGCTGCGCGTCCTGCGTCTGGCTCACCGAGCGGATCCTGGAGCGGACCCCCGGTGTGCTCGCCGCCACCGTGAGCTACGCGACCGGCCGGGCCACGCTCCGGTGGGATCCCGCCCGGGTGGATCTCGCCACGCTCGCCGGGCGCATCGCCGCCCTCGGCTACCGGCCCCGGCCCCTGGGCATCGAGGCGGCGCCGGATCGGGACCTGCTGCTCCGGTTAGGCGTCGCCGCGTTCGCCGCCATGAACATCATGCTCCTCGCCGCCACGGTGTACGCGGGCTGGTGGGGCAACATGGATCCGCGCTACGCGGCGCTGTTCCGCTGGACTACGCTCACCCTGGCCACGCCGGTCGCCCTCTGGTGCGCCCAGCCTTTCTTCGCCGGCGCCTGGCGCGGGCTCCGCCACGGGTTCCTCCACATGGACCTGCCCATCGCGCTCGGGGTGGCCATCCTGTACGGCCACGGCCTGATCGCCACGGCGCTGGGCCACGACGGCTATCTGGACTCCCTCGCCATGCTGGTCGCCCTGCTCCTGGCGGGCCGGGTGCTGGAGGCGCGGGGCCGGCGGCGGGCCACCGAGGCGGCCAGCGCGCTCGCGGGCTCGGTGCCGAGGACCGCGAGACGGCTCCGGCCGGGGGCACCGCGAGACGCCGAGCCGCCGGCGCCGGGGGGAGAGGATGAGGCGTACGAGGTCGAGGCGGTGCCGGTCGGCGACCTCAGGAAGGGAGACTGGATTGACCTGGGCGCGGGGGAGGAGTTCCCCGTGGATGGCCAGGTGGTGGAGGGAAGCGGCCAGGTCCGCATGGCGCTCCTGACCGGCGAAGCCGCTCCGGTGACCGTGGGCCCGGGGGACCGGGTGGTGGCCGGGACCATCCTCCTGGACGGCGCGCTCACCGTGCGGGTCGAGGCGGTGGGCGAGGAGACCGTCGTGCACCGGATGGCCGCACAGCTCCGGGCGGCGCAGGACCGGGCGGCGGCCCCCACGGCCGCCGACCGCATCGCCCCGTGGTTCACCGCGGCCACGCTCGCCGCGGCCGCCCTCACCTTCGCCGGCTGGACCCTGGCGGCGGATCTCGGCGTGGCCATCACCCGAACCGTCGCGGTCCTCGTGGTCGCCTGCCCCTGCGCGCTCGCCCTGTCCCATCCCCTGGCCGCGGCCGCCGGGCTCGGCGCGGCGGCCCGGCGGGGGTTGCTGCTCCGCTCCAGCGACGCGCTGCTCGAACTCGGGCGGGCGGACACGGCCGCGCTCGACAAGACGGGCACCGTGACCGAAGGCGACCTCGTGGTGACCAGCGCCGATGACGCCGCGCTCCGGATCGCCGCCGGACTCGAACGATTCAGCACCCACCCGGTCGCGCGGGCGATCATCGCCGAGGCGGCCCGGCGGGGGATCCCGCTGCCGCGGGCGACCGAGGTCCGAGAGGTCCCCGGCGCCGGAATCGCCGGCGTGGTGGACGGCCGGAGTTACCGGCTCCGGGCCGGGCGCCCCGGCGAGGTCTGGCTGGAAAACGGGAACGGCAGGCCTGCGGTCATCACGCTGGGCGACCGGGTGCGGCCGGATGCCCGGAGCACGGTCGCAGCGCTCCAGCAACTCGGTCTCGACGTGGTGCTCCTGAGCGGGGACCACCCCGAGGTAGCCCACCGCATCGCGCGGGAAGCGGGTATCGCCGAAGTCCACGCTCGCACCGAGCCGGCCGCCAAGGCCGCGTGGATCGCGGCGCGGCAGCAGGCGGGACGCCGCGTGCTCTTTGCCGGCGACGGCCTCAACGACGGGCCCGCCCTGGCCCGGGCCGACGTGGGGGTGGCGATGGGGACGGGAGCAGCCACCAGCCTGCTCGTGGCCGACGGCCTGATTTCGACTGCCTCGCTCGCGCCCGTCGTGGCCGGGATCCGGGCAGCCCGGGCAGCGTCGCAGGCCATCCGGTCGAGCCAGCGGCGCTCGATCATCTACAACGTACTCGCAGTCGGCGCGGCCGCAGCAGGCCTGGTGAATCCGCTCGTGGCGGCGGTGCTCATGCCACTGTCGAGCGGGATGGTGATCTGGAACGCCAGCCGGGTCGAACGGCGGGTGCGCCGGGAGGAAGGATGCGCGCCGTAGTGTTCTTGCTCCCCATCGCCCTGGGGCTGGGCCTCCTGTTCGCCGTGCTGTTCCTGTACGCGGTGAAACGCGGGCAATTCGACGATCTGGACGATCCGCCCCGGCGGATGCTCAAGGACTAGGCAGCCCAGGGAGTGCCGACCCGCCCGCCGGAAGTCACCGATTCCACGGTCGTCCGGGGCCGGCAGGTCTTCCACGGCGCCACCCGCGCCGGCTCCCCTGGCAATTTTCGAGGATTGTTCAGGCTCGTTTCATGGCCCTGGTGGTAGCATAGGACTCGGCCGGGATTGGATGGTATCGGACAGGGCCAAGCGAGGAGGACATATGAAACTCATGAAAGCGCCGGTCGGGGTTCCCACTCTGGCCAAGGATTTCGACGAGGTGTTCGAGCGGCTGTTCCGGACGCCGTTCCCGTTTCCGACGTTCGACTTCGAGCCGCTCACCCGGGCCATGGAAGGGACCTGGGCTCCGAAGCTCGATCTGACGGAGACCGAGAAGGAGTTCGTGGTTCGGGTCGAGGTCCCGGGCGTGCCCCGGGAAAACCTGGACGTGAACCTCGAGGACAACGTGCTCACCCTCACCGGTCACCGGGAGAAGAAACTCACCGAGAAGACCGAGGAGTATCTCTGGGAGGAACGGGAGGCCGGGAAGTTCATGCGGAGCATCCGGCTGCCCAAGGCGGTCGAGGCGAACAAGGTCGAGGCGACGTACCAGGATGGGATCCTGACGGTGCGGCTCCCCAAGGTGGAGACCGCAGTCAAGAACCGGATTCTCATCAAGGGCTGATCGCCGCCCGCCGGACCGCTGCCCGCCCCGGCCCGCCTCGGCCGGGGCGGTTTTTTTGTTGCGGCCCTTTTCATGATTGGCTCAGGGTGGTTTCAGGACGCGCCGCTATCCATGGAGGGCGAAGTCGTTCACCTTTTCCAGGAGCCGTACGATGAGCACCATCGTCAAGGTCATCGAGCTGATCGCCCAGTCGGACCAGAGCTGGGAGGACGCGGCCAGGATCGCGGTCCAGGAGGCGGCGAAGACGGTCAAGAACATCAAGTCCATCTGGATCGACAACTTCAGCGGCGAGGTCCAGGGCGACAAGATTGCCAAGTACCGGGTCAACGCGAAATTATCCTTCCTGGTCGAGGGGCATCAGTGAGGGGTGCTGCGTGGCGGCCGGGGCCAGTGCCATCGATCTCGAGCGCGGGCTCGACCGGGCGCTCCGGGTCGCGGTCGAGGGGCTCCGGGAGGTGTCGCGGCCGGTGGCGACGGCGCGGCAGCGGGCCCAGGTCGCGACCGTTTCGGCGCACAACGACGCGGCCATCGGCCGGATGGTGGCGGAGGCGGTGGACTGGGTGGGACCCGACGGCGTGATCACGGTCGAGGAATCGAACACCACCCAGACGCTCCTCGAGGTGGTCGAGGGGCTCCAGTTCGACCGCGGGTTCCTGTCTCCCTACATCACCACCGCCGAGAAGATGCAGGCGGAGTGGTTCCTGGTCCTCGGCGGCACGGGACCGAATTCAGGGCGAGCTCAGTGAACGTTCACACGGGGGCCGGCATGACAGCTCCGACCCCCGGGCGGCGGAGGACCTGATGCGATTCGCGGACCGGCGTGACGCGGGGCGGCGACTGGCGCAGGCACTGGAGCGGTACCGCTCGGCCCAGCCTGTGGTGCTGGGGCTGCCACGGGGCGGTGTTCCCGTGGCCGCCGAGGTGGCCCGCGCGCTCGGCGCCCCCCTGGACGTGCTGGTGGTTCGGAAGCTCGGCGCCCCCGGCCATCCGGAGTTCGCCGTGGGTGCGGTCGCCGCGGGGGCCACCGTGCTCCATGACGACGTGGTCCAGCAGCTCGGCATCCCCCCGGAGTACCTGGACCGCGTCATCGCGCAGGAGCAGGAAGAGCTGGCGCGCCGGGAGCGGGCCTATCGGGGTAGCCGGCCGGGAGTGGAGGTCCACGGCCGCACGGTCATCCTGGTGGACGACGGTCTCGCCACCGGTGCCACGGCCGAAGCGGCGATCCGGGTGCTCCGGGCGCAGGGCGCGGGGCGGATCGTGCTCGCCGTGCCCGTGAGCGCGCCCGATACGCTGCGGCGCCTGACACCGCTGGTGGACGACCTGGTCTGTCTCAGCGCGCCGCCTGGATTCCGGGCCGTGAGCCTGAGCTACGACGACTTCAGCCCGACCTCCGACGAGGAGGTCCTCGCCTGTCTCCATGAGCGACCCGCGGCCTCGGCCGGCTGAGCGCGGGGTGGCGATCCCCGCGGATACGGTCACCCTGCCCGGCGACCTGGTCGTCCCCGAGCGGGCCAGCGGCCTCGTCCTGTTCGCCCACGGTTCCGGGAGCAGCCGGCGGAGCCCCCGGAACCGTGCCGTGGCCCAGGTGCTCCAGGCCGCCGGGATCGGGACGTTGCTCTTCGATCTCCTCACGGAGCGGGAGGCGGAGGACCGGCGCAACGTCTTCGACATCCTGCTGCTGGCCGAGCGGCTCCTCGCGGCCACGGACTGGGCGCGCGCAGCGCCTGAACTCGAGCGCTTGCCGCTCGGCTATTTCGGCGCCAGCACGGGCGCCGCCGCCGCCCTGGCCGCCGAGGCCAGGGGCTCGGGCCCGATCGCGGCGGTGGTCTCGCGCGGAGGCCGGCCGGATCTCGCCGCCGAGTGGCTGGGCCGGGTGCGGGCCCCCACCCTGCTCATCGTGGGCGAGCTCGACGAACCAGTCCTCTCGCTCAACCGGCGGGCCTACGACCGGCTCACCTGCCCCAAGGACCTGGTGGTCGTGCCCGGTGCCACCCACCTCTTCGAGGAGCCGGGCACCCTGGAACAGGTGGCGGAACTGGCGACCGCGTGGTTCCGCCGATACTTCGGAGCGACCCCGTGATCGCAGGGCACGAGGTGCTCGACCACACCGGCGAGATCGGACTGAGGGTGTGGGCGCCGACGCTCGAGGAACTCTTCGCCGAAGCCGGACGGGCGTTGCGGGAGATCGAGCTCCCCGTGGTCTCCCCGGTGTATCCTACCCGGACCCGCACCGTGGCGGTCCGGGCGTCGGACCGCCCCGCCCTGCTGGTCGAGTGGCTGAACGAGCTCATCTATCTTGCAGAACGTGACCGCTGGGTGGCGACCGAGTTCGGCACGGGCGTGGTGAACGAGACGGAGGCCCGCTTCGAGGTAACCGGGGTGGAGATCCCGACGGCGCCGTCCGAGGTGAAAGCCGCCACCTTGCACAACCTCAGGCTCCAGCCGCTCGATGGCGGCTGGGAAGCCGAAGTGATTCTGGATGTCTGATGTCCGAGCGCATCGTTGCTGTCGCGAAGCGGTTGAGTCCGGTCCTGTACGAGATCCCGGTGACGGCCCGTGAGGGGATGCGGGTGCCGGCCCGGGTCTTCGCCGACGAGGCGCTCTGGCAGCGGCTCGCCGCCGACCGCTCGCTGGAGCAACTGGTCAATGTGGCAACGCTGCCGGGCGTGGTCGGTCACGTGCTGGCGATGCCGGACGTGCACGAGGGCTACGGGTTTCCGGTGGGGGGTGTCGCCGCGATGCGGATCCGCGACGGGGTGGTCTCCCCGGGCGGCGTCGGCTACGACATCAATTGTGGCGTGCGACTCCTCGCCTCGGAGCTGGAGGCCACCGCGGTCCAGGACCGCATCGAGACCGTGGTGCACGACCTGAGCCGGAGCATCCCCTCGGGTCCCCATGCCAACCGGGCGCTCAGCCTCGAGCGCGATGAGCTCGATCGGGTGCTGGAGGAGGGTGTGCCGTACCTGGTGGAGCGAGGGCTGGCCACCCCGGACGATCTCGCCCACACCGAGGCCGGGGGCGCGCTGCCGGGGGCGGATGCCGGTGCCGTGTCCGCGCGGGCCAAGGACCGCGGCCACGACCAGCTCGGCACCATCGGCTCGGGAAACCACTTCGTCGAGGTCCAGGTGGTGGACGAGGTCTTCGACGAGACGGCGGCCCAGGCCTACGGGCTTCGCGAGGGCCAGCTCACCGTGTTGATCCATACTGGCTCGCGCGGGCTCGGCCACCAGGTGTGCACCGATTACGTGCGGGAGCTGGACCGGGTGATGCCGCGCTACGGCATCACCCTGCCCGACCGGCAGCTGGCCTGCGCCCCCCTCAGCGCGCCGGAAGGCAAGCGCTACCTGGGCGCCATGGCCGCTGCCGCCAACTTCGCGTGGTCCAATCGCCAGGCGATCACGCACGCCGCCCGGCGGGTGTTCGATCGGGCCTTCGGGCCCCAGGGGACCCTGCGCCTGGTCTACGACGTCGCGCACAACATCGCCAAGCTCGAGCGACACCAGGACACCGAGGTCTGCGTCCACCGGAAAGGCGCGACCCGCGCGTTCGGTCCGTCCCACCCGGAAACCCCGGCCGCGTACCGGAGCGTGGGGCAACCGGTGCTGATCCCCGGGAGCATGGGGACGACTTCCTACGTGCTGGCGGGGCAGGATGCGGCGTACGAGGCGAGCTTCGGCAGCTGCTGCCACGGCGCCGGGCGCGCCATGAGCCGGGGAGCGGCCAAGCGGACCCGCTCCGGGAGCGAGGTGCGCCGCGAGCTTCAGGCCCGGGGGATCGTGGTGCGCTGCTCGTCCAACGAGGAGCTGGCCGAGGAGGCGCCCTACGCCTACAAGGACGTGGAGGAGGTGGTCTCGGTGGTGCACCAGGCCGGGCTGGCGAAGAAGGTCGCCCGCCTGCGGCCGCTGGGCGTGATCAAGGGCTAGCCCGGCGCGCCCGTCCGGGTGCGTCGCCGCCGCACGCGCACCACCGTGCTCGCCATCGGGCCCTTTGCACCCGCCCGCTCGACAAAGCGCACATCATCGCCCTCCTCCAGCCGGTCGAACCCGCCGTTCACCACGCTGTTCCGGTCGAAGTAGATCTCGCGGCCGTCGGCGGTCTCGATGAAGCCGTAGCCTGCGTGGGCAAAGAGCTTGGTCACCGTCCCGAGGGGCGGCGGGCTGTGGCGCTTGACGTCCCGCCGCTGGCGCCGGGCGTAGTCCTGCAGCTTCCGCCGGGCCGCGTCGAAGGCGTCCTTGATCGCTTCCCGAAGGCTCCGCTTGGGCTGCCGCGTGATCGCAAACTCGCCGCCTGGCGCGGTGACATCGAGCCGGACGTCGTAGCTTCGCGGGTTGCCGTTGGCGTAGCGGTGAACCGTCACCGTGGCCCGGCACCCCAGCGGCCCGCCGTAAAAGCGTTCGAGCCGCGCTACAGCCTGACGGAGCAGGCGCTCCTGCGCGTCCGACAGCTCGAAATTGGCGCTGATCTGGACCGGTAGCTCCATGGCGCTGATCCTCCCGCCATCTCGGTTGCCCGGGTCGGGGCCTCAGGATCCGCCGCCCTCATCCCCGGCCGCAGGCGGCCGGTGCAGCGCCAATTTCCCCCGGGCCACGGCCCGCACGAAATCCATGCTGCTCAGAATACCGACCAGACGGCCTCCAGGCTCCACCACCAGGAGCCGGTGGATCCGGTCGGCCACCATCCGCCGGGCGGCCTCGACGGCCGGCGTCTCCGGGCTCACGGTCCGCACGGCGCGGCTCATCGCCTCCGCCACGGTGTGCTCCTCGAGCACATCCCATTCCGGCCCCTGTACCTGACTCAACCGCGCGGGGAGTTCGGCCCCGGCGTCGGCCCAGAGCTCGGTGAAGTAGGCCCCGGCCGGCTCGGCCCCTTCCTCCCATCCCTCCTCGGGCCCGTACTCGTCGAGCTCTATCTGCTGGTCCGACCGGTCGGTCGGCACCCCCGGCAGCGAGGCCTGAAAGGCGAGAATGTCACTCGCCGAAATCACCCCGACGAGCCGGGTCTGGTTGGCCACCACCGGTGCCCCCCCGATCCGCCGCTGGGCCAGGGTTTCGATCGCCTCCCGGAGGGTCAGCTCCGGAGCCAGCGCGATCACCTCGCTGGTCATGAGGTCCCGGACCCGTATCATGGCATCGCCTCCGTACGGGGTACCAGATGTCGCATCGCCGGCCGGCGGCCCGTGATTGCCATCTAATCATGCTCGCTCACCCTGAACCGCTCGTGAAGGCCGGACCGGCCCAGGCTTAATTCACGCCGGACTCACAGCCGGTTCATCGCCACCGCGTGCATTTTAAACCTGCGGCGATCGGGAGGATTCATGACCCGCACCAAGGCTGGACTCGCTCCGGTTCGCGAGCTCATGTCGGAGCCCCAACTGGTCGCCCATCCCGACACCACGCTCGCGGAGATCTACCGGGGACTCGAGACTCACGGGGCCGAGGCGTGCCCGGTGGTTCTGCCGGATCGGACGCTGGTCGGCATCGTGACTCGGCTGGACCTGCTTCGGGCCCTGAGGCCGGACCGCGATCTCGGTGTTCTGGACGTGGCCACATTCGGGGCCCAGCGGGCCCGCGACATCATGCGCTGCGGGGTGGTGACCGTGGAGCCCCACGACCCGATCGTGGCGGCGGCCGATCTCATGATCGAAACCCGGCTGCACGTCCTGCCCGTGGTTCACCGGGGGCCGGGTCAGCCCAAGTTGCTCGGCGTGATCACGCAGCGGGACGTGCTCCGGTACCTCGCCGGGGCGCCGGCGGAGAGTGCGGAATGAGACTGGAACGCACGGCGGCACGTCTTGCCCTGGCCGGCGACGTCATGCTCGGTCGCGGGGTCAACGAAATCGTCGCGAGGCGGGGGAACGCCTATCCCTGGGGCGATCTCTTGCCGCGCCTGTGGGGGATGGACCTTTTCGCCATCAATCTCGAGTGCGCCCTCACCAGCGTCACCCAGCCGTGGCAGCCCGAGAAGGCCTTCCATTTCCGGGCGGACCCCGAGCGAGCCCGGGTCCTCCGCCTGGGCCGGGTGGATTTCGCGGCCCTGGCCAACAACCACGTCGGGGACTTCGGCCCCGCCGGCCTGGTCGAGACGGTGGAGACGCTGGACCAGGCCGGGATCGCGCACGCCGGAGCCGGGGCGACCCTCGAGGCCGCACGCCGCCCGGCCGTCCTCCGCGCGCGGGACTATCGGGTGGTCATCCTGGCCTGGGCCGATCACCCTTCCGAGTGGGCCGCCGAGGCGGATCGGCCGGGCATCAACTACACCCCGGTCTCCCTGAGTCCCGACGACTTCCCCGTCGTTGACGCGGCCATCCGCCAGGCACGGCCGCTCGCCGATCTCCTGGTCTTCTCGATCCACTGGGGACCCAACCTGCGGGAGCGGCCCCTGCCAGAGTTTCAGGCGTTCGCCCGAAAGGTGGTGGATGCCGGGGTGGACGTGTTCTGGGGCCACAGCGCCCACCTCGTGCAGGGGGTCGAGGCGAGAGACCGCCGGCTCATTCTCTACGATACCGGCGACTTCCTCGACGATTACGCGGTGGACCCCTCCAAGCGGAACGATCTCTCCGCGCTCTTCGTGGTGCAGTTCGGGCTCTTCGGGATCGAGCGGCTGGATCTGGTCCCGGTGCGGATCGCCGAAGGGCGGGTCAACCATGCGACTGGCCGCGACCGGGAGTGGGTGCTGGAACGGATCCGGGAGCTCAGCCGCGAGTTCGACACGGTGTTGAATCGCACCGAGGACGGCCTCTCGCTCTGGCTCGGCCCCGCCCCCGTTCCCTCGAGGTAGCCGTGACCGCGACCGTCCCCCCGCCGCCCCGGCTCGATCCGGCCAATCGGGCCGTCGCGGCCCGGCTGGACGAGGTGGCCGCCCTGCTCCAGGAACAGGGCGCCAACCCCTTCCGGGTTCGCGCCTACCGGCTGGCCGCCGAGACCCTCCGCCACTGGCCGGAGTCGGTGGAGGCGATCGTGCGGGAACGCGGGGTCTCAGGTCTGGAAGCGATTCCCAGCGTGGGCCCCGTCATCGCCCGCGCGATCCGGGATCTGGTGGTGACCGGGCGGCTCCCGCTGCTCGATCGGCTCCGGGGCGAGAGCGATCCCCAGAGCCTGCTCGCCACGGTGCCGGGCGTGGGGCCGCGCCTCGCCGAGCGGCTGCACGACCGGCTGGGCATCGGAACGCTGGAAGACCTCGAGCTGGCGGCGCACGACGGGCGCCTGGCGGCCCTCGAAGGGATCGGGCCCAAGCGCCTCGCCGGCATCGTGGCGGCGCTCCGGGACCGGCTCGGCCCGCCGCGCCAGGCACCGCCGCCGCCCGGAGCGACTCCCAGCGTGGCGGAGCTCCTCAGTGTCGACGAGGAATATCGCCGCCGCGCCGCGGCCGGGGAGCTTCCCCGTATCGCCCCGCGCCGCTTCAATCCCGAGCGGAAAGCCTGGCTGCCGGTGCTCCACACCACGCGGGGCGACCGCCACTACACCGCCCTCTTTTCCAACACGGCGCGGGCCCACCAGCTGGGCCGGACCCGCGACTGGGTCGTCATCTACTACGATGGTGACCGCGGCGAGCATCAGTGCACCGTGGTCACCGCCACCCGCGGTCCGCTGGCGGGGCGCCGGGTGGTCCGGGGCCGGGAGGCCGAGTGCCTGGAGCTCGTGAGGGAGGGAGCGAAGCCATGACCGCAACCGCGACATCATCCTGGTCCGATCTGCTGGCTCGGCTGGCCGAGCTGCGCACCGATTCGCCCGAGATCGTCTCGTGCTACATCCGCCTCGAGGCGTCCGACCGGATCCGGCGGCGCTATTTCCTCGCCCTGAAAACGGCGATCCGGCGCCTGGAACAGACGCTCGACGCGCTCCCGCTCGATCACGACCAGCGAACCCGGATTCGCGAGGATCTCGATCGCGTGTCGGAGCTGGCCGGCGACACGGCCAACCTCCCCCATGCGCCGGGCGTCGCGGTGTTCGCCTGCGCGGCGTTGGGACTCTTCGAGGTGGTGCCCCTGCCCCGGGTGCACCACACCCGGGTGTCGGTGGACCGGGTCCCGCACACCCGCGAAGTGGTGTCCGCGGTGGAGGAGTTCGGCCGGCTGCTCGTGGCCGTGGCGGACCGGGCGCGGGCCCGGTTTTTCGAGGTCTCCGCCTTCGATTGCGAGGAGCTGCCAGGCACCCGGGCGGAGGCAGCCCGGGGCGGCAAGTTCCACGCGGATCGCACCGACGCGCCGGGCACCGGGGAACGCACCTATCATCACCGGATTCGCCGGGAGCTCCACCGGCACTTCGCCACCGTCTGCCGCCGGCTCGAGGAGCTGGCCGCGCCGCGCCCCCTGCGAGGTCTCGTGCTGGCGGGTCCCGGCACCACGCCGCGGGAGCTGGCCCGCTTCCTGCCCGCGCGCCTCCGGGATTCCCTGCTCGGGCTCGCCCGGCTCAACCCCACCGAGGTCACCCCGGCCCAGGTCCGGGCCGAGGCGCTTCGGCTCCGGCTCGAGCACGAGCGAGCCCGGGAACGCACCCTGGTGGCGGAGATGGAGCAGGGGCTCGCGACCGGCTGGGCGGTGAACGGCGCGCGGGAGACGCTGCGCGCGCTCAACCGGGGTCAGCTGCGCACCCTGCTCGTGCGGGCCGATGTGAGCGGGTGGGGCTTCCGGTGCGAGGATAGCGGACGGCTGGTGCTCTCGAAGGCTGAGTGCCGGAACGAGGGCCGCCCGCGGCCAGTGGCCGACCTGGTGAGCGAGGCCATCGAGGAAGCACTCCAGCAGCACGTGGGGGTGGTGGTGCTCGACGATCCGGAGGCTCGCGCCCCGGTGGATGGCCTGGCCGGCGTGCTCCGGTTCCGCGGCGGGAGCTAGCTCGGCTCCACCTGCCTCTCCGACCCCCTCGAATCGCATGACCCGGTGATCCCGCACCCGGTCACGACCCCGGACGGTTCTCCTTCACATCCCCTTGTCCCGCCATGGGATGCGCCGATCCTGGCCGGCCGTGAATCGGCTGGCCCGGGACCTGCATTTCGGCGCCAGGAACCGAACCCGTTCCGGCTCGTACCGGTGGAGACCGTGAAGCCCGAGATCCCGCTCCAGGTGCTGGTCCGAGATCGCCTGACGCAGCTCATCGCGGCTGCCTCGGCGGAGGATCATCGTTTCGCGTACGGGTTCCTGCTCCACCGGCGGGAAGACGACCAGGGGACGGGTTTCGGGATCATCACCTCGGGCGGCGAGAGTCTGCTCGTCACCGGCGCGATGTTGGCCTCGCTCGAACGCGAACTCTGCTGGGCGTACGGGGCGGTTCCGATCCGCCTGCGGGCCAGCGCGCCCGCGGGCGCCGACCGGCCGGTCCGCGAGCTCGTGGTGCTGGTACCGGATGGCATCCTGGAGGACGCCGAGCTCCGGAGTTATTGTCCGGCCCACGGCCGGATTCCGGCCCGCGAACTCCCCGAACCGCTGGTCCTGCTGACCGCTGCGCGGCCGGCCGGCTGGCCCTGTTAGGTGCCGCCCCGCTCCCGCTGCTCCCGCTCGTCATCCTCGAATTCGGGCTCGGTGTCGAGTCCCAGCTCATAGACCATGGCGGCGAGCGCCGGCCGGTCGAGCGACATCAACATCTGCCGCAGGGTCTGGCCCGCGCGCGTCGGCCCTTCCACGGCGTAGGCCCGCTCGATTTCCGCGGCGAGCAGGTTCACCATCTGCTGCCGGATCTCCGCGTCGGCCTGCTCGGCCCGCGGACGGTGGGCTTCGGTCATACGTCAGCTCACGACCAGTTCGGGAAACAGGTTGGACCAGATGGTGCGGCGCGGGTGCCTGCGAGGCTGCGCAGCCCCGTCACCGCTCTCGCCCCCACACGCCCCAGGTCCGCCGCACCGGCCGGGAGCGCCGCCGCCCAGACCTCGCCCGGGTGGGATCATCCACAGCCAAAGGGGATTTTTCGCCGTGCCTTCACGCCGGTTTCACCCTCGCTGGTGCATCCTGGGGCGCCGGCTCCTGGCCGGCGGGAGAGATGCTCATGCCCACCAAGTATAGGTCGCTCCGAGCGATTTCGCTCGCGATCATGGCCCTGGCCCTGGGACCGGGGTCCGCCCAGGCCCAGGCCGACTCCCTCCCCCCCGGCGTGACCCCGGCCCTAGTCCGGGCGGGGGCCGAGATCTACGCGGGTCAGGGTCATTGCGCCCGATGCCACGGGGAACGGGGCCAGGGCACCGAGGAGGGGCCTCCGCTCACGGCCGGCCAGTGGAAGCTAGGCTCCGGCGACTACGACTGGCTGATTCACATCACCCGGCACTCGGGGATCGCGGCCTGGGGCCGAGATGGCGATCCGGTCCCGATGCGCGGGCCCACCCTCCTGAGCGACGAGGAGGTCCGAGCGGTCGCCGCCTACGTGTGGACCATCAGCCGGGATCGCCGGCCGGGTCCGGCGAAGCGTTAGGCACTTCCGGCCGGCCCTCCCGGGCGGCACCGGGCGCACGCCGCTCCGGCCCCTCGGGCGGCCAGGCGGCCGCGCCTTCGGCAGGTCGAGCTCGCGACAGCCCTCCTCCGCTCCCGACCGACCCCTCCCAGAGGACCACCCGCCCCCGCCCCAGCCGCTTGGCCTGATAGCACGCGAGGTCCGCCCTGGCCAGTGCTTCGGCGACGGCAGCGCCCGGGGTGACCGGCACCACGCCGATGCTCACGCCTACCCGGAACTCGCGGGTCCCGACCCGGAACGGACGCTCCTCCATCGCACGGGCCAGACCTTCCGCGATCCGTACCGCTTCGGCCGGGGCGCAATGCTCCAGCAACAGAGCGAATTCGTCGCCCCCCACTCGACCCAGAGTGTCGCGCCCGCGCGTGCGCGCGGCGAGCCGTGCCGCGGCCTGCCGCAAGAGCTCATCCCCGGCCAGATGGCCCGCGGTGTCGTTCACCAGCTTGAACCGGTCGAGGTCGAGGAAACAGAGCGAGTGGACACCGGACGGCCCGCCGGCACCGAGCAGTCGAGCCAGCCGCCGCTCGAACTCGGCGCGATTCACGAGCCCGGTGAGCGGATCGTGGGTTGCCGAATGCGCCAGCAGCCGCGCCTGGCGGCGCTGCTCGGTGGCGTCCCGGAACACCACCACGATGCCGGCCGCATGGCCCTCCGGTCCTGGAATCGGGGCCCGAGAGAACTCCACCGGTACCCGGGCTCCATCCGGACGGACCAGGGAGAACTGGGCGCCCGCCCCCACCTCCGCGCCGCCGGCCTCCTCGTCTCGCTCCAGGTGGAACACCTCGCGCAGGTCCCGTCCCCGCGCCCCCGCCGCCGTCCAGCCCGTGAGCCGCTCGGCGACCGGGTTCAGGTAGTCCACTCGTCCGCCCGCATCCGTGGTCACCACGGCGTCGGCGATGGCGGCGAGGGTAACCTCCGCACGTTCCTTCTCGCGCCGCAGCTCCGCTTCCGCGCGGCGGCGCTCGGAGATGTCCCGCACCGCGGCCAGCACGAGCTGCTGCGGCCCCTCGAGCGGGCTCAGGCTCACCTCGCAAGGGAACTCCCGGCCATCCAGGCGGCGCGCGGTCAGGGTGAGGCCACTGCCCATCGGGCGGATCCGCGGAGCCCGCCGGTACTCCTCCCGCTGGCGGCGGTGCTGCTCGTGGAACCGCTCGGGCATCAGATCCTCGACCGGCCGGGTCACGAGCGCCGCGGGCTCGGCGGCCCCGAACAGCGCCGCAGCCTGGCGATTCGCCGCGACGATGCCCCCGCCCGGCCCGACCACCAGCAGCGCGTCCGGCACCGCGTCGAACAGCCACTCGAAGCCTCGCCCGGACCACTCGCCCAGTGGCATGGTGACCCCCTCCTTAAAGACAGGGGGCCGCCACCTGAAACCCCGATGAATCCTGGGTGAGGCGCCGCCCGCGGCGCAGGAAGGCCCAGCCCGGTCCGACGCGGGTGGCTCAGGGCGTGAGCACCAGAGCCCCTCGCACGTCCCCGGAGCGGAGCCGGGCGAGAGCCTCGTTCGCGGCCGCCAGCGGAAGCGGTTCGGGATGGGTGACCACCGGGATCCGTCCCAGAAGCTCGAAGAACTCCTGTCCATCGCGACGGGTGAGATTGGCGACCGATCGGACCACTCGCTCGCCCCAGAGCAGCCGGTAGGGAAACGCCGGGATATCGCTCATGTGAATGCCGGCGCAGACCACGGTTCCTCCCCGGGCCACGGCGGCCAGGGCGGCGGGCACCAGCGCGCCCACCGGGGCAAAGAGGATCGCGGCATCGAGCTCGACCGGGGCCGGGCCGTCGGACGGCCCGGCCCAGGCGGCGCCGAGCGCCCGGGCGAAGGCGGCCGCCGCCTCATCGCCCCGGCGGACGAAGGCGTACACTTCCCGCCCCTGGGCCCGGGCCACCTGGGCCACGATGTGCGCCGCGGCACCGAACCCGTAGAGTCCCAGCCGGGCCGCCTCGCCGGCGGCGCGGAGGGCACGGTACCCGATCAGCCCGGCGCAGAGGAGCGGCGCGGCCTCGACATCCGAATAGCGGCCCGCCGGCAGCCGAATGCAGAACTCGGCGCGAGCCACCGTGTACTCCCCGTACCCGCCATCGAGCGTGTAACCGGTGAACCTCGCGCGATCGCAGAGATTCTCCCGGCCCGTGAGGCAGTAGCGGCAACTCCCGCAGGTCTCTCCCAGCCACGGCACGCCCACCCGATCACCGGGCGCGAAGCCGCTCACCTCCGGCCCGATGGCGACCACCTCGCCGACGACCTCGTGTCCCAGAACGAGGGGCAGCTTGGGATCGGGGAGCTCGCCGTCGGCAACGTGGAGATCGGTGCGGCAGACCCCGCAGGCCCTCACCCGGAGCAGGAGCTGCCCGGGGCCGGGGGCGGGCCGCGGCCGTTCCACCGCCTCGAGCGGCCGGCCGGGCTCCCGGAGGAGCATCACCCGCATGGAGGACGGGTCAGGCATGGGCGCATGGTACAGCCTCGCCGGCCGGATTGGCCAGTCCGTCCGGCCGGCCTGGGATTCCCGATCGGGGTGCTTGGCCGCCGGGGGGCTCGAGCCGGGCGGACGCCGCCCGCCGCCCGCGCTGCTCGGCCGAGCAGGTCAGGGGCAGCTCGGGACAGCAGGGCGCACCTGGATTCGGGCCCCCGCTGGTGCCTGGCCCCGGTCAGGGCTACGATCCGGTCGAGGCGGAGATCGGGCCGGGCCCGGCGCAGGAGGGACCGTCGCGCCAGCTCCGCCTTCCCTCATGGCCGCTTCATGCTCCCGTAAGGGCCGGACATGGAGATTGGCCCTGATCGCCGAGGAGTTCGGGAATCTGCATCCTGGAGAAATACCATGGCACGCACAGACGAGATCGCCCGCCGGGTGAAGAAGGCCGCTACCCGCGCGGGGAAGCGCGCGGCGGAAGTCGCCGGGAAGGCCGCCGCCAAAGTCGGCAAGTCGATCAAGCGGGAAGTCCGCCGGCGCCGGGTGCGGCAGACCCTGCGGGAGGCGGGCAAGGCCGCCGCGGCTGCAGGCGCCGCCGCGGTGGCGGCCGTCGTCGCGGAGGAAGGCGCCCGGGCCATCCGGCGGCGCGCCGCGGCCCGTTCCGCGGAGCAGCCGCTCGGCTTCGATGTCGAGTTGCCCCTCCCCTTCGATGCGGCGATCGAGCGGGTCACCGGCGCGCTCCAGCGCGAGGGCTTCGGCGTGCTCACCCGCATTGATGCCCACACCACGTTCCAGCAGAAGCTCAATCTCGCGTTCCGGCCCTACGCCATCCTCGGGGCATGCAACCCGAACCTCGCCTATCGGGCACTCACCAGCCGGGCCGAAGTCGGGCTGCTGCTCCCCTGCAACGTCACGGTGGAAGCGCGGCCGGACGGCGGGAGCCGGATCTGCCTGGCGGACCCCAAGGTGATGCTCGAGCTGGGGAACCTGGGCCGGGACCCGGTGCTCCGGGAGGTGGCCGCGGAGGCCCGCGCGAAGCTGGAACGGGTGGCCGAGGACCTGCGCGGCCAGGACGCGACGCCGGCGGACTAGTCTCCGCGGGCACCGGGGTCGCCGCCCGCCCCCGTCCTCGCGAGGAGCGCACCAGGTGGAGAACGCCGAGGTCGCCCGGCTCTTCCGGGAAATGGCCGATCTCCTCGAACTGGACGGCGCGAACCCGTTCCGCGTCCGCGCCTATCGCACCGCCGCGCGCACCATCGAGACCCTGCCGGAGCCCGTCGCCAGGCTGGCATCCGGCGGGGTGAAACCGCTGGCCGAGCTGCCGGGCATCGGCGACGACCTGGCGCGGAAGATCATCGAGATCGTGCAGACCGGGCGCTTTCAGGCGCTGGAGGATCTGGCCCGGCGGGTTCCGCGGGGGTTGCTGGAGCTGGTCCGGCTCCCCGGCCTGGGCCCCAAACGGGCCCGCGCGCTCTTCGACGCCCTCGGCGTTCGATCGCTGGCCGACCTGCGTCAGGCGCTTACCCAGGGCCGGGTGGACACCTTACGCGGGTTCGGGGCCAAGACCCGCGACCGGCTGCTCCAGGCAATCGAGCAGCACCGCCGCGACGAAGCCCGGTTCCCCCGCCCCGCCGCCGCGCAGTACGGCGAGGCCTTTCTCGAGTATCTCAGGGCCTCGCCCGCGGTGCGGCGTGCCGAGATCGCCGGAAGCTATCGGCGGCGCAAGGACACCGTCGGGGACCTCGACATCCTGGTGCTGGCCCGGGATCCCGCTCTGGCCGTGGAGCGATTCGTCCGGTATCCCGAGGTGGAAGAGGTGGTAGCGCAGGGGTCCGCCCGCGCCGCGGTCCGGCTTCGCTCCGGGCTCAACGTGGACCTGCGCATCTTCGACGCCGAGAGCTACGGAGCCGGCCTGTACTACTTCACCGGCTCCAAGGCGCACAACATCCGAGTCCGCCGGCTGGCCCAGGAGCGGGGACTCAAGGTGAACGAGTACGGGGTCTGGCGCGATGAGCGGCGGATCGCCGGCCGGACCGAACGAGAGGTCGCCGCGGCGGTGGGGCTGCCGCTCATCCCGCCGGAACTCCGGGAGGACCGCGGCGAGATCGAGGCGGCCCAGCAGGGGAAGCTCCCCCGCCTGGTCACCCTCGAGGACATCCGCGGCGACCTGCAGGCGCACACGACCTCGAGCGACGGGCGCGATTCGCTCGAGGCGATGGCCCGGACCGCGGAGGAGCTGGGGTATGCCTACCTCGCGATCACCGACCACACCCCGGCCGTCCGCGTCGCCGGCGGACTCGATCGCAAGGGGTTCCTGCGCCAGCGGCGGGCCATCGCCGAGCTCAATCGCTCCCTCAAATCCCTCACCGTGCTGGCCGGCGCCGAAGTGGATATCCTGCCGGACGGGTCGCTCGATCTCGACGACGCGACCCTGCAGGAGCTGGATCTCGTGGTCGCCTCCCTGCACAGCGCGCTCCGGCTGCCGGCCGCGGAGCAGACCCGGCGGATCGTCAAGGCGCTGCGCCACCCGGCCGTGGACATTCTGGGACACCCCACGGCCCGCCTCCTCGGCCGGCGGCCCGGAGTGGAGTTCGATTTCGACGAGGTGCTGCACGTGGCCGCGGAGGAAGGAGTCTGGCTCGAGGTCAACGCCCAACCCGATCGCCTGGACCTCGACGACATCGCCATTCAGGCCGCGGTGAGCCGCGGGGTGCCGGTGGTGATTTCCACCGACGCCCATTCCCGGGCCGAACTCGGCTTCATGCACTGGGGAGTGGACCAGGCGCGGCGCGGCTGGGCCCAGGCCCGCGATGTCGCGAATACCCGGACCCTCGACAAGCTGCTTCGGAGCCTGCGGCGGGGCATCCGGAAGGCAGCCTGAGCGACTTCCGCCGGACACGCGGGGGCCGTCCTCGAGCGCGGCGCGACCCGGCCGTAGCTCGGCTGAACTCTCGGGGCGGGAGGGAGGACCGGGCTAGGCCGGCATCATCGGGTCCGCGGCACGCTCGCGCGAGCGCCGGATGAGCGCCCGGACCTCGGGCACGGTGGTCTGGGCAAACCCGGTATCGCACACCCGGGGGAAGCCGCCACCTTCGGCCAGGACCACGAGCTGATCCACCAGCGACTCCAGACGGGCCCGGCCCTCATCGGTCAGCGCCGGTGTCGCGAGCACGATGTGTCGGGCCCCCAGCTCGCGCAGGGCCGCGGCCGCTGCCTCGAGGAGAATCGGTTCGGCAAATCCGTCGTCCACGAGGATCGCCGTGCGGCCGGCGACGGAAACCGGCAGCTCGCCGCCCCGGCAGGACCGGGTCATGAATTCTGCGTCTCGCATCGCGAGCTGGGCCAGGCGGTCCACATAGGCGGCCGGCAGACCGAGCCGCCGGGTCGCCGCGGCATCGAGACGGATGACTCCGTTGGCCACGGCGCCGAACATGGAGTGGGGCCGGCCCGGCACCTCGAGTCGCCGGGCGCACAGCATGTCGAGCGGCGCCCCCAGCGCCTCCGCCACGGCATCGGCCACCCGCGCGCCGCTTCGGGAGAGGGCCAAGACAACGGGCGAGCCCACGGCGAGCGACTGAAGCCGACCGGCGAGCTGGCGGCCTGCATCGGTGCGAGTCAAGAGCATCTCGAGGTCTCCTGGTACGCCACGCCTCCTGGGACGACATATTCTCGGGCCCAGGCCATGACGCGATCATGAAGCCAAGGTGAGAGCCATGCCCGAGATCCATGCCCTTCTCACATTCGAGGTGGCCCAGGCGATCGACCTGGGGGCCGTCCAGCGGCAGGCGGGACCCGGCTCGGAGCGACCCGGGCCCAGTCACCGCGGCCGCCCCTCGACGCTCTTCCAGTACCGGCCGGCCCCGCTCCGGTTCAGCCGCCCGGCGGCACCGCTCCCGCTAGGCCGATGGCAGACCGAGCCGGCCGTGGACCTGGTGCTCTACGACTTCGGGGCTGCGTCGGTGACCTACCGGATCGTGCTGGACGGAGGCCTGGCCGAACTCCGGGAGGCCAGTCGGGAGCTCCGACGGACGGATCGGCTCCGCGCCGACGCCAGATCGCGGGTGGAAACCCTGCTCGCCTCCCTCGGGCCTGCCGTCACCAGGCCGCGAGTCGCCGACCTGAGCGAGGATTACACCATCTTCGGCCTCCGGGAAGTCCCCGGCGGGGGCGACGCCGGCTCGTGGTGCCAGGCGCATGCGACCGCGATTGCCGGCGTCCTGCGGCCCGACGATCTGGCGCTATCTCCGGACGAGGTTCGCGACGCGACCGAGCTCCGGATTTCCTTCGGGCCATACGACATCACCCTGGTGGATTGGGATGCCGCGTTCGTGCTGGATCCGGACCCCGAGGATGTGCGGGAAGTCCTCGAATTCGCCAATGTCCAGCTCCTGGAAATGCGCTGGCTGGACCAGGAACTGGATCTGGCCATCGAGCGCTCCTACCGCC
The DNA here is from genome assembly GCA_035574255.1 of Gemmatimonadales bacterium. GTDB lineage: Bacteria > Gemmatimonadota > Gemmatimonadetes > Gemmatimonadales > GWC2-71-9 > JADJOM01. The sequence goes on along the minus strand of DATLYZ010000029.1, from coordinate 747 downwards.
TGCTCGGGCGCCGGCGGCGCTTGCCGATGGTCACGGCGGGAAGCGCGGCCGACCTTCGGGAGGTTGCCACGCTCCAGCTCGAGAGCGCCATCTTGCTCGAGCGGGTCACCAACAGCCTCAAGGTGTTCGGTGAGGAGTACCTGGCCCGCATCTACCGGCTCGCCGCACGGCGATTCCGCCTCCCCGATCTGGACGCGGCCATCACGCGCAAGCTCGGCACCATCGAGAGCATCTACCAGAAGCTCCACGATCGGGCCGCAACCGTCCGGCTGGAGCTCCTGGAGTGGGTCGTCATCGTCCTGATCGCCCTGGAGATCGTGCTCGGACTCACGTAGGGAAGGCGGGAGGCCGGCAAGGTACCGAGAGGTCGTCTGATTCCTGCGGCAAGGGCCGCGGAGTCGGGACGGCGTGCGGGCCAGCGCCAACCCGGGCGGTGGCCGGCGGGAACTGCGACGAGACCAGAACGAACGATTCCTCCGCGGCGGCCTTCTGAAGAGCTGGACTAGAAGCCGCGGAGGACACGGAGGGCCGCGGAGTCGGGGCGGCGTGCGGGCCAGCGCCAACCCGGGCGGTGAGCGGCGGGAACCGCGGCGAGACCAGAACGAACGATGCTGTAGCTACCGGTTGAATACTGGACATCCGTGGCGGGCGAAAATGGGACACTGGTGAGTGCGGCCGGTCCAACTGGCCGAGCCGTTTCCGGCAGTCCCACCTTGAGGGCGGTCCCCAGTGGAGCGCCCGCATGCA
>DATLYZ010000028.1:0-26788 GCA_035574255.1 Gemmatimonadales bacterium | reverse complement strand
GTGACGCCGGGGGGGAGCAGCATGAGCGCCTGACGGTTCCTGGTGAGAACCACCTCCAGGCCGAGCCGCCGAACCTCCTCGATGACGGCCGGTTCCCAGTCAGCAAGGGTCGCGAGCACGACCCGGCCCCGCTCCAGGGGCACGCCCCGCGCCTCGAGCGCGTCTCCCAGCTCCCGGGAGACGGGCTGCGCCAGTGGCCGCGCCCCGAGCGCGGAGGTCCAGATCACCCCGCCGTTCTCCGCCACGACGGCGTCGAAGGCTCCCTCGACGCCCGGGAATACCGCCCGCAAGGCGTCGAGGATCCTTCCGGTGACGAGGACGATCCGGCGCCCGCCCGCCCGGGTTTCCGCGATCGCGTTCAGGACCGAGGCGGCCGGTGGCCCCCCGTCGGCCAGGGTGCCGTCGAAATCAATCGCCAAGGCGCGGAAGTGACTCGCCATCCTGCCGGTCCCCGGTGCCTCGAGGGCGGCCGCCCCCGGCACCCCCCGCCGGCTGGCAGCCGATGCCACAGGCTCGGGCCCCGTGGGCTCAAGCAATCTTCCGGGCCGTGAGAGCGGCCTGAAGCCGGTTATAAGGTCGCCTCACCGGGCGGTCGAACTACACCCCGCACTCCCTGGAGCGACCCTGGCGGAGCCGGCGCACTCGCCCCGGGCGAGGGTGGAACGGCAAGGGGATGCCGCGAGCGGTGACCACACGAAGTGCGGCCCGCGCGGAACCGGAACGCCCACGGCCGCGACATGTCAGGCGCCCACCGCGCTCCGCGCCTGCCGGCGCAGCGCCTCGAGCCCCGGACTCACCGTCACCGGATAGCCGGGCCGGGCCGGCTCGATGCCCCGCAGCTCCGGCGGGAGCCGATCCCGCTCGTCCCGGGCCCGCTGCCGCGCCGCCTCCAGGGTGTCCCGGTCCTCGGCGAGCCGCTCCCCGCGCCGCATCACGGGCCGAAGCAGCGGGCGCCCCGGGTGATCCTCGCCGGCCAGCGCGATCACGTCGCGCACCGCCCGGCCCTCGGCCTCGATGCGGTACACCTGCTTCCGGCCAGGCAGGATCTCCTTGCCGGGCGAGGTCTTGAGCCGCGCTTTCCCCGCGTAGGCCGCGAGCTTGTACACCATGTCCAGCACCGGCGCGTCGGCGGCGACACCCATGGCGGCCCCCACCCCGAACCCGTCAATCGGGGCCCCCCGCGCGACCAGAGCCGCGATCTGGTACTCGTCGAGCCCGCTGCTCGCAAAGATCTCGACGCCGGTGAGGCCGGCCGCGTCGAGCCGCCGCCGCGCCTCGACGGCGAGCGCGCCCAAGTCGCCCGAATCGAGCCGGATCCCGCGGGCCCGAAAGCGGGGGCCGAGCTCTCGCGCCAGCGCGATGACCTGGTCCACCCCGGCGAGCGTATCGTAGGTATCCACCAGCAGGATGGTCTCCGGGTACAGCGCGAGAAAGCGCCGGAAGGCATCCGGTTCCCGGTCGTGGGCCTGGACGTAGCTGTGGGCCATGGTGCCCGCCACCGGAATGCCGTAGCACCACCCACCCAGGACATTGCTCGTCGCGTGCACCCCGGCGAGGTAACAGGCCCGGGCCGCCTTGAGTCCGGCATCCGCCCCGTGCATGCGCCGGAGCCCGAAATCCACGACCCGCCGGCCGGCCGCGGCGTCCACCACCCGGCTCGCCTTCGAGGCCACCACAGTCTCGAAGTGCACCTGGTTCAGGAGGATGGTCTCGGCGAGCTGCGCCTCGGCGATCGGGGCCACCACCTCGAGCAACGGCTCGCCGGCGAAGACCGGGGTGCCCTCCGGCACCGCGTACACATCGCCCCGGAAGCGAAAGGCGCGGAGCCAGTCGAGAAACTCCGCCCGGAACCACGGCAAGGTGGCGAGGTACGCCAGGGCCGCCTCGTCGAACCGGGCCGTCTCGAGACAGTGCAGGGCATCGTCCAGGCCGCAGGCGAGGAGGTAGTTCCGCTGGTCCGGAAGGCGGCGCGCGAAGAGCGAGAACACCGCCTCGTCGCGCATACCTTCCATTAGATAGGCCTGCGCCATGGTGAGCTGGTACAGGTCGGTGAGGAGCGCCTGGTTGGCGTCGCTCACCCAGTGGCCCGGCCGGGGCCCGGCGTCGGCGGCGTCAGCGGTCACGCCGGCTCTCCCATCACCGCCCCGGCCTCGCGCATCCGGCGGAGCGCCTCCTTCCCGCCTTCCACCGTGACGGGGAGCGAGCCGCCCGGAATGAGATGGACCTGGTAGCCCAGCGAGCGCGCGTCCAGCACCGTGGCCGCGACACAGACGTCCTGGGCCAGCCCGCCCACCCAGAGCCGCTTCACGCCGTCCCAGGTGAGCCGCGCGTGGAGACCGGTCTGATCGAAGGCCGAATACTGGTCCTGGTCGAACCGGGTCCCCTTGGTCACCTTCACCACGTCAGGCGGCAGGCGAAGGTCGGGATGGAAGGCGGCACCCGGGGAGTCCTGGAGACAGTGGGGCGGCCACTGGCCGCCGTGGGTCGCGAAGCTCGGATGGCCGGCCGGGTGCCAGTCCCGCGAGGCGTACACCGGGATGCCGCGCGACACGGCAGCCGCGATCCAGTCGTTGAGCACGGGAACGACCCGCTGGCCGTCCGGAATCGGCAGCGCCCCTCCCGGGCAGAAGTCCACCTGCACGTCCACCAGAAGGAGGCCGTCACCGGCCCGGAGTTCGTCGGGCTTCATGGTTCACCCCTCCGCTCGATCGCGGGGACATTTTCGCCGGGCCGGAAGGTTGCCGCAACTCGCAGGGGCGGGGGCAGGCCGGCGAACGGCGCGCGGTCAGGTGCCGAGCGCGGGGAGCGGGGTTGCACCGACGAAGACGGGGCGGCCGGCCCCCGATCCGTCATTCCTGCCAGCAGGAATCCAGGCCCGCGCCGCTTATCCCACCAGTACCGCCCCGAGTCCGATCACGGCGATCGCGAGGCCGAGCGCGGTCTTGCAGGCCGTGGCCCAGATACGGCCGAGCAAGGCACCCCAGCCCGCAGCGAGCGCGTTCCCGTAGCCGTCCGGCCCTGCAAGTTCGAACAGAACGGCACCGGCGAACGAGCCGAGGAAGGACCCGATCACGCTCCCCAGGATGGGAACCGGGACGCCGAGTCCGGCGCCGGCGAGACCGCCGACCAGGGCCCCCCAGCCCGCGCGGCGGGATCCGCCGAACTTCTGGGCGTAGCGGTACCCCACCCAGAACTCGATCACCTCGCCCAGGAACGCGAGTCCGACCGTCGTGCCGATGGCGCCTGCCCCGATGGTCTGGAAATCCGTGAGCCAGCCGTAGCCGATAATGCCGAGGACCATCACCCAGAGACCGGGCAGGCCCAGCGGTACCAAGGCCAGGCCGGCGACGAGGACAAGGGCGAGGAGGAGCGACAGCATCGCGTCGGCCATTTCTGCTCTCCTTGCACTCGGTGCCGGGCGCAATGTAACCGCCTCCGGCCGCGGTCCGGCGACAGCCCCTGGCGACCCGCCCCCACCGCGCCGCGGGGTGGGCCCAGGTCCTGGTCTCGGCGGAGGCGGCGGCACCGAGTGGCGCCAGGCCGCTCCCGGCGGCGAATCCGGGACCTGCGACCCGTTGGTCGCCCTCCGCGGGGCCGCCCCTTGACCCTGTACTGCGGTACAAGGTTTATACATTCAGTCCCTGTGAGGGTCGAACGATGGCGCTGACGATCGGTCAGGTGGCCCAGGCGGCCGCGGTGAACATCCAGACGATCCGCTACTACGAGCGGCGGGGGCTCGTTCCCAAGCCCCGGCGCACGCCGGCCGGATATCGCCAGTACGCCGAGGACGCCGTGGATCGGATTCGCTTCATCAAGCACGCCCAGGAGCTTGGCTTCACGCTCCAGGAGATCCAGGAGCTGCTCGCGTTGCGGGTGCAGCACGGGGCGGCGTGCGACGCGGTCGAACGGAAAACCAGGGCGAAGCTTGCCATCGTTGAGCAGAAAATTCGGGACCTCCAGCGGATGCGGCGCACCCTCCAACGACTGGTGCACGCCTGCATCGCGCGGCGGCCCACCGACGATTGTCCCATTCTCGAGGCACTGGCGGACGATGGCATCTCCGGATCGTAAGACCTTTCTCGCGGCGGGCGCCGGGGTCGCCGCTGCGATCGGCGCGGCGCTCTGCTGCGCGGGACCGCTCGTGGCCGTCCTGCTGGGCCTGAGCGGTGCCGGGCTGGCGGCGACCTTCGAGCCGTTGCGGCCCTACTTCGTCGGGGCCACCGTGCTCGCGCTCGGGGCGGGCTTCTTCGTGCTGCACCGCGAAGAGCGGCGGGCGTGCGAGCCGGGCCGGCTCTGCGCCTCACCGGCGGTGTGCCGCCGGATGAAAAGGGCCCTCTGGGGCGCGACGGCGATCGCGATCCCGTTGCTCACGTTCCCCTGGTGGTCGCAATTCGTGCTGGGCTAGGGGTACGATCGTGCAGACCAGCGGTGCGGGCCTGGCCCGCAGGAGGTGTTCCATGTTGTCGGGCATGAAACTGGGGTTGGTGCTGGCCGCCGGGGCGACCGGCGCGGCGATGCTCTGCCCGCTGTGCGGGGGCGGCGTCGAGGCCGCGGCGGGACTCACGCCGCCGGGCCTGTCGTCGCCGGCCCCGGACACCGCCGAGGTGCGCCTGCACATCTCGGGGATGACCTGCGGGAGCTGCCCCAGGACGGCACGGGTGGCGCTCCAGAAGCTGGCCGGCGTCTACAGCGCCACGGTCACGCTGGACGACAGCCTTGGCGTGGTGCGCTACGATCCGCGGCGCCTCACGCCGGCTCAGATCGCCGCCCACCTGACCCGCCTCACCGGCTATCGGGCCCTCGTGCTGCCGGATCGCCCATCGCCCGCCGGCAAACCGGGAGGCGCGTGAGCCGCCATGGCCGAATCCTACGAGCTGACCCTTGACGTCGCGGGGATGACCTGCGAACACTGCGAGCGCGCGGTGGCGAAGGCCCTCCGGTCGGTCCCCGGCGTCCGCGAGGTGCTCGAGGTGAGCCACGCTCGTGCGCTCGCCCGCATCGTCGCAGGACCCGAAGCCACCAACGAGGGAATCGCGCAGGCGGTCGGCGCGGCCGGGTATCGGGCCACGATCCGGGCCGCGCGCTCGCCAGCGGCCCATGGGAACGGCGACGAGTTCGATCTCCTCGTCGTGGGAGGCGGCTCGGCGGGGTTCGCCGCCGCTATCAAGGGGGCCGAGCTGGGGGCCCGCGTGGCGCTGGTCGAAGGAGGAACGCTCGGCGGAACCTGCGTCAATGTGGGGTGTGTCCCGTCCAAGACCCTGATTCGGGCCGCCGAGGCGCAGCACCGGCGCGCCCATCACGGCTTCGCGGGCATCCCGAGCGCCGACGGCCGGCCGGAGTGGGCGGCGGTGCGGGCCCAGAAGGACGGCCTGGTGGCGGCGCTGCGCCAGGCCAAGTACTGGGACGTGCTGCGCGCCTACGAGGCGATCACGCTCGTCGAGCAGCGGGCCACGCTGACCTCGGGCCGTTCCGTGCGGCTCGCCGACGGCCGCACCCTCACCGGCGGAAAAGTCGTGGTCACCACGGGGGCCTCGCCCTGGGCTCCGCCCATTCCCGGGCTCGCGGAGGCCGGGTACCTCGACAGCACGGGCGCCATGGCGCTCGACCGGCTCCCGCGATCCTTGCTCGTGATCGGCGGCAGCGCCGTGGGGCTCGAGCTGGCGCAGATGTTCAGTCGGCTCGGCGTCCAGGTCACGGTCCTGGAGGCGCTGCCCCGGCTGGTGCCGTCGGAGGAACCGGCGATCGGCCAGGCGCTCGCGGGCTACCTTCGCGACGAGGGACTGGCGATTCACACCGGTGTTCAGATCACGCGGGTGGCGCGGCGCCGGGACGGATATACCGTGGCCTTCGACGAGGGCGGCGCCGCCCGCACCGTCTCGGCCGACCAGCTCCTCGTCGCCACCGGCCGGCGGGCGAACACCGCGGGACTCGGGCTCGAGGCGCTGGGCGTGACGCTGGGCCCGAAAGGCGAGATCGCGGTCAACGAGTTCCTCCAGAGCTCGCATCCCGACCTGTACGCCGCGGGTGACGTGATCGGCGATCCCATGTTCGTCTATGTCGCGGCGTACGGGGGGACGGTGGCGGCCGAGAATGCGCTCGCGGGAAACCGCCGGCGCTACGATCTCACGGCACTTCCCAAGGTCACGTTCACCGATCCCGCGGTGGCGTCCGTGGGCCTCACCGAGGCCGAGGCGCGGGCCCAGGGCATCGAGCCCCTCGTGGCGACCCTCCCGCTCGAGCATGTGCCGCGCGCACTCGCGGCCCGCGACACCCGGGGGTTCGTACGGTTGCTCGCGCACCCCGACACCCGGAAGATTCTGGGCGCGCACATCCTGGCCGCGGAGGCCGGCGAGATGGTCACCGAGGCGGCGCTCGCGATCCGGTTCGGCCTCACGACGGACGATCTCACCGCGACCTTCCACCCGTACCTGACCCTCTCGGAGGGGATCAAGCTCGCCGCGCAGACCCTTACCAAGGATGTGGCGAAGCTCTCCTGCTGCGCGGCGTAGCGCGGGGGGAGAGAGGAGGGGGGCCCCACTCCCCTCTCCCCGCAGGCCATCCCGCTACTGGCGCCGGAAGGCCTTCGCGCCGGGGTGCGGGAGGTCGGACGCGCCCAGCTCCGCGAGTACCGTGACGAGTTCGCGCGGCGGGCCGTGCAGAGCCCAGAAGCCCGGATCCGTCGGGATGACGATCGGATAGCTGGTTCCCTCCGCTGCGGCGCGACAGCCGGCCCTGATCGCACCCAGGCCGCTACAGGTTCGGTTTACCAGGAGACCGCAGGAGGTGCAGTACCCGCTGACCGCCCCGCAGGAGCCGGAGCCGCCGAAACCCACCGCCACGGCAGGACCGCCGCAGCTCGGGCAGGGCCCGGAGGCCAGGGGCCAGCGTTCCCACACCAGGAGGAGCGCGGCGACCGGGGTCGGCCACCAGCGGTCGAGGGTCGTGGGCACCCGGACCCGGGGGTACCATTCGAGGAGCCGGGCCCGGTGGGCCAGCATGGCGCGGAGGAGTCGGGCCCAGATTCTCGAGCGCCGGTTCGTGGGGCTCCACGGACGCGGCGGCTGTTCGGAGGGCGAGAGGCTCATGGGGAGACCCTTTCGATGGCGGTTGCCGTCTCGCTCGCGCATGGGTCCGGCTCCCCCCGGAGGAGGGAACCGGCCGGCTGGGCCACCGTACGCCTCCGGCCTGGAGGCAGGGAGACGGTTGGCGGACGGGTCGTCGAGCCGGGACTCTCGCCGTCGCTCTCCATGCTGGCCGCCGAGACGGAAGCGGCCGGCCTGCATTATACAAGCTCGCCCAGGGGTGTGACAACCGGGCCGGGGAGGCGGGATCCCGAGGGCCCTGGAATCGGTGCCGGTTGGGACGCCTCAGGCGGGTTACCTGCGCTATCTCGGCGGCCCCGGCGTGCAGCCGCCCTCGCGCTCCCCACCACGGGTGGCTAAATGACCGTGCCCAGCGGGTAGCCGCCAGGCCCGGGCTTGCCCAGCAACCGAGAACGCGTCGAACACGGTCGCATCCGGCCTCACCGGAGGGTCGAGCTGACCCCCGAGGCAGTCCCCACCTTCACTCGAGAGAATGCGGACGCGGGCCTCGCGCGAGGCTATCCGCGTCGGGTCAATCCCCGCTGGGTTGCCGCGCGTACGGTCCGATCCCGTCAACCGCTAGGGTCGCGGTGACACCGGCCGCCTTCCGGTGAATCGCACCCCTGAAGTCGCATCGAGCGCCGATGCCCGGGCAGGGCGCGACTGTGGCCTCCGTCACGCGGCTTCTGGGGCGCGTGCTTCAGAACGTACAGCAGTGCCCTTGACCGTCACGGCGCTGTACGCAATACGGTTCGCCGCCAGGCGACCGATAATAGTTCAGTTTGCCTCCGTCCTGCTCCGCCGACGCCGTCAACGGGGACAGTGGGCTCTCGGGGACTGGCGCGAGTCCAATCAGTGTGACGACTGCTAGCGACGCGATCGCACGCTTCAACATGGGGGACCTCCTTGGTCTGGTGTCAAGGGATTCCGCCATCCTGCCCGGGCACTGCTCGTTCGGTGGTCTTCGCCGCAGGGATCCCAGCCGCCCTCTCCACCCATCGCACGATGCGGGGGTTCTCCCCCGCAGTCGCCCCTTCGATGGCCTTCACACCGACCCACATCTTGACCAGCGTCCGGCCTCGCGTGAGCAACAGGGCGGGACGCGTCAGCGGCCCCAACACCGCGCGTGCCCTAGACTCTGATAGTCTGACGACCTCCGCGCGTAATCGCTCCTGGCGAAGGAAGCCTGCGACAACGGCCGAATCGCTTGCCACGGCCAGCAGCCTCAACCGCATTGTAGCGCGCTGGCGCGCCACAATCCGTCGAAATGCGGCAGCGGGCGTCACGCACGCCAGACAGTCATCGGCGTCGAAGACCCACGTGAGCACAGTTGCACCGGCCGAGTCGGCAAGGAGATGAGAGGGTGGCAGCGTGACGCCCTCCCGCAAAGCCACCAGGTGGATTCTTTCCGAGCACGTTCCCGCGAGAATGACCAGGCTTCCCGTCAGGAACGCATACGAGCGATGAGCCATCGGTTTGGAGTCTCCGACCGAGGGTCCACGAAGAAGAGGCTGTCGTTTCTCGCTGCGAGCAGCTTCGGCGTGTCCCTGGCGTCGAATCGGAGCCTGCCATCCGGCCAGATCCCGATAAGGTTCCACTGACTCGTGGTCCCGGCCGGGCGTTCGTATTGCACGATGTAGGATCCGTCCGCCAGGGGAAACACCGCCTCGAGAAAGTGGTGCTGTGCCAGCCACTCGGCTTCGGCGGCCGGTGAGGCGATCGCCCGTGGCTCGAAGGCGCGGATGCGCCGGAACCCCTCTATGGGAAGGCGCAGAGCTCCTAACAGTTCTCCAGTTGGCCGGAAGAGGTAGAGCGAGTCCACAAGAGCGAAGACCGCGAGTACCGTGTCGTTCCGCCTCGCAAGATCAACCCACCCAAAGGTGTGAGCCGCGGCATGGACCACCGAATCGCCGGGTTCGAGGAAAAAGCTCTTCTCGAGTTTCTTGGTCGCGAGGTTGTAGCGATGGACTAAGTACGGGACGGACCGTCGTGTCGAGTCCCAGAGCGGGCCGGATACCAGGACCGTAGTGGCCGTCAGGGGGAGCACATCGTAGATCGGAGTCACCGGAGGCCGGGCAGAGGCCATGACCCCCCCGGTATCGTCGAACATCACCACTCCACGGAACACGTCGGCTATCACGATGTCATTGGATGCGGTACGCTCACCCGACCGTGGAGCGGCCAGCTCGCCAGGCCCTTGCCCCCGTTTGCCAAACTGCCGCGCGAGCCCGCCATTGGCCCGGTAGATCCGGATCCGGGCCTCCCGGCTGTCGACGATCAGGAAGCCACCGTCGGGCTCCGGAGACACGCGCGGGGACACATTGATCACGTCGCCGGACTCTTCGAGCACGAGCCCACCAAGGGGCTCGAAGTGTTCGGCTGGCAGAGACGGAAGGCCAGCTAGTCGAGAGTCGGCCCTGTTCGTGCATGCAAGGCCGAAGGTGACCAACGATCCTGCCAGACGCCATAGTAACCGGCCTCCATGCCGACTACAGATCGTGGTTGCGGCGATCCCCATCATCGATGCCCACGATTGGGGTGCTCACTCCCCTCGGCAATACACGGACGTTTCACTATTGCAACAGCCGTTCCGCTGGCCCATGGTCCGCGAGGCCGGGGAGGCGGTAGGATCTCGAGACGCTCACGAGCGCGGTGGCCAGCCTAGAGGTGGCCGGGTCCATTCGCGCGGAGTCAGGCCTGACTGGGCAGGCTCCCGGGATAGGCATCGAGTCAGCACATTGTCCCAGTTTTGTCACTCCCGAACACAACCCGACAAAGTCGTGACCGCACACAACCCCAAGACTCTTAGGGCCGCTCCCTTGGGCACCTCATGCTCCGCGCGGGGAGACTGGTCCCGGTCACGGTGAACCCTATCCGGGCCACCACGCCCACACGGCATGGGGACGCCGGGCCCGGGGCATCTGCAGGTGCCTGACACACCGCCGGGCGGTTCGTCAGCACGCCCCAGCGGGACGGGCGGTGGGTCGGCGGCGAGGCCGGGGCGGGAGGAGCACCGCAGCGAGCGCCGGACCGAGAAGAGCAGGATCGCTCACAGGGCGTCGGGCCGCTCGGTGACCGGGTTCGCGCCCGGGCCGGGGAGGGGTGCCTTGCCGGCCCTGTTCCCGGCTTCCTCGCGGAGCAGCGTCTCTTCGTCCGGGTACGGGTAAATGGTCGGCGCCTGGTGTTGCATCAGGCCGCCGGTATCCGCCGTGGGGCCGTAGGTACTGTGGATCGCCTTGCCGAGCCGGCGAAGCAAGGCCGTCTGCTGGCCCCGATGGTGCGCGGTGTGCGTCAGGCGCCGCGTCATCACCCAGGCGCGGGAGCGCTTCACATCGAAGAACTGCGTTTCGCCTTCCCACCAGGCCTCGTCCTTCGCCTGCAGCGCGGCCAGCCGCTTGGCGCTGTCCTCCGCGTACCGCCGCAGGAACTCCAGCCGCGTTTCGTGGGCCGGAAGCGGTGGCGCGCCCACGTCAATGCCGAGCATGGTGCGAAACCAGAGGTCCTCGCTCACGCACTGATGCACCATCTGTTCCCGCAGGCTGCGACCGCGCCGGTCGGCCGGATGCGGCCGCGCGTGCAGGTCCCCGTCGTCGAAGGCGCTCCAGACGCTCAGGACCTTGAGGCGCTCCGTCGCGTAGGTCTCCACCAGAAAGCGGTATCGCATGGGCACTCCCTCTCGGGACGGACTCGGGGGCCGTTCGGGCGAATCCGCGTCTTACCCCTCCGGCGGCCAGGCTTCCGCGCGGGCGGCCCTCGGACCCCGGGGACCGCCCGATCGCGGATCCCGCACCCCTGCCGGCCGGCACCAGCACTCCGCGCCGCAGGCAGGGGCGTCGCGGTCGTCAGGCGCTTGGGGCCCCCAACCGGGGCCGGGCGCTCGCCTGGAGCACTCCCTGAAACGCATCCCGGTAGGCCCACGCCAGGAACAGCTCCAGGACCAGAACCAGGATCGCGACCGGCAGCCCTCCGGGGGCGAGGAACGCGTGAAACAGAACGATATTCACGACGAGCGGCGCCAGCAGCGTGAGCGCGAGGGGCACATACCGCCCGGCGAGCAGCAGCACCCCGGCCACGATCTCGACCAGCTTCTCCACCTGCATCAGGTATCCGCTTCCGGCCAGCGCGCCGAACAGCGACATCGCGCGCTCCCCGAGGTCAGGAGGAGGGAGAAAGTTGAAGAAAAAGTTCAATCCGAAGACGGTGAAGACGAGTCCGAGCAGGTAGCGAGCGATCGTGATCGCAACGTTCATGGCATCCTCCTGAAGAGTCAGCGCCCGAGCGGAGAGGATACCGGCGCGGGAGCGCGAGTCAACCCAGGTCCTGACAAAGCCCGCCGCGGCACCGCGTGTGGTTCCGGCGCCTCCGAGCCCACCCAGCTCCGCCGGTGAGTATCCCGCAAGCGCGCCGCGCGGCCTGCGGGAGCGAACCCCGGCGCCGAAGGTGCCGCCCCCCGAAGCTTGCCCCCGTCGGGACGTACCCCCCCGCCCCGAACCTCGTGGCCGCGGGCGGCCCGTCCCGCGGGACGGTGGATGATTCCCGCAGCGCCGGGAATTGTTACAGTGAACTTTTGGGCAGCCCGGAGGATTATGAGTGGGTGGAGGCGGTGCCGTTTCCGGGACGGACTCGGGCCACCGCGAACTCGTCAAGGAGGTCCACGCACCGATGAAGGCCGAATCAGGACCTACCGCGTTCGTCCTCTCCGGCGGCGGAAGTCTCGGGGCGGTAGAGGTAGGCATGCTCCGGGCGCTCGCCGAGCGGGGGGTGAGGCCGGATCTGATCGTGGGATCATCCGTCGGGGCGATCAACAGCGTGTTCTTTGCCGCCGATCCAACGGTGGAGGGGGTCTGGCGGCTCGAGCGCATCTGGCGGGGGTTACGCCGGGAGGATGTTTTCCCGATCGGATTGTTCGGGGTTCTGCGCTGGCTGGCCGGGCGCCGGGGGCACCTGCTCGATCCGGCGCCCTTGCAGCGGTTACTGCGGGATCACCTGCCGATCGAGGATCTGGCGCGGGCCGCCGTTCCCGCGTGCGTCGTGGCAACCGACCTGCTCCGAGGGGCCGAGGTGCGACTCCGCGCCGGCCCGGCCATTCCCGCGCTGCTCGCCAGCACCGCGATCCCCGGACTCTTCCCCCCGGTGCCGATCGAGGGCCGCCTGCTGGTGGACGGCGCCGTAGCCAACCACACCCCGATCTCGACCGCCATCGCCCTGGGAGCTGTGCGGGTGATCGTCCTGCCAGCCGGGTACCCGTGCGCGCGGGCCGAGGCGCCGGGCGGCACGCTTAGCACCATGCTTCACGCGCTCAACGTCCTCACCGCCCAGCAACTGGCACGCGACGTCGAGCGATTCCGGGATGCGGTCATGCTCCGGGTGGTGCCGCCGCTCTGTCCCCTCACCCTGGCTGCCTATGACTTCAGCGGCGTCAAGGAGGTCATGGACCGTGCCGCCGCGACGACCGGGGCCTGGCTCGATGCCGGAGGCCTCACCCGGCCGCCCGCTCAGGAGCCGCTCGCCCCCCCCTCGCACGTCTGAAGATGCCTCCGGGGCCGGGGGAATACCGGGCCGACGCTCGCCGCCACCGCGGGCGGTGCCGGTGGTCGCGCTAGCTCGTCCCGCCGCCAGCTCCACGCCGCTCGAGAATGGCCCGCTCCAGCGCCGCCAACCGGACCGGGTCCAGCGGAACTCGCAGGGATTCCCGTAGCACCTCCGCCAGGTCGGCCAGTTCCCTGGCGTACCGGCTACAGTCGTCGCACAGGAGGAGATGCAGTCGGGTCAGGATGCGGGTCGCGAGCGGCGCCGTTTGCAGATCGTCGCTGGCGAGGAGCCGGGTGATTTCCCTACAGGTCGGCATCATGGCGGCCACCCAACCCCTTGCGCTCGAGGCATTCGCGGAGTGCGTTTCGGGCCCGGAACAAGAGCACTCCGAGATAATTCGGGGATACGTCGAGGACCTTACAGACCTCCTCGGTCGGGAGCTCCTCCACCTCCCGCAGGACGAATGCCATCCGGCGCCGGTGGGGCAGCGTGTCCAGGCACTCGTCCAGCCAGGCCCGAACTTTCTCCCGGTCGCCACCCGCGTCGGGGCCCCGCGGCGGCCGGGCCCAGCGGCCACCCTCGGTGAACCGACTCTCCATCACGTCGTCAATGTCCTCGGTCTCCTGCGACCGGCGCATCCCGTCGAAGGTGCGCGAGAGTTTCTTGAGCAGGATGCCGTAGAGCCAGGTGCGCACGCGGGCCCGGCCGTCGAAGACCTCGGCCCGGGCGAGAAAGGTCAGGAACACGTCCTGGACGGTGTCCTCCGCCCGATCCGGCGGGAGCCCCGCTCCCCGGGCCGCCCGCAGCAGATAGGGCAGGTTCTCCCGCACGACCGCTTCCAGCGTCGTCGGATCCCGCGCCCGAATCCCTTCGGTTCGGGCGGGATCTTCGATCGCGTTCCTGGTGGCCGTCACGGGATCATGGCATCCGGTGTAATGCCGCGCGGCAAGGGCGGAACCATCCATGGCGCTCGACTGGGCGGGTGGACGCCGCCAATGTGCGGCGCGCCGTGCGGCGGCTGGAGCAGATCGGGTATGTCGAGCGTGGCCCCAAGCGCGGGCGGGTGAATACCTACCGGCTGATCCTGGCTCCCCGGGCTAGTGCTTCGAAGTGAAACGCGCGCACGATAAGCCACGTAGGAAGCAATCAACCCTCACAGGAGGTCGGCATGGCCCTCCGGACCTGGAGTTTTACGCGCGTAGTTGGGGCGTGCCTTGCCGCCTGGGTGCTTGCCTTCGCCTACATCAGCCTGATGGCCGACTTTGGCGTCCGCGAGACAGGGCTCGGCTGGCTTCCCTTCTTCATCCTCACCTTGCTGCCTTGCATCGTCATCCCCGTCTGGGCTAGCCAGAATGCTCGGCTCGCGGCTTGGCATCCGGGAAGATTCGCCTTGTTGTGGGCTATCGCCGCGTTGGTGTATCTGCCCTTGGCGCGGTGGCGTGTGGGTGGGCTCGTCGCTTTCGTCGCCGCAGTATCCCTGCTGGGCCTAACGTGGTTCGGCATCGAGCATCGTCTTCGGCGGCCGTAGCGCCGCCCTCCCGTGCGGCCAGTATTGCCGCCGATCTCTGCCGCCCGACACCTCGCTTGACAACCTGCCGGGTTAGATGAACTGTGAGGCACCCCCTGAACGCCATATGATGTCACTCGCCCGTATCGTGGGGAGCGAATGCCCCGGGACTTGTTGAGTTGCAACCGGATAGTAGGTCCATCCGGTCCGGACGGCTGCGTTCAGAAGTGGGCCCATGGACGGTTCCTCCAAGGGCTCTGCCTCGGTGCCGTTCTCGCATCCGATATCGCTTGTGGAAGAGAGCGACCCGCCGCAGAACCGCCTCAACTTCACGTGCAACGAAGTGATGCAGCGCTCCTGAGCGAGAAGCGCGTCTGGGACCCCCTCGAGGAGGTCAAGAACTGGCGCGGGCACGCCGACACTTCGCGGACAGGGCGTGTCGTCGTCCACAACCCCGAGAGCGGCGTCTGGAACGACACAACTCGGTGGAGGTTGGTACCCGAGATCACAATTGGGTCCGAAGAGGACGGCCCCGAACTGTTCGCCAGCATAGCCGATTTCACGGTGGACGCCACCGGTCGGATGTATGTCTTGGATCGGCGTTCAAAGCACATCCAGGTATTCGATCCGGACAAACAGTTTGTTAGGACAATCGGTCGCCAGGGGTCCGGGCCGGGTGAGTTCCAGGACCCCATCGGTATGACGTGGGACCCAGAGGGTCACCTCTGGGTTGTAGACCCCGCTAACGGACGGATCTCGGTTTTCGACACCTCAGGTGCCCCCCTTTCTACCCGCCGTCGCTCATCGACGTCGTATTCCGTCCCGTGGAACGGCGGGTTCGACGCCGAAGGGCGGTTCTATGAGGTGACTGCTCGGTGGGATCAAAGCAATGTCAGCGAGGTTCTGTGGTACGACGATTCGATGGGGATCACGAATCGCTGGCGCCTGCCACGCTATGCGCCAGCCTACTACGAGTTGTCCAGCGGTAACAGCAACACGAGGGCGACTGTGCCCTTCAGCCCGATGCTACGGCTGTGGTTCGATCCACGAGGATACTTGTGGTCCGGAATTACTAGCGATTACCGCCTCTACCGGCAGAGCTTCACAGGAGACACGCTTCGGATCGTCGAGCGCGAGTATCAGCCACAGAAGGTGTCTGCGGCCCAGAAAGAGGAGGGAATTCGAGGCTTAGAGTGGTTCGTGAAGCAGGGGGGCCGGATAGATCCATCCCGGATTCCGGATATCAAGCCCACATTCCTAGCGTTCTTCGTTGACGCGGCGGGCTACGTATGGGTCCAGCGGTCCAACGGGCCAACGCTGGAACAACTCGCAATCGATGTATTCGATCCAGATGGGCGGTATCTCGGCGAGATCGCGAGTTCCGTCAACCTCATGCTGGAGCATCCGCCCATCGTCCGCGGTGACACAGTCTACGCCATTGTTGCTGATTCGATCGGGACGTACTCACTCGTCCGGGCGCGGATCATCCGTGGCCGCCCGGCGACCTAGCTCCACTTTCCTACAGGAGGACGATCCATGCGAAGGCTCCTATTGGTGCTAGCGGTTGGCACTCTCCTCGGCGGCTTGGCCGTCTTCGTGCCCTCCCGGCTCGCAGCTCAAAAGGCCTGTGGATGTAGCTCCAGCTGCTTCCTGAACGGCTGCTCCTGTGTTGCATCGGCAGGAGCTTGGGTCGATTGCTCCTGTGGCTGCACTTGGTACGGAGCTGCCAACTGCACTTGCATCGGGGATCCTTGATGCCTCGCTCGGGAGCGGAGGCCCGAGTCCTGCATCGTGACAACCACCTCGACCCCCCTTGAACGGAGACGGAACGTGAGAAAGCGCATGCTCTACGCGGCCGCTGCCGTGTTCATCCTCGGTGCGGCAGTCTTCCTGCCTAGCAGGCTCATGGCACAACCGACCTGTGGGTGTAACGCGGATTGTTTCTTTGGCGATTGTAGCTGCGGAGCCTATAGTACCGCCGCCTCCGTCTGCGACTGCCATTGCAGCTTCGGCCAGCCGAGCTGCCACTGCTACGGCTACTAACCGCCTCTCGCTCGAATCCCTTCTGCTAGCGCTTCGGAGGCGCCTTGGCCCCAGCCCGGGGGGCCGAGGCGGCCGGAGGCGCAAAGTGACAAGGCAATGGCGGAACCCACTCAGAGCAAAGCCCGGAGCAAGATACTCACGGCGGTGGCTTGGGTCTGGGCCCTCGTCGCGGGGATCGGAATCGCCGTTCACGTGCCTGGCGTCATAAGCGCAAGCCATCTCTTCTACGCGGGACTGACTCGGGCCTACCTGCGGACGCCGTGGGTTCCCAAGGAAGTTGCCGGACGTCGCGTCACGCCGTTCCCCGTTCGAGATGCGGGCGCAGTGAGCCGGACTCTCGACCTGACTTCAGGCACCTCCCTGGTTTTCGTCTATGACCGGTCCTGCAGCGTTTGTCACAAGAATATGGCTCGGTGGGTCGAGCTTCTCCTCGCGGCTCGACGAGGAGGTGTGCCCGTCTACGCCCTCTCGCGCGGGGATGCGACTGCCCAACACACTTACTGGGGCGGGTTCGAGAGGTCGGTAGAGACCTATAGCCCAACAGATTCAGCACTGCTGACAACCGCATTTGGGGTTACCGGAACACCCTGCACCGTGCTTGTGCGCGACGGAGTGGTAACAGGGGTCTTCCAAGGAGTAGTTGATCCATCCCGGTTTAAGTGGTTGGTACAGAGACTTCAGTCCAACTCCCCTATATGAGAATCGCAGCCGGCCACCTTCTGCCAACGCGACTTGCGCGCCGGGCGTTGGACGCATCATCCGCCTCGTTCGCGGCATTGATAACGACCATGGTGGCCCTCGGACTCCTGATGTTCACGTCCGGTCTCAGGCGCTCGGCGACCAATCTCATCCGGGGCGCAGTGAACGAGGCGAATGCGCCGCTGCCATACTCCCAACGGTTTGACGAGTGGGCGAGCCTCTTGCGCCCAGCGGGTGCCAAGGAGACATGGTTCCTTGTGATCGTCACGGCACCGCCCTTCCAAGACGCGTGTGACCGCGTAGCGACGGCCCTCCCCAAAGGCGGGGTGCTGGTGAAAGCGACAATTATTGCGCCGGTCGATCAGGGACAAACGCCAGACGGGGCGGAATGTACCGGGGAGGCCTACCAGGCTGTGACTCTGGGTGCTTCACGGCGCCACGTACTGCTCCCCGCAGCGACTGCACACCGAAGTGGCTTCTCGCTATTCAGCCATGACTTGGTCCCAATCTACGGCTCCAGGCATCTTGACGACCTCAGTAGGATTCCCGAGGTTTTGCAGCTTTGGATGGTGTCTACCTCCGATGCTGCCAGCACCGAGACCGGACAATTGCATACCTCGCCATAAGATCGGTTCTTGAATAGAGAAACGAAGTCCCAACCTAGCACCCCTCGGGTACTCGACCTTCTCGGACAAGCGAAGCAACTTGCCAAGGAGTACTACGCCCTTACCGGTCGCCCGCTCGGAGTCACGGGTGAGGTTGCCGAATATGAGGCGGTGCGTCTCCTCCGTTTCGAACTTTCACCGGTCCGTCATCCAGGGTACGATGCAATCCGTCGGGAAGCGGATGGTGTCGTGCGCCTTCAGATCAAGGGGCGCTGTATCTGGTCGGGCTCCAAGCCCACCGGACGGATCGGTCGGATCGACCTCTCGAAGCCATTCGACGCTCTCCTGCTCGTCCTCCTGAACGAAAACCTGGAAGCAACGGAAATCTACGAGGCGACTCGCGACTCTGTCTCGGCTGCCCTGATGGCGCCGGGCTCCCGGTCCCGCAACGTGCGCGGGGCGTTGGGAATCTCGAAGTTTAAAGGCGATCGGTCACCTTGTCTGGCCGCCGTCAGCGACGTCTCAGATTCGAGCGGCTGGACGGTCGCGGGCGGCCCGGTGACCATCCCCCCCAGTGTGTCACTGAGTACCCCTATTCGCCCCGCATAGCCCTCCTCCCTGCCCCGCGCCACCCGTACTGTGCGGCGCCTGGCGAGCCCCACCCTCTACGCCGCGAAGCTCGCGAGCGCGAATCAGGCGATCACCCAGCTTGAAACTGGGACGCCGAGCGTCGTGCTCGACGGCATCACGTACACTGCGGCCGGCCTACCCGCGGTGTACGCGATCCGCGACTGGCTCGCGGTCAAGGCCGCGCTCGAGGCGATCGAGACCGGGGCGCAGGGGTACGCGATCGGGGGACGGTCGGTTAGCCGAGCTGACTACGAGCAGCTCGTCACCCGGGAGCGCGAGCTCGCGGCGCGGCTGCCGGAAGGGCACCCGGCCAAGGCGCGCGCTGGCGGTATCCGAGTGAGGTGCGGAGTGCCGGCATGAGCGCCATGCCGCGCGGGCTCCCCCCGATGCCCGGGCCCACCCTGCTCGACCGACTGGTCACCTTCGTGTCCCCGATCCGGGAACTCCGGCGACACCAGCCCCGGGCCGCGCTCGCCGGCCGGGCGCGACGAGGCGCGCCGGGTGCGAGCCGGGATTCGGCAGGAACAGGGCGCCGTACGAGTCCGCGGGAGCCGCGCGAAAATCCGGCCGCGCGGAACCTGACGCCTACCCTCGAACACAAGCCGGCGTCCCCTGAGGGGACGCCGGCTCGAGGCTATCGCGCGCGTTGTCAACCACGGCGGAACAATGGGCCTGAGTGGAGTTGAACCACTGACCTCACGCTTATCAGGCGTGCGCTCTAACCACCTGAGCTACAGGCCCCGGATGTACCGCGCCCCTGGGCGGCGCGGCCTGCACCCCTGGCCCCACCTCGTCCGGTTCGGCCCTCCCTGAACCGGACCTCCTGCCGCGTCGCGATGCGGCCCGGCCGGGCCCCGCGGGAGGGGAGAATAGCCGAGCGGTTCGCCGGCCGCAAGACAAAGACGGGCGGCGCGGCCGCGCCACCCGTCCCCGGCCGACAGCGCGCCGCCGTCACCGGCGCCGCGGTGTATCGTCGTCCTCGTCGAAGTCCTCGAAATCGGCCTCGTCGAGGTCGTCCTCGTCGAAGTCCTCGTCCTCGTCGAAATCCTCCTCGTCGTCCCAGTCCTCGTCCTCGTCCCACTCCTCCTCGTCTTCCTCGTCGTCGAAGGAGTAGGTGTCCTCGTCCTCGTCGAGATCCTCGTCCTCCCGGCGACGACGCAGCTCCAGCGCCTCCAGCGACGCGTCCCACGCCAGCATGGTTCCTCCGCTCGGGGATAAAGGTGATAGCCGCGCCCTCACGACGCCTCCGAGGCGGCCCGCTTCTCCGCCCGGGCCATCTTCTTCCGCTCCGACGCCAGGAGCGCCCGCTTTCGCAACCGAATCGCCCGCGGCGTCACCTCGATCAGCTCGTCCTCCTCGATGTACTCCAGGGCGTACTCCAGCGTGATCTGCCGCGGCGGTTCGAGCACGATGTTCTCGTCGCTCGCCGTGGTCCGGATGTTGGTGAGCTTTTTCTCCTTGCTCACGTTGACGTCCATGTCCTCTGGCCGGCTGTTCTCGCCCACGATCATCCCCTCGTACGCCTCCTCGCCCGGCGAGACGAACAGCGTCCCCCGCTCCTGGAGATTGAACAGCGCAAAGCCCACTGCCGGACCCGCCCGGTCCGCCACCATGACCCCGTTCTTGCGGCCCGCGAGCGGGCCCGCCCAGGGGCCGTACTCCAAGAAACGGTGGTGCATGGTACCCGTGCCCCGGGTGTCGGACAGGAACTCCGACCGATAGCCGAACAGCCCGCGCGACGGGATCCGGAAGCTCATCCGCACCATCCCCTGTCCCGGGTTCTTCATCTCGATGAGTTCGCCCCGGCGGGGACCCAGCTTCTCGATCACGGCGCCGATATAGGCCTCAGGCACGTCGATCATCAACTCCTCGTACGGCTCCTGCCGCTCGCCGCCGGGCCCCACCCGGGTGATCACCCGCGGCCGCGACACCTGGAACTCGTACCCCTCCCGCCGCATGGTCTCCATCAGAATGCCGAGATGGAGCTCGCCGCGGCCGGACACTTGCCAGGTGTCGGGGCTCCCGGTGTCCTCCACCCGGAGGGCCACGTTCCGCTCCAGCTCCCGGTAGAGCCGCTCCCGGAGCTGCCGGCTGGTGACGTACTTCCCGTCCCGGCCGGCGAACGGCGAGTTGTTCACCAGAACGTCCACCGAGATCGTGGGCTCCTCCACGGCGATGCCCTCGAGCCGCTCCGGGTAGGCCACCTCGGTGATGGTCCGGCCGATCTCCACTCCGTCAATCCCGGCCAGGACCACGATGTCGCCGGCGGCGGCCTCCTCGACCTCCACCCGGTTCAGCCCGTCGAAGACCATGAGCTTGGTGACCCGCGACCTGGGCGCGGGTTCGTCCCGCACCAGGCCGGGCGGCCCGAAAGGCAGCAGCGCCACCTCCTGCCCTACCCGCACCCGCCCCCGCTCGATCCGGCCGATCGCCATCCGGCCGAGGAAGGTCGAGTAGTCGAGCGTGGAGACCAGCATCTGGAACGGCCCCGTGGGATCGCCCGCGGGCGGCGGGACGTGGTTCAGGATCGCCTCGAAGAGCGGCGTCAGGTCCTGTCCCGGCTGGTCCAGGTCGGGCGTCGCCGTCCCGTGGCGGCTCGAGGTATAAAGGAACGGCGCCTCCAGTTGCTCGTGGCTCGCCTCGAGATCAATGAACAGGCCCAGCACCTCGTCGTGGACCCGGAACGGCTCGGCGTCGGCGCGGTCGATCTTGTTGATCGCCACGATGGGTCGCAGGCCGAGCGCCAGCGCCTTCCGGGTCACGAACCGGGTCTGGGGCATGGGTCCCTCGGCGGCATCCACCAGTAAGAGGACACCGTCAACCATCCGGAGAATCCGCTCGACCTCGCCCCCGAAATCGGCGTGGCCGGGCGTATCCACGATGTTGATCTTGGTCCCCGCCCAGGTCACCGCCGTGTTCTTGGCCAGGATGGTGATCCCCCGCTCCCGTTCGAGCGGGTTGGAATCCATGACGCGCTCCTCCACCGGCTGGTTGGCGCGAAACGCGCCCGCCTGGCGGAGCATCTGGTCCACGAGGGTGGTCTTCCCGTGGTCCACATGCGCGATGATCGCGATGTTCCTGATGTGCGAGTTCGTCGTCATGTCCCGGCCGTCTCGGGCGGCGACCGGGCGGGAGGGAACGCGTCCGAGACCGCGTGACCGGCCCACCCCGGCTTCCGCGCGGCATATATAGATGAGGGCGGGGGGAGGGGCAAGGGCGCCGGGAGCGGCGGCCCGCAGAGGGAAGCCATCCCGCCCTTGGCCGCCCCTTCACCGGTTCCGCCGGCCCGTAGACCGCTCACCGTTCACCGTTTTCCCCCACCCCGTTCACCGTTTCCGTCGGCCCGTTTACCGTTTACCGTTCATCGTCCGCCGTTGACCGATGACCAGCCCGACCCCCCAGCCCTGCACCCATGTGAGCGCCGACCGCCCGGGCGCGCCGATCCGGCGCCTCTGGCTCGTGCTCGGGCTCACGGCGGGGTTCATGGTGGTGGAGGCGGTGGGCGGCTGGCTGGCGGGGTCGCTCGCGCTCATCGCTGATGCGGGGCACATGCTCACGGACGTGGGGGCGCTGGCGCTCACCCTGCTCACCGCCTGGCTCGCCCGCCAGCCGGCCAGCGCCACCCGCACCTACGGCTACCTGCGCTGGGAGATTCTGGCCGCGCTGGTCAACGGCGCGGTCCTGTTCGGCATCGCGGGCTGGGTGGTGTTCGAAGCCGTGGGGCGGATCAGCGCTCCCGTCCCCATCCGTTCAGGGATCTTCCTGGGCGTGGCGCTGGCCGGGTTCGCCGTGAACGCGCTCTCGCTCTACCTCCTCCATGGCGCCCATCACGAGCACCTCAACACCCGAGGTGCCTACCTCCACATCCTGGGCGACCTGCTCGGCTCCGCCGGCGCGGTGGCCGCCGCCCTCATCGTGTGGACCACCGGCTGGACGGTGGCCGATCCCCTGATCTCGGTGGTGCTTGCCCTCCTCATCCTGGCCGGTGCCTGGCAACTGATGCGGGAGAGCGCCGGGATCCTGCTCGAGACGGTCCCGGCGCACATCTCGCTCCCGGAAGTCGAGCGGCAGATCCGGGCGGTTCCCGGCGTCACCGAGGTCCACGACCTCCACGTCTGGACCGTGACCAGCGGTATGGTCGCGATGAGCGGCCACGCCGTGGTGCCCGACCTGGCCCATCACCCCGGCGTTCTGGATCAGATCCGGCAGGCGGTCACGCGGCTCGGCATCGGGCACGTGACCGTGCAGCTGGAGACGGGATGTTGCGAGGCCGGCGCCCCGGCAGTGCCCCTCGATCCGTCATTCCTGCACAAGCCGGAATCCAGTCCGGCCCGGGTTCGTGGACCGTGAGCCGGCTGGACCCCGGCTTCCGCCGGGGTGACGAATGGCCGGACCCGTGGGCCGCGGGCCGTGGACCGGCTGGACCCCGGCGTGCGCCGGGGTGACGCGGGGGGCACGGCGCCTGTCATTCCTGCGAAAGCAGGAATCCACCCCATACCCGCCAACGATCGTCATTCCTGCGAAAGCAGGAATCCACCGTCATTCCCGCGAAAGCGGGAATCCAGGCCCTGCCAGGTCCCGGGGACCGTAAACCGCCTGGACCCCCGCTTCCGCGGGGGTGACGGATGGCCGGGCCCGTGGGCCGCGGGCCGTAAACCGGCTGGACCCCGGCTTCCGCCCCGGTGACCTCCCTACCCTTGCTCCACCCGCAGCCGCACCGCCTCCGCGTGCCCCGGCAGCCGTTCCGCTGTGGCGAGCGCGATGATCCGGGCCGCGTCGGCGTTCAGCCGGTCGCGGGTGTAGCCGATCACGCTGGTCCGCTTGACGAAGTCGTACACGCCGAGCGGGGAGGCATACCGCGCCGTGCCCCCGGTGGGGAGTACGTGGCTCGGTCCGGCCAGGTAGTCGCCGACCGGTTCCGGCGTATCCCGCCCCAGGAAGATGGCTCCGGCGTGACGGATCCCCTCGGCCACGGTGTCGGGATCGCGGGTGTAGATCTCCAGGTGCTCCGGCGCCCGCCGGTTGGCCACCTCCACGGCGTCCTGGATGGTCGGGACCCAGACGATGAGCCCGTTCCGCTCCAGCGCGGCCCGGGCCACCGGGGCGCGTGAGTTCCGAGACAGCACGTCTTCCAGCGCCCGGGGCAGCCGATCGGCCAGGTCGGAGTCGGTGGTGACGCACCAGGCGCTGGCGTCCTCATCGTGCTCGGCCTGGGCCACGAGGTCCGCGGCGACCAGTTCCGGCCGCGCCGTGGAATCGGCGATGACGAGGATCTCGGTGGGACCCGCGATCATGTCGATCCCCACCGCGCCCGCCACCTGGCGCTTGGCCTCGGTCACCCACTTGTTCCCGGGCCCCACGATCTTGTCCACCCGCGGAATCGTCGCCGTACCGTAGGCCAGGCCGGCGATGGCCTGCGCACCGCCCACCTGGAAGAGCCGGTTCACGCCGGAGAGAAGGCAGGCGGCCAGCACCGCATCGGTGATCCCGCCGGGTGGGGTGACCGCGATGATCTCCTCGACCCCGGCCACCGAGGCCGGCACCGCGTTCATGACCACCGAGGAGGGATAGGCGGCCTTGCCGCC
This sequence comes from Gemmatimonadales bacterium, assembly GCA_035574255.1. Lineage (GTDB taxonomy): Bacteria > Gemmatimonadota > Gemmatimonadetes > Gemmatimonadales > GWC2-71-9 > JADJOM01. The sequence continues at coordinate 3,105 of DATLYZ010000028.1, read as the reverse complement.
CGGCACATAGAGCCCGACCCGGTCCAGCGGTGTCACCCGCATGCCGAGGAGGCTGCCGTCCTCCTGCAGAATCTGGAAGCCTCGGTCGAGCTGTTTCCGGTGGTATTCCCGGACCCGGAACACGGCGGTCTCGAGCGCCTCCCGGAGTTCCAGGTCCAGGCGCTCCAGCGCATTCTCCCACTCCGAGCGGCCCAGCTCCCAGCGGGCCGGCGGGAGCTCGAAGCCGTCGAGCCGGAGGGTCCATTCCTGGATGGCCTGGTCTCTCCGGGCCGCCACATCCGCCAGGATTTCGGTCACGGAATTCCTTGTGGCGGAATCAGTTACGGACGGTTGGGGGAGGAACGGCTCCAACCGGTCGAAGGGAGGAACGGCGAGTTGTCGGATCATGAATGGCCTCGCGGGGGACCAGCGGGGCATTTAGAGTTACGGGAGTATGGAACCCCCAAGTAGTTCCTCGGTGCTGGGCGGCCTGGCGGCGGTCATCGCCCTGGTGGCCCTGAACGCTCTGTTCGTCGCCGCCGAGTTCGCGCTGGTCGGGGCCCGGAAGACCCGGCTCGAGGAGATGATCCAGCGGGGCGACCGCCAGGCCGCGCTGGCGCGGCGCGCCATAAAATCGCTCGATCGCTACATCTCCGCCACCCAGCTCGGCATCACCCTCGCCTCGCTCGGTCTGGGTTGGGTGGGCGAGCCCGCGCTGGCGGGGATCATCGAGGGGGTGTTCCGGTGGCTGCCGGAGTCGCTGCGTGGGGTCGCGACCCACACCGTGGCGGCGAGTGTTGCCTTCGCGATCATCACGGTGATGCACATCGTCTTCGGAGAACTGGTGCCCAAGGCGGTGGCGCTGCTCTACCCGGAGGAGGTGAGCCGCTGGGTGACCCCGCCGCTCATCGGGTTCAACTGGCTGATGGCCGGGCCGATCGTGGCGCTGAACGGGACGGCGAACCGGCTGCTCCGCCTCTTTCACATCGCGACACCCCGGGAGCACGAGCGGCTCCACTCGCCCGAGGAGATTCGCATGCTGGTGGAGCAGAGCGAGGAAGGCGGCCGGCTCGGCAAGGAAGACGCTCGGCTCCTCGAGGGGGTCTTCGAGTTCAGCGAGAAGACGGCCCAGGAGGTGATGACCCCGCGGACCCGAATGGTGGGGCTGGAGCGGGACCTTCCCGTGGAGGAGGCGGCCGACGTGGTGGTCGAGGCCCGCCGTTCCCGCTATCCTGTGTACGTCGAGACGCTGGACGACGTGGTCGGGGTGGTGCACGCCAAGGACATTCTCACGGCCATGCGCCAGCACCCCGGGGCCACGGTCGGGAGCATCATGCGGCCTCCGCTCTTCGTGCCCGGGACCCGCGAGGTCGAGGACGTGCTGGCCGACATGAAGCGGCTCAAGGTTCATCTCGCCGTGGTGCTGGACGAGTACGGCGGCACGGCGGGGCTGGTCACGATGGAGGACCTGCTGGAGGAGATCGTGGGCGACATCTTCGACGAATACGATCGGCTGGAGCGCCCGCCGGCCACGGCCGAGGGGGCTGCCCTCCTGGACGGCAGCCTCCCGATCTCCGAGTTCAACGCCGAGCACGAACTCCAGCTCGACGACCGCGAGTACACGACGCTGGGCGGCTATCTCTTCGGCCAGCTCGGGCGGCTGCCCAAGCCGGGCGACCGGGTGCAGGTGGGGAAGGACACCTTCGAGATCGTCGAGATGGACGGGCGCCGGGTGAAGACGGTGCGGTATCTGGCGGGGACGGAGGCGGCCAAGGCCTCGTGAGCGGTTGGTGACTCCCTCTCCCCCCGGCACCCTGGACCTCACCGGGCCTGCCGCCTGGGTGCGGCGGCGCCTCGAGCGTCGGAGCGCGGCGCTGCTCGAGCGTGCCGGCTACCAGGAGGTGTTGCCGCCCACCTTCGAGTACGAGGAGGTCTTCCTGCGGGCCGGCGGGCCGGAGGTGGCGGAGCGGCTGGTCCGGTTCGTGGACCGGGACGGGCGGATCCTAGCGCTGCGCTACGATTTCACCGCCAGCATCGCCCGGATCGCCTCCACCACGTTTCGGGACGCCCCCCGACCGCTCCGTCTCTCCTACACCGGGAAGGTCTTCCGCCAGGAGCCGGAGCGCGGTGGCCGCGCCCGCGAGACCTTGCAGGCCGGCGCCGAGCTGCTGGGCCAGAACGATCTGGCGGCGGACGGCGAGATCGTGCGGCTCACGCTGGAGCTGGCCCGGGCGGCCGGACTGCGGGAGTTCCAGCTCAACCTGGGCCATGCCGGGATCCTGGCCCCGGGGCTCGCCGCGCTGGACGAGGGGCTGCGCCAGGGGGTGCGGCACTGGATAGACCGGAAGGACCGGGGCAGTCTCACCCGCGCGCTCCGCGGGGCCCCGGCCGAGGCGCAATCGCTCGCGACCCTGCCCTTCGTCATCGGCCGCCGCGAGGCGCTGGAGCGTACCCTGGCCGGCCCGGCCGGGCTGGCGCCGGCCACCCGGGCCGGCCTCGAACATCTCCTCGCGCTCGACGCGGCCCTCGCGCCTGACGACCGTACCCACGTGGTCTACGACCTAGGCGAGGTCCGCGGCCTCGACTACTACACCGGGATCCACTTCGAACTGTTCGTGGCCGGCGCGGGACGGGCGGCCGGCGCCGGGGGGCGGTACGACGACCTGATGGCCCGGTTCGGGCTGCCGCTGCCGGCGGTGGGGCTCTCGCTCGATCTCGACACCATCGCCGAGGCGGTGGCGGAGACCGGCGGGTGAGACCGCTCCGCGTAGCACTCCCCAAGGGCCGGCTCCACGAGCCGGCGGCCGCCCTCTTCGCGCGGGCGGGGATGGCCCTCGACCCCGACCCCGGCCGCCGGCTCCTCATCCCCTCGAGCGACCCCGGGGTCGAGTTCCTGGCCGTGAAGCCGGCCGACGTGCCGGTGTACGTCGAGTCCGGCGCGGCCGATCTCGGGGTCACCGGCACCGACGTGCTGCGCGAGCTGGAGGCCGACGTACTGGAGCCGCTGGAGCTCGGTTTCGGCGCCTGCCGGCTGGTGGTGGCGAGCCCGGTGGACGGGCCCTGGCCCGCGTTGCCCAGCGGTCAGACCCCGCGGGTGGCGACCAAGTACCCGCGGCTCTCCTGGCG
>DATLYZ010000027.1:0-48006 GCA_035574255.1 Gemmatimonadales bacterium | reverse complement strand
AGCACCGCCGCGAGCCGCACCTGGAAGGAGCGCGCGGCCCGGCGCACCGAGAGCCGCCGGACGGCGGTCCAGCTCGTCTCGGACAGGAACCACAGGAGCGCCAACACGGCGAAATCCAGCACCAGTGCCAGCGCCCCCCGGATCAGGAGCGCGGGCGGGTCGCGGAGCGCGATCTCCGCGTGCACGTGCCGGGCTCCGCCCGGCAGATCGAGCACCCGATCGGTATGCACCAGCCAGCCGGTGCGCCACCATCGCGTGCCCGGCTCCTCGGGTCCGCGAACGCCGCTGAGCGGCGGGGCCAGCGACACCCGGTACAGGGGAGGCCCTTCCGGCGGAGGCCGGAGCAGCCGCCCCAGTCGGGTGGGGGGGACGAGCCGGCTCCGGGGTCCGACCACCGCGGCGAGGATCGAACCGTCAGGCAGTCGCTCGAGCAGGACGCTGACACGCCCCGGGACCCGGAGCAGCGAGACGATGGCGCGTTCCTGGGCCGGCGCCAGCCCCCGCACCAGCGCCGCGATCAGCGGCGCCGGCAGATCCAGCGAGTCGAGCGCGAGCACGGTGCTCCGGGTTCCCTGCGGACTCCAGAGCTCGAGTCGCACCGGATACTCCAGTCCCGCGAGGTAGGACGAACGCCAGAGGGCGTAGAGTTCTCCCGGGCCGCTCAGGTGCGAGGCGGCCGCCACCTGATCGGCGAACCGCGCCAGATAGGGCTCGGTCAGCGGGTCCTGCACGTCGCCCAGGCGGTCCAGATCGCGCGCCGCCGCTTTCACCCGGCCGTCCAGCTCGGCCCCCCAGGTCACGAGCCCGGCCGCCGTACCGGCGACGACGGCGGTGCCCGTGAGCGAGGCCCAGCGGGGCGCAGGGAGCGCGACCAGAAGGAGCGCCGGCGCCCACAGGAAGGTGTACCACTCGGGCCACCCGAGCTGCGGGCTCCAGACCACCACCCCGACGACGGCCGCGGCCACGGCGATGGCGGCGCCGAGCAGGACCAGTCCGGGGCGCGGCCTGGCGTCTCGCCGCCGGAAGCCGACGGCGGCGAGCAGGATCACGGCCGAGGTCGCCAGCGCGAGCGTCACCTGCCAGGTCACCCAGAGTCCCGGGGCCACACCGTTCACCGGCGGTGTGATCCCGCGCCCGAGCGCGCGCACCAGATACGGCGCCCCCGCAAGAAGCAGCGCCCCGACCAGCATCATCCAGGGCCGCCGCTCGAACCGCTGCCGGCCGAGCCACAGGGCGAGGAGGACCACGATCGTGCTGGTGGAGAGCAGGTCGCCCGCGGACCGCGACAGCGGTCCCAGGAACCCCTGCGAGAACGTGGCGGGAGAGAAGAGGTCGCCGAGGCCCAGCGCCTCGCCGAGTGGGGCCCGCACCCCGGCCCACCACAGCGCCGCGAGCAGGAAGAGCCGCTCGCCTGCGGTCCTCGCGCCGAGGAGTCCGGCCAACCAGGCGATCACCAGCGCCGCAGCGAGCCATTCGCCCGCCTGATGCAGGACCGCGGCACGCGCCGCTTCCTGCGACGGGGGAACCACCTCGACGCTGAAGAGCACGCGCTCCCCGGCGGTCGTGGGCTCGGTGTAGTCGAGCACCTCACCCCGCGGCCGCTCACCGGGACCGAGGACCCTGAGCTGCACCCCCGTGGCGTGCCCCATGCGCGCCATGAGGCTCCGGTCCGGTCTCGGAGCCGCGGAGTCGGCCCAGACCAGCGTGCTCGCGACGACCACCCGCCCCTCGGGGCCGTGCCGGCGCGCCTCGAACGTGACGTAGAAATCGGCCAGCCTCACCGCGAGCGAGTCCCCTTCGACCAGCGGCGGCAGGCGATGGCGGCCGGCCCAGGCCCACGGCACCCCCGTGGGCTCGAGCACGGCGACCGCCATTTCGGCCCCATCGCCGGCAACCAGCTCCCGGAGACGTGGAAACGCACTCGCGCGGTCCATCGAGGCTGTGGGGAGCGCTCGCGCCGCGAGCCGGTCGGTCTCGCGCCGGCTCGCCGCCAGCGCTCGGTTCAGCCCTCGCCGAACCGACTCGATGCGCCGGTCCCGTTCGCTCGGCCAGTTCCGGGTGACCTGCCCTACCCCCCACTCCGCGACGCCGAGCACGGCGCTCAAGAGGAGTAGGAGGCCCGCGGTGAGCCCGGGCCGAAGCTCCGTCCGCCTGCCGAAGGCGAGCGCCCCCGCACCGGCGAGCCCCACCAGCACCGGCCAGGCAGGATGGGGGCTTCGCAGCCATTCCGCGGTCGCCACCAGGGCGCCGACCACCAGCCCGGTCAACCAGCGACGGTCAGGCATGGACTCAACTTAGCACGATGGAGAGCAACCCACGAAGCGACGGCGGGTTAGGGGGTGGGACCGAACGCGTGAGGAAGCGACCTTGCCGCTATATTCCGGGCACCCATGAAACCTGCCTCCCGGCCTTCCGGCCCGCGGCTTCGGCTCGCCGCGCTGCTCCTCTGCAGCGCGGGGCCGCTCGCGGCGCAGGCCTCGGACCACGGTCTGCTCGTCATCCGCCAGCAAGGACGCGAGGTGGGGCAGGAAGTCTTCGTCCGGCGCTGGGGACCGCCCGGAACCCCGGAGAGCTTGAGCACCACGGCGAGCTACCCGCGGACCCGTCCCGCTGTCGAACTGATGGCCACGCTGCGGCGGCCCGGGCTCCGGGACGCGACGTTCCAGCTCGAGCGCCGCCAACCGGGAGGCGCCGTGTTCCATTACGCGGTCCTGGCCGGCCATCGGCTGACGGTCCGGCGGGTGGAACGCGGCGGCGAACGGGCCTCGGAATACCCGGCCCACGGCCCGGTGGTGCTGTTGGCCGACAGCGTCCTCGCCCTCTACGCGCAGATCGTCTCGCTCGCGGGGCAAGGAGACCTGATTGCCATCTTCCCCGCCACCGGCCAGCGGATCGGGTTCGCTCTGGACTGCGCCCCGTCCGGCCGTGACGGAGGCGGGGCTGGCGGCCAGGTGTGCCGGCTGAGCGGGGGCCTCTCCGGCGAGGTCGAGGTCGGCCCCGACGGCCGCCTGCTCCGGGTCTCGCTCCCCGCTCGGGGGGTGGAAGCACTCCGAAAGGATTGAGGGCCGTCCCAAGCTGAAACTCTCTCCCGGACCTTCCCGTAAGCGCGGGGAGGCCAAGACCTCATCCCTACTCCTTAGGAAGGCAGCCGATGCGACGCACCTGGTTGCTGATGACCGCCTTGACCGTGCCGGGGACCGTCGAGGGTCAGGCCACTCCGGCTCCAGAGCAGCCCGCCGCGACCCTCACGCTGGCCGAGGCGCTCCAGCAGGCCCGGGCGAACAACCCGCTGTTCCTCCAGCAGCGGAACAATGTCGGCACGGCGCGCTGGGCGCTCCGGAACGCCTGGGGAGGGCTCTTGCCGCAGGCCACCGTCTCCGGCGGGCTCGACTACACCGGCTCCGGCGAGGCCAACTTCGGGCAAGGCTTCGTGCGCCCGACTTCGGCGATCATGGGTTCCAGTTACTCCGCGGGGCTCCAGTGGAACCTCGACGGGCGGCGGCTCCTCGCCCCGTCGGCGGAACGGGCCAACCTGCGGGCGACCGACCAGGAGATCGAGAACCAAGACAACAGCCTCAAGTTCTCCGTCACCACGCAGTACCTGACGGCGCTGCAAGCCGGGGCGCAGGTGGAGGTCGCGCGCCAGCAGGTCGAGCGGCAGCAGACCTTCCTCGATCTGGCCAACGCGAAGTATCGGGTCGGCCAGGGCACGCTGGTGGAGGTCCGGCAGGCGGAGGTGCAGAAGGCCCAGGCCGATGTGGCGTTGCTCCGGGCGGTCCAGGCGGAGAACGAGGCCAAGCTGGAGCTGTTCCGCCTGATGGGCGTGGTGCCGCCGGTCCCGGTGGACCGCGTGGCGCTCTCCGATTCGTTCACGGTCGCCGAGCCCGCCTTCCGGCTGGACGACCTGGTCCGGCTGGCCGAGGCGCAGAACCCCGCGCTCCGGGCCCTCGAGTCCCGGCGGCGGGCCGCCTCGCTCGGCGTGAAGCAGGCCAAGTCGGCCTTCCTGCCCTCGCTCTTTGTCCGGGCGGGCTGGAGCGGGTTCACCCAGCAGCAGACCGATGACGGCCTCCTGCTTCGCCAGGCGCTAGGCAGCGCGCAGGGTGCGGCGGCGTCGTGCTTCACCACCGACTCCATCCGGGCCGGCGCCGGCCTCGCCCCGATCGGGAACTGCTATGCCGGCGCGGGACTCGACCCCACCGGCACCCAGCTTCTCCCCTCGGTGCGCCGGAGCCTGCTCGACGCGAACGACAAGTTCCCCTTCGATTTCAGCCGCCAGCCGTTCAGCGCGAGCCTCACGATCTCCCTGCCCCTCTTCACCGGGTTCGGCCGGTCGCTTCGGCTCCAGCAGGCCCGCGAGGCGGAGCAGGACGCCGAAGAGGGGGCCCGCGATCAGGCCCTCAAGGTGCGGACCGAGGTCCATGCGCGGTTTCTCGCCCTCCAGACCGCCTTCAAGGCCATCGGGGTTCAGGCGCAGAGTCGCGAGGCAGCCCGGGATCAGCTCCGCCTGGCGCAGGACCGCTACCGGCTCGGCAGCGGGACCGCGCTGGAGGTCGCGGATGCCCAGAGCGCCGTGACGCGCGCCGAGGGCGACTACGTGAACGCCCTCTACGATTATCACAAGACCCTCGCGGCCCTCGAGGCCGCGGTGGGCCGTCCGCTCCGACCGTAACGGAAAGACATCCATGTCGCGTCGTATGAAGCTGGGCCTAGTGGCCACGATTCTCCTGGCGGTCGTCGGCGGCACCATCGCGCTCGCCGCCGCCAAGCGGGGACAGAAAGCGGTCGAGGTCCGGCTGGAGCCGGTCAAGACCCGGGATCTGGCGGCCGTGGTCACGGCCAGCGGCAAGATCGAGGCGAAGACCAAGGTGGATATTCTCTCGGACATCCAGGGCCGCATCACCCGGATCGCCGTCCGCGAAGGCGACTACGTCAAGAAGGGCGACTTCCTGCTCCAGATTGACCCGGCTCAGTACCAGGCCATCGTCGCCCGGGCCAGGGCGCTGCTCGCCTCCGCCCAGAGCGACCTGCTCCGCGCCCGGGCCAACCGCGACCAGGCCCACCGTTCCCTGATGCGCGCCCTCGAGCTCCAGAAGACCAATCCGAGTCTCATCACCCAGGAAGCCGTCGAGCAGGCACAGACCGCGTACGACGTGGCCGAGGCGAATCTCCGCTCCAGTCAGGCGACGGTGGAGCAGGCCCGGGCCAGCCTGGCCGAAGCCCAGGACAACCTCCGGAAGACCCGGCTGGTGGCCCCGATCTCGGGCCGCGTCACCCGCCTCGCCGTGGAGGAAGGGGAGGTGGCGGTCCCCGGAACCTTCTCGCGCGATGTGGGCCTGCTCATGACGATCGCCGATCTCTCGGTCATTCTCGCCAAGGTCCAGGTCGACGAGACCGACGTGGTGCGGCTCGCCCTGGGCGACTCGGCGGAAGTGACCATTGACGCCTTCCCCGATACCGCCTTCACGGGCCGGGTCACCAAGATCAGCAACTCGGCGGTGCTCACCGCCACCGCGACGGCATCCGGCTCCACCGATCGCGCCGTGGATTTCGACGTCGAGATCCAGCTCGACCATCCACCCCCGGACATCCGCCCCGATCTGTCCTGCACCGCCCGGATCGTCACCGACATCCGCAAGGGCGCTCTCTCCATCCCGATCATCGCCCTCACGGTGCGGGAGAACGAGCCGGTGCCGAGCGAGCTCAAACCGACACCCGCCGCGGATACCGGGACGGCCGGCCGCAAGAAGAAGGAAACCGAAGGCGTCTTCGTGGTCCGGGGCGGCACGGCGTACTTCCGGCCGGTCAAGGTCGGGATCGCGGGGGACGAATACTTCGAGGTCCTGGAAGGGGTCAAGGAGGGCGACACGATCGTGGCCGGCACCTACCAGGCCATCCGCGACCTCAAGGACAGCACCCGGGTCAAGAGCTCGGCGCTGGCCGATAGCGCGAAAGGCGCGCGGCGATGAGCGACGTCGTCATCCGCATCGAGGCGCTGGCCCGGGAATACCCGCTGGGAGGCGAACGGGTGCAGGCGCTCCGGGGGATCTCGCTCGAGATCCGGCGCAACGAGTTCGTGGCGATCATGGGCCCGTCGGGCTCCGGCAAGTCCACCCTGATGAACCTGCTCGGCTGCCTCGACACGCCGACCCGGGGCGCCTACTGGCTCAACGGACAGGAGGTCTCCCGGCTCTCCGACGATGCGCTGGCCCGAGTGCGGAACCGGGAGATCGGATTCGTGTTCCAGACGTTCAACCTGCTCCCCCGCGCCACGGCGCTGCAGAACGTGGAGCTCCCGCTGGTCTACGCGGGCGTCCCGGCACGGGAGCGGCGGGCCCGCGCGGTAGAGGCCCTGGCCCGGGTAGGCCTGGCGGATCGCATGCACCACCGGCCCAACGAGCTCTCGGGAGGCCAGCGCCAGCGGGTGGCCATCGCGCGCGCACTGGTGAACCGGCCTTCCCTGCTCCTGGCCGACGAACCCACCGGCAACCTGGACAGCACCACGAGCGACGAGATCATGCGGGTCTTCGGCGAACTCCACGCCCAGGGCCAGACCGTCGTGGTGGTGACCCATGAAGCGTCTATCGCCGCCCACGCCGCGCGGGTGGTGGTGCTCCGCGATGGCCGGCTCGAGACCGACCGCCGGGCGGGCCGGGCTGCCGCCTGACCGATGTCCCTCCTCGAAGCCGTCCGCATGGCGCTGGGCGCCATCCGGGCTCAGAAGCTCAAGAGCTTCTTTTCCCTGATCGGTGTGCTGATCGGCGTGACCTTCCTGGTCGCGGTCGTCTCCGTGATTCAGGGCATGAACGTCTACATGGAGGACAAGTTCGCCAACGCCCTGGTGGGCCACAATACCTTCAAGCTGCGGCAACGTCCCGACTTCGTGGGCGGCGAGGTGAGCGAAGAGGTCTGGCGGGAATGGCTCCGGCGGCCCCGCATCAGCTACGCCGACGCCGATTTCGTGACGGCCCGCATCACGCGGCCGGTGCTGGTCTCCAAGTACTGCAGGGACCGGATGGCCATCACGCACGGCAGCCGGGTGGCCAAGGACATCGAGCTCGCCGGGGTCGAGGACACCTACTTCCGGATCAGGGACATCGAGCTCGCGAGCGGCCGAGCCTTCACGCCGCAGGAGGTCCGAAGCGCACAACCGGTCTTGGTGCTGGGGTCTCTGGTGGCGGAGAAGCTCTTCGAGGGTCGTGACCCAGTGGGCAAGGAGGTGCGCGTGGCGGGGCTCCCTTACCGGGTGATCGGGGTGGCCAAGCCGCGGGGGACGCTGTTCGGCCTCTCGATGGACAAGTTCGCGCTCATGCCGTACACCGCCCCCGCGCGCCGCTACATCTGCCCGATCAACATCCTGGACGAGGTGGTCTACAAAGCGGCAAACACCGCGGATCTCCGGGTGGCCATGGGCGAGGCGGAGGCCGCCATGCGGGCGCGTCGCCAGCTCAAGCCGGGGCAGGACAACAACTTCACCATCGAGACCTCCGAGGCCTTTCTCGACTTCTGGGGCCGCATCTCCCGGGTGCTGTTCCTCGCCCTCCCCCTGCTGGTCGGCATCTCGCTCGTGGTCGGCGGCATCGTGATCATGAACATCATGCTCATGGCCGTGACCGAGCGGACCCGCGAAATCGGGATCCGCAAGGCGCTGGGCGCCCGGCGGCGGGACGTGATGGCCCAGTTCGTCGTCGAGGCCGCGACCCTGGCCACTTTCGGCGCGGCGCTCGGCATCGGGCTCGGCATCGGGCTCGCCTTCCTCGTCAAGGCCGCCACCCCGCTGCCGGCGGCCGTCGCCCCCTGGTCGCTCGTCGTCGCCGTGGGTCTCGGCATGATCGTGGGCGTGGCCGCCGGCAGCTATCCCGCCTACCGCGCCGCCCGACTCGATCCCATCGCCGCCCTGAGGGCCGAATGAGCTTCCAGCCCGCCCTCTCCCTCTATCGCCTCGCCGAAGGGGTCGGTATCGCGCTGGGATCGCTCCGCGCCAACAAGGTGCGGGCCGCGCTCACCATCCTCGGCGTGGCCATCGGCGTCATGGTGGTGATCGCCATCGGGGCGGCCATCACCGGCATCCAGCGCAGCGCCACCCGGGTCATCGAGAGTCTGGGTCCCAAGACCTTCTACGTCCTGCGGTACTGGCAGGGGGGGGTCCACATCTCCGACGGCTCCGACGAGCTGTCCCCTTGGCGGCGCAACCCCTGGCTCACGCCGGACGACGCCGAGATGATCCGGCGGCTGCCGAGCGTGAGCGACGTGAACGTGGGGGAGTACACCAACGGCCCGGTGAGCTACGAGCGCGTGAATCTCCGCAGCGTGAATATCGCGGGGTTCGCACCGGCCTGGGTCCGGGTGAACGGCGGGGAGATCCTCGCGGGCCGGAACTTCACGGACCTGGAATACGCGGCCGGCGCCCATGTCGCGATCATCAACGACAAACTCGCCGCGGAACTCTTTCCCGGACTCGACCCGATCGGCCGGCGGATCCGGATCTTCGGCCAGCCCTTCGAGGTGGTGGGGCTCCACGCCGAAGCGGCCAACATGTTCACCAACGCCTCGACCCCCCGCCTCGCCATGCCGCACACCACCTTCATGAAGGTGGCCGACTACTGGAAGGGCTGGATGGACATCGCGGTGATCCCCACTGAGAAGGCTACCGTCCAGGAGGCGATGGACCAGGTGACGGCGGCCCTGCGGACCGCGCGGGGGCTGCGGCCCGGGCAGGAGAACAACTTCTCCGTCGTCTCCTCCGACCGCTTCCTCGAATCGTTCAACCAGATGACCCGGGGCTTCTTCCTCGTGATGCTGGCCCTCTCCGGGGTGGGCCTCATGGTGGGAGGGGTGGGGGTGGTGGCGATCATGATGATCTCCGTCACCGAGCGAACCCGGGAAATCGGGGTGCGGAAGGCGCTGGGCGCGACGCGGCGGGAAATCCTGTTCCAGTTCCTCGTGGAGGCCGCGACCCTCACGCTCATCGGCTGCCTGATCGGGCTGCTCCTCGGAGCCGGGATCGCCTGGGGCATCCGCACCTTCATCCCGGCCCTCCCCGCCGCGGTGCCGCTCGGGTCGGTCGTGGCCTCCATCCTCGCGGCCCTGCTCACCGGGGTGGCGTTCGGGCTGTATCCAGCCATCCGCGCGAGCCGCCTGGACCCGGTCGAGGCGCTTCGCTACGAGTAAGGGCGGGCCTGCGCCGCCTCGCGCTCGCCGGCCCCGCCTGCCCCACGGCCAGCCGCCTTCCCCGGCCGGCTAGATTCCGCGCATGCCCCTGGCCGAGGCCGTCCGGCTCGCCCTGCAGGCGATCTGGAGCGCCAAACTCCGCTCGTTCTTCACCCTGCTCGGCATCATCGTCTCGGTGGGATTTCTGGTCACCGTGGTCGCGGTGATCCAGGGCATGAACGCCTACGTCAAGGAGAACGTCACCGGAGCCGTCATCGGCACCAACGCGTTCCAGGTCCGCCGCCTGCCCATCGCGCTGGGACTCTACTCCGACGAGGAGATCCGGCAGATGCAGAAACGGCCGATCATCACCCGCGAGGACGCGGAGGCGGTGCGGCGCGCCATCCCGGAGGCCCTGGCCGTCTCGCTCCAGTCGGGCTGGCCCACCCCACAGACCGACATCACCTATCGGAACACCACGGTGGGCGACGTCCTGATCTTCGGGGTGACCCCACCCTATCAACTGGTGCAGGACTATCGCTTCGCCGCCGGGGAGCCCCTCACCGATCCCGACGTGCGCGAGCGGCGCCTCGTGGCCGTCCTGGGCTACGACGTGGCCCGGAAGCTCTTCGGCACGGCGGAAGCGGCGGTGGGCAAGCGGATCCGGGTCGGGGGCCGTGAAATGCGGGTGAAGGGCGTCACCGCCCGCAAGGGCCGCGTGCTGGGCCAGTCCTTCGACGGCTTCGCGCTGGTGCCGATCTCCACGTTCGAGGCCGTCTACGGGCGGCGCCTGACCACGACCATCTCCGTCAAGATGCCGGAGGCAGACCAGCTCCCCGGCGCCATGGCCCGGGCCGAGGAGGCCATGCGAATCGCCCACCGGCTCCGGCCTCGGCAGCCGAACGACTTCGCGGTGGACAAGGCGGACGCCCTGGTCGCCTTCTGGCGGGATCTCACCCGGGTGCTCTTCACCGTGGTGCCCGCCGTGGTCTGCATCGGGATCGTGGTCGGCGGCATCGTGATCATGAACATCATGCTGATGTCGGTCCACGAACGCACCCGGGAGATCGGTCTCCGCAAGTCCCTGGGAGCCACCCGCCGCGACATCCGGCGCCAGTTCCTGGTCGAGGCGGTGACGCTCGCCAGCCTGGGCGGTCTCGTCGGCGTGCTCGGCGGATGGCTGCTCGGCCTCGGCGTGGCCTGGCTCACCCCGCTCCCGGCCCGGATCACCCTCTGGAGCGTGCTGGTGGCCCTGGGGCTGGGAGCCGCCACCGGCATCCTCTTCGGCGTCTATCCCGCCACCCGGGCCGCCCGCCTCGACCCCATCACCGCGCTCCGGGTCGAGTGAGGAACGGGTCGCCGTGATCCGAAACCTCGACGAAGGCGTCGCGATCGCCTTCCAGGCGCTCCGGGCCAACAAGCTCCGTTCCGCGCTCACCATGCTCGGCGTGGTGATCGGGGTGGCGACGGTCATGACCATGGCGTCGCTCGTCCAGGGCATCCGGAGCCAGATCTTCAACGCCATGAACACCGCGGGCCCCACGGCCTTCTACGTGGTCCGCTTCTTCTCGCAGACCCCGGTCAACCCCGACAACCTCCCCTACGAAATCCGGATCCGGCCCCCGCTCCGCGAAGCGGACGCCGCGGCGATCCGGCGCGTGCCCGAGATCCAGTACGCCGGCCTGTGGCTCCAGCTCTTCCAGCGACTGGAGTACCAGGGCGTCTCGACCCAGACCATGACCGTCTACGGCGCCGACGAGCACTACATGGACATTCTGGGCGGCACGCTGCTTCGCGGGCGGTTCTTCGCCCGGGCCGAGCTTCACGGCGAGCACGTCGTGGTGCTGGAGGAGGAGGCGGCCCACCGGCTCTTCGGGCAGGTGGATCCGATGGACCGTATGGTCCGTGTGGGTGGCGTCGCCCATCGCGTCATCGGGATCTACCAGCGACCGGCCAACATCTTCGAACCACCGGGCCAGCAAATCGGTGCGATTCTCCCCTTCGAGACCGCCAAGCGCAACTACCGCTACGACGAGACCAATGGCCTCTTCATCTCGGTCAAGGCGTGGCCCAGCGTGCCCGTCCCCCGCGCCAAGGACCTCACCATCGCCGCCCTCCGCAAGGCCCGGAAGCTCCGGCCCGGGATGCCCAACACCTTCGACGTGATCACCCAGGACCAGATCCTCGACACCATCGAGAACCTCACGACGGCCTTCTTCGGCGTGATGGTGGCGCTCTCGAGCGTCGCCCTCCTGGTGGGCGGCATCGGGGTCATGGCCATCATGATGGTATCGGTGACCGACCGGACCCGCGAGATCGGGCTCCGGAAAGCGGTGGGCGCCACCCGCCGGGAGATCCTGTGGCAGTTCCTGGTCGAGGCGGCGACCCTCACGCTGGTCGGGGGCTTGCTGGGGATCGGCGCGGGGCTCGGCCTGGGCGAGGTGCTCAAAGCCGTTCTGGACCTCCGCTCCGGCGTACCTCTCTGGAGCGCCGTCCTGGCGACCGTGGTGAGTATCGGGATCGGTCTCGTCTTCGGGCTCTACCCGGCCAACCGCGCCGCCCGGATGGACCCGGTGGAGGCCCTGCGGCACGAGTGAGTTCACCGCTCCCGATACTCCTCCAGCAACACCCGGTGGGTGGCGATCTCCTGGTCCGGCGCGGGCGGCTCGCGCTGAACGTAGGAGCCGTCGGGGCGGAGGTCCCAGGCCTGCCGGTTGTCGCGCCACATGAGGTCGAGCAGATCCCGGAGCCGGGCCCGGTGGGCGGGATCCACCACCGGACAGACGGCCTCGATCCGCCGGTCGAGATTCCGGGGCATCCAGTCGGCCGAGCCGAGGTAGACCTCTTCGGCGCCGCCGTTCAGAAAGTAGAACGCCCGGGAGTGCTCGAGGAAGCGCCCCACGATACTGATCACCCGGATCCGCTCGCTCACTGCGGGGACGCCGGGCCGGAGGCAGCAGATCCCCCGCACGATGAGGTCCACGGTGACCCCCGCCCGCGAGGCCTCGTACAGCGCCTGGATGATCTCCGGGTCCACCAGCGCGTTCATCTTGGCCAGGATCCGCGCCGGGCGGCCCTGCCGAGCATGCTCCGCCTCCCGCCGGATCATGCCGAGGAACCGCTCCCGCATCCCACGCGGTGCGACGATGAGCTTTCGGTACCGGCTCGGGGCCGCGAACCCGGTCAGGACGTTGAAGAAATCGGTGAGATCGGCCCCCAGGTCTTCATCGGCGCTGAAGAGTCCGAAATCGGTGTAGAGGCGCGCCGTCCGCGGATGGTAGTTGCCGGTGCCCAGGTGCACGTAGCGCCGCATCGCGTCGCCCTCGCGGCGCACCACCAGCAACACCTTGGCGTGGGTCTTGAGCCCCGCGACGCCGTAGCTCACGTGGACGCCCACGTCCTCCAGGCGTTGCGCCCACCGGATATTGCTCTCCTCGTCGAACCGCGCCTGCAGCTCGATCAGCACGGCCACCTGCTTCCCCCGCTCCGCCGCCTGGGCCAGCAGTCGCGCGATGCTGGAATCGCCACCGGTCCGGTAGAGGGTAAGCTTGATGGCCACGACATCGGGATCGTCGGCCGCCGCCTGGATGAACCGCTCCACGGTGTGCGCGAAGCTCTCGTAGGGATGGTGCACCAGGAGATCGCCCTCCCGGATCACCTCGAAGAAGTTTCGGTTGCTCGCCAAGCGGGCCGGGATCGCCGGATGGAAGGGAGGATCCTTCACCTCCGGGAGCTCCAGCTGGGCGAGCGAGAGGAGATCGGCGGTGTCCAGCAACCCCGCCACCCGGTACACATCGTCGGCACCGAGGATCCCGCCTTCCGGGGCCTGGGCCGCGTTGAACTCGGCGAGGAGGAGCTCCAGCACCGAAGGCGGCAGGTTGGGCGACACCTCGATCCGCACCACCGCGCCGAACCGCCGGTTCCGCACTTCCTCCTGCACCTGGCTCAGGAGGTCTTCGGCCTCCTCATGATCCACCTCGAAATCGGTGTTCCGGGTGATCCGGAACGGATAGACCCCGAGAATCTCCACGCCTGGAAAGAGCGACTCGATGTTCGCCGCGATCACCTGTTCGAGCGGGACGAACCGGTAACCCCCCGCCGGCGCCTGGAGCGGAATCCAGCGGGGAAGAATCTTCGGCACCTTGACCCGGGCGAAGCGCTCCTCGCCGTCCGGCCCCCGGAGGGTCACCGCCAGCGAGAGACTCAGATTCGAGATGTAGGGAAACGGATGCGCCGGATCCACCGCGAGCGGGGTGAGCACCGGGAAGACGTTCTGCTGGAAGTAGCGATCGAGGGCGCTGCGCTCCTCGGAGGTGAGATCGCCGATGTCCAGCAGCGACAGCCCGCACCGGGCGAGGCTTGGGAGCACCTCGTCGTGAAGGACCCGGGCCTGCTCCGCCACCATCTCGCGCACCGTGGCCGCGATGGCGCGGAGCTGCTCCTCGGGGGTCAATCCGTCGGCCGTGCGCTCGACGTACCCCGCCGCGATCTGGTCCTTGAGCCCGGCCACCCGGATCTGAAAGAACTCGTCCAGGTTGGAGCCGAAGATGCCGAGGAACTTGAGTCGCTCGAGCAGCGGGGTCCGCGGGTCACGCGCCTCGTGAAGCACCCGGCGATTGAACTCGAGCCAGGAGAGCTCCCGGTTGAGATAGAGCGACGGGTGAGAGAGATCCGGCCCCGATCCGGCGGGGGTAGCCGGAGCCACGGGAGTGGGGACGGCAGGAGCGGAACCAGGCCCGGGGGCGGGGACGGGGCCCAACGCCCCGGACTGGGGCAGCACGTTGGTCACGCCCGGGAATCTACCGGCCGGAAAGAGGGGGGCCAATGCCCGGTGTAACGATCAGGTAACGGCCTGCGGGGTAATGGGTTAGGAGCTGGTGAGGTGGAGTCGCACGGCCCCGGCTCAGCGGCCGCCCACCTCCACACGCACCTGCTTCTCGCCCACCATCACCGAGAGCAGGAAACTCACCACGCTGATGAGGAGCCCCGCCCAGAACGCGGGCCCGAACCCGTCCACCCGGAACCCGAGGTCCAGCCCGGCCGAAAGCCAGCTCAGGAACAGCAGCATGAGGGCGTTGATGACGAGGAGAAAGAAGCCCAGCGTCACGAGCACGAAGGGGCAGGTGAGAACGGTGAGCAGGGGTTTCAGGGTCGCATTCACGATGCCGAAGAGCGCGGCCACCACGAGGATCTGAACCGGCCCGGCCGTGAAGTGCACCCCCGGAACGACGCGGACCGCGACGTAGATCGCGAGCGTGTTGATGAGCCAGCGGACGAAAAGGGATCGCATCGCCGATGCCGGTTACGGACCCGCGGTGTCAGGCGCTCGCCGACTGGAAGCGCGCGGGAGTGACGGCCTCCGCCGCCTGGGGTGCACGGAGCCTCGTCAGGGTCTGAGGTACTGGTCCAGCCAGTCCAGTACCGTGCTCCACCAGAGTCGGCGGTTCCGGGGCTTGGTCACCCAGTGGTCTTCGTCCGGAAAATAGAGGAATTTGGCCGGCACGCCGCGCAGTTTGAGGGCGGTGAACGCCTGGAGACCCTCGGAGAGGTCCACCCGGTAGTCGAGCTGGCCGTGGATCACCAGCATCGGCGTCTTCCAGTTCCCGAAGAAGTTGGCGGGAGACCAGCGCTCCATCGTGGCCCTGGCCAGGGGAGAAAGCTGCGTGCCGCCGAATTCCCAGGTCGGAAACCACAGCTCCTCTGTGCTCCCGGCCATGCTGAGCGGGTTGACCACCCCGTCATGGGCCACCAGGACCCGGAACCGGTCGGTGTGGCCCGCGATCCAGTAGATCATGTACCCGCCGTAGGACGCCCCGGCAGCACCCAGGCGGTCGCGGTCCACATAGGGGAGGGTGATCAGATAGTCCAGGCCTTTCATCAGATCTTCGTACGGGAGCCCGCCCCAGTTGCGCGAGATGCT
Organism: Gemmatimonadales bacterium; assembly: GCA_035574255.1. Taxonomy (GTDB): domain Bacteria; phylum Gemmatimonadota; class Gemmatimonadetes; order Gemmatimonadales; family GWC2-71-9; genus JADJOM01. Next base: position 32,939 of record DATLYZ010000027.1, on the reverse strand, counting down.
GTTGGTGAACGCCTGGCCGTAGCCGGTGGACCCGTGGAAATTCACCGCCGCCACGACATAGCCCCGGGCGGCGAACATGGCATAGTTCCACCGGCTGTGCCACTGATCCAGCCAGGCACCCTGGGGACCTCCGTGAATCAGGTAGATCAGGGGATAGCGCCTCGCGGGATCGAACCCGGGGGGCTTCATGATCCAGCCGAAGACCGAATCGCCGCGCGCGCCGATGAACCCGAACGGCTCGAGCGGCCGGAGGTCGAGACCCTCGAGACGGGCGGCATGCACCCGCGTGACCGGCCGGGCCCCTTTCCCTTCCAGATTGGCGACCCAGACCTCGGCTGGCTCGGTCGCGGTCGAGTGGAGGAAGGCGATGAGATCCCCCGTCGCGGCCACCTGCGCCGCCGAATTGGTGCCCCCGGCGATCAGCCGCGTGGAACGGCCCGAGGGGACGGCGATCCGGTAGAGGTTCTGACCGCCCCGCTCTTCCACTTCGGCGAGGATCGCCCTGGAGTCAGGCAGCCAGCGAAACGCCAGCACGCTCCGGTCCCACCCCGGGGCGAGGGGGAAGCGTCGCCCGGTGGCCCGCTCGTACAGCATGATCTGCTGCCGGTCGGACTCGAATCCGGGCTGGCTCATGGCCAGGTAGGCCAGGTAGCGCCCATCCGGCGAGTAGGCGGGGCTGTGGTCGTTGGCCGGGTTGGTGGTGATCGCCTGGGGCACGGACCCGTCCGGCCCCATCACGAACACGTCGTTGTTGGTGCTGGTGGCCACGCTGGAGTCGGGATTGAACACCACGGCCAGCTCGTTCCCGGCCGGCGCGACGGCCACGTCCCGCCCGCCCAACGCGAGGGTGGGCACGTCGCGATCGAGCGGCGTGAGGTCGCTCACCGTTCCGTCGTCCAGACGGGCCCGGAACACATGGCTGCGCCTCCCGACCCGCCACTCGTTCCAGTGTCGATAGAAGAGCTCGGTCCAGATCAGGGCCTGCGTGGGGTACGGTGCCGCCCGCCGTTCCGCCTCGGTGGAATCGGGCCATTCGATGTCGGTCCAGAAGTACACCGCCTTGCCGTCCGGCGCCCAGAGGAAATCCGAGACCCCGGCGGCAAAGGTGGTGACCGGGCTCGCCGGCCCGCCCCGTGCGGGCACGCGCCAGACCTGCGGTGTGCCTTCCCGAGTGGAAATGAAGCCGAGCGACCGGCCGTCCGGGGCCCAGCGGGGAGCGCGATCGCTCCCCGGGCCGAGCGTGACCTGCCAGGTCTCGCCCGACCTCACCTCCGCCACCCAGATGCGGCCTTCGGCCCGGTCTTCCTCGTAGGACGGCGTGGCGACCACGTAGGCCACGAGGCTCCCGTCCGGGGAGACCTGCGGGTCGGAAACGATCGGGGCCGTGACGAACTCGTCAATCGAGATCGCCCGCCTCGCCTGAGCGCCCAGCGCGGCGGGCGGGGCGGCCAGGGCGGCCCCGAGAAGCAGAACCAAGGCGAGGACACCCGGCCTCCGGCCGGCGCGACCCTCGGGAACGCCGGAGCCCAGCTCGCGCAATCGGGGCGGTCGCATGGCGCCAATCATAGCAGCCTTCCCGGCGTTCCGGACCGGGGGCACCCTTCCGGTTGCCGGCGGCGGCCTTGGGTGATTGTCAGGCAGGTCCGAAACCGCGCAGGCCGAGCCCGGTGGCCCCGGTTGGGGAGCCGCGGATGACTCCGCCCCCCAGCACACGCCCCTCCGCCGTGTACAGCACGCCGGACTGCCCCGGCGTGATCGCCCGTACCGGGCTTGCCAGCTCGAGCGCGAGGGACCCGTCGCCCGCCTCCCGCACCACCGCCGGGACCGCCCGCGAGCGATACCGGACCTGCACCTCGCAGGTGTCCCCCGGCCCGAGCGGGTCGGCGAGCCAGTTCACCTCGTCCAGGGCGAGCGCGCGCCCCCAGAGATCCTCCGCGGTCCCCACCACCACCTCGCGGGTCTCCGGCCGGATCGCGACCACGTACCGGGGCTCCGCCGACCCGCCCGGCAGACCCCGCCGCTGGCCGATGGTGTAGCGCGCGAATCCCCGATGTTCCCCGATCACGTCGCCGCTGGTCGTGACCAGCGGGCCCGGCGCCAGGGCCCCCGCATCCGGCGGGAGCTCGCGCTCCAGGACTTTCACGTAATCGCCGTCAGGCACGAAGCAGATCTCCACCGATTCCGGCTTCTCGGCCGTCACGAGCGCGAGCCGCCGGGCCCGCGCGCGGGTCTCCGCCTTGGTGAAGGACCCCACCGGGGTGAGCAGCCGCGCCACCACCGCCCGGTCGATCCCCCACAGGAAGTACGACTGGTCCTTGCTCCGGTCCGCCCCCCGGTACAGGGCGCCGTCCCGGGTGATGGCGTAATGCCCCGTGGCCAGGTAGTCGCAGCCCAGCGCATCGGCATGGGCCAGCAAGTCGCGGAACTTGGTGAAGGAATTGCAGCGCACGCACGGGATGGGCGTCCGGCCTCGACTGTACTCCTCCACGAAGTTCCGGATCACGTGAACGCTGAACCGGTCCTCCAAGTTGAGCACGTAGTGGGGAATCCCCAGCCGGTCCGCCACCGCCCGGGCGTCGGCGATCGCATCGAGGGAGCAACAGGGACGGTCCGGCACGCTGGCGCCGTAGCAGAAGAGCTTCATCGTGGCGCCGATCACCTCGTATCCCTGCTCCACCAGCGCCGCCGCCGCGACGGAGCTGTCCACGCCGCCCGACATCGCCACCAGGACTCTGGCGGTCATGCTGCGCGCAGGGACCGGGGACCCGGAGTGCGAAGCATCCGGCCCGTCATGGCGGCCGGCTCCTCAGGCACGGCCCAGCACCCCCGCCAGCCGCCGCACCTTCTCGACGACGCGCGGAAAGACGGCGGCCGCCCGCTCGACATCGGACGCGGTGGTAGTGCGCCCGAGGCTGAACCGCACCGCGCCCAGCGCCAGGTCGCGCGGCACCCCCATGGCGGTGAGCACGTGCGACGGCTCCACCGAGCCGGTCGTGCAGGCCGACCCACTGGAGCAGGCGACCCCGGCCAGGTCGAGGTGCATGAGGAGCGCCTCGCTGTCCGCGCCCGGCACCAGCACGGTGAGCACGTGAGGCGCCCGCGGCGCCTGCTCCCCCGCGATCAAGAGGTCCGGGACCGCCGCGCGAAGCCGGGCGGCGAGCTCGTCGCGAAGCCCGGCGGCCCGCCTGGCAAAGTCGGCCTGCTCCGCCACGGCCAGCGCGACGGCACGCCCCAGCGCGACGGCGCCCGGTACGTTCTCGGTCCCGGGCCGGAGTCCGCGCTGCTGGCCGCCGCCGTGCACCAGCGGCTCGACCAGCGTCGGGGTGCGCACCACGATCGCCCCGATCCCCTTGGGCGCGCCGATCTTGTGCCCCGAGATGGTAAGAAACGTGATCCCGAGGTCCCGCACACCGCAGGGAACCTTGCCGACCGCCTGGATCGCATCGGTGTGATACGGCACCCCGGCCGCCTGGCAGCGAGCCGCCACGTCCTCGACCGGCTGGACCACCCCGGTCTCGTTGTTCACCCACATGACGGACACCACGGCCGCGTGCTCGGCGAGCGCCGCGTCCAGGGCGTCGAGCTCCACCCGCCCGCCGGCATCCACCGGGAGGAGCCGTTCGCTCCCCCCGGTCGCCGCCACATGGTGCGCCGCGGCCAGCACGGCCTTGTGCTCCACTGCCGAGACCACGACCCGCCGCGGGCGGCCCTGCTGCCGGGCCGCCTCCGCCGCCCCGATCACCGCCAGATTGTCCGCCTCGGTTCCCCCGGAGGTGAAGAAGACGTGCGCCGGATCGGCACCCAGCGACTCGGCCACCTCCCGCCGGGCCTGCTCCAGCCCGGCCCGCGCCGCCCGGCCGAACCGGTGGGCGCTCGACGGGTTCCCGAACACCAGGTCGAGGTACGGAAGCATCGCCTCCCGCACCTCGGGCCGGACCGGGGTGGTGGCGGCGTGATCGAGATACACCGGCGCCTCTGCCATACGGCTCCCAAGATAGCCGGCCGCCGGGAGGTTTTCATGGCCGGACCCGCCAGGGAGATCGGCCGCGGGCCCGCCGCCCGTCACAGACTCTCCACGCCCAGCGCCACCACGTCGTCCACCCGCACGGTCTCCTGCGTGAAGAAGGGTTCCCCGTAGCGGGTCCGGATCAGCGAGCCATAGTGCGCGTTCTGGGTCTCGATCAGGGAGTAGAGGTCCTGCCCGGTCGGGAAGATCTCGCCAGCCGCCTTGGCGCCGTCGAACTGGCTCGCGTAGCAGCGGATGGCGGCCAGCTTCCGCTCGAACTGGTCGCTGATGTCCACGACAAAGGTCGGCTTGACCGGATCCTCCCGATAGGCGAGCGCGTACAGCACCTTCCGGGGGCGGTGCGGAGTCCCCCGGGCCGAGTAGCGGGCGAGCCCCGCGAGGTAGCAAGCATCGCGGCCCAGCTCCGAGGCGATTCGGTGATCCGGATGGCGGCCCACCGGAAAGGGGAGAATCACGACCCGAGGCGCGAAGTGGCGGATGATCTCCACCACCACGCGCCGGGATTCCTCGTTGTTCTCGAGATGGGCATCGGGCAGGCCCGCGTTGAGCCGCTCCGCGACTCCGAGCACCTCCGCCGCCCGGCGCGCCTCCTCGGCCCGGAGCGCCGCGGTTCCCCGCGTCCCCGCCTCGCCGGCCGTCAGGTCCAGGATGCCGGTGGTGTAGCCCTGATCCCGGGCCTTGAGCAACGTGCCAGCGCAGGTGAGCTCGACGTCGTCGCGATGAGCGGCGATGGCCAGGAGATGGACGGGCATATCCGAGAGGTCGCGTGGAGTCGAGGAATGGTCGGGATCAGGGACGCAGGACGGAACCCGGCAAGGGATTCAGTAAGCCATCCCCGCCTTCTCGGCGAACTCCTTCACCAGCGCTTCCTGCTCCGGCGAGAGCCGTTCCGGAATCGTCACCTGGACCTGCACCAGCTGATCCCCGCGACGACCGCCCTTCTCGATGCCAAGGCCCTTGATGCGGAACTTCCGCCCCGGCTGGGTGCCGGGCGGAATCCGGAGCACGACCTTCTTGCCGTCCAGGGTCCGCACCCGGAGCCGGGTCCCCAGGACGGCCTGGGCCAGGTTGATCGGCACTTCGCAGATCACGTCAAGCCCCTCCCGGCGGAAGAAGCGATCGGGCTGGACCTGGAACGTGACGATGAGATCGCCCGGCGGGCCGCCGGGCCGGGTCGGCTGGCCCTGACCCTTGAGCCGCACCTTGGTCCCCGTCTCCGTGGCGGGCGGCACCGTGATGAGCACTTCCTTCTCGGTCCGGACTTCCCCCGCCCCTCCGCAGGCGGAGCACTCGGACGAGGGCACCTTGCCGCGGCCCCGGCAGCGCGGACAGGGCCGGCTCACGGCGAACCCGCCCTGCCCGAACGTCACCGTACCCCGACCGTGGCACTCCGGACAGGGCGAGATTCTGGCCCCGGGCGCCGCCCCACTCCCCCCGCAAACCCGGCAGGTCTCGTTGATCGGGAGCCGCACCGGTACCTTGCCACCCAGCGCGGCCACCCGGAACGGAATCTCGACCACCGTCTCGAGGGAGGCGCCGGCCTCTTCCTGCCTGCCACGCCCGAAGATCGAGGAGAAGATGTCGCCGAGCCCGAAGCTGCCGAGATCGGAAAGGTCGAACTCGAAATCCGGCATCCCTCCCGGCTCGGCCCGGGAACCGGTGCGGCGCCCGAAGCCGGCGGTCTCGAAGGCGCCGAGCCGGCGCATCTGATCGTACTGCTTGCGCTTGTCCGGATCGGAGAGCACGGCGTGCGCCTCGGAGATCTCCTTGAAGCGCTCCGCCGCCTGGGGGTTGTTCGGATTGGCGTCCGGATGATACTGCTTCGCCAGGCGGCGGTAGGCTTTCTTGATCTCTTCCTGCGTCGCCGTGTCGGGGACGCCCAGCACCTGGTAGTAATCCCGTGCCACGTCAGTGGTGTCCCTCGGACGAATAGACCTGCACCCGCGCCGGGCGGATCAACGCGCCCTTGAACCGGTACCCCACCTGGAACGTGGCGCTCACGGTGTGATCCAGCTCCGGCGCCGGCGGCGGGAGGCTGGAAACCGCCTCGGCCACGGCCGGATCGAACGGCTGCCCCGCCGGATCCACGCGCTCGAGCCCGGCCGCCTCCAGCTCCTTCCGGAGCTTCTTGTCAATGAGCACGAGGGCCTGCCCGACCGGATCCGCCGTCCCGGCGGCCGCCGCCCCTTGGACCGCAACCACCCGATCGAGATCGTCCAGCACGTCGAGCAGGCGCACGACCAGCGCCGCCTGGGCCCGATGCGTGAGTTCCTCCCGCTCGCGGAGCATCCGCTTCCGGAAGTTGTCGAAGTCGGCGAGCAAGCGGAGATGTTTGTCGCGCACCTCCGCCACCTCCTCCTCGAGCCGCCTGATCGCCTCCTCCGGCGGCTCGATCGGGAGCCCCGCAATCTCCGCGGCCGCGCCCGCCGACTCGGCATCGCCGGGAGCCAAAGCCCCCTCGCCCGCCGGCGGGATGCCCTCGGGATCATCACCCGTAAATTTCGATTCCTCAATCACTTGCGTCACCACCCACTCTTCGGGACAGGTCCAAAGATAGCGGCGCGGGAAGGGCTTTGACACCGGGGTCAGTCTGACAGGCCGTCATCCAGGCCGCGCCTCGCCAGCAGCCAGCGGGTCCTACCCAAGCCTCCTCCACAACCCGAACAACGCCGCCTGAGCCGCCCGGGCCCGGATCTCGCCCCGGTCGCCCGGAAAGACCGAGCGCGTGACCCAGGTCTCCCCCTCCAGAGAGCCGCCCAGGTACACCAGTCCCACCGGCTTGTCCGGGGTTCCGCCCGTAGGTCCCGCGATCCCGGTCACCGCCAGCGTTACCGGGACGCCGAACTTCCGGGCCGCACCTGCCGCCATGGCGCGGGCCACCGGCTCGCTCACCGCGCCGTGCTGCTCGAGCAGCGCTTCCGGCACGCCGAGGGCGCTCACCTTGAGCGCGTTGTCGTAGGCGATGACCCCGCCCACGAAGACCTCCGAGCTCCCGGCAATGGCGGTGAGGCGCTCGCCCAGCCCTCCGCCGGTGCACGACTCGGCCACCGCGAGTTTCATCTTGCGGGCCCGCAACCGGTCCAGCACCACGGCGGCCAGGTCGGTGTCGTCCTCCCCGTAGGCATGGTCGCCCACGCCCTGCCTCAGGCGCTCGATGCCCCGCGCCAGCCGTGCGTCCGCCTCTTCCGCGGGGAGCCCCCACGCCACGAGCCGGAGGTCCACGCCGTAGACACCAGGCAGGTAGGCGAGGGAGAGCGGCGCGACGTCGGCCTCTGCACCCGCCAGGCGATCGGCCACGGACGATTCCGGCAGGCCGAAGGTGCGGAGCGTGCGAGCCCGGATCACGCCGCCCGTGACCCGTGGCGCCAGGCGCGGCAGCACCTCGTGGTGGAGCAACTGCCGCATCTCGCCGGGGACGCCGGGAAGGAGGATCGCGAGACCTTTGTCACTCTCGAGCCAGAGCCCCGGCGCCGTCCCCCAGCGGTTCGGCAGCACGGTAGCCCCGCGGGGCACTTCGGCCTGGCGCCGGTTGCGCTCGGCGGGCACCCGGCCGAAACGCCCGAAGCGCTCCACCAGGGTCTGCCAGATCTCCTCCCGGAACTCGAGCGGCATGTCGAACCACTCGGCGATCACCCGCTTGGTCACGTCGTCCGACGTGGGGCCGAGTCCTCCGGTGGTGATCACCGCCCCGGTGCGGCGGAGCGCCTCGGCCACGGCGTCCCGGATGACCTCGGCTCGATCCTCCACCGACACTCGCCGGGTCACCCGGACCCCCGCCGCCGCCAGTGCCCGGCCCAGCTCGGCGCCGTTCGTGTCGATGGTGTACCCCAGCAAGAGCTCGGTACCGATGGTGAGGATCTCGATCTGCATGGACTCAGGGGGCGCCGGAGAGGTCAGAGGCCCCGGCCGGGCCGTTGGAAGCCGGCCGCCGTCTGGAGGGCCGAGCCTCCCGGCTCGGACCACCCGGAGCCTGCCTCAGCGACCGTGCTGAAACAGACTGCGGTAGCGGTAGATGTAGACGGCGAAGGAGTACATCGTGAGCAGGGCGGCGAGTCCGAGGGTGACCGCCACCACCCCGCCATGGAAGGTGTTCCAGTACTCCGCCCACCGGCTCTTGTCCCAGCCGAGCGGCTTTCGGGCGTCGCGGAAGGCGAACCAGAAGAACGTGGCGCCGATGAAAATGTTCTGGATCGTCGCCTTGAGCTTGCCCGCGCCGCCAGCCGGGATCACGATGCCGCGCCGCTTGGCGTACCACCGGAAGCCCGTCATCGCGAGCTCCCGGCCGATCAAGAGCAGGCACACCCAGAGCGGGATGCTCCCCCAGATCGGAATGTCGTAGAGCTGGTGGCGGGTCTTCGAGATCCAGTAGATGGGGATCAGCGTCGCGAAGAGCAGCAGCTTGTCGGCGATGGGGTCGAGGAGCTTGCCCAGATCGGTCACCAGGTTCCGGCGCCGGGCCAGGTAACCGTCCACCACGTCGGTGATCGCCGCGAAGAGAAAGACCGCGAAGCAGATCAGCTTGGGCCAGTACCCCTCGATGAACGGGAGGAGCGCGATGACCGGGGTGAGCGAGATCCGGACGATGGTCAGAATGTTCGGGAGGTTCCACATGACTCCAGCCTCCGGATCCGCGGAGGGTACTCCCTCAGGTCGAACCAAGGCTCTTGAGCACGAGCTTGCTCACCGCCTTCAGCGTGTCGAAGACACCCTCGCCGCGGGGTGCCACCGCTTCGAAATAGGGCGCTCGCTCCACCCACTGGCCGTCAATCTGCTCGATGAGGTACTCGCCCTCGTGATAGGGGTCCGGGGTGAGCCGCTGGCGCGCCGGGTCGTCCAGCGGCCAGCCCGGGTTGAGGGCGGCCTGGAGCTCGCGGATCGTCGCGGCGTTCGGCAGGTCCCGCTTGTTGTACTGCACGACGAACGGCACCTTGGTCAGGTTATACCCGTGCTGGGCCATGTTGTCGTACAGGTTCTGCATGGACTCGATATTCGCTTCCATGCGCTCGATCTGGCTGTCGGCCACGAAGACCACGCCGTCCACGCCCTTGAGAATCAGCTTCCGCGAGGCATTGTAGTACACCTGCCCGGGCACCGTGTACAGGTGGAACCGGGTCTTGAAACCGCGAATGGTCCCCAGGTCCACCGGCAGGAAGTCGAAGAACAGGGTGCGCTCCGTCTCGGTGGCGAGCGAGATCAGCTTGCCGCGCGAGTTGGGGGAAACCTTGTTGTACACGTACTCCAGGTTGGTGGTCTTCCCCCCCAGCCCGGGGCCGTAATAGACCAGCTTGCAATTGATCTCGCGCGAGGCGTAGTTGATCATGGACATGGGGGATGATCCTCACCCGCCGAAGAGCTTGTCGAGCTCGTCTTCCGCCTCGCCCACAAAGCCGGCTTCCACCTGATTCGCCCCCGCTGCGCCCCGGTTGAACATATCGGTGAAGACCTGGTTGAGCTCCCCGACCGTCTGCCGGACCCGGAGCTTGACCAGCCCCAGGGTGGTCCGGTTGTCGAACAGGACCACCAGAATCACCCGGCGCGCGATGTCCGCCAGGTACATGGACTCCTTCTCGCCCTGGTGGAAGAGCGCGCCGAACTCGGGCTCGCCGATCATCCGCGCCAGCTGGTCGTTGGCGCTGAAGTCGGCGGCGGTGAGCGACGCGAACGCCGTCGGGTCGAAGCGCGGCTCCTCGCCCACGATGGCCACCATCTGCCCGGTGCGATCCACGATCAGCCCCGTGCGGGCGTTCGACTCCCGCAGGAAGGTGTTCAGAATCGCCTGGATCCGGGCCGAATCCTCTTCCCGGAACGACCAGCTGGATGCTCCCGCCATCGGCACCCCTTGGCTAACCGAGCGTCGCCTCCAGCCGGCGGAGCAGCCGCTCTGCCCGCCGCCGGAGGAGCGGATGGGATTCCCACCCGAGATAGTCCCGCAGCAAGCGCACCGTCCCCACCCCCGCGTCCCCGGCGAGGTGGGCCAGCGCCGAGAGCCGCCGGAGCGGCCGCCGGCTGAAGAGATCCTGCCGGTGGTCGCGGATGTGCCGCTGTGCCAGGGCCCAGCCCAGCGCCGCCCCCAGGGCCAGCCCCACCGCCACAGCCAGGCTCCGGGTCCGCATCAACGCACCTCCTGCCGGGCCAGCAACGCGTGGGCCAGCGTCACCCCATCCACGAACTCCAGGTCGCCCCCCATGGGGAGCCCTCGGGCGAGCCGCGTCACCCGGACCCCGGTGTCCGCCAGGAGTTGCTGGACGTAGGTGGCCGTGGCCTCCCCCTCCATGGAGGGGTTGGTGGCCAGAATCACCTCGCGGACCCCCCCGGCTCGCACCCGGCGGAGCAGCCCCTCCAGCCGCAGCGACTCGGGGGTCACCCCGGCCAGCGGGTCGAGCCGCCCGCCCAGCACGTGATAGCGGCCGCGGAACTCGTTCGCCCGCTCGACCACACCCACCGCCGAGGGCTCTTCGACCACGCAAATGATCGAGGGATCGCGCCGCGGATCGCGGCACACGTCGCACCGCTCCGCCTCCGCCAAGTTGCCGCACTCGGCGCAGGGACGCACCCGTTCCCCCACCGCGACCACGGCCTGAGCCAGCCGCGTGAGCCGCTCCGGCGGCTGCTGAACCAGGTGATACGTCAGTCGCTGCGCGGTCTTTCGGCCGATACCGGGCAGCTTGGCGAATTCGGCGATGAGGTCTTCCAGCGCCCCCACGGGAGTCAGAGCGGGAAGTTGAAGGGGAGCGGGCTCATCTTGCGCATCTCGCTCTGAAACGCGTCTGCCGCCCGCCGCTGCGCCTCCGCGACGGCCCCCAGGACCAGGTCGCTCAGGAAGTCCGCGTCCCGGAGGTCGAACGCCTCCGGCGCAATCGTGACGGAGCGCACCGTTCCCTTCCCGTCCACGGTCACCCGCACCAGTCCGCCCCCGGCCTGACCCTCGAACGTGCGTTCAGCCAGGTCGTGCTGAAGCTGCTGGAGCCTCCCCTGCACCTGCTGGCTGAGCTGAAGGAGCTGCTGCCAGTCTGCCATAGAGTGTCGCTAAGTCCCTGCGCAGTTTGAGCAAAGTAGAGGTCCCGGAGAAGAGATGCAAGCAACGGCACCCCTACTCCAGCACCTCCAGGTCCAGCATTTCGGCAGCCGCCTCCAGGGCCGGATCCCGGCCCCGGAGTACCTTGAGCCGCTCCGCCCGGGCTTCCGCCTCGGAAAGCCGCCGGACTCGCGGACCCTCCAGGGCCGCCTCGCCCCGGCCGACCGAAACTCGGGCCGGGACTCCGAGCAGCCGGGTCAGAATACCCTCGACCACGTCGCGCTGGCGGTCCAGCGTCTCCTGGTGGATCGGATTGGAACCGGGCTCCAGGACCACCTCAGGGGGAGCCACCGAAACGACGCGGGCCTCCGCCAAGGCGTCGGCCAGGAACCGGCTCTGCTCCCGGCCCAGGGCCACGACCTCCGACCAGGCCGCCGCGACTCCCTCGAGCGTGAACGGAATCGCCTTCGCCTCGACCGGCGGTACCCGGCCCTCGTCGGCCGAGACGGGCACCGGCTGCCGGTCTCGCGGCAGGTCAGGAGCGCGCTCCGGGCGACCCGTGACGTCGGGCGCCGGGCCCCTGGCGGCGGCCCCGGCCGCGAGCACCTCCTCGAGCAGGACCGTGCGATCGAGCAAGGCCCAGCGGAGCAACAGGGTTTCCACGGCGAGTCGCGGGGTTCCGCTGCGGCGAATCGTGGGCTCGGCCTCGGCGAGCAGTTTGAGCATTCGCACCAGGTCGCCGGGTCCGAGGCGGCCCCGGTAGGCGGCCAGAATGTGGCGCAGGGCCTCGGTCAGACCCTCGGGCTCCGCACCCAGCTCCAGCATGAGCAGGGCCCGGAGCACCTCGCCCGCGCCGGCCAGAAACTCGACCAGGTCGGCGCCGCCCGCCTCCACCTGATCGAGCAGGACGAAGACTCGCCGGGGCTCCTGGGCCACGATGAGGCCGAGCAGCTCCCCGTAGATCTCGTCGGCCACGAGCCCCAGGACCTCGCGCACCCGGGCCGCGGTCACCCGCCCCTCGCCGAAGCTCAGGCACTGATCCAGCACCGAGAGGGCGTCGCGCATGCCGCCGTCGGCCTGCCGCGCGATCAGGGTGAGGGCGTCGTCATCCGCTTCGATACCCTCGGCGGCGAGGACCGCCCGGAGCCGCTCCCGGATCTGGGCCGAGCCGATGCGCCGGAAATCGAACCGCTGCAGCCGGGAGAGGACGGGGGCGGCGGTCTGCGCGATTTTCTGCGGCTCGGTGGTGGCGAAGACGAACACGACCCCGGGTGGCGGCTCCTCGAGGATCTTGAGCAGCGCATTCCACGCCTCGCGGGTGAGCATGTGGGCCTCGTCCACGATGTACACCTTGTGGCGCCCCTCGCGCGAGGCGGCATACATCGCCCGTTCCCGCAGATCGCGCGCGTCGTCCACCCCACGGTTGGACGCCGCGTCAATCTCCACCACGTCCAGATTGGCCGCCCCCGACCAGATCCGCTGGCAGCTCTCGCACTCGCCGCAGGGCTCGCCGTCCCCCACGGCGCTCGCCGGCCGCTCGCAGTTGAGCGCCATCGCCAGGATGCGAGCGGCGGTGGTCTTCCCCACCCCGCGCGGCCCGGTGAGGAGGTACCCGTGGCCGACGCGGTGCTTCACGACCGCGCCGCGCAGCACGACCGCAACGTGGTCCTGCACCAGCAGATCGGCGAAGCGCTTGGGGCGGTACTTCCGGGCGAGAGCCAGAGCCATGGACGGAAACTAGCAGGCGGGGCCGCGGGACGGCAGCACGGCGGAGCGGAAAGGAATTGCCCCAGGCGCCCCGAAGCAACCTCGGACATCGCTTAGCGCTGCTACCGGCGAGGTCCTGACGCGGTTCGCGCGCCGAAGCCCTTCGGACCTGGGGCACCGCCAATATAGCGCGAGGGGCCGGGTTCCGGGAGGCTCGGGCTCCCGGGCCCCGGAATCCCGGCATCGGAGAGCGGCGGGCCGGGCGGGGCCGGGGCGCGTTATCCTTCGTCTCGTCCCGAGCCCCCGCCGACCATGCGCCTCACCGCACTCGACTGGATCATCATCCTCGCCTCGATCGTGCTCTCGTTCATCCCGGCCGTCCTACTCGCCCGCCGCGCCGGCTCCAGCACCCTCGAGTTCTTCACCTCCGGCCGCTCCGCACCCTGGTGGCTGATCGGCATCTCGATGGTGGCCACCACGTTCAGCACCGACACCCCCAACCTGGTGACGAACCTGGTGCGGGAACGAGGCGTCGCGAACAACTGGGCCTGGTGGTCGTTCCTCCTCACCGGGATGCTCACCGTCTTCTTCTACGCCCGCCTCTGGCGCCGGAGCGGGGTCCTCACCGATCTCGAGTTCTACGAACTGCGCTATTCCGGCAAGGCCGCCACGATCGTCCGCGGGTTCCGTGCCGTCTATCTCGGACTCTTCTTCAATGGCGCCATCATGGCCACCGTGAACCTGGCGGCTGCCAAGATCGCCAACGTGGTGCTCGGGTGGCCCATGGCGACCACCCTCTGGGTCTGCGCCGGCCTCAACATCGCGTTCGCAGCCACCAGCGGCCTCTGGGGCGTGCTGGTGACGGACTTCATCCAGTTCGGGATCGCGATGGCCGGGGCGATCGCGCTCGCCTGGTTCGCCTTGCAGCAGCCCGAGGTGGGGGGGCTCGCCGGGCTCCTCGCCCGCAGCGACCCCGGCGTCCTCCGCCTGGTGCCGGATTTCGGCGACTGGAATCTCACGCTCTCCGTGCTGGTGATCCCGCTCGCCGTCCAGTGGTGGTCGGTCTGGTACCCCGGGGCGGAGCCGGGCGGCGGAAGCTACATCGCCCAGCGGATGCTGGCGGCCCGGAGCGAGCGCGACGCCCTGGCCGGCACTTTCCTCTTCAACGTCGCCCACTACGCGCTCCGCTCCTGGCCCTGGATCCTGGTAGCGCTCGCGTCGCTGCTCGTCTTTCCCACCCTGGACGACATCGCCCGGGCGTTCCCCTACGTGAACCCCAGACTGATCGGCCATGACATGGCCTATCCGGCCATGCTCAAGTTCCTCCCCGCCGGCTTCCTGGGCCTCATGATCGCCGGGATGCTGGCGGCATATGTCTCCACCATGTCCACCCACCTCAACTGGGGCACCTCGTACCTCGTCCACGATCTGTATCGCCGGTTCCTGAGACCCGGCGCCTCCGAACGGCACTACGTCCTGGCGGGGCGCCTGGTCACGGCGTTGCTCATGATCGTGGCGGCGCTGATCACGCTCGTGCTGGACACGGCGCGAGAGGCGTTCGATCTCTTGCTCTCGATCGGCGCCGGGACGGGGCTCCTCTATCTGCTGCGCTGGTTCTGGTGGCGGGTGAACGCCTGGAGCGAGATCGCCGCCATGGCGGGCTCCTTCCTGCTGGCGCTTGGCTTCGCAACGGCCGCGCGCCACGGCCACCCGGTTCCCAGCCATCTGGCGCTGGTGACGAGCGTCGTGCTCACGACCCTGCTCTGGGTCGGCGTGACGCTCCTCACCCGGCCGACCGAGCCGGCCCGCCTGGTGGAGTTCTACCGGCTGGTGCGACCGGCCGGACCCGGCTGGGCCCCGATCCGGGCCGCGGCCGGGGTTGGCCCGTCACCGGACAGCCTGACAAATGCCCTGCTGGGCTGGGGACTGGGAGTCGCCGTGGTCTACGCGGCGCTCTTCGGAACAGGCAGCCTGCTGTACGGCAAGCTGCCCCAGGCGGCGCTCTGGGGCGCGGTGCTGCTGGCGGCCGGGGCCGGGCTGGTTCGGCTCATTCCCCGGCTCTGGGGGCAAGAGGAGAGGGATTCGGCGCGGGAGTAGCCCGCGCCCCGGCGGTCCAGGTCCACGCTGCCGTGCACCTCGACCGCCTGAGCAGAACCGCCACGGCCGGGAACGCACCCCGCACCGACCACGCCCTCCGCGCGACTCGCCTCGCGGAGTCCCGCCGGCCTCTCGAATTCAGGCCGCGATGTCCCGCAGCCGGTCGCCGTGCTGCTCGCGGAGCTGCCGGAGGGCGCGGTCGCGGAGCTGGCGGACCCGCTCGCGGGTGATGCCGAGCATCCGGCCGATCTCCTGCAGCGTGCGCGGGTCTTCCCCGCCCAGCCCGTAGTAGAGCCGGAGCACCTTGGCATCGCGCGGCGGCAGCGTCGCCAGCGAGGCATCCAGGTCTTCCCGCCCGCTCCGGTCCAGCGCGGCCGCGTCAGTCCCCTCCTCGGCCACCGGCACGAAACGCTCGATCCGCTCCGAACTGTCGCCGTCCCGAGTGGGCTGATCCAGCCGCACCGCTTCGGTCTGGAAGGCCTGGAGCGATCGGACAGCCTCCGGCGTGAGACCCGTCGCGCGCACCAGCTCCTCCTGGGTGGGCATCCGGCCCAGCCGCTCCACCAACAGACTCGTGGCCCGGGCCAGCCGGTTGAGATCGGCCGTCCGATTGAGCGGCAGCCGCACGCTCTTCCCGTGCCGGGCGATGGCCGCCTGGATGGCCTGGCGGATCCACCAGACCGCGTACGAAATGAACTTGACCCCGCGATCCGGATCGAACTTCCGCGCCGCCGTCATGAGGCCGAGGTTCCCCTCGCCGATCAGGTCCGACAGGGGAAGCCCACGGTTCTGGAACCGCTTCGCGATCATCACCACGAAGCGCACGTTGTGCCGCGCGAGCTTCTCCTGGGCCGCCACGTCCCCCCGGAACGCCCGGCGACCAAGCTCCTTCTCCTCGGCCGGCGTGAGCAGCGGGATGCGGCTGATGTCGGCGAGGTACTGATCCAGACTCTCCTGCCCCTCGTCGAGAGCCAGCGGAATCGGAGTCGGCTTGACCTTGCTGCGCTTGCCCCGCTTGCGCTTGGTCGCTTTCATCGTGTAATCCCTATCCCTCAGGTAACCGCTTCTCGCCTACGAACAAAAGCCGAAGATAGCACACAAGTGGCATTTTTTCAATAGGTTGCCACTCTGAACCGGCGGGCGAGCCCCCACCCCGGACCGGGGCGCGCCACTCAGACAAGTATGATGATCGTCAAACTTGCATCGTTGCACCAGTCCCACGACCAGAGTGACCGGTTTTCAGACATCTGCACCACCCCAGCCTCCTGGGTTTCCCCAAGCTGCCCAGCGGCCCTTTCCTCCCGAGCCCCACCGGGACCCTCGACCTCCGCTCGAACCCGGCCAGAGCCCACCAGCCTGACCATCCTGAGCACCTGGCCTCGGGGCCTCATCGCCCTCTGGACCTACGGCTGGCCGGCACCGGTCTGACAAGGCGCATCGAGCACTCCGATGTCTGACGCGGCGGGGGGCAAGCTCCGCCCTCCGGCCCCCAGCTCAGCGCCCCGGCCCCATCAAGATCGCGTTGGTGAGCAGCCGAGCCGGGCCGCGCCAGAGTGCCCGGTACACCGGGTCGTCGGCAAAGACGATGACCCGCCCGCGGCCCAGGGTCTCGACCGAGGCCCAGACCGAGTTCCGCAGGAAGCGATCGGTGTTGTCCGGCCAGGTGAAGCCGGCGAGCGTGAGATCCGCTCCCGTGAATGCCACCGGATTCGCCCCCTTCTTCGAGGGTCGGAGGAGGGCGCTGGTCCGGAGCAGCACGGGCAGCTCGTCGCGCTCGTACCCTGCGGTGAGCCAGTGCGTGCGATCGAGTGTGGCCCGGAAGATCGCCCCCGGGATGAACTCGGGCCGGTTCCCGCCGCGGGCGGTCGGCGACACGAGCGGCGGCGCCGGACGGTCGGGCTCGGCGACCGTGGTATCGCCGCCCACCCCGCTGTCTGCTACACTGGTGACCGTGGTAAGGCGCAGGTCCGGGCGTCCCAGGAACCGCACCGCACCCCCGAATCCGATGACCGTACCACCCGATTCCACCCAGGACCGGAGGCGGCGGCCCGCGCTGTCGCCCAGCTCGGCTCCCATCCGCTCCGCGGCGCCGTCCGGGACGATCAGCACATTGTAGCGCTCCAGCTCCACTCGCCCGACGTCGCGCAGGGTGATGGGAGTCACGGGCATTCCGAGTTCCCGCTCGAGGTAGTACCAGACGTCGCCGAACGCGGTCTGCTCCACCCCCGGGCCGGCGGCGAGGAGCACGCGGGGCGCCCGGAGCCCCGTGACGCTCTCGCTGCCCACCCCGGCCTGGCCGGTGTCGGCAAAGGCCGAGCGGACCGCGACCACCCGGGCGCCGGTCTCCCGGACGAGCTCGGCCACACGCTGGTGGAGGTGCTCCGGATTTCGCTGCACCCGGACCACGAAGGTCCCGCGGGCCCAGCTGGTGCCATCCGCCATGAGCGGGCGGGTCGCGGCGGCCACGCGGTATCCCTCGCCGAGGAGCCGCACCGCGAGCCTCACCTCAGCGTCGCTGCCGTTGGCGAAAACGTAGGCCGAGCGGGCTCGGTCCGGCGCGGCCGGGGCCGGGTCGGGCTCGCCGAGCTGGACTCGCTGGCCGGTCACCCGGCTCGTGTCGTCCGTCCACCAGGCATCGAGTCCCCAGGCGAGCGGGAGCGACCAGGCCGTGACGTCGTAGAACTCGTAGGACTCTTTCTCCTCGTCCTCCCCGCGCACCTGATTGCGGTCGTAGCGCGCAAGCTGGCGTGCGACGAAGGTCGAGTCGAAGGCGGGCCGGGGCTCGAGCATGGCGGCGGCGAGCCGCCCCTCGGGCTGGGCCAGGTCCACCACGAAGCTTCCGGCCGGGAAGGTCCGGCGAACCGCCGCGCCACCCAGATAGCTCGTGGCGCGCGGAGCGGCATACGGCTGGCTGAGCCGGATGACGGCGATCTCCTCCTCCGCCAGCCGGGCCGCGAGCCGCCGGGCCAGGTCGCCGTCGGGCCCCGGACCGAACACGATCCGCCGGAGGGGCTGGCGGGCGACTTCCGCGCTCGCCTCAGCGTGGAAATCGTAGAAATCGAGCAAACGCTCCACCCGATGGGCCGCGGCGTAGGCCAGCGTCGCTAGGGAAGCCACGTAGTGGTGCGCGATGGCCTCCTCGAGCGTGACCCAGCTTCCGTCGTCCTTCCGCTCCCGGAGCGCGGGGCCTCCATCGGTCTCGTAGGTCATGCCGACCCCGCCCCGCATGGAGGCCCAGGTGTCCACGTAGCCCGGGTAGAAGAAGTCGAAGACGTCCCGGACGTAGTACTGCCAGCCGCGGGCGTCGAACGCCTCGGCGTTGTTCCGCCCGAACCGCTCGAACCATTCGTAGGTGCGGCCGGGAAGATTCTGGTTCCTGGCCGGTGCCACGGGCGGAAAGAAATAGGTCGCCGTGGTCGAGTGCAGATCGCACACCACCTGGGGGCGCCAGCGGCGGTAGACCCGGGCCAGCGCCTGCGACTCGACCTGGGAGAGCGCCAGCAAGTCCCGATTGAGATCGAACCGGTAATGATTGTACCGGCCCTCGATGCTCCAGGGCTCGGCGTGCTCCAGGGCCGCGGGGTCGTCGCTGCCCACCGCCACCGAATTGCTCCAGGCCGCGAACCGCTCGTGACCGTCGGGGTTCTGCGAGGGATTGATCAACACGACGGCGTGCCGGAGGATCTCGAGCGTGGCGGGCTCCTCCGAGGCCAGGAGCTGGTACGCGGTCTGGAGCGCCGCCTCGAAGCCAGCCGGCTCGTTCCCGTGGACCGAGTGCGTGAGGAGCACCGTCACGGGCGTGTCCTGCGCCAGGCTTCGTGCCTGGGCCGGGCTGGTGCGCCGGGGGTCAGCCAGGCGGGCCAGGTTGGCCCGGATCGTCTCGAGTCGGGCCAGATTCTCCGGCGCCGAGATGATCACCAGCCGCATCTGCTTCCCTTCCCAGGTGCTCCCGATCGCTTCGGTGCGCACCCGGTCGGGCGCCGCCGCGATCATCCGGTCCAGCGCCTGCTGCTGCTCGTGGTACAGGGTCTGTCGCGACCCGATCGGGCGGCCCAGGAGGGAGTCCGGTCGTGGAACCTGGGACCGGTAGGGCCCGCGGGCGTAGAAATCGAACCCCTGGGCGGCGACCAGGCGGGGAAGGAGCAGGAGGAAACAGAGCAGCAAGCCGCGCATCGTGCCGGTCCGGTCAGGGAGGGGTTGAGAGGGTGAGGGGGGGCGGATGTTGGCGTCGCGCCGCTGGCGGGCCCGGAGATCCCAGGTCTCGGCCACCACGGCGCCGACGAGGAAGACGAGCGCGGTGTAATAGATCCAGAGCACGAACAGGATCAGGGCCCCCAGGTTCGCGTCGGTCGAGAAGCGATTCAGCACGGCCACGTTCTGGAGATACCACCCGAAGAGCCGCTTGGCGAGCTCGAAGAGGAGCGCGGTGAACCCCGAGGCCGCGAGCGCGGCCGCACGGGAGAGTCGCCGCGGTGAGGCGTGGCGATAGGTGACGTAGAACAGACTGACGGAGAAGGCCAGGGCCAAGAGCACCGCGAGCAGATGGCCCAGGCCGGTCCAGGAGGACCGGGCATTGAGCAGCCGGACGCCGGCCGAGAGCACCGTGTTGCCCACGAAGAGGAGGACGGTGACCAGGACCATGGCCGCGTCCCGGAGCTTGCCGGTCAGGTAGGCCAGGATCACCCGGTGGCCGGGGGCGCGGATCCGCGCGTCGTAGACCAGGGTGAGTGCCGTCCGGATCGAGGCAAAAAGCCGGGTGGCGAACCAGAGAAAGAGCGGCGCGGCGTAGAGCGAGACGGTGCCCCGCGCCCGGCTGAATCCGGCAAGGAAGCGCTCCACCACGGCGAAGGGGTCCTGCCCGGGCGTGGTCTCGTGGGGCGGCAGGAATCGCTCGAACAACTGGGTGAGGTCGGCCGAGGTGGTCCCGGCGCTGAGCTGCGCCAGGTGGGTGAGCCCGACCAACACTAGCAGGACGAACGGGATCGCCGCGAGCAGCGCGTCGAAGGTCAACGCGCTCGCGAGAAAGAGGATATTGTGCCGGTCGGCCTGGTGGATGGTCCGCTGGACAAAACTCCCCAGGTCACGCCAGCGGTGCCCGGACGTCAGGCGACCGGCTCCTCATCGTCGGGAGCCGGGGGCTTGGGGCGCCGCCGCGCTCGCGCGGCCGCGAGCCGCCGCTCCAGCTCGGCCCGCACCGCACTGGGGGCCTCCTCGCCTTCCTCCTCGCGCTCGGCGTCGCGCTTGACCGCGCGTAGCTCCCCGCCGATCCGGTCGGTAAGGTCCCCCACGGTCTCTTCGGCGAGGGCCCGGAACTTCCGCAGCCGCCGGCGGAGGGCCCGCCGGGTTTCCAGACCGCTCTGGGGCGCGAACAGGATGCCCAGGGCCAGTCCGATCAGGGCCCCGAGCAGGAGCGGCTTGACCGATCCGGCGTCGCGGTCCAGGTAAATCACTTCGCGCTCGTCGCTGTCTGCCATTTCACTCTCCCGCTTCGGCGTCGTCCGCCGCGGTGACCAGGGCCCGCTGCAGCGCGCGGTGGGATTGATAGGACGTCCGGATGAACCGCTCGACCAGCCCGACCGTCTCGGTCACGCGGAGCTGCTCGAACAGGAACCCGAAGGTCCGCTCCAGATCCGCGCCGATCGCGGCCCGCACCTCGGCCGGCAGCGACCAGAGCGCCCGCTTGAACGGCCCGATCGCCTTCTTCCGCGCCTTGTAATAGAACTGCTCCGGCGTGTCCTCCGGTTTCCGTTCGCTCTGGGCGTTGGCGTCGAGCCAGGCGTACATCTCCCGCCGCAGCTCGGCCGGCAACCGCGGGTGATCGAAGACGATGCTCTGGAAATTGGTCGCCAGGTGGATTTCCGCCGTCTCGAGACGCGGGAAATGGCCGAACGCGTCGGCCGGCAGCGTGCTGGCGCCGTGCTGCACCGCGCCGGCCAGCCCGTACTCCTCGCGCGCACAGCGCGAGAGCGCCGCCAGCGCGTCGAGATCGAGCTTGACCTTCGCGATACTGCCGTCCGGCAGCACCACGCCGCCGTGGCTGGTGCCGGTCTGCACCGAAATCTTGGAGATGCCGTCATGGGCCCCCAGACGGCTGAGCGCCGGGCGGTAACCCTCCATGAAGGCGCGGAGCTCCTCCACCGTACTGTTCTTGTGGCCCACCTCGCCGATCTCCGCGCCCACCGACACCGAAATGCCCTCGGGTTCCCGCTCTCGGATGAAGGCGGTGATCTCGGCCGCGTGCTCGTAATTGAGGCGCTGCTGCTCGGCCAGGGTCGGCTTGGAGAGGTCCACCAGGGTCGAGGTGTCCACGTCAATGTTGTAGAACCCGGCGCCGAGCTCCTCGGCGATGAGCTTCTTGACCTCGTCCACCTCCCCTTTCGGGTCAGCCTGATACTTCTTGGCATTCACCTGGCAGTGGTCGCCCTGAATGAACAGGGGGAGGCGATAGCCTTCGCGCAGGGCGGCCCCGAGCATCACGGCGACGTACTCCGCCGGGCGCTGGTCCGTGTAGGCGATCTCCGACCGCGCGATCTCCAGGATGAGGGCCCCCACCTCGCAGCGCCGCGCCGCCCGGAAGACCGCCCGCGCCGTGTCGTACGCCAGCATCCGCACGTTGATCGCGGGCACGGTGAATCCCCCGCACTCCCCGCGGCCGCGGGCAAAGTAGAGCGGCGCGATGGTCCAGGGCCGGGTGCCGACCGCCTGACCCAGTTCCCAGATGAACGCGCGCGCGGCCTCCCGCTCGTCGGGGGTGCCGAACACGGCCTGCCAGACCACCTGATCCATTGCGTCCGACTCGAGGCGGACTGGGTCGGCAACGCTCACCCGGCCGTCCTGCACGGTGACGGCGCCCCCGAAGCGGGCCGCGAGCTGACGCAGCTGATCGGCCATAAGTCAATGTCCTCTTGGAGGTTACGTGGCCAGGCCCAGGTCAAAGATAGGCGCCGTCCACCGGACCGTCAAACCGCGCCTTCAGGCCCGGCCAGACCGGCTGGCTCAGCCGACGGTATCGCCGTCCGGCGGCAGCGTGGCCGGCTCGCCGTAACCCGGACGGCCCAGCGCCGCGAAGGTGAGGTGTTTGCCCAGCTCCACCCCTGGCTGATCGAAGGGGTTCACGCCGTACCACACCCCGGCGTAGCCGGCGGCGAGTTGAAAAAACATGAGTGCCTCGCCGAGCACTCGCGCCGAAAGCTCCGGGAGCTGGATGGTGCAGCTCATCCGGCCGGCCCGCGCGAGGGCGGCGGCCGTCGCCTCGTACTCCACGCGCAGGAGCTCGGCCAGGGTATGCCCCGGCAGATAGGCCAGGTCGGGAGGAAGACCATCCCGATGGGGAATGACCACCGGGTCGGAGTGGCCTTCCACCGTCACGAAGGTCACGACCTTGTCGAACGGGCCTTCCATGAAGAGCTGGACCTGGCTGTGCTGGTCCGTCGGCCCCACGGCACCTACCGGGGTCGGGCCCGTGTGCACCACCTGGCCGCGGCGGTCCAGCCGCTTGCCCAGGCTTTCGGCCCAAAGCTGGCGGTACCACTCCGCGAATTCGCGCAACCGGTCGCTGTACGGCATGAGCACGTGAATCCGCGCGCCCGCCGAGGTATCCGCCGCCCAGAGCAGCGCGGCGTACAGGGCGGCGGGGTTCTCCAGCAGGTGGTCGGACTCGGCCCGGGCCAGTGCCTGGCGCGCGCCGGCGAGGAGTTCCTCGATATCGATGCCGACCAGTGCTGCCGGGAGGAGGCCCACCGGGGAAAGCACCGAGAACCGCCCACCCACCTCCGGGGGGATCTCGAGCGCCGCGATGCCTTCGCGCTCGGCGATCTCCCGGAGTGCTCCCCGTTTGGGGTCGGTGGTGAAGACCAGATGCCGGGAGGCGGCCGGGCCCAGGGCATCCTCCAGCCAGGCCCGCACCACGAGGTACTGCGCCAGTGTCTCCGCGGTTCCCCCCGACTTGCTAATGACATTGACGAGCACCCGCCGCGGATCGATCCGCCGCAACGCTTCGGCCACGGTGGAGGGGTCCACGTTGTCCAGCACCGTCAGCCGCGGGAAGAAGTCGCGCCCTTCGTCGTCCAGCTCGTTCCAGGCCGGGCGCCGGAGCGCGTTGAGGAGCGCCTTCATCCCCAGGGCCGAGCCGCCGATCCCGAGTACCAGGACGTGATCGAACGCCTGACCGACGCCCTCGGCGAAACGGCGGATGGTCTGCACGGCCTCCGGTTGATGGCCCAGGCTGTAGAACCCGAACTCTCCGCCGCTTCGCGCGCGGCGCACCTCCGCCTGGACGTCCCGGAACCGTTGGGCCAGGTCAGCCAGCCGGGCCCGCGGCAGCCCGTGCTCGCCATCGAGCCGATCCTGGAGCATGCGCCCGTAATGAAGCTTCATCCGTCCACCTCGATGGCGAGTCCGTCGTAGGCCGGCGCCACCCTGGGCGGGAGCTGGCGCTCCAGCTCGGCATGGCCCGTCTCGTGGGTCAGGTGGGTCAGGAACGTCCGTTCGGCGCCGAGCGCCTGCGCGGTCTCCACGGCTTCGCGGATGCTCAAGTGAGTGGGGTGGGGCCTCCACCAGAGCGCGTTGAGCACGAGCACCTTGAGCCCCCGCAGCGCGGGGAACGCCTCGGGTCCGATGGCCTTGACGTCGGTGATGTAGGCCAGCGGCCCGAAGCGGTACCCGAACACGCGGACGAACCCGTGCTCGAAGGCCAGTGGGAGCACCTTCACCCCGGCGATCTCCACTTCACGGCCCGGCTCCAGCGCATGCAGCTCGAGTTCCGGCTTGGAGGTCCCCTCGAAGGCGCGAATTTGGTCGTCGAAGATGTAGGGGAACGCTTGCCGCACTCGCTCGAGCGTTTCGGCCGGCCCGTAGCAGGCCAGCGGGCGGCCCTGCCGGACCGAGAAAATGCGGAGATCGTCAATCCCATTCACGTGGTCGGCGTGCTCGTGGGTGTAGAGCACCGCATCCACCCGCGAGAGTCCCTCCCGGAGCATCTGGAGGCGAAGCTCGGGCGGGGTGTCAATGAGGAGGAACCGGCCCCCGGCGTCGAGGAGGGCGCCGGACCGCGAGCGCCGATCGCGGGGATCCGTGGAGGAGCACACCGCACAGCCGCAGCCGATCTGCGGGACGCCGAACGACGTCCCCGTACCCAGGAAGATCAGGCGCATCGTCACAGGGCTTCGATCTTGAGCAGGTTGGTCGTCCCGGGGACGTCGAACGGCACCCCGGCGGTCACCACGACCCGCTCGCCGGGCTGCGCCAAGCCGCGCTCGAGAATCTGTTGCCGGGCCATACCCAGCATCGCGTCGTAGTCGCTGGAATGGCGGATCCGAAGCGGGAGAGTCCCCCAGACCAGGGAAAGCTGCTGCCAGGTCTCGGGCTCCGGGGTCGCCGCCACGATGGGCACGGTGGGGCGATAGGTCGCCACCTTGCGCGCCGTGAACCCGCTACTCGTGAAGCACAGAATCAGAGGGCAGTGCAGCAGCTCGCTGGCGGCGCACACGGCCACCCCGATGGCATCCTCGGTGCGCGCCGGCCCCGCGTCCCCCGGGCGCGGATGGCCCAGGTCGGTCTCGGCGGGGCGCCGCCCGACCGCCGCGTCGAAAGCCGGGCTGCGCCCGCGCCGGTGCTGTTCCATCTCCCGGGCAATCCGGTCCATCGCCTGCACCGCTTCGAGTGGATAATCGCCCACCGCCGTCTCGGCCGAGAGCATCACCGCGTCGGTCCCGTCCAGGATCGCGTTCGCCACATCCGACGCCTCGGCCCGGGTGGGCACCGGCGCATGCACCATGGACTCCAGCATCTGGGTCGCGGTGATCACCGGTTTGCCGTGCAGATTGGCCTCCCGGATGATCCGCTTCTGGGTGAGCGGGACCTCCTCGAACGGCAGCTCCACGCCCAGATCGCCGCGCGCCACCATGATGGCGTCCGATGCCTCCAGGATGGCGCACAAGTTGGCCAGCGCGGTGTCCTTTTCGATCTTGGCCACGAGCTTCATGCTCCGGGGGACCATGCGCCGGAGTTCCTCGATGTCCGCGGCCTTCCGCACGAAGCTCAGGGCGATGTAGTCCACGCCCAGCGCGATCCCGTGGGCGACGTCTTCCCGGTCCTTGTCGGTCAGCGCGGGCGCGCTCACCTCGACCCCGGGGAGATTGATCCCCTTGTGCGACCGGAGCTCACCCCCGTACTGCACCCGCCCGTACACCCGGCTTCCCCGCACCGCTGTCACCTCCACGGCGAGGAGCCCGTCGTCGAGCAGGATCCGTGCGCCCGGCCGTACATCGCCGGCGAGCGCCTCGTACGTGGTGGGGATCTCGCCGGCCCGGGCCTCCGGCTCGGGCGCGAAGACCACCTCCTCGCCGGGGACCAGGCGGATCGGCCGGGCGAGATGTCCGACCCGGATCCGGGGCCCCTGCAGATCGAGCAGAATGGCCACCCCGTCGCCCCGGCTCTCCCGCAGGGCCTTCACCGTGCCGATCCAGGTCTCGCGGCTCTCCGGGGTCCCGTGCGAGGCATTCACGCGAACCACGTTCACCCCCGCGTCCAGCAGGGCGCCCATCCGTTCCGGCGTGGCACACGCCGGACCCATGGTAGCGACGATCTTGGTGCGGCGGACAGACAGCGACACGGGACTCCCCGGAGCACAGAGACAAGGAAAGCACCAGCGGCAGCGAACAGAACAGTCTAATCGGGCCGCATCACGCCTGCATCACCACCTCGCCTGCCACCACGGTCAAGCGCGCCCGTGCTACCCGAAACGCCGAGGCGATGTCGTGCTCCACCGCCGGATCCACGTCCCAGGCCACCAGGTCCGCATCCATCCCCGGAGCCAGGGTGCCCCGCCGGTCGGCCACCCCCGCTGCGAACGCATTCCCCTGGGTGTAGGCGCGCACCACGGCTTCGAACCCGAGGCGCTCTTCCGGGTACCAGCCGCGGGGAGGGCTCCCATCACCGCTGACTCGCTCCATCGCCGCCCAGACCCCTTCCCGCGGATCGAGGGAGGCCACCGGGACGTCGCTCCCGAACGCGAGGATGGTGCCCTGGTCGAGGAGGCTCCGGAACGCGAACGCCCCTCGACTGCGCCGCCCCCAGTGCCGCTCGGCAAGCGGGATGTCCACCAGCAGGTGGGCGGGCTGCATCGAGCTCACGACCCCGAGCTCGCCGGCCCGCTTCAGGTCGGCCGGATGGACGCACTGGAAGTGCTCGATCCGATGCGGCAGCCCTACCCGGGGCAGCTCCGCGATCAGGTCCAGGGCCCGCCTGACCGCCGCATCACCGATCGCGTGCACCGTGCAGGCGATGCCGGCCGCGGCAGCCGCCTGCATCGCGGCACGTGCCTCGCCTTCGGTGGCGACGGGCATGCCGGCGTCGCGACCGTCCTCATAAGGCTCCAGCATCCACGCCGTCCGGCTTCCCAGGCTTCCGTCCAGGAACAGTTTGACGCCGCCCAGCCGGAGCCAGGCGGTCCCCTGCCCACTCTGCACCCCGTGACGAACCAGGGCGGGAAGCTCGGCCACCGGGGGGTGGAACAGCACCCGGAGCCGGAGCTCCCCCGCCTGCTCGAGGGCCCGAAACGCCGCGAGGGCCGATGGGGTCTCGACGTCGTGGATGCCGGTAATGCCGAGCCGGTGAGCCTCTCGCTGGGCGTCCCGGACCGCGTCGGCGAGATCGGTCGGGGCGGGCTCGGGGAGGTGAGGGGTCACGAGCTCGACCGCTCGCTCCAGCAGGATTCCGGTGGGCTCGCCCGACGCGTCACGCACGATACGGCCTCCGACCGGGTCCGGGGTGTCACGGCCGATGCGAGCTAGGGCCAGCGCCGTGCTGTTCACCCAGGCCGCGTGCACGTCGAGCGACGTGAGGAAGACGGGGAGACGCTGCACCCGATCCAGCACAAAACGGTCCGGAGGAGCCTCCCAGTGGTTGGCATCCCACCCATGCCCGAGGACCCAGCCCCGAGTGGCGGTTCCGGCAGCGATCCGCTCCAGCGCCTCCGCGCGGCTCCTCGCTCCGGCGAGGCGGACCTGCCTCCGGCTCATCGCCCACATCGCAAAATGGGTGTGGCCATCCACGAATCCCGGCGTGACGAGGGCCCCCGGGTGCTCGTAACGCGGAACCCGACTGGGAACCCGCCGGGCCAGCTCGCGGGCAAAGCCGACGGCCCGGATCTGGCCGTCCTGCCACCAGATCGCATCGCCGGTTACGCCAGGGACGAGGGAGAGAACGCGGCGAGCCCTGAGGAAGCCGTCTCTCGGGCGGGGACAATCGGACACGACGGGAAGATAGCCCGCGGAATGGGCGCGAGAGATGGGTGCCTGGGGCAACCCGGAGCGGTCACGCTCACGCCAATTTTCAACAGGTGGCGGTTCGCCTTGCAGTGGGTCTACGGTGGCGAGGCAGTCGGAGAATCCCACGTATGTGGAAAGGCGAAGTTATCCACATGTGGAGCCGCGTCCCGCGTGGAGAGCCGGTGCGATAACTCGGACCCAGAAGAAGCTAGACCAGATGATGAGTTTCCACGTGAAGTCAATGGGATAACCCCAATATCCACAATGCGTAAAAGATCGTACCTGATGTTGAAAATTTGACTGGTGACAGTGTCGCCATGGATCGGAAAAGTATGCACAGGGCTGTGCATATGGAGTCGAGGCCGCCGGTCATCGCGCGAACGTGACCGCTCCCCTGCCCCCCGAGAAGACCGGGCCGACCATGCGGATGGGGGAGCGCGCCAGCGCCTGGAGCAGGTCTCCCTTGCCGTGGAACCTCAGCCCGCCCGGGAAGGATGCCGCGTTGGTCGGGTCGAGTCGCACTTCGATGGTCCACCGCATCATGCGCTCCCCGTCCATCGCGAGGGTGTATCGGACCTCCGAGGTCTGGAGGGTGGAGTCGGGCACGGGGTGGCCCTCGAAGGTGATGATGGTCCGGTCCAACTTGAGCTCGAATCGTTGGTCCTGCCTCCCCTCGATCGGGGCCACGGTGAGCTGGGCCAGCCTGAGCGGAATGAACTCTCCTTCCATCCGGCGCTGGAGGTCGCCGCTGTTGGTGGCCAGGAGGCGGGCGACACCGGGGGCGCCGCCGGGTCCGGGAGAGCGCCGGGCGGCCACCTCCCAGAAGGCGAGGCCCACGGGGCTGTTCTTGGAGCCGCGTTCGTAGTGTCGCCCGCCCACCCAGACGGTGTCGAAGAGGAGCTGGCAGACGCGCGCCGGAACCCAGGGCGCGTAGGCGGGGTCGCTCTCGGCCGCGCGGCGCAGTGCGGGGTGCCAGCCTTCCGACTCGTGCACGGCGACGACCTCGTACCCGCGGGCCAGGTCCTTGCTTGCCCTTTTCGGCTCCATGAGGAACTGGACGCACCACCCCGCCTTGAGGGGACCGGTCTCCCAGCGGGCGCGAACCTCGGGGGCATCCTGCGCGGCGACGGCGCCGGTAAGGCCGAGGGACAGGAGTGCAAGGGCGGCGGTGGCGGTCGCGTTCGGCCGGCCATCAGGGTGGGTCATCGTGGGATCTCAGCGGGTCCGCCGGGCCGCCTGGACGGCGGCTTTCAGCTCGGAGTAGGACCGGGGATCGAGCGCCTCGAACCGGCGGTCCACGTAGGCCACGTTGCCCTTCCGGTCAACGACGTAGACCGTCCGCCGGTTGTAGCCGTTGACGTCGGCGCTGCCGTAGCGCCGGGAGACCGTTTGCCCGGCGTCCGTGAGGAGCTTGAAAGGCAGCCCCAGGGTCTGGGCGAAGCGGACGTGAGTCTCCAGCGAGTCGGCATTGATGCCCACCACCACGACGTCGTCGCCGAACAGGTCCGCGTACTGCTCCGTGAACGCCTTCATCTGCGCCGTGCACCCGGGGGTGAAGTCCTTGGGGTAGAAGGCGAGCACGACCACGCGGCCCCGGTTGGCGCTCAGGCTCCAGAGGGGCCC
Organism: Gemmatimonadales bacterium; assembly: GCA_035574255.1. GTDB lineage: Bacteria > Gemmatimonadota > Gemmatimonadetes > Gemmatimonadales > GWC2-71-9 > JADJOM01. The sequence continues at coordinate 4,201 of DATLYZ010000027.1, read as the reverse complement.
GACGCCGACCCCTTCCCGGGTCGCCCAGGGAAGCGAAAAATCCGGCGCCCGATCGCCCACCAGCGGGCCTTCGGCGATCACCGCGGTGGGCTGCTGGGCCGGGAGGGCGGCCCCGGGGATCGCGACCGCGAGGGCCAGTCCGATTCGGAAGACCATGGTTTGCATGAGGGAGGAGTCCTCAGTTGGTGACGCCGGAGACCTCTCGCAGAGCCGGCTCGAAGGCCTGCTCGGCTCCGACCCCCGTGTAGACCACCTTGCCACCCCGATCCACGATCACGACGTACGACGTGACCGGTGCCTGGTAGGCTCGGACGGCGGTCCCGTCGTCGTCGTACAGGATGCGAAACGGCATTCCATGCTGTTCCGCGTAGCGGCGGACGCGATCGCGGCTCTGGCTCACGGCGACGGCCACCCCGAGAAACTCCACCCGGTCACCGACCCATTGCCTGGCTTGCTTCATCCGCGGCAGGAGGGCTTCACAGTTGTCGCACCACACCGCCCAGAACTCGAGGAGGAGCGGTTTCTTCCCGATCCAGGTGCCGAGGTCCACGGGGTTTCCGTCGAGGTCCTTCAGCACCGCGCTCGGGGCGCGGGTCCCGAGCGGGAGACCGGCCTCTGCCTGCCCCGCGAGCGCGCCAGGAGCACCGAGACCCAACAGTAGACCGGCGAGCCACCAGGCCGGCGTGCGACGTCGCATCATGAGACCTGCCCCATCCGGTAGAAGTAGTACTCTGCGGCGCCCAGCAAGATCACCCCAGCCGCCCGCCTGATCCAGACCAACCAGCGGCCGCTCGCAGGCAATCCGGCGGCGAACCCGGAGAAGAGGCCCACGCCGATGAGCAGCGCCGTCATGCCCAGCGAGAAGGCGAAGAGATACACGAAGCCGAGCCCGGCGGACTGGGTGGCCGTGACGAAGGTGAGGACCGCAGCGAAGGCCGGGGCGCCGCAAGGGGCGGCGACCAGTCCCGAGGCTGCCCCCATGAGGAGCACGCTCCCGTAGGATCCGCTCCCGATGCGACCCGCCCAGGTCGCCAGTCGTGCCGGAACCGGGACCGGTACCACGTCGAGCAGGGCGAGTCCGAACAGGAGCAACAAGTTCCCCATCGCGAAATAGGCCCACGGGTTGGAGCTGATGGTCCCGAACAGGGTTCCGGTGAGCCCGGCGAGGAGCCCGAGGGTGCTGTAGACCAGTGCGAGCCCAAGGGCGTAGGTGAAGGTGTAGCCCACGGTCCTGGCCCGGGAGCGCCCGCGGGCGCCCGCGCCGCCGAGCACCCCGGCCACGATCGGAATCATGGGATAGACGCACGGGGTGAGGCTCGTGACCAGCCCGGCCCCGAAGAGGAGCGGGAGCGCGACCAGCGGTTCGTCGCGCAGAACGGTCTCGATGCCTCCGGCGATCACGCGAGGAGTCTGCCAGACCGGCCGGCCATCACTCGGTGCGGTGTTCCCGGCGCTGGAACGCCAGGAACTCGTGTACCGCGCGGACCGCGGCCGGGTCGGTGGTGACGATCCGTACCTCGCCGCCCCGCGGCCGTTCCCGGAACTCGTAGCGAATATGGCGCGGCCGCTCCCCCATGACCCGGGTCCCCGGCACCTCGCCGGTCCCGTGGACCTGGCCCGGTAGGGTGAAGTCGCCGTGGCTGAAGGCCCGGGCGAGATGGGTCCTGAGCCTTGGCCGCGGTCACGGGCCCCACGGCCAGCAGGAGCCCGAGCGAGGCGATCTTACTCCGCCGCATGGGGAACCGCCACGGCGCCTCCGTAGCGGGTTTCGACATACTGGTTCAGGATCTCGAGGAATTCCGCCACGATCCTGTCGCCGCGGAGCGTGGTGAGCAACCGGCCGTCCACATAGACGGGCGCCTTGGGTTCCTCGAACGTTCCGGGCAGGGAGATTCCGAGGTGGGCGTGCTTGGACTCTCCGGGTCCGTTGACGACGCACCCCATCACCGCGACCCGGAGCTCCTCGACGCCGGGATACCGGGACCGCCAGGCGGGGAGCTGGTTCCGGAGATAGGTCTGGATATCCTCGGCCATCTGCTGGAAGAAGGTGCTGGTGGTCCGCCCGCAGCCGGGACACGCGGTCACCTGCGGCATGAAGCTCCGAAGGCCCAGGGATTGGAGGATCTGCTGCGCGACCTGGACCTCCTCCGTGCGGTCGCCCCCGGGCCGCGGGGTGAGCGAGACCCGGATCGTGTCGCCGATTCCGGCCTGGAGCAGGATGGCGAGACCCGCGGTACTGGCCACCACGCCCTTGGTCCCCATGCCCGCTTCGGTGAGCCCGACGTGGAGCGGGTAATCACAGCGAGCGGCGAGGGCCTGGTAGACCTCGATCAGGTCCTGCACGCCGGACACCTTCGCGCTCAGGATGATGCGGTCGTGGGGGAGGCCCAGCGATTCCGCCAGCTCGGCCGAGCGGAGCGCGCTCGCCACCATGGCCTCGAGGGTGACGTCGCGCGCCTCGCGCGGTTCCGGGGCGCGGGCGTTCGCGTCCATGAGCTCGGTCAACAAGGCCTGGTCGAGGGAGCCCCAGTTGACGCCGATCCGGACCGGTTTCTCGAACCGGAGCGCCACCGCGATGATGGCGGCGAAGTTCTCGTCCCGGCGCTTGCCCCCGACGTTCCCCGGATTGATCCGGTACTTGGCGAGGGCCCGGGCGCATTCGGGATAGCTGGTGAGCAGCAGGTGGCCGTTGTAGTGAAAATCCCCAATGATCGGGACCGACACGCCGAGTTCACTGACCCGCTCGACGATCCGGGGCACGGCGCGAGCGGCGGCCTCGTTGTTCACGGTGACCCGGACCAGCTCGCTTCCGGCGCGGGCCAGGGCGGCCACCTGCGCCGCCGTGGCCTCGACGTCGGCGGTGTCGGTATTGGTCATGGATTGCACCACGATCGGGTGGGCGGAACCCACCGGAACGGCTCCGACCCAGGTTGTGACCGTGGAGCGGCGGGGTGCAGGCGGCATGGCGGGAATATAGCGGCGCCTGGGCGCTCCGGCCCCGGGCAACTGGCCGGCGTGCCCCGGGTGATCCGAAGGGGGTTCGCGGCTTGGCCGCCGAGGGGCCGGAGGGGCCGCAGGGACCCGCAATGGCTCCCATCCGTGACACGCGCGCCGAACGACCCGGGGGGGGGACGAGCCGGAGACGGGAGCGACTCCCCCCCGGAGAGCCGGGGTCGCCAGGGCTACGCCCGGCTGAACTCCGCCTGGTCTATCGCGGCGAGGTCTCTGGGGGAGAGCACCAGGTCGCCCGCCCGGGCGCTGTCTTGCACGTGTTCCACCCGCCGGGCGCTGGGGATGGCGATGACGGTCGGCCCCTGGGCCAGGACCCAGGCCAGGCAGACGGCATGCGGTGTCGCGCCCACCCGCCGGCCGATCTCGACCAGCGTGGGGTGCCCCGGCAGCTTCTTCGTCAGGCGGCCTCCGCCGGTCGGGCTGTAAGCGATGAAGCCGATCCGGTGCTCGCCGCAGTAGGCCAGGACGCCGTCGCTCAGGGCCTCCCGAAAGAACGGGTTGAGCCGGTTCTGGACGCTAGTCACCTCCACCACCCGCTGGGCCCGCCGGATGTGGTCCACCGAGACGTTGGAGAGACCGATCCAGCGCGCCTTGCCGGCCCGCTGGAGCTCGGCGAAGGCACCCACGCTCTCCTCGAACGGCACGGCCGGGTCCGGCGCATGGAACTGGTAGAGATCGATGCGCTCCACCCCCAGGGCCCGGAGCGAAGCCTCACAGGCCCGCCGGATGTGGTCGGGCCGCCCGTTGCGATCCCAGCGGCCCCCGGTCCGTACGATGCCGGCCTTGGTCGCGACCAGCACCGTTTCTCGCGCTCCGGGCCAGCTCCGGAGGGCTCGCGCGATGAGGCGCTCGTTGTGGCCGGTTTCCGTCTCGTCGAGACAGTAGGCATCGGCGGTGTCAAGGAGCCGGATCCCGGCGTCGAGCGCGGCGTGGATGACGCGAATCGCTTCTGCCTCCGAGGGGCGGTCGGCGAGCGAGAGGTGCATCCCGCCGTAGCCGATCACGGGGACGGGGGGAGCTGTGGGACCGAGGGGAACGGTGCGCATGGGGGGGCAGAGGATCGGGCTATCCCGGTTCTACTGGGTTTCGAAGCATCGGCGTTCCAGGGGGCCCTGGGCGATCGCCCGCTGGTCCCGGAGCCGCCGGGCGCCGGGCGGCGGGCGGCGGGCGGCGCGCGGCGGGCGGCCTG
>DATLYZ010000026.1:0-47116 GCA_035574255.1 Gemmatimonadales bacterium | reverse complement strand
CGGGCGAGGCGCGCGCCGAAGGCCGGTTGGTCCAAGCCGGCGCTCCTCGGAATGGTAACCCCGCAGGGCTCGAGGCCCTGCTCGGCGCGAGTCCGGTTTCGGTGGAGCGGGAAGCGGGGTTGCCGGGCGGCGAGTTTCCCGAACTCGACGTCTCGGGGCTCGCCGCCCAGCCGGCGAGCCGCGACCCGGTGCCAGCCGGCCTCTGGCGGACCGTGACGCTCGACACCTTCGGCGCCCCCGTGGCCGCAGAGGTGCCACGGGTCCCCGGCCTGCCGGTCCTCACCTGGCGGGTGCAACCGGGCGAGCCGGGCCAGGACGTGAACGCGGTGGATCAACTGCTCGAGAACGGCCAGATCATCCGGACCATTTCCGGCCCGGCCGATCGGGTGGCCCCCCTGGTAGCCGAAGAGGCGGAACAGACCGGCGGCGATCGCGCCGAGGTGCCATCCGACCGGATGACCGTGACGGTGCGGCAGGGAGAGCGGATGCTGGCGATCACCGGCCCCGCCCACGTGTTGGGCTCACTCCTCCAGCGGGTGAGCGGGCCGCGGCGGTACTAGCCGGGCTCGTTCGGCCCCAGCCCCCCGACCGCTCACCCGCCGCCCCGCGGCGCACCATGGGAGCAGACCCCGGCCTCCGGCGGGCCGGGCGGCGCGCGGAGGATCCCTACCGCGGGCCGTGGCGCCGCTCGAGCAGCTCGGGCGGCACGTAGTCGGCCGCCGTCTCCTCGTGCTCGAACTCCGCCGCCAGGTGGCCGTGCTCCCGTTCCCGGTCCAGCGTCACCTCGGCCAGGCGTGGCGAGATCATCGGGAACATGCGGGCAAAGAGCCCGTAGCACAGGAGGAAGAGGCCCGCGAAGAGTGCGGTGGGCCCGGCCTCGGGCCATCCGAAGAGTGGGCTGTGCGCCTGGCTCACCGACGGCAGCACCAGCAGATACCGCTCCAGCCAGAGGGCGGTGAGGCTGATGGCGGAGAACAGCCCGAGCGTGGGCGGCCACTTCTTGGGGGCCACCCCGAGGAGCCCCACGAACGGCACCACGAACATCCCGGCGAAGACCACGCTGGCGACCGGACGCCACTCGCCCCATAACCGGGCGAAGACGAACCCGGTCTCCTCCGGCAGGTTGCCGTACCAGATCACCAGGAACTGCGACCACATGAGGTAGGCCCAGAACACGGAAAACCCGAAGATGAGTTTCCCGAGATCGTGGCGCTGCTTGGGCGAGATATAGGCCTGGATCCCGAGCTCCCGGCGGCCGTGGAGCATGAGCAGGGCGAGCACGACGTGCCCGCCGAGGAACGAGCCCATGAAATACCAGCCGCCGAACAGATTCGAGAACCAGTGCGGTTGGAGCGCCATGATGGTGTCGAAGGCCACCATCGTGGCGACGATCGCGAAGGTCACCACGTAGGCCGGCGCCAGGCGGTGGATGCGCGCCTCGTGCTTCGCCTGTCCCTCGGGCGACGCGTCGTAGCGGGCCGACCACGCCGCGTAGAGCCGCTGCCGCCGCCCGTTCACCAGGTTCCGCAGCTCGAACAGGTCCGGCACCAGGTCGGCCTTGACGAGCTGATAGCCCAGCCCGTAGAGCAGGCCGAGCCCCACCAGCAGGCGCCCGAACATGAAGCCGTGGGAGAGCCAGAGCGCCTTGCCGGGGGAGAGCGCGTGGAGCGCTTCGTGCATCGGGCCGAAGATGTGATCGTAGCCCACCGTGTAGATGAGCAGGAACCCGAGCAGGACCACGGGGAAGAAGAAGAACGGGGCCGCCTCGGCAAACCGGATGATCACCCCGGACCACTTGGCCCGGCTCACCTTCTGCACCGCCACGAAGGCGAACGAGCCGCCGGTGAGGCCGGCGAAAAAGACCCAGTTGACGTGGAAGAGCTGCCAGGCGCGATCCGCCTCGGGGCCCGAGGCAAAGAAGAGGAACAGGCCCAGCCCCACCACCGTGAGCAGCGAGCCCAGCACGAGAAAGTCTCGATAGCGCCCGGCGAGGGCCCGGGCGGCCAGCCGCTCGCGCAAGAGCGTGGTCCCCATTACCTGGTCCCTCCCGGCGCGGCCGTCACGGTATCGGCCGGGGGATGTTGCAGCCGGCGCACGTAGTTCACCACTTCCCAGCGGTCCCGGCCCCGCACTTTGTCGCCATAGCGCGGCATCACGCCGCGCCCGTAGCGGATGATGCTGTAGAGGTACCCGTCGGTATAGCCCCGGGCCCGGTCGGTGAGGAGCGACGGCGCGGCTACCCGGGGGCCCACCGGCCCGTCGCCGGCGCCGGCCATCCCGTGACACACCGCGCAAAACGTGTGGTAGAGCGTATCGCCCCGGGCCGAGGCGGGCACGCCGGCCAGCGGATTGACGAGCCGGTCGGCGGTGGTCGTGTTCCCGACGCTCCACTCGGCGAGCCAGTCTCCCTCCGCCCCTCCGATGGGCACCGTGCCGGGGACCGTGTTCCGCGGGACGTCGGCCCGCTGGTAGGGGTAGACCGCCGGCTGCCGGATCATGGCATTGAACCAGGGCACGGCGTGCATCAGGTCGTCAGGCGACGGCAGGCGATGGTAGTAATACTCGCATCCGCCGGCGCCGAGTGCCGCGGCAGCGAGCGCCAGGGTCGCCAGCTTACGCCGCATGGCGCACCTCCTCGGCTCCGGCCTCGCGCAGCATCCGCTCGATCTCCCGCGCCTGCTCGCCGCCGGCGGGGACGAAGATCCCGATCCGGTCGTCGCTGAAGCTGGGATCGTAGGCGAGCCCACGGGTCGGCCGGGTGAGCGAGAGGATGACCAGCCCCACGATCGTACTGAGCGCACCCAGGAGCACCATCAACTCGAACATGAACACGACGTACGGCGGCACGGTCGCGATCGGTTTGCCGCCCACCACGAGCGGCCAGTCGAGCGACATCCAGAACGTCATGCCCACCCCGGCCGCGATCCCGGTGGCCCCGCCGACCAGGGTGAAGAGCCGGACCGGGCTCACGCCGTAGCCCAGCGCCTCTTCCAGCTCGTGGTTCGGGGCGGCTGAATACACGGTGAAGTCGCGGCGGCCGGACGCGCGGAGCGCCCGGATCGCGTCGCAGGCCGCGTCGAGGTGGCGGAAGGCGCCGAGGACGCCGGGAATGCGCTGGGCCATCAGTGGTGATGTCCTCCCTTGCGGAGCCGCGGGAAGGGGATCTGCTCCTTGATCTCCTGGATCGCAACCACCGGGAAGGTGCGCGCGAAGAGCAGGAACCACATGCTGAACCAGCCGAAGGAGCCGAGCAGGATGCCCCAGTCGCCCCAGGTCAACGCGGGCGTTCCCCAGGCCCACGGCTCGTAGTCGTTGGCCAGGCTCGAGGTAATGATCACGAAGCGCTCGAACCACATCCCGATGTTCACGAAGATCGAGATGATGAAGAGCGAGGTGAGGCTCGTCCGGATCCGCCGGAACCAGAGCAGCTGCGAGACGAAGGCGTTGCAGATAATCATGCTCCAGCCGGCCCACCACTGCGGGCCGAAAGCCCGGCGCCAGAAGCTGGTCTGCTCGAACGGGTTGCCGCTGTACCAGGCGATGAAATACTCCATCCCGTAGGCGTAGAAGAGGATCGAGCCGGTGAGCAGGAGCAGCTTGCCCAGGTTGTCGAAGTGGTACTCGGTGATCATGTGCTCCAGCTTGAGCGCCTTGCGGAGCGGAATGATCAAGGTGAGCACCATCCCCACGCCGGAGTAGATCGCGCCGGCCACGAAGTAGGGGGCGAAGATCGTCCCGTGCCAGCCCGGCACGATGGACATCGCGAAGTCCCACGACACCACCGAGTGCACCGAGAGCACCAGGGGCGTGGCCAGCGCGGCGAGATAGAGATAGGCGCGGCTATAATGCCGCCACTGGTTGTCGGTGCCCCGCCACCCCAGCGAGAAGAACCGGTAGACCTTCTGCCGCCAGCCCCGGACGATGTCCCGCGCCGCCGCGATGTCCGGCACCAGCCCCACGCAGAGGAAGACCGTGGAGACCGTCAGGTACGTGGAAATGGCGAACACGTCCCAGAGGAGCGGGGACTTGAAGTTGGGCCAGAGCCAGCGCTGGTTGGGATAGGGGATCAGCCAGTAGAAAAACCACTGCCGGCCGATGTGGATGATCGGGAACAGGCCGGCCGTCATGACGGCGAACACCGTCATCGCCTCGGTGGCCCGGTACACCGCGGTCCGCCAGGGCGACCGGAACAAGAACAGGATCGCCGAGATGAGGGTGCCCGCGTGCCCGATCCCGATCCAGAAGACGAAGGTCGTGATGTAGAGCGACCAGCCGACCGGCGGCTGGTACCCCGCCAGCCCCAGCCCCTCCTTGAGCAGCATCGTGAAGGTGAACACGCCCACCAGGAAGCAGAACACGGCGAGACCGAGCAGCGCCAGGTAGCCCCGCCCCGCCGTCCCCAGGGTGTTCACGACGTCCCGGGTGACCTCGTGATGGGTCTGCACCGGGTGCGCCTGCACCGCGGGGGTCTCCTGAACCAGGACGGCCATGGCGCTACGCCTCCGACCGGTGCCGGACCTTGGCCAGATAGGTCACCGCGGGCCGGACGTTGAGGTCCTCGAACACGTGATAGCCCCGATGGTTCTGCTTGAGTTTGCTCACCCGGCTCTCCGGATCCGTGACGTTACCGAACACGATCGCATCGGACGGGCAGGCCTGCGCGCAGGCCGTGGTGAACTCGCCGTCCCGGAGCGGCCGGTCCTCGAGCCGGGCCTGGTGCTGCGCCGCCCGGATCCGCTGGATGCAGAAGGTGCACTTCTCCATCACGCCGCGGGCCCGCACCGTCACGTCCGGGTTGAGCTGAAGGTTGAACGGCTCGACGAACGCCCGCCGGTCGTACGCGAACCAGTTGAAGTACCGCACCTTGTACGGGCAGTTGTTGGCGCAGTAGCGGGTGCCCACGCAGCGATTGTACACCTGCCCGTTGAGACCGTCCACGGTGTGATAGGCGGCGAAAACCGGACAGACCGGCTCGCACGGCGCCGCGTCGCAGTGCTGGCAGAGCATCGGCACGAACCGCGCCTCCAGCGGTTCCCCGTCCTCGCCGCCCTCCCAGTACCGCTCGATCCGCATCCACGTCATCTCCCGGCCCCGCAGCACTTCGCTCTCGCCCACCCAGGGGATGTTGTTCTCCGCGTAGCAAGCCGTGACGCACGCCGAGCAGCCGGTGCACTTGGCCAGGTCAATGGCCATGCCCCACCTGGGATGCTCCGCGGCGTAGTCGCCCTTGGTCCGCTTCTCGACCTGGCGCTCGTGAAAGCCCTGGATCGCCTCCACCTCGGACTCGGTATTGACCTCGTGCTCGGGATGGCCTTCGGCCTCCCGCGCCAGCGCCGGGGTCAACCCCTTCCGCGCCTGGTCCAGCGTGAGCGCGTCGGCAATCCCCCGCCCGAGCTGCCGGGGGTTCCCTTCTGTCTTGGCGAGCTGCTTCCAGCCGCCGGTCTTGGCGAGCGTGACCCGGGTGGAGAGGTAGGGCAGGAATCCCTTCCCGTCCCGGGCATCGAGGAGGTCGAGCACGTTGACCCCCCGCCCGGAGGCGTAGTCCCCGTAGCTCGTGTGGCCGAAGCCGAGCGGCACCGACACGACCTCGGGATGAATGCCGGGGTAGAGGTAGGCCGGAAGCTCCACGGTGCCGTGGGGCGAGGTGAGCCGCACGATCTCGCCCTCGCGCAGATCCAGCCGGGCCGCCACCTCGGGATGCACCTCGACCCAGGGATGCCAGGTGATCTTGGTCACCGGATCGGAGAGCTCGAGCAGCCAGGGCCGGTTCGCGAACCGGCCGTCACCCATCACCGAGGGGGACGCGAGCAGCACGAAGGTCTCGGCCCCCTCCGGGCCGTCCAGGGCCGGCGCCGCGTAGCCGACCTGCACGGCGGTGGGCGCGAGGCGCACCGGGGTCGCGGGCACGGCCGAGTAGACCCCCCCCCGAGCCAGCGCCGCCCGCCAGAAAGCGTCGGCGTCCTGGGCGCCCTGGCTTCGGGCCAGCGCGGCCCACTGGCTCCGCAGATGCGCCTCGTAGCTCGGCGCCGTGAAGCGGGCCAGCGCGCCGCCCGCCCTGGCCGCGGCGCGGAGCAGCACGTCGCCCGTTGCCACGGTGCCGAACACCGGCTCCATGACCGGTTGCATGAGCCCCACCACCCCGCGGCGCGGGCGCAGGTCGTCCCAGCGCTCGAGCGGATGCCGGCCCGGGAGGAGCAGATCGCACTGGGCCGCGGTCTCGTCCAGCACCAGCGCCGTGGAGACCTTGAACGGCACCTTGGCCAGCGCCGCCGCGAGCCCGCTCCGCTGGGGCACGCTGTACACCGGGTTCGCCTCGTGCACCAGGAGCAGGCCCACCTGGCCCTGTTCCATCGCGCGCACCAGCCCGAGCAGCGCCCCGTAGCCGTCCCCCGTGTCAGGCTCCGCCCCGAACCGGACGGTCCGCCCCACGTTGCCGGCCACGTAGTTGAGGAGATGCACCGCGGCCGCGACCTCCACCGCACCCCGGTGCTGCGCCGCGATGCCACCGGCCACCGCGAGCCCCGGCTGGGCCGAGGCGAACTCCCGGGCCACCCGGATGATGGTCTCCGCCGTGATCCCGCTCTCCCGATGCGCCACCTCGGGGGTGTAGCGCGCGAGCGGCCCGCGGAGCTGGTTGGCGTCGTTCGGCGCCAGGGCCCGCTCGCTCAGAATCACGTTCGCCATCGCCAGCGCCACCACGGCCTCGGTGCCCGGCCTGAGCGGCAGCCACTCGTCGGCGTTCATCCCGGTGAGCGACATCCGGGGGGCGAACATGACGTGCTTCGCCATCGCCCCGTCGTGATAGCCGTGGGAAGCCGCGAAACCCCGCTGGTGCTCCACGGGCGAGAGCCAGTTCTCCAGGAAGTCCGCCCCGAACGAGACGATGTACTTCGCGGCCGCGAAATCGTAGAGCGGCACCTCGTCCACGCCGAACACCAGCCGGCTCGCCGCCCGGATCGGCTCGAAATCGAAGGGCCGGTACCGCACCACCGATCCCCCGGCCGCGCCCACCCAGTCGGCCAGGAGATCCGAAAACGTCCCCCGCCCCGCCCCGGAGATCGCCGCCACCCGGCCGCGATGCTCGTTCAGCTTCTCGGCGAGCAACGCGATCGCCTCGTCCCAGGTAATCGCGGTGAAGCCGCCCCCTTGCCGCCGCATCGGGCCCCGGAGGCGGGCCGGGTTGTACAACTCCTGCAACGAGGACTGGCCATGGGCGCAGAGCTTCCCCGCGTTCACCGGATGCTCGGGATTCCCCTCCAGCTTGATGGCCCGCCCTTCCCGCGTCTTCACGTGCAGGCCGCACCCGGCGGGGCAATCGGTGCAGGTGCTCGCGTACCAGGTGGGGATGCCGGGGACCTGGTCCTCGGACTGCACCAGATAGGGCACCAGCTTCTCGACCTGTTCGGTCGAGCAGCCGCTCAGGACGGCGGCACCGCCTCCCGTCACGCCGAGGACGGTGAGGAAGCGGCGGCGATCCATCGAACTCAGATCGGACATGAATGCTCCGTGCGAACGCCCGGCGGGCGCCGGGCCGGCGGGGAGGCGCTCAGTAGTGGCACGCCGAGCAGTCCCGGTTGACCTTGCGATCGAGATGGCAGGTGACGCAGAACCCCATGGCGTTCACCCTGTTGACCAGACGGACCTGCGGCATCCGGACCACGTCCCCGTGGCAGCTCTGACAGGCATTCGGGCCCATGACCTTGATGTGCCGCTGGTGGGGGAAGTGGGCGTGCCGGGCCAGGCTATGCACCCGGACCCACGCCAGCCTGGGTTTGCCGACACTGTCACGCTCCGCCCAGTACTGGCGGAGTTTCCGGATCTCCGCCTTGCCGCCGCTGTCGCTCCCGCTGATCACGAGGTGGCACCCCATGCAGGTCTCGACCGAGGGGATCCCCGGTTCCGACGCAATGGCGACGCTGTAGTGGCAGTACTGGCAGGGAATCTTGAACTGGCCGGCGTGGATGTCGTGCCGGAAAAAGATCGGCTGGCGGGGGCCCAGCAACCGGGCCGTGTCGCCTCGCGCGAGCGACGGGGCGGTGAGCGAGTCGGCTGGCGCGGCCTGCCGGGCGGCCGTTCGCCGTCCGGCGGCCAGCACACCGGCCAGGCCGAGGACCAGGACTCCAGCTCCGAGAAGGGCGCGCTTACGCATCGAGGGTCGCGATCGCGGAAGGGTGGCCGCCACCGGGGACACGGTAGTTTGTGAAATGTTTCACGAATTGGCAAGCCGGGGGCGCATCAGCTGGCGGCGCGGCGGAGCGCGGCGGCCGGCGTCTCGGCGACGACCCAACTCAACTTGCGCCGCACGAACCCGAGCAGGGCGTCGGCTGTTTTCTGATCATTCAGGTCCACCGCGCACCAGCGGACCGGGCCGGTCCGGGGGGCGGTACGGATGGCGGTCGCGATCGCCGCGGGAAGCCGGGTGATGGCGAGAGCCTTGCTCTCCTCCGTCTCGGCGAGCGGGAACGTCGCGGCCGGCCCGGTCTTCATCACGTGGAGCCAGCACAGCTTGCGATGTCCGACGGTGTATTCCCAGGTCCAGCGCCAGTGGGATCCCATGAACTTGACGTGTTCGGTGACACCGGGGAGGCGCTGGAGCCCTTCCCGCAGGCGGCGGAAGCGCGCTGCCGCCGCGGGCGGCAGATCGCGGTAGGGGGCCGAGGGTTTCGGTTCGTGGCGAGGATCGGGGTAGAGGTTGCTGGCCCAGTAGGCGGCGGATCGCCCCACGAAGCGGCCTCCCGGTCTTGACGATGCGAAAGGAACCGGCGGAAAACGCGCCGAAAGCTAAACGTTCCTCGGAGGTTCTTCCAGCGGAGCGGGGTGGAGCCCCCGGCGCTCGAGAAACCGCACCACCTCGATCCCCATGGCCCGGATCAGTGACGCCTCCCGGGCGTCGAGATCGGCCCGGTGCAGCACCTCCCGGAGCGACCGCATCACGTGCTCGGGCTCCCGGGTCTTGAAGAACTCGATCGCCGCCAGGGCCCGGGCCCAGTCGGCGAAGAGCCGCTCCAGCAGATCCACACTCGCAGGCGGCGCGGGCTTCCGGGGCGGCTTCAGGGGGTGCCGCTCGCCGCCGCGCGCGAGCCAGGTTTCGTAGCTCATGACCGCCACCGCCTGCGCCAGGTTGAGCGAGCGGTAGTCCGGGTTGGTGGGAATGGTGACCAGGGCGTGGCAGAGGTCGAGTTCCTCGTTCAGGAGTCCCTTGTCTTCCCGTCCAACCACGAAGGCCACCGGACCGGCTTCCGCGCGGGCCACCAGCTCGGCGGCCGCCGGGCCCGGCCGCAGCACGGTGCGTTTCGCCGAGCGCTCCCGCGCCGTGAGGCCCACCGTCCAGACGCAGTCGGCGATCGCCTCCGCCAGCGTGTCGGCGAGCCGGATCCGCTGGATCAGGTCACCGGTGTTGTGCGCGATGCCCTCGATCCGATAGGCGTCGAAGCAGGCCGGCCGCACCAGGCGCACCTGGTCGAGCCCGAAGTTCTTGGCCACCCGCACCGCGCTCCCGATGTTCACGATGTCCTGGGGCGCGACGAGGACCAGGATGGGAGGGAGAGCCATGCGGGGGAAGATAGGCGGGGCCCGGCCCGCCCGGAGGCGAGGCGCCGGCCGCCGCCCTACGCTGTGGCCACCTGCCCCAGCGCTTCCATGAGATCCCGGAGCGCGAAGGGCTTGGACAGCACCGGCCGCCGGGCCTGCTGGAGAAACCGCTGCGCCTCGGGACTCAACACGTCGCCGGTCATGAAGATCAGCCGCTCGAGGGCCCCGGGATGGTCGGCCTGGAGGCGGCGGTAGAACTCGTGGCCGCCGATGCCCGGCATCCGGAGGTCGCAGAGCACGACGTCGTAGGCGCCGCCGGCCACGAGCCGAAGGCCTTCCTCGCCCGAATCCGCGAGATCCACCGCCCAGCCCGACCGGGCGAGGAACTTGGCCACGCTGCGCCGGATGTCCGGTTCGTCGTCCACCACCAGCACCCGGCCCCGAGACGCCGGCACCGCCTCGACCCCGGGCTCGGCCGGGGCCGGCGCCCGGGCCGCGCCGGCCTGCGCCAGCGGCAGTTCGACCACCAGGCGGGCGCCCCCGCCGGGGCGCTCCAGCGCATAGATCCGCCCCTCGTGGTCCGCCACGATCCCGGCGCTCACCGAGAGACCGAGTCCCGTGCCCTCCCCTTCCGGTCGTGTGCTGTAGAACGGATCGAAGACCCGGGTGAGGAGTTCCGGGGGAATCCCGGGGCCGTCGTCGTCCACGGTGACGGTGGCCCGCGTGTCGCTCCGGGTGAGCCGCACCCAGATGCGGCCGTTTGCTCGCACCTGTTGGATCGCCTGTTCCGCGTTCACCAGCAGGTTGAGAAAGACTTGCTGGAGGTTCGCCTGGTTGCCGGCGACCACGACGGGTTGATCCGGGAGGTCCGCCGAGACCTCGATGCGCTGGCTGCTGGGCCGACTCCGCCGGAGCGCCACCGCCGCGCGCACCGCGTCCCGGAGGTCGAGCGGGGCCCGCCGGACTCCCTGCTCGCGCAGGTAGGTGAGCAGGTTCCGGACGACGAGCGCCGCGCGTTCCGCCTCGCTCTTGACCGCGGCGAGGAGGTCCCGCTGGGCCGCTTCCCTGGCCTCCGAGAGTAATAGCTCCAGGTTCACCAGCATGCTGGCGAGCGGATTGTTGATCTCGTGCGCCATCCCGCTCACCAGGTGACCGATCGCGGCCATTTTCTCCGTCTGGAGCCGCTCGACCTGGACGCGCCGCTCATCGGTCACGTCGTGTCCGATGAGCAAGACCGCCGTGACCTCCCCCTCCTCCACCAGGGGCGAGAGCGAAAGCCGCACCCAGCCCACCTCACCCGCCAGGCGGGTGATGCGGAGTTCGAGCTGGGCGGCCTCGCCCCCGAGCGCGGTCTGAATCGCCTCGCCGAGCGCCTCGGGGGGCTCGGATCGCGGGAGTTGCTGCCAGCTCTGCCCCACGACCTCCGCCCCTGGCACCTCCCACAGTCGCTCGGCGGCGGCGTTGAACGACGTGATCCTGCCTGACCGGTCGAGGACGACGATGGCATCGGCGGCGGCGGCGAGAAGCCCCCGGGCGCGGTCGCCGGTGACCGGTTCCGGGGCAGCCGGCGCCGGCCCCGATTCCGGCCTTTCGATCTCGGGCCCTCCCGTCCTGGCCCAGAGCCCCGCCGCCACCGTGGTGAGCCGGATCAGGATCTCGGCATCGTTGCGCCGGAAGTGCCCGAGGTGGCGATGGTACAGCACCACGACCGCGGCCGGCTGCTCGGCCACCAGCACCGGGGCCGCCATGACGTCCACGGTACGATCGTCGGCCCAGAGCGCGCCCTGCCGCCCCGGGGGGGGCGGTTCGGCACCGGAGACCAGCTTGGAACGGTACCACGCCTCTCCCGCCACCGTGCCCTCCAGCGCCACGGTAGCGTCCCGCGCCGGGGCGTTCGGTCCCCGCGCGGAGAGTACCCGCAAACCGCCGCGGTCCGGGACCAGCAGCGCGACCCCGGTCGCGGCGGTGGCTTCGAGGGCGAGGTCGAGAAGGATGCCCAGCGCGTCCGCGCGGGCGGCCGGGGGAGGGACTGCGAGGGAGCTACGGGAGCCCGTCTCTGCCGTGGCCATTGGGTTGGCCCTCGCCGGGGCGTCCGTCTCCCTCCGAGGCCGGCGCGGAGGGGGCGGGCGCGCTTCATCCCACAGTCTAGCCCCGGGAGAAGCCCGGGTTCAAGAGTCGCCGAGGAACGACGTGTCGAACCGCCGGGCCCGGAGCGCGCTTGCGAAGGCGGCCTTGTCCACCGCGCGGAGATAGGCCTCCCTCGGCTCGACCACCTGCCGCTCCACCAGGTCCAGGAGCGCATCGTTCAGCATTACCATCCCCGCCTTGCGGTTGGTCTGCATGATGGAGGGGATCTGGAAGGTCTTGCCCTCGCGAATCAGGTTGGAGATCGCGGGGATGGAGAGCAGCACTTCGTGCGCCGCCACGCGGCCGCCGCCGATCTTCCGGCACAGGACCTGGGCGATCACGCCCTTGAGCGAGTCGGCCAGCATCACCCGGATCTGAGATTGCCGGTCGGCGGGAAACTGGTCAATGATCCGGTCCACGGTGGAGGCCGCGGTGGTGGTGTGCAGGGTGCCGAACACCAGGTGCCCGGTCTCGGCGGTTTCGAGGGCGATCGAGATCGTCTCGAGATCGCGCATCTCCCCCACCAGGATGATGTCCGGGTCCTCCCGAAGCGCCGCCCGGAGCGCCGTCTTGAACGAGCGGCTGTGGAGTCCGACCTGGCGCTGCGTGACCAGGCACTGCTTCGGCTGGTGCACGAACTCGATCGGATCCTCGATCGTGAGGATGTGATCGCTGCGCGTCCGGTTCATCAGGTCCACCAGCGCGGCCAGCGTGGTGGATTTCCCGGAGCCGGTCGGCCCCGTGACCAGGACCAGACCCTTGGTCAGAAAACAGAGCTTCTGGATCTCGGCCGAGAGCCCCAGCTCCTCGACCGTCCGGATCTGCGAGGGGATCACCCGGAGCACCCCCATCGGGCCCCGGCGCTCCAGACCCGCGTTGCAGCGGAACCGGGCCATGCCCGGCACCTCGAAAGCCCAGTCCACGTCGCCGTGTTCCTTGAATTCCGCCCGCTCGCGGTCGGTCATGATGCTGGAGAGCAGCGCCTCGACCGTGGCGGCGTCGAGCGCCGGCCCCTCGACCCGGAGCAGATCGCCGTCCTGGCGCAGGATCGCCGGCTCCCCGGTGCGGAGGTGGAGATCCGAGGCCCCCTGCTCGAAGGTGAGCCGGAGCAACCGCTCCATCTCGACGCGCGCGCCCCCGCCGCCGGCAGCGAGCCCCGGGGGCGGTGGCGCGGGTCGAGGCGCTGCCCCCCCCTCAGCCCCAGCCGCCACGGCCGGGGCGGCCCCGGGCCGGAGCGTCGCCTGCAGATCGTGCGGGGCTCCGGTCACCTCCACGTGGACCGGCCCGTGCGGCGAGTCGTAGGCGAAGGTGACATCCCGCTGGCCCAGCGCCGGCTGAACGGCCGGGGGCGCGATCTCCCGGAGCAGCGCGGCGATCTGGGCGCTCGTGAGCGCCTCTCGCGTCACCGGACGGACGCTTCCGTTGACGAGCAGGCTCGCAGCCTGGCCGGCCGCCAGCCGGAGACCATGGGCGTGGTGGTCGCGCACCACCTGGAGAAAACGATCGAGTCGGGCCACGGGGATGGGTCAGCTCAGGGGCCGCACCGCGCGCACCAGGTGCCGGTTGATGCACACGGTCCCCGTGTCGGTCGCGAGCGCGAAAAACGGTTCCGGCTGATTGAGGAAGTCGAGCGCCCGGGCTCGGTTCGGGGGCAGCTCGGTGTTGACGACGCCGCGGTATTCGCCCCCGCCCACCATCATCACTTCCAGCGGGATGTGGCGGGCCGCGTGTTCCCGAGCCGGATCCGGCGGGACCGGCTCGTGCTGGTAGGTAAGCGTGGACACCTGGGCCTTGGCCACGAAGACCACGCCGCCGGAGGCCAGCGTCACCGGGAAGAACCGCTCCTCCCGGTTGAGCAGCTCCAGCGCCGTCTCCGGCCCGTCGCGCCAGGCTACCCGCGGTTGAAGATGGACCGCCCCGACGAGGGACAAGCCCTCGGCCAGTGTGATCCGTGCCGTCATCCGTTCGGTGGCCGCCCAGTTGCCCATCGCCGTCTCCCTACCCTCTAATCTCGACCCCGGCCTCGTTTTCCATTAGCCGGATGGCCTCCAGGTAGTCGGCCTCCTCCCCCAGCACCGCGCGGGCCCGGCGGAACAGCTCGCTCACGAGATGGAGGACCGGGGAGGCAATCCCCTGGCCCTCCAGGAACCCCACCGCGATCGCCACGTCCTTGTCGAGCAGCGCCAGCCGGAACGTCTTCGGGTAGGTCCCGGTAAGCACCCGCTCCGGGACCAGGACCTCGCTCACGAAGCTCCGCCCGCTGGAGGCATTGAGCACCTCGACCGCCTTGCCCGCGGGCACCCCGGATTTCACGAGGCCGCTCAGGCCCTCGCCCAGCGCCAGGATGTGGGCCGCGAGGAGGGCGTTGTTGACCGCCTTCATGGCGTGACCCGCGCCGACCGGCCCCAGATGCTCGATTCGCCGGCCGAAGGCTTCGAGCACGGGCCGGGCCCGGGCGAAGGTCGCGGCCTCACCGCCCACCATGATGGTGAGGGTTCCGGCCTCGGCCCCGTTGGTGCCGCCGCTCACCGGCGCGTCCGCGAACGCCACTCCGTGCTCCGCCAGCCGGGCCGCGATGCGCCGGGAAGTCACCGGGTCCCCCGAGGTACAGTCGAGCACGAGCGCCCCGGGCCCGAGCCCCGCCAGCAGGCCCTCCGGGCCTTCGAGCAGGGCTTCCACCTCGCGGGAGGTGGGCAGACAGGTCACCACCACCTCCGCCCCGGCAGCGGCCTCGCGCGGCGTGGCCGCGGCGCGGCACCCGTGTTCCCGGGCAAACTGGCGGGCCCGCTCCGCCGTGCGATTCCAGACCGCCAGGGGCCGCACCCGCGCCAGGCGCGCGGCCATGGGGCGCCCCATGGCCCCCAGGCCGAGAAAGGCGGCCCGGCCCGGTTCAGTCATCGTCCCCGTCCTCCTCGTCGTCCTCGGATTCGCGCTGGCCCAGCTCGCGATCGAGCATGACCAGCGCCGCCTGGTTGTCCCCCACCCGGCGAACACTGTCCAGCACGTGGGTGGACTGCTTCTCCTCCTCCACCTGCTCGGTGATGAACCACTCGAGGAAGACCTGGCTGGCGTAGTCCTTGTCGGCCACCGCCATCCCGTAGAGTTCGTTGATGCTCTTGGTGACCAGGACCTCGTGTTGCTTCACCGCCTCGAACACGTCCTGGGGCGACTTGAAATCGACCGGAGGCCCCGCCAGCGGCTGGAGCCGGACCCGCGCGTTCCGGTCAATCAGATGATTGAAGATCCGCATGGCGTGCCGCGCCTCCTCCTGGGCCTGGCGCCGAAGCCAGGCGGCGAAGCCGGGAAGGTTCTGGTCCTCCATCCAGGCGGCCATCGAGAGATAGAGGTAGGCCGATTCGAACTCCTTGCGGATTTGATCGTTCATGGCCTGCTGAAGGGCCTGACTGGGCATCATGGTCTCGGGCTCCGGGCTGAGATGAGGGGGCGAAGGCTACTGTGGAGCGGCCGGGCCCGCCAGCGGCGGCAAACCGCGGGCACGATCCGGTGCCCGGCTGGGTGTCAGCGACCAGTCGCGGAGTGTCCCGAACAATCCTCCGCATCCCTCCGGGGTATACCCGCAGCCGTAATCCCCCCAGGCCGGCAGGGAGAGACCCTCCGCGTTCCTCCGCGGCTGTGTTCCGTCCAGGCCGGCCCGGACAGATCCCCCGCGTCCCTCCGCGCCACTCCGCGGCGCTGATCGGCCCAGCTCGCCCCGGAGCCGCGCGACGGCGGAGCGCCCCCAAAAAATGTCCGCGCCCCTCCGCGTACTCCGCGGCGGTGTTTCGCCTAGGCCGGCCCGGAGCCGCGCGACGGCGGAGCGCCCTCAAAATTCCTCCGCGTCCCTCCGCGGCGTCCGTCCAACCGAGACGAGCCGCGCGGCGCTCGGGCACTCCCGCAGATGTTCTCTCGCGGCGCGGGCGCACCGCGGCGATCGGTGGCCGGCCCTCCCGGCGGCTCCGGGTTGGCCGGGCGGCCCCGCTCAGCCGCGTCCCCGGAACCGGGCTGACCTGTCCCCACCCGGCGGAACCGGGACGCGCTACATTGCACCCATGGCCCCCCGCATCCTGCACGTGGACCTCGACGCCTTTTTCGTGGAGGTCTGCCGCCAGCGCCACCCGGAGCTCCGGAACGTGGAGCTTCTGGTCGTGGGAGGCCGCCCCGAGCAACGGGGCGTGGTGCAGTCGGCGTCCTACGGGGCTCGCCGCTTCGGGATCCGCTCCGGCATGCCGATCGCGCAGGCGGTACGGCTCTGCCCCGGCGCCACCTTCTTTCAGGGTTCGTTCGTCCACTACCGCGAGGCTTCCCGGCGAGTCCGCGCGGTGCTCGCTCGCCACGCGCCGGCCGTGGTCATGGCCTCCCTGGACGAGGCGTATCTCGATTTCTCGGGCACCGAGCGGCTCTACCCGGTCTCGCTCCTGCCCGCGGCCGAGCGGATTCGGGACGACATCCGGCGGGAGACCGGACTCGACGCCAGCATCGGCATCGGTTCCAACCGGATGATCGCGAAGCTCGCCAGCGATTGTGCCAAGCCCCGGGGGCTGATGGAGGTACGGCCCGGCTGGGAGGAGGGCTTTGTGGCGGGCCTGGAGCTCCGGGCGCTCCCCGGGATCGGACCCAAGACCGCGGACCGGCTGGCCCGGCTGGGCCTCACCCTGGCGGCCCAGGTCCAGCAGATGCCCGAGGAGCACCTGGCGCGGCTGGTGGGCGGGTACGCCCGGGAGCTCAAGTGGCGGGCCCATGGCCGGGGCTCCGCGGTGCTCTGCGCCGACCGGCTGCCTCGCTCCGTGAGCCGCGAGACCACCCTCGCCCGCGATACGAGCGACGCTGCCTATCTCGAGTGCCTGCTGGCGCTCTTCGTCGGGCGGGTGGCGGCGGAGCTCCGCGCCGAAGGTCTGGTCGCCCGTACGGTCGTCGTGAAGCTCCGGCATGGGGACTTCCGCACCGTCACCCGCCGCACGACACTCTCCCAGCCCACCGATCTCGACGCCGAGCTGCTGGCGCCCGCCCGGGCGCTCTTCCGGACCGCGTTCGCCGAAGCCCGGCGCCGTCGTCAGGCGGTGCGGCTGCTGGGCGTGGCCGCTACGGGGCTGAGCGAGGCCGCGCCCGCCGATCTCTTCGAGCCCGCCGAGCGCATCCGGCTCCGGGAACTCACGGCGGCGGTGGACCGGGTCCGCGGGAAATACGGGTTCGACGCCGTGCGACCCGCGGGCACGCTTTCCCTGAAGCGCCCGGGAGGCCCGCGGTGAGCGCCGTGCGGTCCCTCGCAGCACTGCTCGGGCTCCTGGTCACGCCCGCCGCCGCCCAGGCCCCGGACTCCGCCGCCCTGGCCTGTGAGGCGGGAACCGCCGCCGCCTGCGGGCCGGCCGGCCTCCGCCTGGAACGGCTCGCGCTCGAGGAGCGCGCGGCCGCGCTCTATACTCTGGGATGCGATCGGGGCGACGGCGCGAGTTGCACCGGACTCGCCCGCCTCCTCGCCGCGCGGTTCGGCGTCTCCGGCCATACCGACCGTGCCGCCCAGCTCTATCAGCGGGCCTGCGACCTCCGGCACGGGCCGGGCTGCACCGCCCTCGGCCTCTGGTACGAGCGCGGCATCCCGCTCAACCCCGACCTCGACCGGGCGGCGGCGCTCTATGTCGCGGGCTGCACGGCCGGCGATCCGGAAGGCTGCGAGCGGGCCGGCGGGGCCTACGAGACGGGCACCGGCGTCTTCCGGAACGAGGCGGCGGCGGCCCAGTACTACCGCCAGGCGTGCGACGGCGGCCGGAGCTCGGCATGCGTCAAGGCCGGCGATCTGTACCTGGCCGGCCGCGGCGTACGCACCGACGAGGGCCTGGCGGCCCGCTTGTTCCTCCGCGCCTGCGAACTCGGCGATGCCAATGGCTGTGTCAGGCTCGGCAACCTGTACGAGAACGGCCGCGGTGTCGCGCGCGACCTGCACCGGGCCGAATCCCTCTATCGCCGCGCCTGCGCGGTCGGGAACGCCGCCGCCTGTCGGCTGCCGCTGCTCACCCGGGACGGCCTCCTCATCGCGCCCTGAAATCCCCCGCTCGAAACCGGAGCCCCACGACCCCGCTGGCGCGGTCCACCCGGGGCCCCAGGTCCCGGAAGAGTGCCCGCGCCCCCGCCGGATCCCGCGCCTCGACCGTCGAGTTCCGGTAGAGCCGGTAGTACCCGAGGTGGGCCCGCGTGGCGCCGGGCGGGACCGCGCACTGGCAGGGCTCCGCACCCGCGAGGCCCGCATTCACCGTCACCTCGAGCGGAACGCCGGCGGCGTTGGAGACGAGCGGCGCGAAGACCGGATGCTCGCCGCTCTCGGCGGAGATCACCCGGACCACCCGGCCCCGGGCTCGGTCGGCCGTGATCGTCCCCTGCAGCTCCATGCCTAACGGCCGGCCCCCTGGCCCTGCCGGGCGCACCAGATACCACTGGGCCACCAGGGGTTCGCGGGCCTCGACCGGCGCCGCCGCCCGGCCGCCGGCCGGGATCTCTGTCGTGCGGCCCCCGACCACCAGGCGGATGGGCTCCACCAGCCGGTTTTCCACCACCAGCGTGGCGCCTTGCCCCCACTGGAACCAGAGCACGGTGCCGGCCCCGAGGCCCGCCACCAGGACCAGCACCGTCGCCCAGCGCCGAGGCGCCGGGGCGCGGGCCCCCCCGGCCGCCGCCCCGGGCGGGGCAGGCGCCGAGCCCGACCCCGCCGGCCGTTCGGCACTGGGCAGCCTCACGGTCGCCTGCTCCTGCACCCGCCGGGCCACCCGCTCCGCGCTCACCGCCTCCTGAGACCCGCTGGCCCGCCCGGCTTGCAGCGCCTCGAGCAGCGCCGCCGCCGACTGGAAGCGCTCGGCCGGGCGCTTGGCCAGGCAGCGCACGATGACCTCCGACAGCCACATCGGAATCCGCGCGTTCCGGGCCGTCGCGATGGGGGCGGGCTCGCTCAGATGCTTCCCCACGATCTCCTGCGACGTGTCCCCCTCGAACGGCGGCGCCCCGGTCACCATCTGAAAGAGCACCGCGCCGATGGCGTAGAGGTCGGAGCGGGCGTCCAGATCGCCCTGTCCCAGCGCCTGCTCGGGACTCATGTACTGCGGCGTCCCCACCACGAACCCGGTCTGGGTCTGGTGCCCTCCACCGCCGAGCTGCTTGGCGATCCCGAAATCCACGAGGAGCGGCCGGCCGGTCGAGGCCTGGAGCATGATGTTGTCAGGCTTGATGTCCCGGTGCACCAATCCCTGCGCATGAGCGTGGGCCAGGGCGTCGAGCACGGGGCGGAGAATCCCGAGCGCCCGGTCGGGTGACAGCGGGCTCTCCCGCCGGAGCAGCGCGGCCAGCGACTCGCCCTCCACGAACGGCATTGCGTAGAAGACGATCCCCTCCACCTCCCCCACGAAGTGAATCGGCAGAATGTTGGGATGATCCAGCCGCGCGATCGCGCGGCACTCCTGCCTGAATCGCTCCAGCATCCCGGCCGACCACGCGATATCGGGCTTGAGCACCTTCACCGCGAGCTTCCGCTCCAGCTCCCCGTCCCAGACCTCCCAGACCTGGGCGAAACCGCCCTCTCCCACCAGTCGCCGCACCTCGTACTTGGGGCCCAGACCCCGAGAGAGTCGCTCCGCCATGTCGGCCGTCGGTCCGGTGGAGCTACCGGAGCCTCCGGCGGTGCGGGCCCCACAATTCGGGCAGAAGACGGCTGCGCGTGGAACCGGGGTCCGGCAGGAGGGACAGGCCAAGTCGCTCATGCGCACAAATCTACCGCGCCCCCGCCGCCCTGGCCCGAGCCGCCCCCCAACCGGAGGCCCCTGGCAGGCGCCTCGGCCGTGCCGGGGCCATTCGATGGAACTCATTGCAGCGCAATCATTTGGCGCCGCAAGCCAACCGGATTGTGCAGCTGGAAACAGAAAAGGTGTCATCCTGCTGATTTCTCGATGTCATGTTGCGACGATAGGCGGCCTATGTGCTAAAGCGTTCGCTGAATTCTGCAATTCTTGCACATTTCGCTTGACAGTTTGCATCGGCTCGCCTAGAATTGTGTCCAGACCCCTGCCCGAGCGGGGAGACGTTGGCGTTCCGGACCCGTACCCTCAGCCCCATCGCCCCATGACAGCTACCTCCAAGCCCAAAGTTGGCCGCAGCAAGCCGGCCCAGGATCTCAAGCGGATCAAGGACCTGATCGCCGCCGAGGGGATCAAGATCATTGACGTGAAGTTCGTGGACCTCCCCGGCACCTGGCAGCATTTCTCGATTCCGGCGGACACGCTGGACGAGGACATGGTGCGCGAAGGTCTGGGGTTCGACGGCTCCAGCATTCGCGGCTTCCAGGCGATCAACGAGAGCGACATGCTGCTCATGCCGGACCTCTCCACCGCGTTCGTGGATCCGGTGCTCGAGGTGCCGACGCTCTCGATCACCTGCGACGTCTACGACCCGCTCACCCTGGAGCCCTACTCGCGGGATCCGCGCTTCGTGGCCTTCAAGGCCGAGGAATACCTGAAGACCACCGGGATCGCGACCACGTCGTACTGGGGGCCGGAGGCCGAGTTCTTCATTTTCAACTCGGTCTCGTTCGACCAGAACGCGCACGAGGGCTATTACCACATTGACGCCGACGAGGGGATCTGGAACTCGGGGCGGAACGGCACCACGCCCAACCTGGGCCACCGGCCCCGGCACAAGGAGGGATACTTCCCGGTCCCGCCGGTGGACCGGCTCCAGGATGTGCGGTCCAAGATCATCCTGGCCATGATGAAGGCCGGGATTCCGGTGGAGGTGCAGCACCACGAAGTGGGCACCGCTGGTCAGGCGGAGATTGACTTCCGCTTCGGCACCCTGGTGCAGACGGCCGATCGGCTGATGGTCTACAAGTACCTGGTCAAGAACGTCTGCCACAGCCTGGGCTACACGGCCACGTTCATGCCGAAGCCGCTCTTCGGCGACAACGGCTCGGGCATGCACGTGCACCAGTCGCTCTGGAAGGACAACACCCCGCTCTTCTTCGACGAGAAGGGCTACGCCCTGCTCTCCGACGTGGCACGCTGGTATATCGGCGGGCTCATCGCGCACGCGCCCGCGCTGCTGGCGATCTGCGCCCCGACGACCAACAGCTACCGGCGGCTGGTGCCCGGCTTCGAGGCGCCGGTCAACCTCATGTACTCCCAGCGGAACCGGTCGGCCATCTGCCGGATTCCCACCTACTCGGCGAGCCCCAAGGCTCGGCGGGTGGAATTCCGGGCGCCCGACCCGTCCTGCAACCCGTACCTCGCCTTCGCCGCGATGCTGATGGCAGGTCTGGACGGGATCCGGAAGCGGATCGAACCGCCCGCGCCGATCGACGAGGATCTCTATGAGCTCCACGACGAGCGCAAGGCGACCATCAAGACTGTCCCCGGCTCGCTCGCCGAGTCCCTGGACGCACTCGAGAAGGATCACGCCTTCCTGCTCGAGGGCGAGGTGTTCACGACCGATGTCCTGGAGACCTGGATCGCGATGAAGCGCTCGAAGGACGTGGCGGCGGTGAATCTGCGGCCGCATCCGTACGAGTTCTTCCTCTATTACGACGCCTAGCCAGGGATCCGGCCCGGCAGCCCGGGCCTGTCCGCACCGCCGAACGCGGGTGACGGGGCTCTCCGTCACCCGCCGCGCGGGGCCGTGACCGGCGGCGATCCCGGCCTCGAGTTCAACCCTGAACCCCTGACACCCATGGACCAGATTTCCGGCGCCGATACGGCGTGGATGCTCGCGTCAACCGCACTCGTGCTGCTCATGACCCCCGCCCTCGCCTTCTTCTACGGCGGGCTGGTCCGGGCCAAGAACTCGCTCAACACCATGATGATGAGCTTCGTGGCCCTGGGCGTGGTGGGTCTGGTCTGGGCCCTCCTCGCCTATAGCCTCGCCTTCTCCGAGGGATCGGCCCTGCTCGGCGGGACGGCGAACGCTCTGCTGGCCGGGGTCAACACGGAAGCCAAGGGCACCATTCCCCACGTGCTTTTCATGGCCTATCAGGGGACCTTCGCGATCATCACGGCCGCCCTCATCTCCGGCGCCGTGGTGGAGCGGATGCGGTTCGGGCCGTACGTCCTGTTCCTGGTCGTCTGGTCGCTCGTGGTGTACGCGCCGGTGGCGCACTGGGTCTGGGGCGGCGGCTGGCTCATGACCCGCGGCATCCTGGACTTCGCGGGCGGCACGGTCGTGCACATCAACGCGGGCGTCTCCGCGCTGGTGGCCGCGCTGGTGCTGGGCACGAGGAAGGACTACGGCCGGCAGGCCATCCTGCCTCACAACGTCCCGTTCACCCTGCTCGGGGCGGGCCTGCTCTGGTTCGGCTGGTTCGGGTTCAACGGCGGCAGCGCGCTGGGCGCCAACGGGCTGGCCGGACTCGCGTTCACGAACACGTTCCTGGCTCCGATGGCGACGCTGGTGGTGTGGGCGCTGCTCGATTACGCCCGGACCGGCCATGCGACCGCCGTGGGCGGGGCGACCGCGATCGTCGTGGGTCTGGTGGCGATCACGCCGGCCGCCGGCTTCGTGAGCCCGCTGGGCGCGCTGGCCCTGGGCGGCCTCGCCGCGTTCCCCAGCTACTTCGCCATCGTGCTCCGCTCCCGGACCCGGCTCGACGATTCGCTCGACGTGTTCGCCGGGCACGGGATCGGGGGCCTCACCGGCGCGCTCCTCACCGGGGTCTTCGCCAGCAAGGGGTGGAACTCGGCCGGCGCCGACGGGCTGCTGGCCGGCAACCCGGGCCAGGTGGCGGTCCAGGCGCTAGGGGCCTTCACCTCCCTGCTGTACGCCGGGGTCATGACCTTCGTCATCCTCAAGCTGCTGGGCCAGGTCGTGGCGCTCCGGGCGGCGCCCAAGGTCGAGGGACTCGGGATGGATGTCAGCCAGCACGGTGAGGAGGCCTATGCCAGCGGCGAGGGCTCCATCCTCGTCCTTCCCGCCGAGGAAGGCCCCGCGCTCGCGCCCGCTCCCAGTCTGACCCCCCACGTGGCGGCCCGTTGAGCGCCGGGAGACCCGAACCATGAAACTCATCGTCGCGATCATCCGGCCCGACCGCCTCAACGAGGTGCTGGAGGCGCTCTACCGCGCCGAGGTCCGCGGCCTCACCGTCTCCCGCGTGATGGGTCACGGCGGGGAGACCGATCGGGTCGAGACCTACCGCGGAGTGACCGTCAAGATGGAACTCCAGGAGAAGGTGCGCCTCGAGATCGGCGTCTCCGAGCCCTTCGTGGACATCACCGTCAACGCGATCCTCGCCTCCGCCCGCACCGGCGAGGTCGGCGACGGCAAGGTCTTCGTGCTCGACGTGGCGCAGGTCCATCGGATCCGGACCGGCGAGCGGGACGAGGCCGCCGTGACCCCACCCCAGCCGGCGGAGGTCTGAAGCCCGCCGGCCCACCCCGACCCCGGCCAAGTCGAGGCGGGGCACGCGGCCCGAGGAGAGATTGGCGGAGCGAGGGATTGACCTGGGTCCCTCGCTCCGCCAATCTCTTTGTCCGCACGTTTTCCCGGTGATCTCCTCGTTCCTCCACGCGGCCCCCATGCCCGACAATCGGAAGAGCCAGCTCATCACGCAGGGGTACCAGCGCACTCCCAACCGCGCGATGCTTCGCGCCGTGGGCTTCGGCGATCGTGATTTCGAGAAGCCCATCGTCGGAATCGCGAGCGGGTTCAGCACCATCACCCCCTGCAACGCCGGGCTCGACCGGCTGGCGGCGCGCGCCTCGGAGGCGGTCCGGCAGGCCGGAGGCATGCCGCAGCTCTTCGGCACCATCACGGTTTCCGACGGCATCTCCATGGGCACCGAGGGCATGAAGTACTCCCTCGTCTCCCGCGAGGTGATCGCCGACGCGATCGAGACCGTGTGCAGCGCCGAGTGCCTGGACGGCGTGGTGGCCATCGGCGGCTGCGACAAGAACATGCCCGGGGCGCTCATCGCCATCGCGCGGCTCGACATCCCCGCCATCTTCATCTACGGCGGGACCATCAAGCCGGGCCACTGGCAGGGCCGGGATCTCACGATCGTGAGCGCCTTCGAGGCCGTGGGGCAGTTCAGCGCCGGCCGGATCGGCCAGGAGGAACTCGCAGCGGTGGAGCGCCACGCCTGCCCCGGCATCGGAGCGTGCGGCGGGATGTTCACCGCCAACACGATGTCCTCCGCTATCGAGGCGATGGGTCTCTCCCTCCGCGGCTCCTCGACCATGGCCGCCGAGGATCCGGAGAAGGCAGAGAGCGCGGCCCGGTCGGGGGAGGTTTTGGTCGAGGCGATCCGGCGCCAGCGGCTCCCCCGGCACCTGCTCACGCGCCAGGCGTTCGAGAACGCGATCGCGGTGGTCATGGCGGTGGGCGGCTCTACCAACGCGGTCCTCCACCTCACCGCCATCGCCCATGCGGCCGGCGTCCCGCTCACGCTCGACGACTTCGAGGCGATCCGCGCTCGGGTGCCGGTCCTCTGCGACCTCAAGCCGTTCGGCCGCTACGTGACCGTGGACCTCCACCGGGCCGGCGGGATCCCCCAGGTCATGAAGATCCTGCTGGCCCACGGGGTCCTGCACGGCGACGCGCTGACCATCACCGGCCAGACAGTCTCGGAACTGTTGCGCGACGTTCCGGACCGGCCGGATCCTGCCCAGGACGTGATCCGTCCCTGGGAGGACCCGCTCTACCCCCAGGGGCATCTCGCCATTCTGCGCGGCAACCTCGCCGAGGAGGGGAGCGTCGCGAAGATCGCCGGGGTGAAGACCCTGCGGCTGACCGGGCCGGCGCGCGTGTTCGATTCGGAGGAGGACTGTCTGGCCGCGATCCTGGAGGGGCGGATCCGGCCCGGCGATGTCGTGGTGATCCGGTACGAAGGGCCGCGCGGCGGCCCTGGCATGCGGGAGATGCTGTCCCCGACTTCCGCCATCATCGGCGCCGGGCTGGGCGATTCGGTGGGGCTCATCACCGACGGTCGGTTCTCGGGCGGGACCTACGGGCTCGTGGTGGGCCACGTGGCACCAGAGGCGGCCGTGGGTGGCACCATCGCGCTGGTCGAGGAGGGCGATGCGATCACCATCGATGCTGAGCGGCGGCTGCTCCAGCTCGACGTCGCGCCCGAGGAACTCGCCCGGCGGCGGGCCGCGTGGCGGCCCCGGCCGCCGCGCTATACCCGGGGGGTGCTGGCCAAGTACGCCCGCCAGGTCTCCAGCGCGAGCCTGGGCGCCGTCACCGACCTGGAGTGAGACCGGGCCCCGCTGTCGGCTGGAACAATCCCGGGCCCCCTCTCGTCGTACGTCTCACGGAACCGCCCGGCGACCCGGGCCAGCCCACGGAGGCGGAACGATGCAATGCGAGCGCTGCGGCCGGCACGAAGCCCTCGAGCGGGACGGGGTGCCCGTGCGGCTGCGACTGTTCGAGAGCTGGGACGGCTACCTGTGCGAACGCTGTGTGCTGGAACTCCAGGAGCCGTACAACCGGGAGCTGCGCGACCGTATCGCGGAGCAGGCGCCCCATCTCACGGACGAGGACCTGGCCCGCTTCCCGGATCAAATGCTCAAGTTCACGATGCACCTGCCGCTGCCGCGGAAGGCGGACGCCTGAGCGCGGCGCCAGTGAGTCGCGCGGCAATCCGGTCCGCCAGGGCTTTGGTCCCCACGGCCGGTTCCCCGGGGGCCGCGAGATCGCGGGTGCGCACTCCCTCGTTCAGGACATCGGCGATCGCCTGTTCGACGGCCGCGGCGGCCTCCGGCTGGCCCAGGCTGTAGCGGAGCATCAGGGCGGCGCTGGCGATCGCCCCCACGGGGTTCGCGACGTCGCGCCCGGCGAGGGCCGGCGCCGAGCCGTGCACGGGCTCGTAGAGCCCCGGGCCGTCCCCGAGCGAGGCGGACGGCAGGAGACCCAGGGAGCCGGCCAGCACGGCCGCCTCGTCGCTCAGAATGTCGCCGAACATGTTCTCGGTGAGCAGCACGTCCACCGACGCCGGCTCGCTCACCAGCCGCATCGCGGCGTAATCCACGTAGCAGTGTTCGAGTTCGACCTCCGGATACTCGGCGCCCACGTCCGTCACCACCGCCCGCCAGAGCTGAGACGTCTCGAGCACGTTGGCCTTGTCCACCGAGAGCACCCGGCGGCGGCGCCGCTTCGCGGCCTCGAAGGCGATCCGGCTCACTCGCTCGATCTCCGCGCGGGTGTAGCGCAGCGTGTTCACCGCCGCGCCGTCGCTCCGCCCCCGGGGCTCCCCGTAATAGAGCCCCCCGGTGAGTTCGCGCACGATGAGGAGATCCACCCCGGCCAGGCGCTCGGCCTTGAGGGGCGAGGCGTGGGCCAGGGCCGGGTGCACCGCCACCGGCCGCAGGTTGGCGTAGACGCCGAGCAGCGCCCTGAGCGCCAGGAGCCCGGTTTCGGGCTTCTGGTGCCGCGGGGCCGCATCCAGCGCAGGATCGCCCACGGCGCCCAGCAACACCGCATCGGCCCCCAGCACCGCCTCCCGGGTGGCGTCGGGAAGCGGGGTGCCAGCCGCGGCGACCGCCGCGCCCCCGATCAGGGCCGGCTGGATGTCGAGCGCGAACCCGTGCCGCTCCGCCGCCGCCGCGAGAACCCGAAGCGCGGCGCCGGTCACCTCGGGGCCGATGCCGTCGCCCCCCAGGGCCACCACCCGATACCGCCTCATGCGAGCGCCCGCCGCGGCCCGGCTCGGCGGCGTTCATAGGCCGCGATCGCCGCCTCGTGCTGCAAGGTCCGGCCGATCTCGTCCAGTCCGAGCAGGAGCGACTCCCGGCGATAGGGATCGAGCGCGAACCGCGCCTCGAAGCCTTCGGCGTCCGTGACGGTGCCGTGCTCCAGGTCGACCGTCAAGCGGTATGGCCCCGGCGCCGCGTCCGCCCGCCGAAACAGCTCCGCCATCTCGTCCGGCGCGA
Organism: Gemmatimonadales bacterium; assembly: GCA_035574255.1. GTDB lineage: Bacteria > Gemmatimonadota > Gemmatimonadetes > Gemmatimonadales > GWC2-71-9 > JADJOM01. The sequence continues at coordinate 20,570 of DATLYZ010000026.1, read as the reverse complement.
GCCGGGCCGGAAGGATCCCGTTCTGGCAGCAGTTCGCTTCGAAGATCTCGGCGAACGACTCGCTCAGAATCGCCCGGAAGCCGTACTCGGCCAGCGCCCAGGCGGCGTGTTCCCGCGAGGAGCCGCAGCCGAAGTTGGCTCCCGCGAGCAGAATGGTGGCGCCTGCCGCCTTGGGCCGGTTGAGTTCGAAGGCCGGGTCCGGCGAGCCGTCGGGCCGGTAGCGCCAGTCGAAGAAGAGCGCGGGGCCGAACCCCGTGCGTTCCACCCGCTTGAGGAACTGCTTCGGGACGATCTGGTCGGTATCCACGTTGAGGCGGGGTAGCGCCGCCACGATGCCCGTATGGGTGCGGAAGGGCGTCACGTCCCGGCCCTCCCCCCGCTCCACCCGCCCGCCACCGGTCTATGCCACACCGCTCGCCTCCAGCTCGGCCAGCTCCCACTGCCTCACGTCCACCACATGACCCGCGATCGCGGCGGCTGCCGCCATCGCGGGGCTCATGAGGTGGGTGCGCCCGCCCCGGCCCTGCCGGCCCTCGAAGTTCCGGTTGCTGGTGGAGGCACAGCGCTCCCCGGGCCGCAGGACGTCGGGATTCATGCCCAGGCACATCGAGCACCCCGCGTTGCGCCACTCGAACCCCGCGTCGAGGAACACCCGGTCCAGGCCCTCCCGCTCGGCCTGGGCCTTCACCTGCATGGACCCCGGAACCACCATGGCCCGGACGCCCGGCGCAACCCGCCGCCCGCGAACCACCCGGGCCGCCTCCCGCAGGTCCTCGAGCCGGCCGTTGGTGCAGCTTCCGATGAACACTCGGTCCACCGGGATGCCGGATAGCGGGGTGCCGGGCTCGAGCCCCATGTACTCGAGGGCGCGGGTCGCGGCGGCGCGTTCGGCCGGTGAAGCGAACTGCGCCGGATCGGGGACCCGCTCGGTCACCGGGAGCACCATGCCGGGGCTCGTCCCCCAGGTCACCATCGGCGCCAGCTCGCGGCAGTCGAGCACCACCACCCGGTCGTAGCGCGCCGCCGGGTCGCTGGCGAGCTCGGCCCAGGCGTCCACCCGCCGGGTCCACTCGCGGCCCCGCGGCGCCCCAGGGCGGTCCAGCAGCCAGGCGAAGGTCGTCTCGTCCGGCGCGATGAGGCCCGCCCGGGCCCCCGCCTCGATCGACATGTTGCACACCGTCATCCGGCCCTCCATCGAGAGCCGCCGGATGGCCTCGCCGGTGTACTCGATCACGTGGCCCGTCGCGCCGGCCGTGCCGATCCGGCCGATCAGCGCCAGGATCAGGTCCTTGGCCCCGACGCCGGGCCCCGGCTGCCCCACGAACCGGGCCTCGAGGGTCCGGGGCCGGGCATACCGGATCGTCTGGGTGGCCAGCACATGCTCGACCTCGCTCGTGCCGATGCCGAACGCGAGGGCGCCGAACGCGCCGTGCGTCGAGGTGTGGGAGTCGCCGCAGACAATGACCATGCCGGGCTGGGTGAGGCCCAGCTCGGGACCGATCACGTGTACGATCCCCTGGCGCGGCGAGGACAGATCGTAGAGCGCGATGCCGAAATCCCGCGCGTTCCGCGACAGCAGCTCGACCTGCCGCCGGGCCACCGGATCGCGGATCGGCAACGACCGGTCGTCCGTCGGCACGTTGTGGTCCACCGTGGCCACGGTCAGATCGGGCCGCCGCACCCGCCGGCCCGCGAGCCGCAGGCCTTCGAACGCCTGGGGCGAGGTGACTTCGTGAACCAGATGCAGGTCCACGTAGAGCAACGCGGGGCCGTCCGGCTCCGCGTGCACCACGTGGGCGTCCCAGATCTTCTCGAAGAGCGTCCGCGGCATGGCCTACCGGCTCGAGACCGCCTCGAGCGGCGGCTGGACGGCGCCCCGCTCGCCGGCGCCGGATGCACCAGCCCGGGCCCGCCCTTCTTCGGTCCACGGCATCATAGCGCGCAGGGCGGCCCCGACCTGCTCGATCGGGTGCTCCCGTTCCGCCCGGCGCATCGCATCGAAGGCGGCGTGCCCGCCGCGATACTCGGCGAGCCATTCGCGCGCGAAGCTCCCGTTCTGGACCTCCGCGAGCAGGCGCCGCATCTCCGCGCGGGTGGCGTCGGTGACGATCCGGGGCCCCCGGGTATAGTCGCCGTACTCCGCCGTATCGCTGATGGAATAGCGCATGAAGCTGAGCCCGCCGCGGTTGATCAGGTCCACGATGAGCTTGAGCTCGTGGAGGCACTCGAAGTACGCCATCTCCGGGCGGTACCCCGCCTCGACCAGCGTCTCGAAGCCCGCCTTGATCAGCGCCGACACGCCTCCGCAGAGCACCGCCTGCTCGCCGAAGAGATCGGTCTCGGTTTCCTCCCGGAAGGTGGTCTCGAAGACCCCGGCCCGGGCACACCCGATCGCGGCCGCGTAGGCAAGCGCGTCGGCGAGGGCATGGCCGCTCGCGTCCTGGTGCACGGCGACCAGCCCCGGCACCCCGCGCCCGGCCTCGAACTCGCTCCGGACCAAATGACCCGGCGACTTGGGTGCCACCATGGAGACGTCCACGCCGGCGGGCGGGACGATCTCGCCGAAGTGGATGTTGAACCCGTGGGCGAACATGAGCGTCTTGCCGGCCGCGAGTCCGGGCGCCACCGCCTGCTCGTAGACCGTGCGCCCGTCCTGGTCCGGCACCAGCATCATGATGATCTGGGCGGCCCGCGCCGCCTCGGCCACGGGCCGTACGTCCAGACCCGCCGCCGCCGCCTTGCGCCAGCTCGCCCCGCCCGGCCTGAGCCCCACGACCACCGTGACCCCGCTGTCGCGGAGGTTCAGGGCGTGCGCGTGCCCCTGGCTGCCGAAGCCGATCACGGCCACGGTCCGCCCCGCGAGCCGAGAGGGGTCGGCGTCATGCTGGTAGTAGATACGAGGACCGCTCGCTCTGGTCATTGGATCGCGCTCGTCGTTGAAGGTCATGGACTGGGCTACACGGTCAGGCATGCGCCGCCGCCAGCGAGGGCTGGAGCCGGTCCGGGCGGCCGGGACTCGGCGTCGGAGCCGTGTGGTCCCGGGTCACGGCGAGCGGCCCGCTCCGAGCGCTGTCCAGCACGCCGAAGGGCTCGAGGGCACGGAGCAGCGAGGTGAGGAGCGGGGGCGATCCGGTCGCCTCGACCACCGCCTCGCCAGCCGCTTCGGCCACGAGTCCGGCCTGGTACAGCGCGAGCACGTCGAGCAGGGCCGCCTCGCGGCCCCGCTCGACCGCCACCCGGGCCAGGAGGAGCTCGCGGACCGCCACCGCCTCCTCCGCCCCGACCGTCACCTCCCGCACGCCCACCATCTTGCGCAACTGGGCGGCCAGGCGGTCCACCGCGCCCCGGTCGGCGCCGAGCACGAGCGTGAGGCTCGTTACCCCGGGAGCCGCGGCGGGCCCTGCCCGGAAGCTCTCCACCGGAAGCTGGCGGCGGCGGATGATCCCGATCGCGCGGTTCAGCGCGAGGAGGTCGTCCTCCAGCAGCACCGACACGACCCAGGAGGCCATCCGCCCGCTCACGACGCCGGCGCGGCCGCCACCGGCTCCGATTCGATCGGCTCGGAGAGCGACCCGCCCGGCGGAATCATCGGGAACACGTTGGCTTCCTGCTCGATCAGGAATTCGACCAGCGCCGGTCCGGGTTCGCGCATGGCCCGGGCCACCGCCTCCTCGATCTGGCGGGCGTGCTCCACGCGGTACCCCGCGATCCCGTACGCTTCGGCAAGCTTCACGTAGTCCGGGCTCCAGATCGGGGTCGCCGAATAGCGGCGGCCGTGGAAGAACTGCTGCCACTGCCGCACCATGCCCAGATATCCGTTGTTGAAGATCGCCATCTTCACCGGGATGCGCTCCTGCACCATCGTGGCGATCTCCTGCATGTTCATCTGGAACCCGCCGTCGCCCGAGATCGCCCACACCGGCTGGTGTGGCCGCGCGAAGTGCACGCCCATCGCCGCGGGCACCGCGAAGCCCATGGTGCCGAGCCCGCCCGAGGTGATGTGGCTGTTCGGGAGGGTGTAGGGATAGAGCTTGGCCACCCACATCTGGTGCTGCCCCACGTCCGACACGATGGTGCAGCGCCCCCCTGTCACCTCGTGGATCCCGGCCAGGATGGCCTCCGGCGCCATCCCGCCCCGATAGCTCTCCTGCCGGGTGCGCACGAACCCCTGGATCTCGGCGCGCCAGGCGTCGCACTGCCGGGGGGCGACCAGCGCGGTGAGCCGCGCCACGATCGCCTTGGCGTCGCCTGCCAGACCGACCGACACCTCGACGTTCTTGCCGATCTCGGCGGGATCGAGATCCACGTGCACGATCCGCGCGCGCGGCGCGAACCCCGCGGTGTTCCCGGTCACCCGGTCGTCGAACCGGAGTCCGATCCCCACCAGCAGGTCGGCGTGCTGGATCGCGCGGTTCACGTGGACTTCGCCGTGCATCCCCGGCATGCCGAGGTGGAGGGGGTGCCCGTCCGGAAACGCGCTGATCCCGAGCAGGGTGGTGACGACCGGGATCCCCGTCTTTTCCGCCAGGGCCCGCACCTCGGCGTAGGCCCCGCTCAGGATCACCCCGTGCCCCACCAGGAGCAGCGGCCGCTCCGCCTCGGCGATGAGCGCGGCGGCCTGCCGGAGCCCCGCCTCCAGGTCCGGCACACCGCCCGGCGGAGCCGGCGGGCCCCCCGGGGCGGAGCGAGCGGGCGCCGCCTCCTCGCTCCATTCGATCTTCTGGTTCTGGACGTCCTTCGGGATGTCGATCAGCACCGGGCCCGGGCGCCCTTCGGTGGCCAGGGCGAACGCCTCGCGCACCCGCGCGGCCAGCACCGTGACGTCCTCCACCAGCACGCTGTGCTTGGTGATCGGCAGCGTGATCCCGATGACATCCGTTTCCTGGAAGGCATCGCGTCCGATCATGGCGCGGGGCACCTGGCCGGTGATCGCCACGACCGGGGACGAGTCCATGTGCGCGGTGGCGAGACCGGTCACCAGGTTGGTGGCCCCCGGGCCCGAGGTCGCCACACAGACCCCCGGCCGCCCGGAGGCCCGCGCGAAGCCGTCGGCGGCGTGGGCCGCCGCCTGTTCGTGGCGGACCAGGACATGCCGGAGGCGGGGGTACTCGGGCAGGGCGTGATAGAACGGCATGATCGCGCCGCCGGGGTAGCCGAAGAGCACCTCCACCCCCTGCTCCTCGAGCAGGCGGCAGAGCAACTGGGCACCGGAGAGCGTCTCGGTCATCGCGCGCGCCTCACGCCGGTTCGGTCCTCACCGTCACACCCCCCACAGATGCAGGCTGTTGAGGGCCGCCGCCTCCAGCCGGTCGGCATGGCGTTCCTTGTTGAGGGCGTGCACCAGGGCTCGCGCGCTGGCCTCGACGATATCGGTCGAGGCGCCCTGCCCGGAGAGCGACTTGCCGCCGATCCGGCACTGGAGGAACACCTGGCCCACCGAGTCGCGGCCCGGCGTCACGGAGCGGAGCTGAAGGGCGATCACCTCAACCGGCCGCTGGATGATGTCGCTGATGGCGCCGAAGGCGGCGGCGATCGGCCCGTCCCCGCTCCCGCGGGCGGCCCGCTCGCCGGCCCAGGGCCCGGCCATCCGCACCTCGGCTTCCGCGGGGACGCTGCCGCAGAGCACGCGGAGGTGGGTGAGCTGGTACTCCTCGGGGGCGTCGTGGAAGCTCTCGTGCAGCAGGGCCAGCAGGTCCTCGTCGAGGATCTCCCGCTTGCGATCGGCCAGGGCGGTGAATTGCTGGTAGAGCTCGTTCAGCTTCGCCTCGGGCAGCTCGTACCCGAGCTCCCGGTAGCGGCGTTCGAGCGCGTGGCGACCCGAGTGTTTGCCGAGCACCAGGGTGGAACGCGGGATGCCGACGGTCTCGGGCCGCATGATCTCGTAGGTGAGGCCGTGCTGGAGCACGCCGTGCTGGTGGATCCCCGCCTCGTGGGCGAAGGCGTTCCGCCCCACGATCGCCTTGTTCGGTTGGGGAAAGCTCCCCGTGAGGTAGGACAGGAGCTGGCTGGTGCGGTAGATCTCCTCGCTCCGGATCCCGGTCCGGAACCGGGCGAGCTGGGGGCGGACCCGGGCGGCCATGACGATCTCCTCCAGCGCGGCGTTGCCGGCCCGCTCGCCGATGCCGTTCACGGTGCACTCCACCTGGCCGCAGCCCGCCTCGATCGCGGCGAGGGAATTGGCCACCGCGAGCCCGAGATCGTCGTGGCAGTGGGCGCTGAAGACGACCCGGTCGGCGCCTGGCACGCGCTCCCGTACGGCGCGGAACATGGCGGCGTACTCTTGCGGCAGCGCGTAGCCCACCGTGTCCGGCAGGTTGATCGTGGTCGCGCCCTCCGCGATCGCGAGCTCGACCACGCGGCAGAGGAAGTCGAGGTCGGTCCGGCTCGCATCCTCGGCGGAGAATTCCACGTCGTCGGTGTACCCGCGCGCCTGACGGATGGCGCGCCGGGCCAGCGCCAGGACCTCGTCGCGGCTCAGCCGGAGCTTGTGCTGGAGGTGCACGTCGGAGGTCGCGATGAACACGTGCAGCCGGCCCCGGGCGGCGCCGCTCAGCGCCTCCCCCGCCAGGTCGATGTCCCGCTCGTGGCAGCGCGCCAGCGCGGCGATCACCGGGCGGCGCACCTCGCGGGCGATCTCCCGGACACTCCGGAAGTCACCCTCGGAGGCGGCGGGGAAGCCCGCCTCCAGCACGTCCACCCCGAGGGCGTCGAGTTGCTGGGCGAGCCGGAGCTTTTCCTCCGGGGTCATGGTGTTGCCGGGGGCCTGTTCGCCATCCCGGAGCGTGGTGTCGAAGATGAGCACGTCCTTGACCATACCGAGTCTGTTCCATCCTCCCGAGCGAAAATGAAACCGCGGACCTGGCAGGGGTCCGCGGCGAGGGCTGAGTGCGAGTCCGACTGTGCTACCTGATTGGCCCGTGCGCGCCGCGTTCCCCGGTTCCCTCCAGCAGGAGGATGACCCCGAGGGGAAGGAGAAGAATGACCAGCAGCAGCGGCAGCAGGAGCATGACGGCCTTCGGGTCCGAATCGCCCCGGCGCACGGCCACAAGTTTATGCAGCGCCGGGAATGCCCAGGATACCGGCGGCCCGAGTGAAAGTCAAGGGCGCGGCCCGCTCCCTCTTCGAACGGCCGTTCGATCGCCGCGACGCCCGGCCCGAGCGCTTGACCGGCCTCGCCGGCTCGTATATTTATTCGCCATGCGTTGCGCCACCGACCTGCGGCTTGCCGTCGTCATTACCACCGACCCGCGAGGGAGCGGCCCGGTCCGGTGAAGCGCGCAGTACGCTGATCCAGTGTCCCGGCCCGCTCCCCACGGAGCGGGCTTTTTCGTGTCCGACCAGCGAGGAGCCGCGATGCCTCCTTCCCCCCGCTCGAGCCTCGTCCTCCCGGCGCGCCACCGGCGCGTCGTGGGGCCGGAGTCCCTGCGCGAACGCGACGCCTGCGGCGTCGGCTTCGTCGCCCGCGCCACCGGGGAGCGCTCGCACGAGATCGTCCGCCTGGCGCTCCAGGCGGTGGCGCGGGTGGCCCATCGCGGCGCCGCGTCCACCGACAATTCGGGGGACGGAGCCGGCCTGCTCACCCAGATCCCGGTGCGGCTGTTCCACCGCGAGGCCTACCGGCTCGGGCTCCGGCTCCAGCCCGGCCACCCGTTCGCCGTCGGGGTCCTGTTCCTCCCCGCCCAGCACGAGGCGCTCGCCCGGGCCACGGCACTGGTCGAACGGATCCTCGAGTCCAACGGCCTGCCCTGCCTGGGATGGCGGGAGGTCCCGACCGATCCGGGGGCCCTGGGCCCGCTGGCCCGCGCCAGTTGCCCCGCCATCCGCCAGGTCTTCGTGGGCCGTCCGGTGACGGCCCAGGACGAGGACGCCTGGGAGCGCGCGCTCTACCTCGCCCGCCGCGATATGGAGCGGGAGGCGGAAGCCGCCGGGTTCGCCGACTTTTTCGTCTGTTCGCTCTCCTGCCGGACCATCGTGTACAAGGCGCTGCTCACGGGCACCCAGCTTCCCGCGTTCTATCCGGATCTGCGCTACCCGGAGTACGAGACGGCGCTGGCCGTGTTCCATCAGCGCTACTCGACCAACACGCTGCCGAGCTGGCCGCTCGCGCAGCCGTTCCGAATGATCGCGCACAACGGCGAGATCAATACGCTCTGGGGCAACCGGAACGCGATGGCGGCCCGGGAGGCGGAGCTGGCGAGCCCGGTCTGGGGCGCGGACGTGGAGCGGCTCAAGCCGGTGATCTGGGCCCGGGGCAGCGATTCCTGCGGCTTCGACAACACCATGGAGCTGCTGGTGCGGTCCGGCCGGGACCCGCTGCACACCATCATGATGCTGGTGCCCCAGGCCTGGGAGCGCTACCCCGATGTGGAGCCGGCCATCCGGGACTTCTACCGCTTCCACGCGCAGATCGTCGAGCCCTGGGATGGCCCCGCCGCGCTCGCGTTCTCGGACGGGATCATCGCCGGCGCCGCGACCGACCGAAACGGGCTGCGGCCGTGCCGGTATCTGGTCACGCGCGACCAGCTGGTCGTGGCCGGCTCCGAGGTCGGCCTGGTGGACCTGGATCCGCTGGAGGTGATCGAGAGCGGGAAACTGGGGCCCTGCGAGTTCATCGCGGTGGATCTGGGGCGGGGGCGGGTGCTCAGGAATCTCGACGTGAAGCGCGAAGTGGCCGCCCGGCAGCCCTATGGCCAGTGGTGCCGGGACAACATGCGGGCCCTGGAGCCCGACGGGACCTATCGCTACACCCCCCTGCCGCCGGCGGAGCTGGCGCGGGTCCAGGTGGGGTTCGGCTACGGGCACGAGGACCTGCGGGTCGTACTGGAGGCCATGGGGGGAAGCGGGCAGGATCCGGTCTGGAGCATGGGGGACGACGCGCCCATCCCGCCGCTCTCGCGACTGCCCCAGAGTCTCTACACGTACTTCCGCCAGCGGTTCGCCCAGGTGACCAATCCGCCGATCGATCCGCTGCGCGAATCGGTGGTGATGTCGCTCCGGGTTCATCTGGGGAAGCACGGCTCGTTCCTCACCGAGAGCCCGGCGCATGCCCGGGTGCTCCGGGTGGACCATCCGATCCTGCTGGACGAGGAGATGGCGGCGCTGCGGAATGTGCCGGGGTTCTCCTGCGTCACCTTGCCGGCGCTCTGGCCGGTGCGGGAGGGGGCCGAGGGGCTCCGCCCCGCCCTCGACCGGCTCTGCCAGGCCGCCGAGCACGCCGCGCGGCATGGCGCTCGGCTCCTGGTGCTGAGCGACCGGGCCGCCGACGCCGACCACGCGCCGTTGCCGATGTTGCTCGCGGTCGGGGCGGTGCGGCGCCATCTGCTCGATACCGGGCTCCGGCTCCGGCTGGGCCTCATCGCCGAGGTGGGCGACGCCTGGGATATCCACCACTTCGCCACGCTGATCGGCTACGGGGCCGAGGTGGTGTACCCGTGGCTCGCGCTCCAGAGCGTGACGGCGCTGTTCGCCGAGGAAGGAGAACCCGACGACGAGGCGGCCGGCGAGCCGGCGAGCGCCCGGCGGCGGGAACGGCGGAGCGCGGCGGGGTCGGCGCCTCGTCCCAGCCCCGAGGAGGCGCGCCGGCGCTACCGGGCCGCCGCCGAGAAGGGGCTGCTCAAGATCATGTCCAAGATGGGGATCTCGGTGCTGCCGTCCTACTGCGGCGCCCAGATCTTCGAGGCGCTGGGGCTCGGCGAGGAGGTGGTGACTCGCTGCTTCCGGGGCACCGAGTCGCCGATCGGCGGGGTGGGCTTCGAGGAGATCGCCGAGGACGTCCTGGCGCGGCACCGGATGGCCTGGGCGGCCGCCGAAACGCCCCGGCCGCCTGACTACGGACGGTTCCGGTTCCGGAAAGAGGGGGAAGACCACGCCTGGGCACCCCCCGTGGTCGTGGCGCTCCAGAAGGCGGTGGGCGCCGGGAAGGGCGACCGGTCGTCCGAACCCGGCCCCGCCGGGAACCCGCCGGCCGAGTGGCGCGCGGGGTACGAGCGGTTCAAGGCCTTCCTGCGGCTGGCGGAGGATCGGCGTCCGACCAACCCGCGCGACCTGCTCGCCTTCAAGTCGCGGACCCCGATTCCGCTCGAGGAGGTGGAGCCGGTCGAGGCGATCGTGCGCCGGTTCGTGAGCTCGGCGATGTCGCTGGGGGCGCTGTCACCCGAGGCGCACTCGACCATCTCCATCGCGATGAACCGGCTGGGCGCGCGATCCAACTCGGGCGAGGGAGGGGAGGACCCCCTCAACTACCGGCCGTTGCCGAGCGGCGACCGGGCGGACAACCGGGTGAAACAGGTGGCTTCGGGCCGCTTCGGCGTCACGACCGAATACCTGGTCCGGGCCGAAGAGCTGGAGATCAAGATCGTGCAGGGGGCCAAGCCGGGTGAGGGCGGGCAGCTTCCCGGCCACAAGGTCACCGAGCTCATCGCGCGGCTCCGGCACGCGGTGCCGGGGATCGCGCTCATCTCGCCGCCTCCGCACCATGACATCTACTCCATCGAGGATCTGGCCCAGCTGATCCACGATCTGAAAACCGTCAACCCCCGCGCGCGGGTCGGAGTCAAGCTCGTCGCGGAGGCCGGGGTCGGGACGGTCGCAGCCGGGGTAGCGAAAGCGTACGCGGATTACGTGCTCATCGCCGGTCACAGCGGCGGCACCGGGGCCTCGCCGCTCTCGTCCATCAAGCACGCCGGCAGCCCGTGGGAGCTGGGGCTCGCCGAAACCCAGCGGACGCTGGTGGAAAACCGGCTGCGGCACCGGATCGAGGTCCGGGTGGACGGGGGCTTCCGCACCGGCCGCGATGTGGTCATCGCGGCGCTTCTGGGCGCGGAGTCCTTCGGCTTCGGGACGGCGCCCCTCGTGGCCCTGGGGTGCGCCATGGCCCGCCAGTGCCACCTCAATACCTGCCCCACCGGGATTGCGACCCAGCGCCCCGAGCTCCGGAGCAAGTTCCGCGGAACCCCGGACCAGGTCGTCACCTATTTCAGCTTCGTCGCCGAGCAGGTGCGCGAGATTCTGGCCTCCCTGGGGGCCCGGACCCTGGAGGAGATCATCGGCCGAGCCGACCTGCTCGAACGGGTGGAGCGCCCGGACATTCCCCGCGCCCAGATGCTGGACCTCTCGGCGCTGCTCACCCCCGCCGAACCTCCGGCGGGCACCGCGGTGCGCCACACCGTGGCCCGGAACGACCGGCCCGGCCTGGTCTCGCTCGACGACGAGATCCTGGACGAGGCGCGGGAGTTCATCGAGCACGGCCATCCGTTCTCGGGCTTCTACGATATCCGGAACCACCACCTGGCGGTGGGGGCCCGGGTGGCCGGCGTCATCGCGGCGCGGCACGGCGATGCGGGACTCCCACCGGGCTCGGTCCGGCTCCGCTTCCGGGGCAGCGCAGGACAGAGCTTCGGCGCCTTCGCCTGCCGCGGCATGACCCTCGAACTCGAAGGGGAAGCGAACGATTACGTCGGCAAGGGGCTTTCCGGCGGGGAGATCAGTATCCGCCCGTTCCGTCAGGCGGCGTACGGCCAGGCGACCCACCAGCACGTGATCCTCGGCAACACGGTCCTGTACGGCGCCACGGCCGGCCGGCTCTTCGCCGCCGGACAGGCGGGGAGCCGCTTCGCGGTGCGGAACTCCGGGGCGATCGCCGTGATCGAAGGCGCGGGGAACCACTGCTGCGAGTACATGACCGGCGGCCTGGTGCTGGTGCTGGGCCCGGTGGGCCGCAACTTCGCCGCCGGCATGACCAACGGGGTCGCGTACGTGCTGGACGAGTCCGGCAACTTCGCGAGCCGCTGCAACATGGACCTGGTCTCCATCGCGCCCTTCACCGCGGGCGACGAGGAGACCGTGGTGGCGCTGATCCACGAACACCTGGAACGCACCGGAAGCCCCCGGGCCCGGGCCATCCTGGACGGCTGGGAGCATTTCCGGCCGCTCTTCCGGAAGGTCCAGCCGAACGGCGCTCCAGCCTCGGGGAGCCAGGCCGTGACCCCGATCGCGGCAGCCCCCTTGCCCAAGACCGAGCCGGTGGGAGCGCGGTGAGCCCGGGGCGAGGCTGGATCCTGGGTGTCAATACCTTGGCAGGTAATGGCTTAGCGCGACAGCCCTGAATCGGCTGGGCTGGGGCAGGAACTGGGTTGCGTTGACTGGCGTTGACTTCAGACGTAACTTGCTAGTCAACAAGCAAGCCTTCTATGGAGCCTTCCCGTGGCCCCTGCTGCAGCGCAGGCCCGGCTCGACCGACTTGATAAGGAAAGGAACGGGGCTCGTACCCGGGAAGCGGTGCTCGACGCGGCCCTGCGCCTCTTCGCCGAGCGGGGGTACGAGGCAACCAGCCTGCAGGATGTCGGGGCCCTGGCCGGGGTATCCCGCGGCACGCCGGGGTATTTCTTCGGCTCGAAGGAAGAGCTCTATCGCGCCGTGCTGGAACGCGGGCTGGAGCGGGTGCGCGCGGCGGTGCGGAGCGGCAAGGAGCGCGCCCTGGCGAGCCAGGAACCGCCGGAGGTCGTCCTGGCCGGCGTGGTGGGCGAGTATTTCGATTTCATCGCGGACAACCCGGACTTTGTCCGGCTGGTCGAGTGGGAGGCGCTGTCAGGGGGCCGCCAGATCGGCACCCTTCCGCCCCATCTCGAAGCGGCGCAGGAGGCACTGGGCGCCATCATCAGCGAGCTGGCCCTCGAGCCGGGGCGCGAGGCGGAGGCTCGCCAGCTCCTGCTCAGCCTGATCGGGCTCTGCTGGTTTCCCGTGGTCCACGGCCCCACCGTGCTCCGGGCGCTGGGGGTGGACCTCAACGATCCGGCCTTCCGGGAGGAACGCCGGCGCCACGTGATCAAGCTGGTGCTCCAGGGCGTCCGGGGCGAACTGGGCGGCCCATCCTCCCCACCTCATCATTCCCGCAAGGACTGGCAGCATGACGGACGTGATTCGTGAGGCGCAGGCCTCCCCCGCCGGACCGACCGGCGGGCTCGCCACCGAGAAGGAAGCCCGCGAGGTCGCCGAGGCCGCCCGGGAACAGGAGTGGCAGAAGCCGAGCTTTGTGCGCGAGCTGTTCGAAGGGAACTTCCGGTACGACCTGCTCGATCCGTTCCCCGAGCCGACCCCGGAGGAGCTCGCCAAGGCCCGGCCCTTCCTGGAGCGGCTCGAGCGCTTCATGCGGGAGCGGGTGGACAGCGACCGGATCGACCGCGAAGCGAAGGTACCGCCCGAGGTGGTGGAGGGCCTCCGGGAGCTGGGGGCGTTCGGGATCAAGATCCCCGAGGAGTACGGCGGCCTGGGTCTGAGCCAGACCATGTACACCAAGGCGATCGGCCTGGTGACGAGCCAGGATGCCAGCGTGACGGCACTCCTCTCCGCAGCCCAGTCCATCGGGGTCCCCACGCCCCTCAAGCTGTTCGGCACCGAGGCGCAGAAGCGGAAGTATCTCCCGCGCCTGGCCAAGGGAGCCGTCTCGGCGTTCGCGCTCACCGAGCCGAACGTGGGGTCCGACCCGGCGGGGCTGTCCACCACCGCGACGCTGTCGGAGGACGGGCGCTTCTACATCCTGAACGGCGAGAAGCTGTGGTGCACCAACGGGACCATTGCCGAGCTCATGGTGGTCATGGCGCGAACGGGGCCCAAGCGGATCACGGCGTTCATCGTCGAGACCAGCTGGCCCGGGGTCGAAGTGGTCCGCCGGCTCCACTTCATGGGGCTCAAAGGGATCGAGAACGGACTGCTCCGGTTCACCAATGTGCGGGTCCCGGTGGAGAACGTGCTGTGGGGCGAGGGCAAGGGGCTCAAGCTCGCACTGATCACGCTGAATACCGGCCGCCTCACCCTCCCGGCTTCCTGTGTGGCCGGCGCGAAGCGGGCGCTGGAAATCGTGCGGCGCTGGGCCAACGAGCGGGTCCAATGGGGGCAGCCGATCGGGCGGCATGACGCCATCGCGCAGAAGATCGGCCGCATGGCGGCGGAGACGTTCGCGATGGAGGCGGTGAGCGACCTCGCGAGCGGCATGGCGGACCGGGGAGAGACCGACATCCGCCTCGAAGCCGCCATCGCCAAGATGTGGAACACCGAGGTCGGCTGGCGGATCGTGGACGACACGCTCCAGATCAAGGGCGGCCGGGGTTACGAGACGGCCGACAGCCTGCGGGCGCGCGGGGAGCGGGCCGATCCGGTGGAGCGGATGATGCGCGACTTCCGGATCAACCTGATTTTCGAGGGCTCCAGCGAGATCATGCGGCTCTTCATCGCCCGCGAGGCGGTGGACACGCACCTCAAGGTGGCCGGGGGGCTGATCGACCCCCGGGCGCCGCTCTCGGCCAAACTTCGGGCCCTGGGGAAGGCGGTGGCGTTCTACGCGTGGTGGTACCCCAAGCTCTGGATCCCGCTTCGAGGTTGGTTCGGCTATGGCGGCAGGGGGCCGCTCGGCCGGCACCTCCGCTTCGTCGAGCGCTCGTCCCGCCGCCTGGCGCGGACACTCTTCCACTGCATGGTCCGCTACGGACCCCGGCTGGAGAAGAAGCAGGCCGTGCTGGGCCGCCTGGTGGAAATCGGCGCCGAGCTGCTCGCGATGAGCGCCGCCTGCGCTCGCGCGGAAGCCCTGCGGCGCCGGAACCCCGCGGACGATAGCCCGGTGGAACTGGCCGACACCTTCGCCCGCCAGGCTCGGCTCCGGGTCCGGGCGCGGTTCCGGGAGGTCTGGCGCAACGCCGACGAGGTCACCTATCGCGCGGCCCGGCACTTCCTCGAAGGGCGGTTCGCCTGGCTCGAGGAGGGAATTGTCAGGCGGACGGACTAGCGCGGGGCGGGCGGGCCGCCCGAGACGGCCCGGGGCGGGCGCACCGGCCGCCGCATGACGGAGAAGGCCCCCGCGTCTCCTGGAGGCAACTCCGGTCCGGCCGTTGCTCGCTCTCCCCGGCACTCCAGCGCGGTCGTCCGCCGCTCCGTGGCAGCCTCGTCAGGTGCCGGCCGCCGCATGACGCGGGGGTCCGCGCCGCGCGAGCGCCGGATGCCCTAGTCCGTCCCGCAGGTGTACCCGGAGGCCAGTTGCCGCAGCGTCCCGCGTGGCTGGTCGAAGAGAGCCCGGATCGCCACGCACGCCTCCACCCGGGCCTCCAGCTCCACCGCCGATCCCCAGTCCCGCACCACTGTGGCCGCCGGGTGGCGTCGCTCGAAGTCGGCCCGGTGCAGCCGTTCCAGAGGCGCCGAGTCCACCACGAGGATCAGTCGCTCCAGCCGGTCGAAGTAGAGCGTGGGGGTGGCGGAGGTGGCGTCCACGCGGAGCGCCGGCCTGAGGGTGGCACCGGCGAGGTGCCATCGCGGTGGCGGCGCCAGCGGGGTGGGGATTCGGGCGTGCGCGAGCGGTTCGCGCCGTTCGGGCACGGCCCAGGCACGCCTGACATCGGACAGGGTGGTGCGCCCCAGGACGAACCCGTCCGGCGCAAGCTCGTAGGAGCCGCCCGCGCCGGTCGTGGCCAGGTCGGCCCGGGATCGAGCCTGTCCGGCGAGCGCCGGGACGGAGCCCAGAACCAGGCAGGCCAGCATGACGGGTGATCTCACTCACACCTCGCGGAGGGCCGGTAGGGACTCGCCCTGGCAAGCGCTGTACCCGCGGCCGCGCCCGGCTAACCTGTTGGGCGAGTTCGGATTGCCACCGGGAACCCGGCAGCTCCGTCTTGCGATCTGCCTCGTCGGGACCTCCGGTGCGAGCGTGGGACCGGTCGCGGCGGCCGGGGCCGGGTGAGGGCCAGACCCGCTCCCATCCTCTCGGCGTCTTGCGGGCGAGCGCGGATGGGGCGGGCGCGCGGGCATCGGGCCAGCGCCCGCGTTAGATTGGCGGAGCGAAAGGAGGTCCCTCCATGGCCATCGCGGAAGGCCGCACGCTGCCCTTTGTGGGTCCGGAACACGTGGACGCGGCAGTGCTCGAGTGTTTCGACTACGCGGGCCCCGACCAGGAGATCGTTACGGAAACCGACGAGTTCAGCGCGGTCTGCCCCTACAGCGGGCTGCCTGATTTCGCGCGACTCACGATTCGCTATCAACCCCGCTCCAGGTGCGTCGAGCTCAAGAGTCTCAAGTACTACGTGGTCAGCTACCGCAACGTGGGGATCTTCCAGGAGCATGCCACCGCGAAGATCGCCGAAGACCTCTTCCGGGTCCTCGAGCCACGCTGGCTCGAGGTGAAGACGGTTTACAACGTGCGCGGTGGATTTCTCACCACCTGCGTCGTCCGGCTGCCGGCTGACCGGAAGGCGGAGGCCGGTCCCGCCTGAGGGGGCTGGCGGACGCGGCTCCCGCGCCGGCTGGCACGGCGGCGGGGTGAACTGGGACCGTCCGTCCTGCCCGCTGACGCAGGCATCCGGCCCACGGCCCGCCCGCCCCCCCGTCATGCCTGCGCAAGCAGGCATCCAGCCCTGGCCCCCACCTGCCAGGGGGGGGTGGACCCCTGCTTGCGCAGGGGTGACGGAAGGGCCAGGTGTCCTGCCCGCGGACACAGGCATCCGGTCTACGGCCCACCCCCCTGTCATGACTCCGCAAGCAGGCATCCAGTCCTGGCCCCACCTGCCGCGGGGGGCCTGGACCCCGGCTTGCGCCGGGGTGACGGGAGGGTGGTGGTCATGCCTGCGCAAGCAGGCATCCAGTCCTGGCCCCACCTGCCGCGGGGGGGGGTGGACCCCGGCTTGCGCAGGGGTGACGGAAGGGGGTGGTCATGCCTGCGCAAGCAGGCATCCAGCCCTGGCCCCCACCTGCCAGGGGGGGGGTGGACCCCTGCTTCCGCAGGGGTGACGGAAGGGCCGGCTGTCCTGCCCCCGGACGCAGGCACCCGGCCCACGGCCCCCTCCGTCATGCCTGCGCAAGCAGGCATTCAGTCCCAGGCCACGAGCCTCGCCATCACTGGACCCCTGCTTGCGCAGGGGTGACGGAAGGGCCGGCTGTCCTGCCCCCGGACGCAGGCACCCGGCCCACGCCCCCCCCCGTCATGCCTGCGAAAGCAGGCATCCAGCCCTGGCCCCCACCTGCCAGGGGGGGGGACCCCTGCTTGCGCAGGGGTGACGGAAGGGCCAGGTGTCCTGCCCGCGGACACAGGCACCCGGCCCACGGCCCCACTCCGTCATGCCTGCGCAAGCAGGCATCCAGCCCTGGCCCCCACCTGCCAGGGGGGCTGGGGGTGGACCCCTGCTTGCGCAGGGGTGACGGAAGGCTCTGACCTCCGCCGGGGTGACGCGAGACCCCGGCGCCCGCCGAGGGGGTCAGGCCTCCCCGCCTAGCGCACGACGTCAGGGCTCGGCTTGCCGGCAGCGGGGGGCGTCACCGGGCGCCGCTCGCCGCGGGGGAGGAGCTCCGGCAGGTTGGCCAGCTCGAAGGCCGTGACCGCCATGACGGCGGCGGCTTGTCTCAGGTCGGACTCGACGGCCTTGTCGTAGCTATCGCTCTGCGAGTGATGGGTGTGGTGGTAGCCCCGCGGGTTCTGGTCGAAGTTGAACGCCGGCACGCCGTAGGGCACGAAGGCCAGGTGGTCGGTCCCGCCCTTGTTGGCCTGACGAACGTTCGACGCGCCGAGGGAGGCCACCGGGGCGAGCAGATCCTTCCAGAGCTGTTCCAGGTCGTCACGGCCCTGGAGGGCCTGCCCCGTGATCATCCCGGTCCCGTTGTCCAGCACCAGCACGGCCTGGATGCTGTCCGCCTCGGACTCGTGCGCGGCCGCGTAGGCCCGGGAGCCGAGCAGCCCCTGCTCTTCCCCGCTGAAGAGGATGAACCGGATGCTCCGCCGCGGCCTGAGGCCCGAGGCCTGGATCACGCGGGCCGCCTCCAGCACCACCATGGACGAGGCACCGTTGTCGGTGACCCCCTGGGAGAGGTCCCAGCTGTCGAGGTGCGCTCCCAGGATCACCACCTGACCCGGCCACTCGGTCCCGCGGATCTCGCCGATCGTGTTCCACTGGAGGACCGGTTCCTTCCCGAACCGGTTCTCGACCCGGGCCTCCACCTCCGGCGTCACCCCCAGGGCGAGCAGCCGGCTCAACATCGCATAGTCCTCGTGGGAGACCACGAGGTTCGGCAGGGGGGACACCCGGTTGGGCGACCCCGACATGGTCACGAGGGCGTGCTCCTTGGCCCCGTCGGTGATGGTTCCGAGCGCGCCGTATTTCTTCATCAGATAGGGGCGGTCCACCTGAAACTGCTGCCGTGCCTCCACCGCCGCCCGGGCGGTGTCCCCGCTCGCGAAGGCGCGGCGCCGGCGCTCCAGATCGGCCTGGCGGGCGGCGGAATCAGCCGCCGACATGGGCGGGCCGTCGGGATTCCACACGAACGCCGGATCGTTCAGCATGACCCACGCACCGCGCAGGCGATCCCGGTAGAACGCCACGCTGTCCCGGTCGGTGAGGTTGAGCCGTACCACCGGCCCCTTCGCCGCCTTCCCCCGGGTTCCCTCGGTCCAGGCCCAGCTCCACGCCACGATCTGGCGCCGGAAGGGCAGGTTCAGCCAGACACTGATCGGACCGCGCTCCCAGGTCACCCCGAACGGGTAGGCCTCGAGCCGCGCCTCGACGCCGTAGGCCCGGAATCGCTCCGCCACCCAATCGTTGGCGCGCCGCATGGCCGGCGAGCCGGACAGGCGAGGACCGATCACGTCGCTCAGGTATTGCAGGTTCTTCATGACGTCGGACCGTTCCAGCGCCTCCGCGATGAGGCGGCCCGATCCGGTGGTGTCCACCGGGTACTGGGCGGAGAGCGGCTGCGCCAGCGTGGCGAGGAGCAGGAGGGACGCACGAGTTCGCATCAGGACACCTCGGAGAGACGGGGAATGACGGCAGAACGCCGCCCCGGCCGAGCCGGTTTCAACGGCACGGTTCCCCCCCCGTGCCAGGGGGCGGGGGGCGGGGGGCGGGGGCGGGATCGCGCGAGGCAAGACAAGCTAGCAGGGCGCTGCCGGCGCCGGAATCGTCCCCGGCGCGCCCGGCGCGCCCTTCCGACCCGGCGACCGCCCGCTATCTTCCCACGATTCCGACTCGGAGGAACTCGCCCGTGCCGAAGGAGACGCTCACGATCACCGACAACCGCACCGGCAAAACCTACGAACTGCCCATCGTCGAGGGGTGCATCCGCGCCATGGACCTGCGGCAGATCAAGGTGAGCGAGGAGGATTTCGGGTTGATGTCCTACGACCCAGCGTTCCTCAACACCGCGGCGTGCCGGAGCGCCATCACCTACATCGACGGCGACCGGGGGATCCTGCGCTACCGGGGCTACCCCATCGAGCAACTGGCGGAGAAGGCGAGCTTCCTCGAGGTGGCGTACCTGCTGCTCGAGGGCGAGCTCCCCACTCGGGCCCAACTGGACAAGTGGGAAGCCGACATCAAGTACCACACCTACGTCCATACCAATATCACGAAGTTCATGGAGGGCTTCCGGTACGACGCCCATCCCATGGGGATGCTGCTCGGCGCGGTCGGTGCGCTCTCGACCTTTTACCCCGACGCCAAGAACATTCACGACCCGGAGAACCGCTATCTCCAGCGGGTGCGGCTCATCTCCAAATTGCCGACCATCGCCGCGTTCGCCTTCCGGCACTCTCGCGGGCTGCCGTACGTCTTCCCCCGGAACGATCTCAGCTATATCGGCAACTTCGTCAACATGACGTTCGAGATCGGCGGGAAGCACGAGCCCAATCTGGTGCTTCAGCGCGCGCTCGAGATCCTGCTCATTCTCCACGCGGATCACGAGCAGAACTGCTCCACCAGCGCGGTGCGCGCCGTGGGGTCCTCGCACGTGGACCCCTTCTCGGCCGTCTCGGCGGGTATCGCCGCGCTCTACGGCCCCCTGCACGGCGGCGCCAACGAGGCCGTGCTGCAGATGCTCGACGAGATCGGCGACAAGAAGAACATCCCCGCCTTCATCGAAGGGGTGAAGGCGGGCAAGGGCCGGCTGATGGGCTTCGGCCACCGGGTGTACAAGTCGTACGACCCGCGGGCCAAGCTGATCAAGAAGGTGGCGTACGATGTCTTCGAGCAGACCGGCCTCAACCCGAAGCTCGAGATCGCTTTGGAGCTGGAGCGCATCGCGCTCGAGGATGAATACTTCATCAAGCGGAAGCTCTATCCGAACGTGGACTTCTACTCGGGCATCATTTACCAGGCCATGGGCTATCCCACCGACTACTTCACGGTGCTCTTCGCCCTGGGCCGGCTTCCCGGCTGGATCGCCCAGTGGGAAGAGATGCTCCAGGACAAGGACCAGAAGATCGCCCGCCCGCGCCAGATCTACATCGGCCATCCGGAGCGGCAATTCGTGCCGATGGCGATGCGAGGCTGAGCCGGTCGGGCCGGGAGGTCCCGCCGGTTGACGGCGCGCCCCACCACGGCCCCGCTCACGGAAGCCGATCTCGAGGCCTGTCTCTCCCGCCCCGGACCGGAGGTGGGCGACGCGCTGGCCCGGCTGGGGGGCGACATCTTGGTTCTGGGGGCCGGCGGCAAGATGGGCCCGACGCTCTGTGTCATGGCGCGGCGCGCGCTCGACGAGCGGGGGAGCCGCGCCCGCGTCATCGCGGTGGCTCGCTTCAGCGAGCCGGGCCTCGAGGCGCGGCTCGCGGC
>DATLYZ010000025.1:0-4818 GCA_035574255.1 Gemmatimonadales bacterium | reverse complement strand
CACCGGAGGCGCCGGAGACGCGGGGCCTCCGCCCGGCCCGGCAACGACCGGCCCGGGAGCGGGCGCAGGGGGCGGCGGCGGTGACGGCGGAGCGACCGCCGGGGCCGCCGCTCCCGGAGCGGTGGCGGCCTCCGCAACCGGCCGCCGGACGGGAAAGACACCCGTGCAGATCTTGCAGCGGGCCTGAACGCCGGTCTCCGGGACCTTGGCCGGGTCCACCCGATAGACCGTCGAGCAGGAAGGACACGTGACGTTCATGCTGCCCCCTACTGTGTGGGGCCCTGCCGCCGGGCCGGGGAGTCGTCCTGGTCCGCGGACTGGCGGCGATCCACCACGAACACCGACCCGGGGAGAGTCTTCGCGTAACTCTTCATCTCGGTCGCCAGCTCGCTCACCTGCGCCGGGTGCGTGAAGGTCCGGTTGCGGTTGGTCACGATCCCGATGGACAGCGTCATCAACGGCACCCGATGAAGCTGGCCGCGCCGGTCCTTGCCGAAGAAGTACCCTGCCCGCCGATCCTGCTCATTGTACTGCAGTGGGATCAAGGTGTCGAACACCGAAATGACCTCGGTGCACACCGGACTCACCTCGCTCAGCGGGATGACGAAAATGAAATCGTCGCCGCCGATGTGACCCACGAACCCCCGGGTGCCGAGCAGACCCTTCACCACGTCGTGAAGGATGCGCGAGAGAATGTAGATCACCCGGTCGCCGTCGTAGTAGCTGTACCGGTCGTTGAACTCCTTGAAGTGGTCCAGGTCCGCGTAGCAGACGGCGAACTCCTGGCCCGAGTCGAGCTGGCGGCGGATCTCTCGTTCGATCTCGGTCGTTCCCGGCAACCGCGTCGAGGGATGGACCGAGACCGCCGTCTCGGTGCGGGTCTGGATCGCGTCAATCCGGGCCCGCTGCTCCGCGGGCGAAAAGAGACTGGTCACGACCTCGTCCGAGCCCGCCGCGAACCAGCTCTCCACCGCACCGGGGTCGTGCCGCCCGGAGAGCATGACCACCGGGACGATGGCCGTGAACGGATCGCTCTTGAGCCGCCGGACCAGCTCCACGCCCCCGGCACCGGTATGGTCGGCGTCTACGAACAGAAACGCCGGAAAGCCCCGCAGAATCATCGCGTGCACGTCCGCCGGGTCGTGCAGCACGATCAGCGGGAATTCCTTCGCCTCGGCCCACTGGCGAACCAGCTCGGGGACCGGATGCGCGGCCGGCGTGTGAAACAGGACCGTCGGTCGGGTGCGCAGCCTGGGGCTCCTGGACGAGGCGTAAGACTAAATCAAGGCTGAACTTAGGCCTTGCAAGAACCTCTGTCAAATCAAATGAAGTAGACCGCCACCGCGACCATCGCGTAAAGGGCCAGAAGCTGAACCCCCTCGAACCAGTGGGACTCGCCGTCCAGCGTGATGATCGCCGCCATGATCGTCGAGAGCGCCACCGCGATCACCTCGAGGGGGCTGAACGCGAGGTTCATCCACGTCCCCGAGGCGGTCGGGCCGAGCAGGGCCCCCACAAAGACCAAGAGCGGTGCCACGAGCAATGCAACCTGCGTGCTCGAACCCAGCGCGATCTGGAAGGCCAGGTCCATCTTCCCCTTTCGCGCCACCACGACGGCCGTGGCGTGCTCGGCTGCGTTGCCGATGATGGGGATCACGATGAGCCCGAGAAACGCCTCGGAGAAGAACCGGCTACCCGTCGCCAGCCCCTGTACCGCATGAACCAAGATTTCCGACTCCACGGCCACCCCGGCGGTGGCCGCGGCCAGCACCACCACCGCCTTGGCGACGCTCCAGGGCACTCCCTCGAGCGGATGGGGTTCGCCGCTCAAGAGCCGGCGATGGGTCTTGAGCGAGAAGAGCAGCGACAGGAGGTAGGTCAGCGCCAGGATGACCGCCACCGCCTCGCTCAGGTGCAGCTCCACGGCCTGGTCGCCCCCGGCGTGCAGGTGATGGAAGATGGCGGGGAAGATCAGCCCGGTCACCGCGAGGGCCAGCATCCCGGCGCTCATTCCGGCCGAGGTCCGGCTGAAGCGCACCAGCGGCCGGTTGAGCCCGCCGGCTACCAGCGAAAGGCCGAGAATGAGGAGCAGGTTTCCCAGAATGCTTCCGGTGATCGAGGCTTTCACCAGCTCCACCAGCCCCGCTCGGAGCGCTACTACCGCGATGATCAGCTCCGCCGCGTTGCCGAAGGTGGCGTTGAGCAGGCCTCCCAGCGCCGGCCCCGACTTGGCCGCGAGGTGTTCCGTGGCCTCTCCCATGTAGCCGGCCAGCGGCAACACGGCGACGCAGGCCGTGAGGAAGACGAGCAACGGCGGAAAGGTGCCCCCATACGCGAAAACCAGGCTGAGCGGAATCGCGACCAGCGGAAGCTTGCGCCAGGTGAGCCAGCTCTGCTGGACCGGGGCGATCCGGCGGGGTAGCTGAGGCTCGGAGGCCGGTTCCGCCCGAGCCCCCCGGGGGGGGCGCTCGGGCTTGTCCTCCTTGCGGCGCCGGTCCCGCTCGCCCCGTGCGGCCCGGGCCGGAGAGGCCCCCGCCTCCTGGCGTTCGGACCTGGCCGGCTCGTTCCGCCCTTTCCGGGTCCGCTCCTGGCGCTCCGCACCGGGCTGGCGGGGAGGTGGGGTGGCGGGCTGCTCCGGCTGAGCGGCTGGGATCCCGGTACCCGCCTCGCCCAGGGCCTGCCTCACCTTGTCCACGGGAATGCCGAGGTCCGCCAGGCTCGCGGCCACCACGCCCTTGGAATCGCCGAGGAGGGCAGCGAGCACGTGGCGCGGAGCGAGAGGCACGCCTTCCCGGTCAGCGCCGGCCTGGGCCGCGTCCAGTGCGCGGCGCGCCCCGGAGCGCACTGGAAGGTCGGCTGGCGCGACGGGCACGCCTCGCGGCTTGGGCAGGCGTTGCTCCAGCCGGGCCTGGACTGCTTCGGGGGTCGCGCTGAACGCCGTGAGGATCGTGGCCAGGGTCCGATCCTCGCCACGCAGCAAGGCGGAAAAGAGGTGCTCGGTACCGACGTAGTCGTGCTGGAGCCGGGTGGCTTCGGCCCGGGCGGCGGCGAGCAGGTCGGTCAAAGGGGCTTGGCCTCGTCAATGAGCATGATGGGAATACCCTCTTCGACCGGGTACACCAGCCGGCAGGCCCGGCAGATGAGCGCCTCGTCCGGCTCGGGCCGGTACTCCAGGTCCCCCTTGCACTTGGGGCAGACCAGGATCTCGAGCAGCTCCGGGGCAAGCGTCACAAGACCTTCCTTTCGGTGAGTCCGAATCGGTCGAGCAGGGGAGCCTTCCGGCGCCAGTTGGGCAGGACCTTCACCCAGGTTTCGAGGTACACCGGCCGGCCCAGGAGCGCCTCGAGCCGGGCCCGGGCCTGGGCGCCGATCGCCTTGAGCGTGCGCCCGCCCCGACCGATCACGATGGCCTTCTGGGATTCCCGCTCGACGTAGAGCGTCACCCGAATGTACACTGGCGTCGAGGTCTCGCGGAACTCCTCCACCTCGGCCGCCACGGCGTACGGCAGCTCGTCCCCCAGGAGATCGAACGCCGCTTCCCGAAGGTATTCGGCGGCGAAGAATCGGAGGGGCTGCACGCCGACGTCATCCGGCGGGTATCCGAACGGGCCCTCGGGGAGGTGGTCCCGGATCGCCGCCAGCAAGCGGTCAAGCCCGGCCGGGGGAGTGGCCGAGACGACGAGGGCGCCACGTTGTTCGAGGTCCTGTCGTTCCGCCCTCGAGATCAGGTCCGCCTTGGTGTACACGGTGAGCACGGGGACTTGGAGTGGTTTCTCGAGGCGGGCCAGCGTCTGGAAATCGGGGGCCGGCGCGTCGGGGGCAGGGTGCAAGTGAAGTATCACGTGAACCTGGCGCAGCCGCTCGAGGGCGGCGGCGCGCATCCGCTCCTGCATCAGGTAGCCCGGCTCGAGGAGTCCGGGCAAGTCGTGGAAGACGTACTGGGTGTCCCCCTCGGTGAGGAGCCCGATCACGGGGAGGCGGGTGGTCTGAGCCTTGGGACTGACGATGGCGAGGTGGGTGCCCACGAGGGCGTTGAGCAGGGAAGATTTCCCGACATTGGGGAGGCCGGCGAGGGCCGCGTGTCCGAAGCGCGTCGCGGGGCCAGGGGCGGGTTGGGACATGGGGGAAAGCTGGAAGGCGCCTTCCCGGGCGACAAGGTGAGGGTGGAGGGGCTGGAAACACGAAGCCCGCCTCATGGGGAGGCGGGCTTCGGAGGGGGATGGCTGGCGACGGCCTACTCTCCCACGACCTCGCGATCGTAGTACCATCGGCGCTGCAGGGCTTAACTGCCGGGTTCGGAATGGGACCGGGTGTGGCCCCTGCGCGCGAGTCGCCAGCCAAAACCGGGTTTTGGCAACTGGGGATGGATGGGGATGGGGGATCGAACGGGGAGAGATCAAACCTCACGGGCGATTAGTACGGCTCGACTGAAGAGGTTGCCCTCCGTGCATCTGCCGCCTATCAACCTGGTAGTCTTCCAGGGCCCTACCGGGGGCTTACGCCCCAGGGAGCGTTCATCTTGGGGAGAGTTTCCCACTTAGATGCATTCAGCGGTTATCTCCGCGCGACATCGCTACCGGGCGCTGCCCCTGGCGGGACAGCCCGTACACGAGCGGTCGCTTCGTCTCGGTCCTCTCGTACTAGAGACGACGCCCCTCAACGCTCCTGCGCCCACGACGGATACAGACCGAACTGTCTCACGACGTTCTGAACCCAGCTCATGTGCCACTTTAACCGGCGAACAGCCGGACCCTTGGGACCTTCTCCAGCCCCAGGATGTGACAAGCCGACATCGAGGTGCCAAACCGCGCCGTCGAT
>DATLYZ010000024.1:0-7210 GCA_035574255.1 Gemmatimonadales bacterium | reverse complement strand
CCCTGGCCGATCACGATCGGCCCCGAGCCGAGCAGCAGGATGGAGTGGAGGTCAGTCCGTTTGGGCATTCACCAAGTCCTGGAGCGTCTGGTCCAGCGGGATCCGGGGCATCCACCCGGTGGCGGCCCGGAGCCGTGTGGCGTCACCCACCAGGTGGGCGATATCCGACGGCCGGGTGAGGAGCGGGTCCACCTCCGCGATGGCCTTGACGCCGATCAGCTCGGCCAGCCTGAGGAAGATGTCCCGGAGCGAGCGGCCCTCGCCGCGCGCGATATTGTACACCGTGCCGGGGGTCCCGTGCTGCAGCAGACGGGCATAGGCGTCGGCCACGTCCCGCACGTCCAGAAAGTCGCGAACCGGCTCCAGGTTGCCGGTCTTCACCACGGGGGCGCCGATCCGCTTGGCGGCCTTGAGGCGCCGAGCAAAGGCCGGCACCACGTAGCGATCGGTCTGGCCCGGCCCGGTGTGGGGGAACGCCCGCGCCACGATGACGCGAAGGCCGGTGCGGCGGGCCACCTCCAGCGCGGCGACCTCGGCTCCCAGCTTGCTCGCGGCATACGGCGAACACGGGGCGGGAGGGTCGTCCTCGGTCCGCAGCCGGGGCTCGCTGGCGCAGCCGTACACTTCCGCCGTCGAGACGAGGAGGAGGAGCGGATCGGCGTCCCCGGCGGCCCGGAGCGCCCCCAGCGCGTCGGCCAGCCGTGCCGTGCCGGCCGCGTTCACTTCCCAGGCCGCACCCGGGTCGCGCCGGGCCTCGGCGCCGGAGGCGAACGCCGCGAGGTGAATGACCGCCTCGAGCCGATCGGCCACCGCCGCGCGCACCGAGGCCGTGTCCCGCAGGTCGAGCGGGATCCAGCGGACCCGGCGGCGGTCGGGCTCGGGCAGGAAGGCGGGCGGCGCCTCGCCGGGGAGCCGGGTGCCGATCAGGTCGTGGCCATCGGCCAGCAGCCGGGGGACGAGCCACCGCCCGACGAAGCCGCCAGCCCCGGTCACCAGGACTCTCATCGCCCGCGCTTCAGCCGTTCCAGGTCCGCATCCACCATCATCTTCACCAGCGAGGGGAAGTCCACGGTCGGCCTCCAGCCGAGCTCGTTCCGGGCCCGCGTGGGATCGGCCTTCAGGGTGTCCACCTCGGCGGGACGCATGAAGCGCTCGTCGGTTTTCACGAACTCGCGCCAGTCCAGTCCCGCGTGACGGAAGGCGATCTCCACCAGCTCCCGCACCGTGTGGGTCTCCCCCGTCCCGACCACGTAGTCACGCGGGCTGGGCTGCTGGAGCATCCGCCACATCGCTTCAACATAGTCGCCCGCGAATCCCCAGTCGCGCCGGGCCTCGAGATTGCCGAGCCGCAGCTCGCGGGCGAGTCCCAGCCGGATCCGGGCCACCCCGTCCGAGACTTTCCGCGTCACGAACTCGATCCCCCGCCGGGGCGACTCGTGGTTGAAGAGGATCCCGCTCACCGCGTAGAGGCCGTAGGACTCGCGGTAGTTCACCGTGATCCAGTGCCCGTACACCTTGGCGACGCCGTAGGGGGAGCGGGGATAGAACGGCGTCGTTTCCCGCTGCGGCGTCTCCACCGCCTTGCCGAACATCTCCGACGAACTCGCCTGATAGAAACGGGCCTGGGGCCAGGCCAGGCGGATGGCTTCGAGGATGCGGGTCACCCCGAGGGCCGTGAATTCCCCCGTGAGCACCGGCTGGTTCCACGAGGTGGGCACGTAGGACTGGGCCGCCAGGTTGTAGACCTCGTCGGGCCGGGTCTCCCCGATGACGGTGGTCAGGGAGTGCTGGTCGAGAAGGTCGGCGGGCAGGATGGTCAGGCGATCGAGCAGATGGTCAATCCGCTCGTAGCTGTGGTGGCTGGTCCGGCGCACCACCCCGATCACTTCGTAGCCCTTGGCGAGGAGCAGCTCCGCCAGGTAGGAGCCGTCCTGGCCCGTCACCCCGGTGATCAGCGCCCGCGGCATGGCCTGGCCTCGGGCCGTTGTGCTAACCTCCGGCACCCGTTATACTTGTGCGCTCGTTTCGACGGCATCAACTCTGGCAGCGTGGAAGGGTGACCGCTATGGCGCGGGTCTGCACCGTGTGTGGCAAGGGGCCGATGGCCGGCAACAACGTCAGCCACGCGAACAACCGGAAGAAGCGGCGCTGGTACCCGAACCTCCAGACCGTGCGGATCCTGGTGGAGGGCGCGCCCCGCCGGGTGCGGGTGTGCAGCCAGTGCATCAAGAGCGACCGCATTCGCAAGGCGAGCTGAGCCCGCGGGGCTCCCGGCCTGCGGGCCGGCCGCACGGGCATCCGAGTCTGAAAAAAGGGGACCCATCGGTCCCCTTCGTGCCTTCCGCCCCACCCGTACCATCCCGGCCACGCGCTAATCCGCCAGCAACTCGATCCGCGCCACCTCGGCGCCGTCGCCTTTGCGGTGACCGAGCCTCAGAATCCGGGTGTAGCCCCCCGGGCGCGCGGCGAAGCGGGGCCCGATCTCGGCGAACAGCCGGGTGAGGGCCTCCCGGCCCCGGACCTTGCGCGCCGCCAGTCGCCGGGCGTGGAGGTCGCCCCGGCGCGCCAGCGTGATGAGCCGCTCGGCATAGGGCCGGAGTTCCTTGGCCTTGGCGACCGTCGTCTCCACCCGCCCGTGCAGGAACAGGCTCGTCGCCAGGTTGCGAAGCAGCGAGCGGCGATGTTCCGACGTCCGGGAGAGCTGGCGCCCCTTCGCCTGATGCCGCATCAGGCCTCCTCCGCGCCCTCACCCCCCACCCGCACGGTGGGCGGCGTGCCGGGGTTCCGGACCACGAGTTCCCCGCCGACTTCCTCGAAACTCATCCCGAAGTTGAGTCCCTGCGACCGGAGCAGGGCGGCGATTTCGCTCAGGGCCTTCTCGCCCACGTTCTTCACCTTGAGCAGCTCGTCCTCGGTGTATTCGACCAGGTCCCGCAGGATCCGGATGTTCGAATTCTTGAGCGAGTTGAGCGAGCGGACCGAGAGGCCGAAATCGTCAATCGGCCGCTCCAGCCGCTCGCGGAGCTCTCCGCCGGAACCGGCGCCCGGCTCGGGCCGGCCCGCCGGCACCTTGCCGAATTCCACGAAGTAGCGGAAGTGTTCGGTGGCGAGCGCGGCGGCGTAGGCGATGGCGTCTTCCGGGCTCACCGTGCCGTTGGTCTCGACGCTCACGGACAGCCGGTCGTAGTCAGTGCGCTGGCCCACCCGGGTCTCGGCCACCGAGAAGTTCGCCCGCCGGACCGGGTTGTAGATCGCGTCAATGGCGATCAGGTCCACCGGCATGGACCGGTCGCGGGGATGCAGCTCGGCCTCGACGTAGCCCCGCCCCTTGTTCACATAGAGCTCGCCGTTGACTTCGCGATCGTCCTGCACGGTAAAGAGCAGGTGGTCCGGGTTCACGATCCGGACCGCGGGGCCAGCCTGGATGTCGCGGGCGTAGAACGGGCCGGCTCCTGCCTTGTGGATCTTGAGCACCGCCTCGTCCACGTCGTCCGCCAGCACCAGCGTGAGCCCCTTGAGCCGCTGGATGATCTGGTGCACGTCCTCGTGCACGCCGGGGATGGTCTGGTGCTCGTGCACCACACCGTCCAGGCGGAAGGCCCAGACCGCGCTCCCGCGGAGCGAGGAGAGGAGCAGCCGCCGGAGCGCGTTGCCGAAGGTGTACCCGTACCCCCGCTCGAGCGGCTGGAGCCGGAACTCGGCGATGTTCGGGTTGTCCTCCCGCTTGGTCATCTCGACCAGGTGCGGGCGAACCAGGCCGGTGAGGTCTATCGTCATGGTCACTTCGAGTAGAGCTCGACGATGAGCTGTTCCTGGGCGTTGAGCGGGATCGCGTCGCGGGTGGGCCGTTCCAGCACCTTGCCGGCCAGCTTCTCGGGATCCACCGCGATCCAGGAGAGCCGCTGGCCTCGGCTGGCCAGCTCGAGCGCGGCCTTCACGCTCGCCAGCTCCCGGCTCGCCGGGGCCACCCGCACCTCCATGCCGGGCCGCACCAGGTAGGACGGGATGTCCACCTTCTGGCCGTTCACCTGGATGTGCCCGTGCCGGACCAGCTGGCGGGCTGCCTTGCGGCTCGGCGCGAACCCCATCCGGTACACCATGTTGTCCAGCCGGGACTCCAGGGCGACCAGCAGGTTGGTGCCCTTGACACCCTGCTCCCGGGAGATGCGGTGGAAGATGGTGCGAAACTGGCGCTCGGTGAGCCCGTAGATCCGCTTCACCTTCTGCTTCTCGCGGAGCTGCTTGGCGTATTCCGACGCCTTGCGCGCCCGCCCCGCCGTCTGCCCGTGCTGGCCGGCCGGATAGCTGCGCCGCTCCACCGCGCACTTCTCCGTCAGGCACCGGGTGCCCTTCAGGAAGAGCTTGGTTCCTTCACGCCGGCACAGCCGGCAGCTCGGGCCGATGTAGCGCGACATCGCTCAGACCCGCCGCTTCTTGGGAGGACGGCACCCGTTGTGCGGAATCGGGGTCACGTCCCGGATGGACACCACCTTGAGCCCCGCGGTGGCCAGGGCCTGGATCGCGGATTCCCGCCCGCTGCCGGGCCCCTGCACCCGCACGTGCACCCGCCGCACCCCCAGGTTGAGGGCCTCGCGGCCGCAGTTCTCGGCGGCCACCGTCGCGGCAAAGGGGGTGGACTTCTTGGAACCCTTGAAGCCCGCCTTGCCCGCCGAGCCCCAGACCAGGGTGTTCCCCTTGAGGTCGGTGATGGTGATGAGCAGGTTGTTGAACGTGGCGGAGATGTGAGCGATGCCCTCGCTCTCCACCACTTTCTTCCCCCGCTTGGCGGCCGGGGCTTTGCTGGCGGCCGGGGCGGGCGCGGCGGCCGGCTGGGCCGGCGGCGTGGGCTGGGTCGGCTGGGTAGGTGTCGTCATCTTACTTCTTGGTGACCTTCTTCTTGCCCGCGATCGCGCGGCGCGGTCCCTTCTTGGTCCGGGCGTTGGTATGGGTGCGCTGGCCCCGCACCGGCAGACCCCGGCGATGGCGGATGCCACGGTAGCTGCCGATGTCGGTGAGCCGCTTGATGTTCATCGCGACCTCGGTCCGGAGCGCGCCCTCGACCTTCACCGAACGCTCGATGAACTGCCGCAGGCGGGCCACTTCGGCATCCGAGAGGTCGCGCACCCGGGTATCGGGGTTGACCCCGGTCTCCGAGAGAATCCGGTTGCTGGTCGGGCGGCCGATGCCGTAGATGTAGGTGAGGGCGATCTCGACCCGCTTGTCGCGCGGCAGGTCCACGCCAGCGATGCGCGCCATGCTTCAACCCTGCCGCTGCTTGTGCTTGGGGTTCCGACGGCAGATGATGCGGAGCTTCCCCTGCCGCCGGACCACCCTGCAGTACTCGCAGATCGGCTTGATGCTCGAGCGTACCTTCACAGCCCTCCCCCCGTCGAACCAGGTTCCAGCGAAGCACGGAACTATAGTCGCCGCATGGGGCTGGAGCAAGGGTCCGGGACCCTCACCCGCCCCGGATCGCGGCCTCCAGCTCCGCCAGCACCGCCCCCGGATCGGGAGCCTCGAGAATGGGCCGGCCGACCACCAGATGGGTGGCCCCCGACCGGACCGCCTCGGCTGGGATCGCGGTTCGCCGCTGGTCCCCCGCCCGGTCGCCGGGCCGCCGGATCCCGGGCACCACGATCCACCGGTCGGGCCCGATGGCCCGCCGCACGGGGCCCGCTTCGTGGGACGAGCAGACCACGCCCGGAAGCCCCGCCCCCACCGCCAGCCGGGCGAGCCGGACCACCTCGTCCTCGAGTTCGACCGGCGTCCGCCCCACCGCAGCCCCGTAGCTCTCCGGGCTGTGCGAGGTGAGCACCGTGACCCCCAGGAGCCCGAGCGACGCCCCGCCAGCTCGGGCCGCAGCCTCCAGCATCGCGGCCCCTCCGAGGGTGTGGACCGTGGCCATGGCGATCCCCAGCTCCCGCGCCGCCTCGACGGCCCCGGCCACGGTCCGGGGGATGTCATGCCACTTGAGGTCGAGGAACACCCGGAGCCCGCGCTCCACCAGCTCGCGGACCAGTCCCGGGCCTTCGCGCGTGAACAGCACCGGCCCCACCTTCACCCACCGGAGGGCCGGCAGCCGGTCGAGCAGTCGCCGGGCCTCGCGGCCCGGCAGATCGAGCGCGAGGATGATCTCAGGCACCGTGGACCTCGAGGTCGCGGACGACCCGCTCCGGCAGGCGGGGGTCGGCCAGGGCCGCCGTGCCGATCGCCACGAGCGACGCACCGGCCCGGAGATACTGGCGCACATCATCGGCCGTGCGCACACCGCCCACGCCGATCACCGGGAGCGTGCCCCCGGTGCGTTCGACGACCCGGCGGGTGGC
The DNA here is from genome assembly GCA_035574255.1 of Gemmatimonadales bacterium. Lineage (GTDB taxonomy): Bacteria > Gemmatimonadota > Gemmatimonadetes > Gemmatimonadales > GWC2-71-9 > JADJOM01. The sequence continues at coordinate 884 of DATLYZ010000024.1, read as the reverse complement.
CAGGACACCCACCGGCAGGAGGGCTGGGCCGCTGACCCCGCCGCTTCCGTGTCCCAGGCGGGGGCGCCCGTCGGGGCCGGCGAGATAGCCGGGGATCGTGTTCACCACGGTGATCCCGTCGGCGCCCGCGGCGCGCAACGCCTCGGCCATTCCGCCGATGTCAGGCAGCGCCGGCGAGAGCTTCGCGAAGAGCGGCCGCCGGGTCCGGGCCCGGCAGCGCGCCAGCACCCGGGCCGCGCTCGCCGGGTCCGCCCCGAACTCGAGCCCGCCGGCACTGGTGTTGGGGCAGGACAGGTTCACCTCGTAACCGGCGATACCGTCGCAGTCCTCGAGTCCCTGGACGACGGCGGCGAACTCGTCGGGGCTGCCTCCCACCACGTTGACCAGCACCCGGGCGCAGCACAGGTGCCGGGCAAGCCAGGGAAGCTGGTCGGCCTTGACCCGCGCCAGGCCGGGGTTGGCCAGGCCCACCGAGTTGAGCATGCCGAAGGGGAACTCCGCGACCCGGGGCGCCGGGTTGCCGGCCCGGGGTTCCAGGCTCACGGCCTTGGTCACGATCCCCCCGAGCCGCTCGAGGTCCATGACGCCGGCCACCTCCCGGCCGAAGCCTGCGGTGCCCGCCGCGAGGAGGATCGGATTCTGGAACCGGATGCCGAGGACCGTGCGCGCGAGATCGTGCGGCACGCTCACTCCAGCGGCCGCCGCGGCGGCGCCCCGGCGGGGGAGGCCGGCGCGCGCGGCGCGCCGCGCCCCTCGGGCCGGAAGCTCAGGACGAAGCGGCGGAGCGAATCCTCGAGCGCCTGGTACGCCGGGGACTCCCGCCCCTCGACCACCGCGAGGTAGGGGCTCGCCGCGTACTGCTCGGTGAGGCGGGCGCGCAGCGT
>DATLYZ010000023.1:0-6078 GCA_035574255.1 Gemmatimonadales bacterium | reverse complement strand
GGTGAGATCCACCTTGACCCGGGGATCGGGACCCAGGGCCTGGAGAATGATGTTCCGCCGCTCGCTCTGTTCGGCCTCTTCCTCGGTGAGCTCGCCGGCCTCCACCAGCCGCTGCATCAGCGACTGGTCCTTGGTGAGCTGAATCGCCTGGCCGCCCCGCACCAGGTAGGCCCGGCTGTCCCCGACCTGCGCCAGATAGAGTTCGGAGCCGTACACCCCCGCCACGGTGGCGGTGGTTCCCATCCCCTTGACCTCGGGGTGCTCCCGCGCATAGGCGTGAATCCGGCTGTTGGCCAGCTCCACCGCCTCGCGCATCCGGAACGCGAAGCGCTGCGCCGACCCGTCCGGGTCGTCGGCCCAGACCGTGCTCAGGTGGGTGAACACCAGGTCGGCCGCCATCCGGCTCGCCACCTCACCAGCGGCGGCGCCCCCCATCCCGTCGGCCACCATGAACAGCGAGCCGCGCGGTCCGATCACGTGATCGCGGACGTCGGGCTGCAGGCTCGCCGTCTTCCGCGACAGGTCGGCCACGAGGAAGGTGTCCTCGTTATGATCGCGGGTGCGGCCCACGTCGGTCTTGCCGAAGACGCTGACCTTGACGGTTCCGGTGCCCAAGCTCGGCCTCAGTTCCCCATGAGATCGGCGATCCGCTGGCGCAGGTTCTGGTACCCTTCCCGATCCGGCATCAGCGCGATGGCCTTGTCGGTCCAGTCGCGGGCCAGCGCCAGTTGCCTCGCCTGAACATAGGCGGAGGCGAGATACGCCGCCGCCGCCGCCCGGGTGCTGTCGTCCACGTCCGCCCGCCCATACACCTCCTCGGCTTGCCGCATGGCCGCCGCGCGCCGGCCTGGGTCGTCCAGCGCCTCGGGTTCCGGCAGCGGAACCGTCACCTTGCGGGGTCGAGCCGGGGCCCGGTCGCCTCCGCCCGCGGGCGCGGGCCCGGCCCCGGCTCGGGGATCCGCCGCTCGCGGGGGACTCGCCACCTCCGTCCCCGACGGCCGGTCCTGAGGACGCCCCTGCACGCGACCGGTATCCGAGGCGCTCGAAACCCGCCGGGCTCCCGTGTCCGGGAGTGCCCCGGCCTGTCCCGGCGCCTGCGTCGGGCTCCCGCCCCCCGCTGGCGATCCTCCGCCGAAGATCCGCTCCCGGAACACGACGAGGCCGCCGGCCCCGGCCGCCAAGACCAGCGCCACCGCGATCGGAACCACGGGCACGCGCCGCCCTGCCGGGGCCGCCTGCCCCTTGAGCTCGGCCTTTTTCCGCAGGGCCGCCGCGATCGCCGGGTCCACCCGGGTTTCCGGCACCGTCTCCGCTCGGGCCCCGCTCGGCACCACCTGGGTTCCGGCCTCCGGATCCGCGGCGCCCACCACCGCCGTCCCGGCCACCCGCAGGACGTCCTGCCCGAACTCAGCCGCGCTCGTGTAGCGCGCCTCCGGAGAGCGGGCGAGCGCCCGGTCCAGGACCTGCTGGAGCCCCGGCGGGAACCGGAGGTCCGGCCGCGCCGCGCTGAGCGGAATCGGGTCGTCGGTGAGCCGCTTGATCATCGTCTCCTGCGCCGTGTCCGCCTCGAAGGGCAGCCGGCCGGTGACGGCACGATAGAACACGAGCGCCAGCGAGTAGATGTCCGTGCGGCCGTCCACCGGATCGCCCGCGAGCTGCTCCGGGCTCATGTACTCCGGGGTCCCGACCACGAAGCCGGTCTTGGTGACCTTCTGGGCGCTCCCTTCCGCGCCCATCGTCTTGGCGATGCCGAAATCCACCACCTTCACGGCATCCTTCCCCCGCGCCGTGACCACCATGATGTTGTCCGGCTTGAGATCGCGGTGGACGATGCCGAGATCGTGGGCGGCCTGGAGGGCGTCGCCGCACTGGGCGATGATGGCGGCGGCGCGCGGGAGGGCCAGGGTCCGCGTCTCCTCCAGGAGATCGGTGAGGCTCCGTCCCTCGATGTACTCCATGGCGAGATAGATGAGCCCGTCGGCCGTCTCGCCGAAGTCGTAGATCTGGCAAACGTTGGGGTGGTTGATCCGGCTGGCGTTCGCCGCCTCGCGATTGAACCGGCTGACGGCCTCGGGATCGTTCATCGTGCCCGGAGCCATCAGCTTGATCGCACAGCGGCGGCCCATCTTGACGTGCTCGGCCAGATAGACCTGGCCCATCCCACCCTCGCCCAGCTTGCGCTGGACCAGGTACCGGTCGGCGATGACCTGCCCGACCAGATCCGCCGTGGCCGCGACCGGGCGGAGCGGGGTGCCGTCGCGCTGGCAGAACAGGACCGCGTCGTCGTATTCCGTCCCGCAGGCGGTGCAGAACTTCATGCCATCTCCACCCGCAGCATCTGATCCCCTACCAGCAGCCGGCTCTGCGGGGCCAGCCGTTTCTCGCCCCGCACCGCCAGGGCAATGCCGTTCCGGCTCCCGGCGTCCACCAGCACGAAGTCCGCGTCCTCGCTCCGCACCAGAGCGTGCACCGCACTCATCGAGGAATCGTAGGGGAAGGTCCAGTCGCCCTGCTCCCGCCCGATCCGGATCGAGCGCCCGGGCGACAGGTGATAGATGTCGCGCGCGCTGCCGTCGGCCCGGATCTGCGCCAGGTTGGCGATGTCCGCCGCCGGCGTGAGGCTCCCGAGCCGGCGGGTCTGATCCTGCTCCGGCGGCCGGGGACCCGGGTAGCCCAGCCGCCGGTACCGGAAGACCTGGCTCCCCAGCAGGATCAGGTCGCCGTCCACCAGGCGGTGCGGCTCCTCGAGGTAGATCCAGGTGCCGTTCTTGCTGCCGAGGTCGCGGACGCTGAGCACGCCGTCGAGATAGAGAAACTGGGCGTGCACGGGCGATAGATACAGGTCGTCGGGGAAGTTGATGTCGGCGCCGCTCCGCCCCACCGTGGTGACCGCGTTCTGGAGGGGAAAGCGCTGGGCCACCTGGCCGGCGCGGTCGAGCAGGGCGAGTTGAGGCCCGCCCGCCGGCGAACGGGCAGGTGGCGCGGCAGCGGGGCTCCGCCGTTCGACCCCGGAAGGCGGCGTCCCCGGAGCGGCGGGCAGGTCGGTACCGCACGCCGGACAGAAGCGGAAGCCGGGGGCGTTCAGCCGGCCGCACCGGGGGCACGCCGTGCCGACCTGGCTCGCCGAGACCCGAGTCCCGCATTGCCCGCAGAACGGGAGGTCGGCCGTGAGCGGAGCCTGACACGACGGACACTGCGCCGGCCCGGCGGGATCGGAGGCCGCCCGGCCGCTGCTCCCGGTCGGGTCCGCCTGAGGGGCGGTCATCGCGGGCCCCGGGCCGGAACGCCGCTCGGGCGCCGCCGACCCGCGCGCGCCGGAATCATGGTCGTGTGACGTTCCTTTGGAGAGACATGGGACGGCAAGACTGCACCAATCTAGGAATCCCCCCCATGGAGCGTCAACGGATCGCTTGGCGTAAGTCTTGGTGCCCGTGTACCTTGCAGCCCATGCCCGTCCGGTTTCCGGCTCCCTGGATCATCGTCCCGCTGCTCCTCGCCGCCTGCCAACCAGCCCCAGGTCCGCCCGCCCCGGTCCCCGGCCCCACCGCCCCGCGGGCGGAAGGCAAGCTCCCGCCGGTCCCGCTGGTCCGCGGGCCGATCAGTCTCCGTGTCGTCTACCCTCAGCCGACCGACCTCGTGGACGCGGGCGATTCGACCTTTCTCTTCGGCTCCGCCGGAACCGGGGAGGCTGCCCTCACCGTGAACGGCTTCCCGGTCAGGGTGTGGCCCAACGGGGCCTGGCTCGCGTGGGTGCCGATTCCGCCGGATTCCATCCTCACCTTCCACCTGGTGGCCCGGACCGCGGCCGACTCCGCCTCACTCGAGTACTCGGTCAGGCGGGCGCCCCGGTTCCTCCCGCCCGGCACGCCGGTCTGGATTGATTCGACCTCGCTCTCGCCCCGGGGACCCGTGTGGTGGCCGGCCGATGAATACCTGCCGGTGAGCGTGCGCGCCACACCGGGGGCGACCGTCCGGCTGGTTCAACCCGGCGGGCGCGCGGTCCTGCTCGCCCCCGATCGCGGACCCGCGGAGATCCCCTGGGGCGTTCGCGCGTTCGACCGGGACACGTTCAACCTTGCGGTGCCCTCCCGCGCCGACCGCTACCTCGGCGCCCTGCGCGGGGTGGCGCTGGCCGACCCCATCACGGTGGAAGCCGTCATGGGTCTCGATACGGCGCGGGTCGCCTGGCCCCTCCAGATCGAGTTGCTGGACTCGAGTCCGCGAGTCGTGGAGTTCAACGACGATACCGCGGGCCGCGGCGACACCGATAGCCTCACCATCGGCCGCGCCAGGCCCGGGGCCGCCTACCACTGGTTTCTTCCCACCGGGACCCGCGCGGTGGTGACGGGAAGGCTGGGGAACGACCTTCGGGTGCGCCTCTCGCAGAACCAGGAGATCTGGGTCCCGGCCAGTGACGCGGTGCCCCTGCCACCCGGCACGCCCGATCTCCGGGCCACGGTGGGGTCTCTCACCCTCACGCCCGAACCCGACCGGCTGGTGGTCCGCGTGCCGCTCAGCCGGCGGGTGCCGTTCCGGGTGGAGGAGGGGACCCGCCGCCTCACGCTCCGGCTCTACCACGCGGCGGCTGACATTGACTGGATCCGCTACGGTCCGGCCTTTCCTTATCTTAGGAGCGTCCGCTGGCTCCAGACGGCCAGCGACGAGGTGGCCCTCGATCTCGAGTTCACTGGACCGGTCTGGGGCTATCGGGCGCGCTGGAGCCGGAACGACCTCCTGCTCGAGGTGCGGCGGCCGCCCCGTATCGACCCGCACCGGCCGCTCCGGGGGCGGCTCATCGTCGTGGATCCAGGCCATCCGCCCCTCGGGGCGACCGGCCCCACCGGGCTCCGGGAAGCGGAGGCCAACCTGGCCGTGGCCGAAGAGCTCGGGCGCCTGCTGGAAGCTGGCGGCGCCAGGGTGCTCTTCACCCGGCGCGACGATTCGCCCCTGGATCTGCTCCCCCGGGTCAAGTTCGCCGATTCGGTGGGCGCCGAACTCCTGGTCTCCGTGCACAACAACGCGCTCCCGGACGGCGTGAACCCCTTCACGAACAACGGGTCCAGCGTGTTCTACAACCACCCCCGGAGCCTCCCGCTCGCGCGGGCGATCCAGCGCGAGCTGGTCCGCTGGCTCGGGGTTCGCGACCTGGGGGTGGGTTGGGGGGACCTGGCTCTGGCGCGCCCCACCTGGATGCCGGCAGTCTTGACGGAAGGCCTCTTCATGATGATACCAGAACAGGAAGCGGCGCTCCGTGACCCGGCCGGCCGCCGGCGCTATGCGGCGGCCGTTGCCAGCGGGATCGCCAGGTTCCTCCGTGATGTGGCGAGAGGGCAGGTGGCCGGCGTCCCCTAAGGCGAGCGCCGAGAGGATTCGCGGACCCCCCCGACGATGGTGCGGCTTCGAACATTCGCGTCCTGGCTTGCCTGCCTGGTCCTGGGCGGGGGGCTGGTCGCCCGCCCGGGGTGGGCGCAGTCTCCCGAAGCGCGGCGCGAACTCGAGACCTTCCGCGACTCGCTGGGCGGTACCAGCGACTCCTTCGCGCTCCTCGCCCTCGAGCGCCGGACCATCGAGCGCGCGAAGCAGGATCGCAACAATGCGATGCTCCACCTTCGGCTCGGATTCATCGCGCTCCGCCTCGGGGACCTAGGGAGCCGGACCCGGTACGATCATGCGGCGGGGGAGTTCCAGTGGGCGACCGAGATCCAGCCCGACTGGCCCTGGGCGTGGTACGGGCTGGGGATCGCCGAGGACAAGGTGGGCGATTCCGAGATCTCGATCGTAGCCGGCCTCCAGGCCATGTTCGGCAAGGATCACCTCTCGCGGGCGGCGGCGGCCTACGCGCGCTCGGTGCAGGTGGACCCGAGCTTCGTCCGCGGTCTGGTGGACCTGGCCAATACCGCGCTCCGGCAGCGCATCAATGTCAAGGTCGATCTCGCCCGCGAGGCGCTCCGCCAGGCCGCGGCGACGTCGGCTGGCGCCAACCCGGAGGTGCTGCTGTACCGGGGGCGGGTGGAACGCGAGGTGGGCGACATTGACTCCGCGGTGGTGGCGTTTCGGGGCTATCTCGACCGGGGCGGC
>DATLYZ010000022.1:0-24860 GCA_035574255.1 Gemmatimonadales bacterium | reverse complement strand
CCCGCGCGGCCGGCGCCCGGCCCGGCCCGCCGGCCCCTGCAATGCCTGACGAAGCTCGGCGCCGGTCTGCCAGCGCCGGGCCGGATCCTTCTCCAGAGCCCGCATGATCGCCTGCGCCAGTGCGGGTGGCGTGTCCGGCCGCAACGTCTCGATCGGCACGGGCTTCTCGACCAGGTGCATGGAGGCCACGGCCGCCGCGTTCGCCCCGCGGAACGGAGGCCGCCCCGCCAGCATCTCGTACGCCACCACGCCGAGCGCGTAGAGGTCGCTCCGGTGGTCCACCGCCTCGCCCGCCGCCTGCTCCGGGCTCATGTAGGTGGGGGTGCCGACCGCCACCCCCTGCGCGGTCCGCGCGTCCCCACCCTCGGGTGCCATCGCTCTGGCGATGCCGAAATCCGCCAGCATGGCACGCCCGCTCGGGGCGTCGAGCAGGATGTTCTCCGGCTTCACGTCCCGATGGACGAGCCCCGCCCGCCGGGCCGCGTCCAGGGCATCCGCCAGATCGGCCACGAGGCGGGCCACGTCCGCCGCTGCGAGCCGCCCGTCCCGGACGAGCCGCTGGCGCAGGCTCTCGCCCGCCACGTAGTCCATGACATAGTAGAACAGCCCCGTCACCTCGCCCGCCGTGTGCACGGCGACGATGCTCGGATGCCGCAGCTTCGCGATCATCCGGGCCTCGGCGAGGAACCGATGGGTCACGGAAGGGTGGATGGCGAGATCGGGGTGGACCACCTTCACGGCCACCGGCCGGTCCAGCGTGGTGTCCCGCGCCAGGAACACCACCCCCATCCCGCCATGCCCCAGCTCGCGCTCGAGCCGGTAGTGGGGCCCGAGCGCGGCCTGAAGGCGCCCGAAGAGTTCCGACGAGGGACTCACCGTCTGCAAGATAGACCTCGCGCCCGGGGCCGGAATGACCCTTAGGTACTTGGACGAACGGGAGGGGGCGATCGTTGCACGTCCGAACCACGGGCCCCGACCCCCGCCCCCGCCCCCGCCCCCGCGCGCCCTGCCTCCCCTCGTCTCTCTCCCTCCCACTTCGGCGCCCATGCTCGCTTGACCGGCGGTTGAGCCCCTGGCGGTACCGTCTTGCCCCGCGCGCCGGAGCAACCCGTGAGCCGCCTCGCACCCCCTCCCGCTTCCCCGTCGAGCCGCCCCAGCGCCGCGGCCCCGCTCGTCGCCGCCGTGCTCCAGCCCGACGAGCGAAGCCGGGTCGAAGCGGCGGGCACCGGCTGGTTCGCGCTGGTGCACCAGGAATCCGTCCCCGAGGTCATCCGCGTCGTGCGGGAGCGCCCCGTGGATGCCGTGCTCGTCTCCGTCCACCGCTGCGGCCGGACCCAGATGGACGCCGTGGGCCACCTGGTGCGCGGGTTCCCCGGGGTCCAGACCGTCGCCCTCGTGAGCCGCCACGACCCCCTCGGCGCGGAAACCCTGCTGCAGCTCGGCTTGTCAGGCGTGCGCCAGGTCGTGGATGTGACCTATCCCGAGGGCTGGCAGCGGCTTCGCCGGCTCCTCGGCGAGCCGGCGAGTCGCGACGCCGCCCGGATCCAGGGGCCCCTCCTCGAGCAGCTGGGCGATGTGCTCCCCGAGACCCGCCTCTTCTTCGAAGCCCTGGTGCGGCTGGCGCCGGACATCCCCACGGTGCGCGAACTGGCCCGCCACCTCGAGGTCCGAACCAGTACCCTCATCTCCCGCTTCCAGCGGGCCGGGCTCCCCTCGCCCAAGAGCTACCTCGCGGCGATCCGGCTGGTGCACGCCTCGCTCCTCTTCGAGCGGCCCGGCTACACCGTGGCCGACGTCGCCTATCGGCTGGAGTACAGCTCGCCCCAGAGCTTCGGCCGCCATGTCCGGGCCCTGATGGGGATTACCACCACCGAACTCCGGGCCCGCTTCCCGTTCGAGGCAGCCCTCAAGCGGTTTGTCGAGGTCATGATTCTGCCCTATCGGGATACCCTGCAACGCTTCAGGCCGTTGGGACGACCCTGACCGCGCGGAAGGGGAACGCGGCGCCCCTACCCACCCCGGGCGCCGCGCCTCGCGGTCAGCGCAACCCGAGGCGAGTAGCAGTGGTCAGCGCAACGACCTCGTACCCCGCCTCCTCGATCGCCACGCGGCCGCCTTCCTCCCGGTCCACCACGGCGAGGACGCCCAGGATGCGGGCGCCGGCCTCCCGGAGCGCCTCGATTGCCTGCAAGGCGGAGCCGCCGGTCGTGAGGACGTCCTCGACCACGACCACCGGGTCGCCGGGCTGGAAGTTGCCTTCGATCCGGCGCCCGGTGCCGTGGGTCTTGGCCTCTTTCCGGATGCTGAAGGCATCCACGAGGGGTGGGTTCGCCACGCTGGCCGCCGCGATCGCGTAGGCCACGGGATCGGCTCCCAGGGTGAGCCCGCCCACCGCGCGCGGGCTCCAGCCGCGGTTCCGGATGGCCGCGAGCCCCAGGCGGCCGATCAGGACCTGGCCCTCGGCGGACATCGTGGTGAGGCGGGCATCCACGTAGAACGTCGAGGTGCGGCCCGACGCGAGGACAAAGGTGCCGTGCCGGACCGACCGGGCGAGCAGGAGCCGGTCGAGGGCAGCCAACTCGGCGCCGTTCACCGGCCGAACCAGCCGCTCAGGAAGCTCCGCTTCTCACCGGAGTTCCGGAGTGCAGTGCAAAGGCGGGTGCAGAACTCGTCCACCGTTCGGGGCCGCTTGCCGAGATCCCGCTCCAGGCCGCTCATCAGGGCCTCCTCGACCTGGGGCGAGAACTTGAGCCCCCGCACGGCCTGATTGAGGGGCAGCGGCGGCTGGGTGAGGAGCTGCTGGAAGAGCTCCCGGGGAGAGCGGCCGGAATACGGGAGGATGCCGGTGAGCAGATAGTAGGCGATCGTGGCCAGACTGTAGACGTCGGCCTGCTGGTTCACCAGCTCGCCTGACAGCGCCTCCGGCGCCACGTATTGCAACGTCCCCACGAAAAAGCCGGTGCGTGTGAGTCGCTCTTCCGGCCGTAGATCGGCGTCGCGGGCGATGCCGAAATCGAGCAGCACCGCCCGCTGCGTGGCCGGGTGGTACATGATATTCGCCGGCTTGAGGTCGCGATGGATGATCCCCTGGGCGTGACACGCGGTGAGCGCGGCGCCGATCTGCTCGATGATCGTGGCCACCAGCGCCGGCACGAGCCGCCCGGACCGGGCCGCGAACTTCTCCAGCGGCTCCCCGTCCACCCATTCCATCGCCAGGTAGTACAGGTCCTCGATCTGCCCGTATTCGTAGGTGCGCACGATGTTGGGGTGAAGGACCCGGGTGCCGTACTCCGCCTCGCGCAGAAACCGTTTGATCGCAACCGGGTCTTTTGCCAGGCGGGCGCGCAGCACCTTGACGGCGGCGGGGCCGCGCTCGGGGTGCTCGGCCTTGTAGACCGTCGCGGTCCCGCCCTCGCCGACGTGCTGGAGCAGGCGATATCCGGCCACCGTGCGGCCGACCAGGCTGTCTTGGCTCATGGAATGGGACCAAGCTACTCGGCCCCCGAAGGGGGAGCAAGCTTGACGCTCTCGGCGACGGCCGGCTAACCTAGAACATGAATCCAGTGCGCGCTTCTCTCGCTCGGACCGCGGGCCGGGCCACGCTCGCCCTCCTCCTCGCGGGGTGCGGCTCCTGGTCGCGGGTGGGGAGTCATCCCCAGCCCGACGAGGGCCAGACGCTCGCGCAGATCCTCGACGCCACCGCCACCTACAAGCGGCTGGGCCGGCTGGCGGCCGGCGCGCCGATCCCGTTCGTCGGCTCGGTGTCCTTCCTCGCCGGTGCTGGCGATTCGACCCTCGCCATCCTCGCGCTCTCCCTCGAGAACAGCCATCTCGCCTTTCACCGCGAAGGCGGGGAGTTCGTCGCCCGCTACCGGGTCCAGTTCACGGCCGAGGGGGCCGAGAGGCGCGCGGAGCGGTCCCGCGAGCAGGTCGTGCGGGTGGCCACCTTCCAGGAGACCCAGCGCGCCGAAGAGAGTGTGCTGTACCAGGACGCCGTAGCGCTCCCCCCCGGGCGCGTTCGCGTCACGGTCACACTGACCGATCTGAGCAACCGGAAGTCGAGCACCGTGAGCGGTGAGTACGAGGTCCCGGCGTTCGGGCCGGGCACGTTCTCGGCCCCGGTGCTGGCATATCAGGTCCGCGGCCGCGCGGCGCGCACCGAGCCGTTGTCGCTCATCGTCAATCCCCGGGGCACCGTGGCCTACGGCCGGGACACCGCCCTGGCCTACGTCGAGGGCTACCTGCTCCCCGGCCCCCGGGCGATTCCCATCCGCCTCGTGGATGCGCGGGACAGCGTGATCCTGAGCGACACCCTGCACTTCCAGGGGCGGCGCGAGGTGGAGAGCCTCGTCCTGCGCTTCCGCCCCGAGACGGCGCCGCTCGGGGAACTCCGGATTCTCGCGGGCGAGGGGCCGGAGCAGCGCGCCACGAGCGCCCTCGTCTCCTTCTCGCCCAACTGGGTCGTCACCAACTTCGACGAGATGCTGAGCCTCCTGCGCTACTTCCCGAGCAGCGCCGTGCTGGACTCGCTGCGCAAGGCGCCGCCGGGCGAGCGGGCCCGGCTCTGGAGCGCGTTCTGGCGCGAGAGCGACCCGAACCCCGCCTCGCCGGAAAACGAGGCCCTGGCCGAGTACTTCTCCCGCCTCGCCCTCGCGAACGCCCGATTCCGCGACGAGGGCGTCCCGGGCTGGCGAACCGATCGGGGCGAGGTCCTGATCCGGCTGGGCGAGCCCGACGAGATCTTCGACGCGAGCCCGCAGAGCCAGGGCCGGCTCATCCGCTGGGGGTACACCCGCTACCAGCTCTATCTCTTCTTCGTGGACGAGACCGGGTTCGGCCGCTATCGCCTCACGCCGGCCTCCCGCTCCGAGTTCGAGCGCGTGATGGCCCGGGTGAGCCGCCAGGCGGAATGACGGTCTAAGCCTTTGCGAGTGCCTCCCCACACCCCGCCGCAGCTCTTCCTCATCGACGGCTACGCCCTGATCTATCGCGCCTTCTTCGCGCTCATCACCCGGCCGCTCCGGACCTCGAAAGGCGAGAATACGTCCGCCGCCTGGGGCGTGGTGAACTTCCTGCTCCGGCTCCGCGAAAAGTACCGGCCCGACTTCGTTGCCTGGGTGCACGACGCCGGCGATTCCTTCCGCACGACGATCTACCCCGAGTACAAGTCCACCCGGGAAAAGCTCGACGAGGAACTCCAGGCCGAATTCGATCGCTCGCTGGAACGGATCGAGCAGCTGCTCGCCGCCTTCCGGGTACCGGTCCTGGCGGTGCCGGGCTACGAGGCCGACGACGTCATCGGGACCCTGGCCCGGCTCGGCGTGGAGCGGGGATGCCAGGTGGTGATCGTCTCCGGCGACAAGGATTTCTACCAGCTCATCCGGCCCGGCGTCGCCCTGCTCAACCCGGGCCGGGGCGGCCCCGCCGCCGTGGACGAGCAGTGGGTGGACGAGTCCAACGCCGCGGAGCGGCTGGGTGTCCCGCCGGCCCAGGTGGCGGATTACCTCGCCCTGGTCGGCGACAGCTCCGACAACGTGCCCGGAGTCAAGGGCATCGGCAGCAAGGGTGCCGCCGAGCTGCTGGGGGAGTTCGGCTCCCTCACCGCACTCCTCGAGCGGGCGGGCGAGGTGAAGGCCAAGCGGGCGCGGGAGGCGCTGCAGCAATACGCCGAGGACGCCCGGCTCTCCCGTGACCTGGTCACCATCCGGACCGACGTCCCCATTACGCTCGATCTCGACGCGCTGGCGGTGCGAGACCCCGATCAGGAGGCGCTCCGCCGGCTTTGCGCCGAGCTGGAGTTCTACTCCCTCCTCCCGAAGCTGGAGGCGTTGGCGGGCGGGCCCGAAACCGGCGAAGGCGGCGGGGCCCGGGCCGCGATCGCACCAGCCGGGAAGGTGATCGTGGTGGACCGCCCGGAGGATCTCCCGGCCCTCGTCCGCCGCCTCCGGGCCGCCCCGCTCGTGGCGCTCGATACGGAGACCTCCTCCCTCGAACCGCACGACGCCGAGCTCATCGGCCTCGCGCTCGCGGCGTCGGAGGAGGAGGTCTGGTACCTCCCGTTCGGACACCGCCCGCCCGAGGGCGCGCTGGCGGCCCCGGCTCCGGTGCGGAATCTCCCCCCGCTCGAGGATCCCGCCGTGCAGCCCCTGGCCGACCTGCTCCGCGACCCCGCCGTCCCCAAGGCCGGCCATAACATCAAATACGACTGGCAGGTGCTGCGCCGCGCGGGCCTCGAGCTCGCCGGGGTGGCCTACGACTCCATGCTGGCGAGCTTCGTGCTCGACCCGGGCCGCCGGTCCCACGGCATAGATACCTTGAGCCTGGAACACCTGGGCCGGCCCCTGAAGCGGTACGCCGAGGTGGCCCGCCGGGGCAAGCGCGAGGTGCCCTTCGCCGAGGTCCCGGTGGTGGAAGCGGCCGAATATTGCGGCGCCGACGCCGCCACCGTGCTCGCCCTCCATCGCTTCTTCGCGCCGTCGCTCCGCCAGCTCGGCCTCGAGAAGCTGCTCCAGGAGATCGAGCTGCCGCTGGTCCCGGTGCTGGTGGACATGGAGTGGGCCGGCATCGCGATCGACCGGGCGCTCTTCGCCAGGCTGTCGGCCGATCTGGCTCGCGACCTCATGGACCTCGAAGCCCGCATTGCCCGAGCCGCGGGCACCGAAGTCAACCTCAACTCACCCCGCCAGCTGGCCACCCTCCTCTTCGAGAAGCTCCAGCTCCCGGTGCTCAAACGCACCAAGACGGGCCCCTCCACCGACGCCGACGTGCTGGAGCAGCTCGCGGCGATGGGGCACGAGGTGCCGCGCCTGATCCTCGAGTACCGCGAGGTGCAGAAGCTCAAGTCCACCTACGTGGATGTGCTGCCGGAACGCGTCCACCCGCGGACCGGCCGGATCCACACCAGCTTCAATCAGACCGGCGCCGCGACAGGGCGGCTCTCCTCCTCCGAGCCCAATCTCCAGAACATTCCGGTGCGCACCCCCCGCGGCGAGGCGATCCGCCGGGGCTTCGTGCCGGGTCCCGGGTGCCGGTTCATCGCCGCCGACTACTCCCAGATCGAACTGCGGCTCATGGCCCATCTCTCCGAGGACCCCGCCTTTCTCCAGGCGTTTCGCGAGGGGGGAGACATCCATCGCCAGACCGCCGCGCTCATCTTCGGGGTTCCCCCCGATCAGGTGACCCCTGAGATGCGGGCCCGGGCCAAGACCATCAACTTCGGCACGATCTACGGGCAGGGGCCCTTCGCCCTGAGCCGCATGCTCGGCATCTCCCAGGACGAAGCCCGGGCCTTCATCGCCCGATACTTCGAGCGGTTCGCCGGGGTGCGTGCCTATCTCGACCTTCAGGTGAAGCTGGCCCGCGAGCACGGGTACGTGGAAACGCTCTTCGGGCGCCGGCGCTATATCCCCGAGATCAACGACAAAAACTGGAATCTCCGCGCCTTCGCCGAGCGCACGGCGCAGAACACGCCGCTCCAGGGCTCGGCCGCCGACCTCATCAAGATGGCGATGATCCGGGTCCACCAGGCGCTCCGGGACGAGGGACTCGCGGCCCGCCTGCTCCTCCAGGTGCATGACGAGCTCGTCCTCGAGGCGCCGGTCGCCGAGGTCGAGCGGGTGACCCGGCTGGTGCGCGAGCACATGGAGGGCGCCGCCCGGCTCAAGGTGCCGCTGGTGGTGGAGGTGGGGGTGGGCGACAACTGGCTCGACGCCAAACGGTAGGGCTTGCTGCAGGACTAACCGGGGGCGAACGGCCGGAGTCGGGCGCCGCCCCCGGGACCGCCGCCCATGTGCCTCCTCGGGCCCAGACCCTGCCAGGGGCCGACCCTTACCGCCCTCCCACGAGACGGTTATATCCCAGCCCGATCCTGCCAGGGACCAGCATGCCGCCACGTCGCCCGTCCGGCTTCACGTTCGTCGAGATCCTGGTGGTGCTCATCGTCCTCGGCATTCTCGCGACCCTGGCCTTCACTCGCCTCCAGTCCAACAAGGAGAAGGCGGTCGTGGCCTCGATGGAGCACGATCTCAGGGCCATCGCCTTCGAGCAGGAAGCCTACTATTTCCAGAACCGCCGCTATGCCGACCAGCTCACCCTCCTCCCCAACAACCCCTCGCCGGGCAACACCATCACGATCGTGGAGGGCACGAGCTCGGGGTGGTCCGGGCAAGTGACCAACCCCAAGACTTCGAAGATCTGCGCCATCGTGGTGGGGAGCGCGGCCCCGATCGGTTCCGCGCAGCCCGACAAGGGGATCAGCTGTTCGTGAGCGCGACTCACCCGGCGGGGGACCGGCCGGCTGGAGGCACTCGCCGCACGCCCGGCCACCAGTTCCACTCGCCTGCCAGGTGCATGACGGCCGGCACCAGGACCATGCGAATGATCGTGGCGTCGAGGAGCACGGCGACGGCCAAGCCGAAGCCGAGGAACTGCATGGCCAGCACCCGCGCGAAGGCGAACACCCCGAACACCAGGATCATGATGAGCGCGGCCGAGGTGATCACGGAGGCGGTTGCCGAAAGCCCCTCCTCGGTCGCCTGATCGTTCCGGCCCGACTTGTCGAACGCCTCCTTCACCCGGGCCAGCAGGAACACTTCGTAGTCCATGCTCAGCCCAAAGACCACGGCGAACACCAGGACCGGCACCACCACGAAGATCGCCGAGGTCGGTCCGGCCAGGCCGAAGAGCCCCGCCCCGAAGCCGTGCTGGAAGACCAGCGTGATCAGGCCGAACGTGGCGCTCACCGAGAGCGTGTTCATCAGGATCGCCTTGATCGGCACCAGCACCGACCGGAACGCCACCGCGAGCATCACCCCCGTACAGGTGAGGATCAGCACGACCAGCAGCGGGAACTGCTGCAACAGGAGATCCTGGAGGTCGAGCGAGGCCGCGGTGTAGCCGCCCACCAGAATGGACGCGTGCCGGAGCTGCCGGGGCGGCTGGGCCGCGAGCGCCCGGGCCTTGCGGCTCACCGCCATCCCGCTCGTGAGCGAGGTGCTGTCCGCCAGAATCACGTCCATCAACGCGGCCCGCCCGTCGTGGCTCAGGTAGGCGTCGAGGAACGGGCCGTACCGGCGGTGCGCGTCGGCCAGGTCGCTGTACAGCATGGAGTACTCGAGCAACGAGGTGCCGGGCTTGAGATCCACGATGCTCCGGACCTGCGCCACTCGGGGATCGGCGCGCAGGCTGTCCGACAGGGCCTTGAGTCCCCGGAGGGCTGCGGCGGAGGTGGCCCGCTCCCCGTCCGGGAAATCCACCATGACCCGGACCGGCAGGATGACGTTGGCCAACCCCATGTCCTGGAGCGCCTGAACCCCCTGACCGGCCTCGGTTTGTGAGGGCCACCAGTTCCGGGAGGGCAAACCGATCCGGATCCAAAACACCGGGGCGGTGAGCAGCGCGATCGCGGTGCCGCCGATCGCCAGGGCCCGCCACGGGTGGCGCCCCAGGCTGCGAGCCCATTTCTCCCAGGCCGTCGGCGCGTGATACCAGGTCAGCCGCCGGGCGAGCCAGCGCGGCCGGTCAATCTGCCGCCCCAGGACCGCCAGCAAGGAGGGGAGGAGCGTGGTGGAGAGCAACACCGCCACCGCGACCACCACCAATCCCCCGAGGCCCACGCTCTGCGTCTCCACCATCGGGGTCAGCAAGAGCGCTGCGAACCCGACGACCACCGTCAGGCCGGACGTGAAGACGGCTCGACCCGCGGTACTCAAGGCCCGGCTCGCAGCCTGCCGCCGCCCGAGGCCGCGGTTCAGTTCCTCGCGGAACCGGGTCACGATGAGGAGCGAATAGTCGATCCCGACACCGAGCCCCAGCATGCTCGTCATGTTGAGGACGAAGACCGACATCGGCGTGTAGTCGGACAGGGTGACGACGATCGCCAGCGTGATCCAGATCGCGAGAAACCCCACAATGAGCGGCAGCACCGCCGCCACCAGCGCCCCGAAGGCGAGCAGCAAGATGCCCATCGTGAGCGGCAACAGCCGGAGCTCGCCGCGGCGGCTGTCGCTCGCGGCCACACTCTTGACATCGAGGTCGAGCGGTGTCCGGCCGGTGACGCGGACGGCGTACGGCGCCCCGCCCCGGGTGGCTTCGCGAACCGTCTCCCGGACCAGGCCCCGGAGCGGGCCGAGCACCCGGCCGGCGCTGTCGCCGTTGGGGACGTTGAGCCCGACCAGCAGCACCGTCCGGTGGTTGTCCCGGCTCCACAACGTCGAATCGCCGGTTCCCGCAAACGAGGCGACGCCCGAGACGTACGGCTGCCGCTCCAGCCGGCGCGCCAGGCTGTCCACCAGCCCTCGAGCCGGCGCCGAGTCGAGGGGGATCGGGGCGTGCACCGTGACGGCGAGAAACTCGGTGAGCGTGGTGCCGAACCGTTCCCGGAGCAGCTGGTCCACCCGGCCGGCTTCGGTGGGCTCCCGCGTCCCGCCCCGCACGTTGAGGACCTCCACCACGTGCGGGGCCCGGTTGGCCGCGAGATAGCCGACCACGACCCAGAAACAAATGACCGCCCATCGCCAGCGGATCAGGACCCGCGCGAAGAGGGAAGCCACGTCGAGGAGATCTCCTGCGTAGAGCCGGGGCCCGGGCGGCCGGCGCCAATTCTAGAGAAGCCAGACGGGTGACGCCAGCGGTGGCGCTGGCATGCCCGCCCGTGAATATTGCAAGGCAGCATGGCCCGCCGGCTTCTGATCGTCCTGTTCCTGGTGCTCGTGGCGCTGGTCCTCGTGGGCACCCTCGGGCGCATGCGCCGGCGTCTCGCCGCGCGCCCCGAGGCGCGTGCACCGGCGAGCGATGCCCGGGTGGCGGCGGACCCCGCCGCCACCGCACCGGCGCCCGCGCCCCGTCCGGTCCCGGGGCGGACGCCTCCCACCGCGACACCGCTCGTGGATAGCGCGAGTCGCCCCCCCCGGCCCGTGGCCACCGCGGGCCTGGAGACCATCCTCCCCGCCCCCCCCGGCACCCGACCGCTGGACCGCTTGGTACGGCTCGGCGTGCGGCGCCGACTCCGCGCCGAGGGGCAGCGCCACTACCTCGACTCGCTCCTGGCGGTCAGCGATTCCACGATTCGGCGCTGGCTGCCCGACAGCGGCCCGCTCCGGATCACCCTCGTGCCTGGCGGACCGGCGGGGTGGCGTCCCGCCCTGGCGGACTTGGTCCGCGCAGCCTTCGCGGCCTGGGGCCCCCGGGACCTCGGCCTCGCGTTCGCCGAGGTGAGCGACACCGGCCAGGCTCGGGTGGTGGTCCGCTGGGTGGATCGCTTCCCTACCTCCCGGACCGGCGAAACCAGCCTGACCTGGGACCGGACTGGCCGGGTCCACCAGGCCGAGCTCCGCCTCGCGGTCAACGACTCGAGCGGGACGCCGCTCCCGGCGGAAGCGCTCCGCATCGTCGCCCTCCACGAGGCCGGCCACGCGCTCGGCCTTCCCCATTCCGCCGAGCGCACCGACCTCATGTACCCCAGCGCGTCGGTGCCGGCCCCGAGCGAACGGGACCTCTTCTCCCTGCGGCTCCTGTACGACCTGCCGCTCGGCTCCATCCGCGATTCGCTGTAGCCAGGCGTGCCCGAGAAGCCCGACTCGACCCTGCTCCTCCTGGCGCTCCTGGCACTCGGCCCGGCCGCCGCCGTCGCCCAGCGCTTCGACGCCGTGGACTCCGTGATCGAGGCCGGGATCCGTCGAGGCGTCTATCCTGGCGCCGTGGTCGTCATCGGGCGGCGCGACACGGTCCTCCATGCCCGGGGGTACGGCCATTACACGTGGTCCCCGGTCTCCCCCGTGCCGTCACCGGATTCGACGCTCTGGGATCTCGCCTCGCTCACCAAGGTGGTGGCCACGACCAGCGCGATCATGCGTCTGGTCGAGGCGGGGCGCGTGGAACTCGACCGGCCGGTCGCCGCATACCTGCCAAGGTTCACCGGCCTGGACAAGCAGCGGGTCACCGTGCGGATGTTGCTGGACCACACCAGCGGACTCCCGAGCTACGTGGAGTATTTCCGGCTGGCCCCGACCCGCGACAGCGCGGTCACGCTCCTCTACCGCGAACCGCTGCGGCGCCCGCCAGGTCAGCGCGCCGTGTACAGCGACCTCAACTTCCTGCTCCTGGGCCTCCTGGTGGAACAGGTGAGCGGGGAGCCCCTCGATCGCTTCGCCACCCGGGAGATCTTCGTCCCCGCCGGCATGCGCGAGACCCGATTCCGCCCGCCGCGGGAGCTGGCCCCGCGGATCGCCCCCACCGCCCGGTGGCGCGGCCGGCCGGTGGCCGGCGTCGTCAACGACCGGAACGCCGCGCGCTTTGGCGGCGTCGCCGGGCACGCCGGACTCTTCGCGACGGCGAGCGACCTCGCTCGCTACGCCCGACTCTGGCTCAACGGCGGGAGCCTCGATGGACGCCGGGTGCTGGCGGCGGAAACCATCCGGATGTTCCTGACCCCCACCGACCGGGCGGCGACTCGCCTGCTGGGGTGGGAACGCCCGGACCCGGACGATCGCCGGGACACCCACTTCGGCCGGCTCGTCTCCGGGGCCGGCTACGGCCACACCGGATGGACCGGGACCGAACTCTGGATCGACCCGGCACGAGATCTGTTCGTGGTATTCCTGACCAATCGCAGCTACGGGGCGCGCGTGGACCGCTCGATCAGCCGGCTGCGCGCCGTACGCGGCGACCTCGCCGACGCCGCCGTCCGCGCGGTACCGGGGGCGTGCGAGGCCGTCCCGGCGCCGGCCTGCTAGCCCATGAAGAACGCCTTCACCCGGGGATCCATCCGCTCCGGCGTCCAGTAGGGCTCCCACACCACTTCCACCTCCACCGACGTCACGCCCTCCAGATCCTCGATGGTGCGCTTGACGTCGCTCAGGATCTCGGGCCCGGCCGGACATCCGGGCGAGGTGAGCGTCATCTTGACATGAACCTCCCCCCCCTCGCTCACCGTGATATCGTACACCAGTCCGATGTCTATGATGTTCAGATTGAGCTCCGGGTCCTTCACCTGTCGGAGCGCCTTGCGGATCGTTTCCGGATCGAGCATGTCCCGCCTCCTCGTGCCAGCAAAGTAACGCCCCGGCGGGGAATCCGGGACACCACGGTCCCGCCCCTCGAACCCTCAGCCCCCCGATCCGTCCGCGCCTCGTCCGGCGGTCCCCTCGTCCCGGAGCGCCGCGATCAGGGCCTCCCCGCAAACCGCGCGCTGCCAGCGGCGCATCCCTTCCACCCCCGCGAGCTCGGAGACGTCGCGCGGGTTGAGGCGCGCCATCGCCTCGAGCAGGCCGTTGGGACAGAGGACGCCCGGCGCCAGGTCGAGCCGCTCGGCGAGCGCGTTTCGGGCCGCCTTGAGGCGCTCCAGTCGGGCGTCGAACGCGAGGTCGGGCGGCGGCCGGCGGCCTCGCTCGAACACCGGAATCGTGCTCGCCGGAGCCCGAACCCCGCGGCTCACCGCTTCCAGAATCTCCGCCCCGCGGCGGCGCAGCTGCTCGGGAGAGAGCGCTCGCGTGGCCTTGAGCGCGGCGAGATCGGCCGGCATCGCGCGGGCGATCGCCAGCATCGCCTCGTTCGGCAGGATGCGGAACGGGGCCCGATCCAGCTCGGCCGCCACGCGCTCGCGCCACTCGAACAGCTCGCGCAGCACGGCAAGCTGGTGGCCCCTGAGCGTCCGGGCGCCCTTGAGCCGCAGGTACGCCTCGTCCGTCGGGCCGGCCGGCGTCCACCGGACCTCCTCGAGCAAGGCGAACTCCTCCGCCGCCCAGCTCCAGCGGCCCGCGGCCTCCAGTCGCGCCTTGAGCAGATCGCGCAAGGCCGGCAGCCACCGCGTATCCGACGCCGCGTACTCGAGCATCTCGCGCGTCAGCGGGCGGGCCGACCAGTCGGCGCGTTGCAGCCGCTTGTCCAGCCGCACCCCGAAATACTTCTCCAGGAGTGCCGCGAGCCCGACGGCCGGTTCGTTCAGCAACTGCGCCGCGATCCGCGTATCGAACAGGTTCCGGGCCCGGAATCCGTAATCGCGGTCGAGAATCCGAAGATCGTAGTCCGCGTCGTGGAACACCACCTCGATCGCCGGATCGGCCAGCACCTGTCCGAGCCGGCCGAGATCCTGGACCGCCAGCGGGTCCACCACGGCCGTGTCGCTTCGGGTGGAGATCTGCAGCAGATAGATCCGGTCCCGGTAACGGTGGAAACTGGCCGCCTCGGTGTCCATCGCCACCAGCGAGACACCGGTCAGGCGCTCGAGGAATCGGTCGAACGACGCCTGGGAGTCGAGCAGGTGGATCGGGGCGGGATCACTCACGGCTTCGGCTCATGGTTGGCGGAATCTCGATCGCAACCCCGGGCGCCTCCGCGACCAGAGCCAGGGAGCGGCGGTTGCCGGACCGGCGAATAATCCCCACAATCCTCCAGTCGTTCAATCCGCCGGTACCGCGACTCCAGCCCGCCGTCCTCGGATTCCATGTTCCCCCTTTCCCGGTTTCTCCGCGACCCGCCGCCAAGAATCCCCCTCGGCGCGTTTCCCGCCCCGCTGGAGGAGCACCCCGCGCTGGCTCGGGCGCTGGGATTCGAGACGTTGATCATCAAGCGGGAAGACCGAAACGGTGGCGAGTTGGGCGGAAACAAGCTGCGGGCGCTGGAATGGATCCTGCCAGCGGCCGGGCCGGCGATCGCCACCTGGGGCGGGTTCGGGTCAACCTGGTGCGCGACCCTGGCCTGGTACGCGGCGAGGGAAGGCAGGCGGGTCGGCGTGGCACTCTTGCCGCAGCCGTGGACCGAGGCGGTCGCGACCGTGCTGGCGGTGACGCTCGAGCACGCCGAGGTTCGCCTTGCCGCCTCGCTGGCCGCGCTCCCCTTCGCCGCCTGGAGCGCCAGGCGAAGGCTCGCCAAGCGAGGTACCCCGGTGACCTGGATCCCCGTGGGCGGGGCGTGTCCCGTCGGAGTGCTCGGAAGCGTCAATGCCGCCCTGGAACTGGCGGAACAGGTGGCCCGCGGCGAGGCTCCGCGGCCGGACGTCGTGCTCGTACCACTGGGGAGCGGAGGGACTGCGGCGGGTTTGGTCGTGGGATTTGGCTTGGCGGGATGGGATGTGACCGTTGCGGCCGTTGGGGTGACCTCGCCCTGGGTCACGGGGCGGCGCACCGTGCAGCGGCAGGTGCGCCGGGTGAGCCGACTCCTCGCCCGCGCGGGTGTCGCCGTGCCGGCACGGGTCGCCCGGCTTCGCGTGATCGGAACCGAGTCAGGCGCCGGTTACGGCCACCCGACGGAGCGCGCCCGCGCCGCGTGCGCCCGGCTGGCCTCCCTCGGCATCGGTGCCGAGCTCACGTACAGCGCCAAAGCCTTCGCCGCCCTGCCCGCACTCGCCGGTCGCTTTCGGCGGCCCTGTTTCTGGCATACCTTTGATCCGCGGCTCCTCGCGGCACCGCGAGTCGCCGCGGACCATCCGCTCCTCGTTCAAGCCCGCGCCCGCGCGGAGTCGCTGTGGCCCTCTCCGAAATAGACCTGACGGTTTATCCCGACGAATGCGACGCCTTCGGCCACCTGAACCAGGCCGCCTTCCTCTCGCTCTTCGAGCGAGCCCGCTGGGAACTCCTCGCCCGCGGTCCCGGCATGGATTACTGGACCCGGCAGAGCGTCTGGCCCGTGGCGCGCAAGAGCACGATCGAATACCACGCCCCGGCGTTCCCGGGCGACGTGCTGCGGTTCGCCACCGTGCTGGTCCATCTCGGACGCACCAGCTTCACGCTGCGACAGACCGCTCGGCGCCTGCGGGATGATCTGCTCCTCGCCACCGTGGAACTCGTCTTCGTCTGCGTGGACGGAGAGGGCCGCCCCACCCCGGTTCCCGAGTCCTTTTCGCAGGTGATGGCGGATCGGCCGGCGAGCGGGACCCTCCGGCGCCTCGCGGTGAACGGCGTGAATCTCGCCGTGGAGGTCCGGGGCAGCGGTCCCGCGATCCTGTTCATCCATGGCTACCCACTCGATCACACCATCTGGGAAGCCCAGGTCGCCGCCCTGGAAGGCTGGACCCGGATCGCACCGGACCTCCGGGGCATGGGACAGTCCGACGCGCCAGACCTGGGTTACAGCATGGCGACCTACGCCGCCGACCTCTTGGCACTGCTCACGACCCTGGGGGTGGATCGCGCCGTACTCTGCGGGTTGTCGATGGGTGGATACATTGCCTTCGAGATGCTCCGCCGGGCCCCCGAGCGGGTACGAGCCCTGGTGCTCATGGACACCCGAGCCGAGGCGGACTCGCCCGAGGCCCGGAAGGGGCGCGACGCCGCCATGGCCCGGGCCCGGGAGGGCGGTGCAAGTGCGATCGCCGACGCCATGCTCCCCAAGCTGCTCGCCCGAAGCACCGCGGCGGCCAACCCGGCACTCGTCCGCCGGGTCCGCGAGATGATGGAACGAACACCGGTAGCGGGCATTCTGGGCGCGCTGACGGCCCTCAAGGAGCGGCCGGACAGCTTTCCGCTCCTCCCCACTCTGGGGAACATCCCGGTCCTGGTGCTCGTGGGCGACGACGACCAGATCACGCCGCCCGACCGGGCCCAGGCCATGGTGGACGCCATCCCCGGCGCTCGGCTGGTCGTGGTGCCGGGGGCCGGTCACCTCACCCCGATGGAGCAACCCGAAACAACGAACCGGGCCCTGGCCGAGTTCCTCGAAACGGTGACCGCGCGCGGGTGAGCCGGACCCTGCAACTTTCCTGGCCTGCCGCGCGTCTATACCGGTGGCGATCGGAAGCGTCTTCCTGACGCGACCTCGCCGCATTCCCTTCCACAAGGCTCCGGGGTCGCGGCCAGGTTGTACGACTCCGGAGCTCTCTCCTTGCTCCTCGGGGGCGGCCCGGACTGGCACAAAAAGGCCCGCCCCCGTTCTGCGTCAGGGAGGCGGGCTGCGGCCGGCCTGGGAACGATACGCGCTACCGTTTGGGCCGGCCCGGCGGGTTCTCGCTGGCAAAGACCTCGCGGTTCTTCGCGATGTATGACTTCCACTTCTCCGGCACGTCCTCTTCCGGGAAGATGGCCGTCACCGGGCACTCCGGTTCGCACGCCCCGCAGTCAATGCACTCGTCGGGGTGGATGTAGAGTTGATCCTCGGCCTCATAGATGCAGTCGACCGGGCACACGTCCACGCAGGCGCGGTCCTTCACACCGATGCAGGGCTCAGCGATTACATACGTCATTCCAGGGACTCCTAAATGGTCCCGCCGGCGGTATCGGGAGCGTGGGAACCTGACGGGCAATGATTAGGTGGGGTTGGGGCGCGGCGCAAGGGGGCGGTTAACTTAGTGCCCATGTCCCGCCCCTCTCGGGTTGCGGTGTGGGTCGCGGTCGGGTTCGCCCTCGGCCCCCGGCCGGTCGTCGCGCAGTCCTGCCAAGGCCCCACCGCGCTGGTGCTCTCCGGCGGGGGTGCCAAGGGCCTGGCCCACATCGGTGTGCTCCGGGTCCTCGACAGCCTGGGGATCCGGCCTGATCTGGTGGTCGGGACCAGCATGGGCTCCATCGTGGGAGCCATGTACGCCAGTGGCTACACCGGCCGCCAGATCGACTCGCTGGCCCGCTCGCTCGACCTCGCCGATCTCTTCCGGCAATACCAGCCCAGCGCCCCCCGCTCCCTCGGCGAGCGACCGCCGGTCATCGTGTGGGAGCAGGGCGAACGGGGATTCTCCCTGCAGCGCGCCGCCGTCCGCGAACACGAAGTGAACGCGCTGCTCAACGCCGCCCTGCTGCGGGGAAACCTCCTGGCGCGCGGCTGGTTCGACTCGCTCCCCATCCCCTTCCGGGCCGTCGCGACCGACCTCGCCGGGCGCGAGGAGGTCGTGCTCCGGACCGGCGACCTCGCCCGGGCGGTCCGGGCCAGCATGTCCATTCCGCTGATCTTCGAGCCGGAGAAGCTGAACGGCCGCTACCTCGGGGACGGGGCCCTGGTGGCCAACATTCCGGTGGGCGTGGCACGCCGGGAGGGGGCCCGCCGGGTCATCGTCTCCGACGCCACCGAGCACCTGTCGGACACGCTTGACCTGTCCTCCCCCTTTGTGCTCGCCGACCAGCTCCTCGGCTTCCTCTTCAGCCAGCCCCCGGAACCGATCCGCCCGGGCGACCGGTACATCCGGCCGGCCGTGGACCCGTTCCGGAGCCTGGATTTCGACCGGGCCAACGTCGCCGCCCTGATCGAGCGCGGCTACGCGGAGGCCCGCAAGGTGCTGGCGGACGATCCCTGCCGCGGGGCGGAACCTCGGCAGATCCCCCGCCCAGGGGGCCTTCGCCTGGGGCACCTGACGATGACCGGGGGCCGCCCGGCCGATCAGCGATTCATCCGGACCCTGCTCGGTCTCGAGGAACACGACTCGATTGACCTCCCCCGCCTCCGGGCCGGGTTTCAGAGCCTCCGCTACTACGACGGGGTGAAGGCGGTCTGGCTCCAACCGTCAGGGACCCGTGATTCAGTGACCTTGAGAACCCTGATCCGGCCGGCGCCCCGCCGCCTCGCCGCGCTCGGCCTGGCCTACGACAACGACCTGGGGGGCCGGATGTGGGCGGGTTACGTGGATCGCGGCCTCGCCGACCAGATGATGGAAGCCGCAGCCGTCGTGGCCCTGGGTGAGTTACGCCAGGAGCTGGAACTCGCCGCCCGCCTCGCGACCGTGGGCCGCCATCCGGTCCGGCCCGTCGCCGACCTCACCCTGGGACGCGAAAAGGTGCGCACCTTCGACAGCTCGGGGGACGAAATGGCCCCCCTCCGCACCCGCGAAGGGTTCGGTTTGATCGGCCTGGAGCGAAGTCTCGGGGGGAACTGGGTGGTGACCGTCGGCGGGGTGGGCCACCTCTGGCACGAGCCGGGCGCGGATCGCCAGGCAGGTGGCGGGCTCGTGCGGCTTTCCAGCGGACTTCGACTCGCCGAGAGCGGACTCCGGGGAGAGGCCATCGTGGCGGACCGCTACCGGCGGATCGGCCTCGACGCCACGGCACGGCTCGGCCGGGGGCGCTTCCGGGCCATGCCCGGTTTCCGCTTCGGGTGGGGGCACGATCTGCCGATCCAGTCCACCTTCATGCTCGGGGGAGCCGACGGCTTCCCCGGGCTCAGGATCGGCGAACGCAGAGGCGATCGCGAGGTCCTCGGGCGGCTGGCCCTGGCCTGGCAGCTCTTCCGTCCCCTCGACCTCCGGGTCGCCGGCGCCGTTGGCCAGGCGGCCTTCGGCGGCCCGGTCTGGCCCGAGGGCTCCTGGGAGTACGGAATCCGCCTCGGGCTCGGGGCGGACACCCCCCTCGGCCCCGTTCGCGTGGAGTACGGCTTCGCGCGAGGCGGGAGAGACGAGGCGTTTATCAGACTCGGGGAGTGGTTCTAACCGCCCGAGGTCCCCTCCGCCGAGAGCACGGCCGAGCCGGCGCTCCCGGCCTTCGCCCCTCCTGAACGCCGCGCCCGGCCGCTCTCGATCGGGGCCTTACCGCTCGAGACCCAGGATCTTCTTCTTGAACCCTTCACCCGGGCCCGGCCTGGGCCCGATCCAGCAACGGAGCAGAGCGTCGGCGAAGTCCTTCCCGGGAATGGTGCCCTTGACCTCCCCCTTCACCTCGATCTGAGTGCCCTGGTCGGGGAGATAGGTGAAGGTGAAGGTCTCGCCGTCCTTGATGTCCACCATGTAGTCGCAGAGCTCCTTGAACTGGGCCCGCACCTCGGCCGTCGCGTCGGGCGTGTTGTTCTTGAGCCCGTCGTCCCAGCCCTCGCACAGCTTCTTCTTGTCCACGTCGTGCTTGAAGTGCATGACCATCCGGCGCGGAGCATCGGCGCCGACGATCGCGTCCGCGCTGGTGCTCTTCTCGGCGAGATAGAGCCCCGCCACGTACACGCCCACGACGAATTTCTTCCGCAGCGCCATCCCGTTCAGCACGAGCGTGTGGCCCTCCACCTCGATGCTCTCCGGCAGGGACACTCCACTCACCGTCCTGATCGAGTCCGGAACGGGGATGGCCGGC
Organism: Gemmatimonadales bacterium; assembly: GCA_035574255.1. Taxonomy (GTDB): domain Bacteria; phylum Gemmatimonadota; class Gemmatimonadetes; order Gemmatimonadales; family GWC2-71-9; genus JADJOM01. The sequence goes on along the minus strand of DATLYZ010000022.1, from coordinate 4,896 downwards.
GGGTAAGCGAGCAACGCGGTCAACACGAGCAGCATGGGAACCTCGAGTCGAGTGGAAACACGATCCTGCGGGCACATCGGTGCTGGCTCGGGGCAATTTGGGAGCCGCGCGGGGAAGCGCAACCCTCGCCAGGCCCGGGCCCCCGCACGGTGAGGGCCCCATGCCTCGCTCGGCGGGGCGCGGACAGCCTGCCCTCCACCTACGGCCCGAGAAGCACGACCCCTCCCGGTACCAGCCGCATCGCGGCTCCGGGCGGGATCTGCACCAGCAGGTCACGTCCCGTCCTGGTGAGTGCCGGATACTGCTCGCCCACGCCCGCCAGCACCGGCGCCAGGACTGCCTCGGGGACCGGTATCCCCTCGACGCTCGCACTCCGGAGGCGGAAGCGGACCGCCTCGCGCCCCGCCGGCAGGAGCTCCACCTGAGCCTCGAGCCAGGCCTCCGGAGCCAGCCAGGTCACCAGCGGATGGAGTGCCGCGCGAGCTTCGGCGGGTAGCTCGGAGACCCGCCCCCCGATCCGGATCTGGGTGCTGTCCACCGCCACCCGATAACGGAAACCCGGAGGGAGCCCGTGAATCCCCAGGCGGGCCATGAGATAGGCGGTGAAGTCGCCGCCGGAAACCGTGGCGGCCGGGAGAAGCCGGTCAATGTAGACCGAGTCCACGACCGCCGAGGCCCGAAGGACCCCCTCGTCGGTGATCGCCTGCCAGGCGGAGTCCGCAACGCCGATCGGGCCGGCGAGTTGAACCACGAGCGCGAAAACGGGTAGCATTTCGCTTTTCTCCAGCCCGGTGCTCCTCGGCGGGGTGCCTCCGCTCGCGGCAGCGCGTGACGGAGGGCTTCGATCCCAGCTCGAGGCCAAGCACCAGACACTGTTTCGAAGCCGCCCTCGACCGGCAAGTCTTCGCGGCGACCTGGGGCCGAAATCCAGCTCTTCCGACGAGAGACGACCGGCAATGCAATATCGCCACCAAGATCAGCTACGACCGCGAACTTGAGCCCTGGCGGCGGAGTACGGTTCCTCTCGGAACGCCGCGGGGGTTCCCGCCGACCCCTGGAGCCGGAAGCGAGAGCACTCTGAGGTTCCAGATACCCTCCTGAGGTTCCAGATACACTGGCCTCTGGTCAGGTCCGCATACTCGATATATCGTAAGAGCTATCGGAAGATACCTGGAATGCCGGGAGGTGGCCATGTCGGGCTGTCACGATGATTGGGGCCTGGGCGGGGTGTTCGGGGCCGGGTTCTGGCCGGGTGGGGCCTTCTGGGCCCGGGGCCGGCCCCGGCGCCGCAGGAGACACCAGATGTTCGAATCGGGCGAGGTCAAGTACGTGATTCTTCGCCTCGTGCGGGAAAAGCCCCGCCATGGCTACGAGGTGATGAAGGCGCTGGAAGAGCGACTGGGCGGCGTGTATTCGGCGAGTGCCGGGACGGTGTACCCGACGCTCCAGATGCTGGAAGACCAGGGCTACATCCGCGGGGTCGAGGCCGAGGGGCGCAGGGTCTACCACATCACGCCCGAGGGGGAGCGCCTGCTGGATGAGCGGCGCGACGAGATCGAGGACATCTTCGAGCGGGTCCGGGAGACCGTGCGTGACCTTGCCGGCGGGGCAATGGGGGAACTCAACGCCGCCTTCGCCGAGGTGGCGACGAAGGCGTACAAGAATGCGTTCCGCCGCGGTCCCGGACATCCGGGGATTCGGGCCGTGGCGGAGATCCTGCGGCGGGCGGCCCGCGAGATCGAGCAGACGTGGGAGGCCGACGCCCGGGAAGGCTGACCTTCCAGCCCCTCCGAGTCCGAGGCCGGGCTCTTGCCTGTCCGGAAATCCACTAGAGCAGGTTGGAGATGGACCCGGCGTAGGGGGTGGACCGGGGTTCCGGCTCACCGTAGCGGCCCTGCTGGGCGTGCTGCCGGTTCCACTCCTCCCGGAGGCAGAAGGGGTCGAGTCCGTGGGGCCGGTCCACGGCCAGGACCCCGTCGAGGTGATCTATCTCGTGCTGGAGCAACTCTGCCCGGTCACGCTCCAGGTCCACGATTCGCCAGTCGCCCTTCGGGTCCTGATACCGCACCTTGATCCGGTAGGCCCGAGAGACCCGGACCAGCAGATTCGGGAACGAGAAGCAGTCGTCCCAGACCGTGAAATCTTCGTTCCCCACATCCACGATCTCCGGGTTGATCAGCACCCAGGGTGAATCCATCTCGACGTAGACGATGCGGACCGGGGCTCCGATTTGCGGAGCCGCGATGGCCCGGCCGTATCCGAAGCGTGACTGGAAGTCCCGGAGGGTGTCCCGCAGGTCGTCCACGATCACCGTAACCGCGGTGGAGCGTGGCTTCGCAATGGGCTCGCAGCGGGTCCGGAGGATCGGGTCCCCCAGCATCCGGATGCGGTGGATCGTCATGGTGCAGCCCGGCTTGGGTCAGCCTCAATGTTGTGCCGGAGCCGACGGGACACAATAGAGAGGCCGGGACCAGCGGGGCCGGGCCGGCCTCCCCTCCGTCGAGGTCGGTCCGGGGCCAGGATCTAGGGTCGAAACCTCGCCGAACCCAAGGGGGTGATGCCGGGTCGCCTCCGGCCCGGGTGGCGTGGTGGAACAGCCTGCCAGTTGGCCAGTGGAAGTAGCAATTACGACCTCTATGCTCCGTTCGACGCCGTCCTGGAGAAGCCCACGCCTCGCTTTCGTCCCATTTTTCTGATATTAAGTTGACAAAAGCGGATCCGGTGGCTAGGATTTGATTTGCCATGACCGTTCCGGCTCACGACCACGTTGGCGATGCGCCGCTACCTCCGGCCTACCGGGGTCCGCGCGGCGAGGTGCTCATCCTGCTCAAGCGGACCGGGGCGCTCACGGCCAAGGAGCTGAGCGAGCGCCTTGGGCTCTCGCCCAATGCGGTGCGGCATCACTTGAAGGAGCTCGAGACCGAGGGTGTCATTGCCTATCGCCGGGAGCAGCGGGGTGTGGGAGCTCCCACTTACGCCTGGCACCTCAGTCCGGCCGGCGAGGCGCTCTTCCCTCAGCGCTACAAGGAGACGCTGACCCACATGCTGGACGCGGTGGCGGCGGTCGCAGGGCGCGAGGCGGTGGTGGCGGCCCTGGAGTCCTACTACGAGCAGCTTGGCGCGCGGCTCGAGCCCGAGCTGAGCGGGGCGGCGCCCGAAGAGCGGATGCGCCGGCTCGCCGAGGTCCGCACCGCCGACGGCTACATGGCCGAAGGGCAGGCCAGCTTCTGCTGCGGGACGCTTACCGAGCACCACTGCGCGATCCGGGCGGTGGCCGAGCGGTATCCCGAGGTGTGCGAGGCCGAGGCGAAGTTCGTGGGCCGGATCCTGGGAGGCAAGGTCGAGCGGAGGCTGCACGTGCTGAGCGGGGCCCCCGCGTGTGAATACCACGTCCGGTTCCCGGGGGCGGAGCCGGACAGCGAGGAGCGGACATGACGTCTCCGGTTGAATCGCTGGTCAATCGCGAATACCAGTACGGCTTCGTCACGGACATTCCCTCGGAGGTCTTCCCCCGGGGGCTGAACGAAGACGTGATCCGGATGATCTCGGCCCGGAAGCAGGAGCCGGCGTTCATGCTGGAGTGGCGGCTCCGCGCCTATCGGCGCTGGCTCGAGATGAAGGAGCCCCACCACTGGGCCAACGTGTCGTATCCGCCGATCGACTATCAGGAGATCATCTACTTCGCGGCCCCCCGCACCCAGAAACCGCTGGGCAGCCTGGCGGAGGTGGATCCGGCGCTCCTCCGGACCTACGAGAAGCTGGGCATCCCGCTCTCGGAGCAGCAGCGGCTGAGCGGCGTCGCGGTGGACGCCATCTTCGACAGCGTGTCGGTAGCCACCACCTTCAAGGAGACGCTCGCCAAGGAGGGTATCATCTTCTGCTCCTTCTCCGAGGCGGTCCGCGAACATCCCGACCTGGTGCAGAAATATCTGGGCTCGGTGGTGCCGTACAACGACAACTTCTTCGCGGCCCTCAACTCGGCGGTGTTCAGCGACGGGTCGTTCGTCTACGTGCCGCCGGGGGTCCGCTGCCCCATGGAGCTGTCCACCTATTTCCGGATCAACACGCAGGATGTGGGACAGTTCGAGCGAACCCTCATCGTGGCCGACGAGGGCGCCTACGTGAGCTATCTGGAGGGCTGCACCGCGCCCCGCTTCGATACCAATCAGCTCCACGCTGCGGTGGTGGAGCTGGTGGCCCTGCCCGGTGCCACCATTCGCTACTCGACGGTGCAGAACTGGTACGCCGGCGACGCGGAGGGCAAGGGCGGGATCTACAACTTCGTGACCAAGCGGGGCAAGGCCGCGGCGAACGCCAAGATCTCCTGGACCCAGGTGGAGACGGGCTCGGCGATCACCTGGAAATACCCCAGCGTGATCCTGCAAGGCGACAACGCGGTGGGCGAGTTCTACTCGGTGGCCGTGGTGAACGGGCGGCAGCAGGCCGACACCGGTACCAAGATGATCCACGTGGGCCGGAACACCCGCAGCACCATCGTCTCCAAGGGCATTTCAGCCGGCCAGGGGAACAACAGCTACCGGGGCCTGGTGAAAATGCTGCCGCGCGCGGCAGGGGCCCGGAACTACACCCAGTGCGATTCCATGCTCATCGGCAATCGCTGCGGGGCGCACACGTTCCCTTACATCGAGGTGCAGAACGCCACCGCCTCGGTGGAGCACGAGGCCTCCACCTCGAAAATCGGCGAGGACCAGATTTTTTACCTCAAGCAGCGCGGCCTCAACACGGAGAACGCGGTCTCCATGATCGTGAACGGCTTCTGCAAGGAAGTCTTCAAGGAACTCCCCATGGAGTTCGCCGTCGAGGCGCAGAAGCTGCTCGGGATCACTCTGGAAGGCAGCGTCGGTTGACCCGAACAGGACGGAGCATGCTCGAAAT
>DATLYZ010000021.1:0-33224 GCA_035574255.1 Gemmatimonadales bacterium | reverse complement strand
TCGCGGGACGCCACGGGCACCACTCGCCGCTCCGGGAAACACGCCTGGAGGGTTCGGCGCGCCACCTCGTCGCTCGGCGCGCCGTAGGCCGGGAGCAGCACGACCTCGTTGGCGATGTAGAAGTTGGCGTAGCTGGCCGGGAGCCGCTGGCCCTCGTGGTAAAGCGCGGGCGGCATGGGGAGCGGGATGACCCGGAACGGCCGCCCGGCGGGGTCGCGCATGGCGTGAAGCCGCGCCAGGTTCTCCCGGAGCGGCTCGTAGTTGGGATCGCGCGGGTCCTCCTCCACCACGGTGACTACGGTGTCCGGGTCCACGAACCGGGTGAGGTCGTCCACGTGGCCGTCGGTGTCGTCCCCCTCGATCCCCTCGCCCAGCCAGAGGATCTGCGTGACACCCAGATAGTCGCGGAGATAGCGCTCGATCGTGTCCCGGGAGAGCGTGGGGTTGCGGTTGGGATTGAGGAGGCAGGCCTCGGTGGTGAGCAGGGTACCGCGGCCGTTGACCTCGATGCTGCCCCCCTCGAGCACGATACCCGGACGGAACACCCGGATCCCGAATCGCTCGCCGATCCGGGAGGGGATCCGGTCGTCGTCCTCGAACGGCGGGTACTTCCCTCCCCAGGCGTTGTAGTCCCAGTCCACGATCGCCTCCTCGCGGCGGCCGTTCACCTCGCGCTGGACGAAGATCGGGCCGTGGTCGCGGCACCAGGCGTCGTTGGTGGGGAAGTCGTGGAGGAAGACGCGGGGGCCTGACGGGGACCGCGGCACCGGCCGGAGTCCGGATCCCCGCACGGTTACCGACGCGATCCCGGCATCGGCCAGCAGGCGCCGGACCTGGTCCTCCAGCGCGTCGCCCCCGACGGCGATGTGGACCTCCTCCCCGGGCGCCAGCAGCTTCACGATCTCCACGAACACGCCCGGCACCGGCTCGAACTTCCCCGGCCACGACGACTCCCGGTGCGGCCAGCTCAGCCAGGTCGCGCGATGGGGCGCCCACTCGGGCGGCATGCGGAAGCCGAGTGCGGCGGGGGAGTCGGAGAATCGGACCTGGGGGGCTTCGGGGACCGCGGACCGCGACGACATGGGCACTCGCTAGCTCCCGGCATCCTCAAGGCCCGGCACCCCGGCGTCGGCATCCAAGAACCGGCGATCGAGGTGATGGTAGGCGTCCACCCGCCGATCCCGGAGAAACGGCCAGTGCGTCCGGACCTGGTCCAGCCGGCTCAGGTCGCATTCCACCACGAGCGTCTCCTCCTCGTGGCCCGCGCGGGCGAGGATGGTGCCGCCGGGATCGGCGACGAAGCTCGAGCCCCAGAACTCGATGCCGCCTTCGGGGCCGCCTTCGTGGCCGACCCGGTTGACGGCCACCACGTAGACGCCGTTGGCGATGGCATGGCTCCGCTGGATTGTCTCCCAGGCGTTCTGCTGGGCCGCCCCGTACGCCGCTTTCTCGGCGGGCAGCCAGCCGATGGCCGTGGGATAGAAGAGGATCTGCGCCCCGGTGAGCGCGGTGAGGCGGGCCGCCTCCGGGTACCACTGGTCCCAGCAGATCAGCACGCCGGCCCGGACGAACCGGGTTCGCCAGCTCCGGAAGCCGAGGTCGCCCGGGGTGAAGTAGAACTTCTCGTAGTAGTTCGGGTCGTCCGGGATGTGCATCTTGCGGTACTTGCCGAGATAGCTGCCGTCGGCGTCCAGCACCGCGGTGGTGTTGTGGTAGAGTCCCTCCGCCCGCTTCTCGAAGAGCGACGCGATGATCACCACCCCCAGCTCCCCGGCGAGCCGGCCCAGCGCCTCGGTCGTGGGGCCGGGCACCGGCTCCGCGAGGGCGAAATGCCGGTGGTCTTCGGTCTGGCAGAAGTAGAGGCTCTGAAAGAGCTCGGGGAGGCAGATCACCTGGGCCCCGCGGCGCGCGGCGTCCCGGATGAACGCCGTCGCGCGAGTGAGGTTCTCGCGGGGCTCCGGGCTCATCCGCATCTGGACGAGCCCCACCGCCACCCGGTCGGAGGTCGGGTTCATGGTCGCGAAAAGATAAGGGGGTTGAATCTCCGCCGCCGCCCTCGCGTAGGGTCCCGGCCATCGGGGTGCGGCTGCGGGTTTTTCAAACCGGGCCCCCGGCTGCTATCATCCAGCCCTCGATCGTCGTGGTCCTCCAACCGAACGGTGTCCCATGTTGCTCGCCCCGCTCCTGGTACTGCTCCAGGCTCCCACCCCCACCGCGCCAGCGGCTCAGCCCGGGCCCCCGATCGCCCGGGTCGAAGTGACGCCGGCCACCGCCGAGCTCGAGGTGGGGCAGACCCTCCAGCTCTCGGCGCAGGCGCTGGACTCCTCGGGGCGGCCCATTCCCGGGGTCGAGATCAACTGGTTCAGCGGGGGTGGCGAGGGGGAGGTGGACTCGACCGGCCTGGTCACCGCGGGCTACCAGGGCTACATCCGGGTGTTCGCGGTCGCGGCGGTGCAGGGGGCGCGGCCCGTATTCGGTCAGGCGACCATCCGGGTGCGGCCCTTGCCAGCCGCGCGGGTCGAACTGGGTCCCGCGCTCACCCGGGTGCTGGTGGGGACCCGGCTCACGTTGCGCGGGGTGGCCTACTCGGCTCATGACGACCGGCGTGACGACCCGGTGGTCTTCACCTCGAACAACCCGCGGGTGGCGACCGTGACCCCGGATGGCCGGCTCCACGCGGTGGCGCCGGGGCGCGTGACCGTCACCGGGACGGCGGGGAAAGCCACGGGCACCCTGGCCTTTCAGGTGGTGCCGAACACGGTGACCCGGATGACGCTGGAGCCGAGCGAGGCGGCCGCCCGCACCGGCGATGTGATCCGGTTCACGGTCTCGGCTCGCGATGCCCAGGGCCGGCCGGTCCGGGACTTCGCGGTGCGCTGGGCGGTGGAGGCCGGCCCCGGGGTCGCCCAGATTGACGAGACCGGTGCCTTTGTCGCGGAGACGCCGGGCCGCTACACCGTCACCGCGCAGGCCGGCACCCTGAGCGCCGAGGCCTCCGTGTCGGTGGCGCTCCGCCGAGTCACTCGGGGCATGGAGGTGCTCGGGCGGGTGCCGATCGCGTTTCGGTCCGCCGAGGTGTGGGTCCACCCGGGCGGCGAGTGTCTGTATCTCTCCACGATCGCCGACCGGGTGTACGCCATTGACGTGCGCGACCCGCGGCAGCCCCGGATCGTGGACTCGATGCTCACCGACGCCCAGCTCGTGAACGACGTGATGACCACGGAAGACGGCCGCTATGGCGTCTTCACGCGGGAGGGGGCGTCCAACCGGAAGAACGGGATCGTGATCTTCGAGGCGAGCGATCCCTGCCACCCGCGGATCATCGCCGACTACACCGAGACGGTGTCCGGCGGGGTGCACTCGTCCTATGTGTACCAGGGCCGGGTGTATCTCACCGACGACGCCACCGGGAGCCTCCGGGTCGTGGATATCCGCGACCCCTATCATCCGCGCGAGGTGGCGCGTTGGCAGACCGAACAGACCCGGGCCGGGCGCTATCTCCACGACGTGGACGTGCGGGACGGCCTGGCCTACCTGTCCTACTGGAACGACGGGCTCGTCATCCTCGACGTGGGGAAGGGGATCCGGGGCGGGACGCCGGAGCGCCCGACGTTCGTGTCCCGGTACAGATACAACCTCAACGAGCTCTACGCCCGGATCGACCAGCTCTACGGCCTCGGGGCGCGGGGGACCCACACCGCCTGGCGGGCCGGCCGCTACGTCTTCGTGGGCGACGAGGTGTACGCCGCTCGGACCGCGCCTGGCCTGCAGGACGGCAACAACCTGACCTGGGGCCGGCTCCACGTGATTGACGTCGCGGACCTCGAGCACCCGCGGGAGGTGGCCTGGTACGAGCCCACGGACGGGGGAGTGCACAACGTCTGGGTGGAAGGAGACACCCTGTACCTCGGCAACTACCAGGGCGGGGCCCGGGTGCTCGACATCTCCGGCGAACTCAAGGGCGACCTGCTTCGCCAGGGTCGCGAGATCAGCTGGATCTTGACCGCGGATTCCATGGGAGTGCGGCCCCGCGCCCCCTTTGCCTGGGGCGCCGTGGTGAAGCACGGCGTGATCTACGTGCCGGACATCAACTCCGGGCTCTGGATCCTGCGGGTCGAGCCCAGGCGCGAGGACCTGACCCCGTGAAGCTCACTCGAGGGGGTCGGGCGGCGCTGGCCCCCGCGGCACCAGCTCGATCACGGCCTCCCCCAGAGCCACCGGCCAGCGCGCCGTCGTGGCGCGGCCCTGGACCGTCCGCTCCAGTCCGCGTTCCGACTTGGCCACCGTGGTGATGTCATAGGTCCAGACCTGGGCGGCCGGCGTGCAGGTGATCTCGACCGGCGCGGCACAGGAGATTTCCGGCGCGAAGACGGCGCCGGCCGGGAAAGCCGCCGGATTCCACCGATACCGGGCGGTCAGCACGCCGCCCGGCTGGAAGTGGTAGGACTTCTCCAGCACCGTGAGCCCCAGCTCGCGCACCCGGCAGCGGATCGTGATGCCCTCGGGCCCCGCGGCGACCTCCGTCTCGGGCGCCGTCTCGCGAATGCTCCAGTCGGGGTCGTAGTCGCCCCGGGCGTACATCCGCTCATCCACCGAGGCGTCCAGCACCCGCTCGACGAGCAGGCACCGCTCCTCCGGATCGAGCGGCGGCAGCTCGTCGAGCTGCAGCGCGTGCTCGAGGTCGTGGATGCTCGGGGTGCCGTGGCCCTCCGGCCCGCCCGGCGCCCCGCCGGTCTCGGCGGCCAGCAGGTGGTAGCCCTCCCGCCGGCGAGTGAGCACGTTGGCGTAGTTCACCCCGTGCGCGAACACCGTGAGCTCCTCGATCACGGCGCCGCGCGCCGGGCTCACCAGCGCGGAGAAGCTCGCATCGTGAATCCAGAGTTCGGGGTGGCCGTCGGCATCGAGGTCCAGCTCCTCCCAGGCGGCGGCCTCCCCCGCCCGCAGGATTCCCTCCGCGCGGGCGAGCTCGGCCCAGATCGCGTCTCGCAGGTGGGGGAGATAGAGCCCGCCGAAGACGCCGTGCCAGTAGGCGTCGTTGCACTGGGCGCGGCCGATGGCCCGCCGGGCGTCGGGCGGATCGCCCGCGGCCCGGCAGCGCGCCGACAGCGCGCACATCTTCTTCTGCATCCGGTTCGCCTCGGTGTACTTGACCAGGAAGTTCCGCCAGTGGGAGCCTCGGACGAGCGCGCCGTCCGGCCCCGCCAGGCGCTCCTCCCCGAGTTCCCGCTCCAGCGCGGCGAGCCGGCGGGCCTGCGCCGGCGGGAGCGCCCACCCTTCCATCTCGCGGTAGGACGCCGTCGGCAGGTACACCAGGCCGCCGCTGGAGACGGCGGCCAGGCATTCCGACGGCGTGGTGAGCAGGAGCTCGCCGCCATCCACCAGGGCGCCGATCGTGGTGAAGAACTGGTCGAGCCAGCCGCGCTCGTAGACCCATTCCCGGGTCCCCGGCCAGCCGCCGAACTTCTCCCCGTCGTCGGCCAGCACCGCCACCGGCAGCCGGCGGGCGGCCAGCTCCCGGAGATACGCCGCCGTTTCCGCCGGCGGGCGGAACGGCACCAGGTAGCGGAGCCGCTCGTCAATCGAGAAGAGCGTGACCCGCCGGCCGTCGCTCTCGGTGGTGTACGGCACGTGCAGCCGGTCGCGCTCCAGGCCGGTGACTAGAAAGTGCCGGTCGTCCACCAGGGCGTAACGCACCCCCGCGTCGGCGAGATCCGCCGCCAGCTCCGGCTCCCAGACGCGCTCGGTGAGCCAGAGGCCGGTGGCCTCGACGCCGAACCGCCGGCGGAGGGCCTCGCGCATCCACCCGATCTGCTCGATGCGGTCGCGCCGCGGCAGAGCCGCGAGCACCGGCTCGTACATGCCGGCGAGGAGCAGTTCCACCTTGCCCCGCGTCACCAGGTTGCCCAGGAGGTCGAGATAGCGCCGGCCCTGGTCGTGCGCCTCCAGCCATTCGAGCAGGGGACCGGAGAGGTGCAGGACGATGGGCAGGAAGTCCCGCTCGTCCACCCGTTCCAGGAACGGCCGGTACACCTCCGCCAGGTGTTGGTCGAAGACCGCATCGAAGTTGCCGACCGGCTGATGCAGGTGAACGCCGAAGATGAAGCGCAGCGGTGTGGTCATGGCGAGGCAGGGAACGAGGGTCCGTGGCGCACCTCGAAGCCGAGCCGGACGGCGAGCTCGGCGAGGCCGGGATCGGACGGGCCCTGGGTCCGCCAGATCCGGTAGAAGACGGTCTGTACCTCGAATGGCACCGCCTGCCCCAGCTCCTCGAGCAGGGCGAGCAGCTCCACCACGCGCTCCCGGGCGGTGGGGGTCCGCTCTCCGGCGAGATCGCTCACGGTCCGGAGCAGCGCGCGGCGGATCACGGGACGCAGCTCCTCGCCCCGTGCCAGGGCCGCCCGTTCGCCGGCGGTGAGCAACCGGGCCAGGGCCCGCTCGCGCAAGGCGAGCGCGACCGCGGTGCGCTGGCGCTCGGGCAGGTCGGCGAGGCCGTGGGTGATCGGTTCGCCCAGCCAGGGCGCGCGGACCGTTACCCGCAGCGCCAGTCCCTCGCTCTCGATCCCCGCCTGGAAAGGGAACCGGCGGCCGGTCCGGCGCCTGACCAGCACGTCCTGGGTGTCGTCGCGCTCCACCCGGTAGGCCGGGCTCGAGGCGGCACCCGGCGCCAGGACGTGCGCGGCGGCGAGCCCGGCCGCGATCCGTGCCTCCGGCGGCGCGTGGGGCCGGGCCCGCTGGAAGAAGATGTCCCGCCCGGTGCCGAGGGTGGGAGCGTTGCTCCGGGCCGGGGCGAGCCGTTCCCCGAAGCCGTGCTCGAGGCGGGCGGCCTCGGGGCCGGCCAGCCCGATGGTCCAGGCGGCGTAGCGGAGCACCTGCACGGTCTCGATCCCGCCGATGTCGTCGAAAAACCAGGCACAGGAGGTGAGGCTCCGGAGCGCGCCCCGCTCGAGTTCCAGCAGCTCACCGGCCCGTACCACCTCGTCAGGCAGGAGCCCGGGTCGTGCCGCGCCCTCCGCGTAGGCCCGGACCGCCTCGGGCTCGCGACCGATCACGGCGCCGTAGCCGTCGAGGGCGGCGGCCGGATCGGCGAGCAGCGCCGGGGCTTCGCGATCGTACCGCGCGTGACACTCCGACGCCAGCCAGGCCAGCGCGTCCCGGAGCGGCGCGCGCCAGGCCTGCTGGGTCGGCTTGCTCGTCTCCAACTTGCAGCCGCAGTCCGAGCGCCAGCGCTCCACCCCGTGGGCGCAGCTCCAGGAGCTGGGCGCCACCAGGGTGACGTCGTGCACCGCCGGGTGCCGCGCCAGGAACGAGGCGAAATTCTCCAGCGTCACCCCGGGCGACGCCTCCAGCAACTCGATCACCCGCGCCAGCGCCATCTCCCCGAACGCGTGGTGGTGGCCATAGGTCTCCCCGTCGGTGGCCACCGACCGGAGGGTGGGGCCGGACTCCTCCGCTTCGGCGCCCGGGCCGCGATCGAGCATCCGCGTGGCCCACCGATCGGCACTCCGCACCAGGGGCCCGAAGGCCACGTCGTGCGACAGGGGGCCGTCGTAGATGCAGAGGGCGATCGCCCGCCCCCCGCCGGTCACGAACCGGCCCGGCAGCCCGCGAGGGGGGGGCGCGGCCACCTGGTGCGGCGCCACGATGGTGAACCGGATCCCTTCCCGGGCCAGGACCTCGAGCGTCTCCTCGTCCACCGCCGTCTCCGGGAGCCACATCCCCTCCGGTTCCCGCCCGAACCGGCGCCGGAAGTCGGCGATTCCCCAGCGGACCTCGGTCACTTTCTCCCGGCGGCTGGAGAGCGGGAGGATCGCGTGGTGATACGGCATGGCGAGCGCGTTCCCGTGGCCCAGGCGCGCCAGGCTTTGGCGATCGGCCTCGAGAATCGCGCGATAGGTGTCGGGCGCATTCCCCTCCAGCCATTCCAGCAGCGTGGGCCCGAAGTCGAAGCTGATCCATTCGTAGCAGTTCACGAGCCGCGCGATCCGGCCCCCGGCGCCCGGCACACGGGCCGCCGCCACCGCGCGGTAGCACTCCTGCTCGATCCGTTCGTTCCAGTCGTGAAACGGGGCGGCGGACGGTTCCTGCTCCACCTCTTCGGTCCACGGGTTCTCGCGGGGAGGCTGGTAGAAGTGGCCGTGGATGACGACGGACAGCGGCGCGGGGGGCGGGGAGGGGGAGGACATCGCCAGGATGCGTTTACGTGCCGCGTGCTCCGGCACGGACGCCGACGCCTCCCCGCGCCGGACCACCAGCACCGCCACCGAGTCCCGCCACCCGGCACGCCTTGCGGCGCACGCCGGACTGCGGGGCCCCAGCGCGACGGGCGCTCATACCGCCACCTCCCGGCTTCCGTGAAGCGCGGCCTCCACCGCCGGTAAAACCTCGGGGAAACAGTGGTCGCGACGCCAGAGTTCATCCGCCAGGGCCCGAGCAGGTTCCAGGCCGGATCCCGCGGGGTCGAGGGCCGCCAGCAGCGCCTCCGCGTCCTCGCAGTGCCGGGTCAGGCGCCGGGTTGCGTAGTCGGCCGCCGCCCCGGTGGTGATGATGAACGGCCAGTCGGAGGCCTGGGCCAGGAGCAGCTCGCGGGCGGCCTGGGCTAGGATCGGCCGGCGGGCGGGGTCGCTCAAGGCCGCGGCGGCCCGATCCCAGAACAGGGTCTCCAGTGCCCAGAGGCGGTGCCAGGTCCACCGCGTTCCCTCGTTGAGCCACATGCTGAAATCACCGCCCGCGCCCCAGGATCCCGCCTGGAGCCGGATGCCCCGGCGCGCGGGGTGATCGGCCAGCGCCGCGCTGGCGGTCCGGGGCCGGATCGTCGAACGGCCCTGGAGAGCCACAAAGAGCCAGCCCAGGAAGTCCACGCCTTCGAACCACCAGTGCCCGAACAGTTCGGTATCGAAGGGGACGGCCAGCACGGCGGGCGCCGGGCCGCCTGGTGCCGTCGGGGCGGTGGCAAGCTCCTCCAGCAGGCTCGCGAAGTGCCGGGCGTGCTCGGCGGCGCGCCCCGAGGCCCGCTCCGGCTCGTACGGAGCTTTCGCGCCGAGATCGGAGCCGGGGGCGCTCACCCGCCAGAACTTGAGGCCCCCGGGCCAGCGGATCTTGTGGAACTCGAGATACCACTCGTCGCCCGGATACCCTAGGTGCCGGTCCCAGACCTGGCGAGAGGCCACCGGGTCTCGCACCAGGACCGACACGGTCCGGCCCCCGGGCCGGCCGAAGACGCGATAGGCCCGATGCGGCGAGTGGCGCGCGGCCACCGGTGGGGACGGCTCGTCCGGCTCCTCCCCGTACCCGCTCCAGACCCGGCCCGCACCGGCCTGGTGCGCGTCCACGAAGAAGTAGCGGAATCCCACATCCGCCACGTGTTCCTCGATGCCGCGGCGGGGGCCGGTGGGCGGCGCATCAGGCAGCGGCCGCCAGGGACCGCGGGGCCGGTAGGCGCACTCGGGGAGCCAGAGGCCCTCGGGCACCCGCCCGAAGAGGCGGCGATGCTCGGTGCGCCCCAGGGCGAGCTGGAGCCGGATGCTCTCGTCCCGGGCGAAGAGCGGCAGGAATCCGTGCGTGGCGGCACTCGTGACCAGCTCGATCGCTCCGGCCTGCTCCAGCTCCCGCAACGCCCCGATGATCCCGCCGGCCAGGCTCCGGTAGAGCTTGCGCAGGGCCTGGAGGCGCCCGGTCCAGAAGCGGACGAGGGGGAGGAGCCGCTCGTCGCCCGTCGCCCGGAGCGACGCCGGCGCCTCGGCGCAGGTCTGCAGGCGCTGCTCGAAGTACCGCTCCAGTTCGGCGGCGAACGCGGGGCTCGCCAGCTGATTGGCCAGGACCGGGGTCACACCCAGGGTGATCGGGGCCGCGACGCCCCGGCGCGCGAGCGACCGGAGCTCGGCAAGGAGCGGCAGGTAGGAGTCGAGCACCGCTTCACAGAGCCAGTCGCTCCCGTGCGGCCAGCGCCCGTGGTGGAGGACCCACGGCAGGTGGCTGTGCAGGGCCAGCACGAAAGCGGCGGGTCGGCGCCTCATCCCGTCACCGGGGGCTGGGCCAGCACCCGGCGGTAGAGTTCCAGGTAGCGGGCCGCCGAACGGCCCCAGCTGAAGTCGCGCGCCATCGCTTCGCGCTGCATCATGATCCAGCGGGGGGGGTCGTTGTAGCGGTCGATGACGTGCCGGGCCACCCGCAGCAGGTCCTCGGAGCTGTACTCGTCGAAGAGGAACCCCGTTACCTCGTCCTCGATGGTGTCCACCAGCCCACCCACCCGCCGAGCGAGCGGGATGGTCCCGTATCGCTCGGCCCGGAGCTGGGCCAGGCCGCACGGCTCGTAGAGCGAGGGCATGAGGTAGATGTCGGCGCCCGCCATGAGGCGGTGTTCCAGCCGTTCCGAGAAGCCCAGGTGCACGCTGATCCGGTCGGGCCAGCGGGCCTCCCACATCTTGAGCAATTGCTCGTAGCGCGGTTCCCCGGTGCCGAGGAAGATGAACTGCGCCTCGAGCATGAAAAGGGTGTACTCGCCGGTGATGAGTTCGAGGCCCTTTTGCTGGGTCATGCGGGCGGTCATGGCAAAGAGCGGGAGGCGCCGGCGCTGGGGGAGGCCGAAACTCCGCTGGAGCGCGGCCTTGCAGCGGGCCTTCCCGGACAGATCGTCGCGCGAATAGTTCGCCGTGATGTGCGGATCGGTAGCCGGGTTCCACTCCTCCAGGTCGATCCCGTTGACGATCCCGACGAACCGATCGCCCAGCCAGAGGAACACGTCGTGCAGCCCGAACCCACCCACCGGGGTGCGAAGCTCATGCGCGTGAGTGGGGCTCACCGTGGTCGCCGCGTCCGTGAACTTGAGACCGCCCTTGAGGAGGTTGAGCCGCCCGTACCACTCCAGGCACTGCCAGTGGTAGAGCTCCCAGGGGAGCCCGATCTCCGGCACGCCCTCCGGCGGGAAGTGACCCTGGAAACCCGCGTTGTGCACGGTGAGGATCGTGCGCAGGCCCTGGGCGAACGGGTCGGCGCGGCGCAGCACGCGCAGATACACGATGGCCAGGGCCGTATGCCAGTCGTGGCAGTGCAGGATGGCCGGCGAGCGGGTCACCCTCGGGAGCAGCTCCACCGCGGCCCGGGAAAAGAAGGCCCACCGCTGGAGGTTGTCGGGGTAGTCGGTCGCGTTCTCGCCATACAGCCCGGGCCGGTCGAAATACGGGTGCTCGATGGCGTACACCCGGGGGCGCCCCGATTCGGCCGGGAGCCGATAGAGCCGCCCCTCTTCCAGCCGCGGGCCCACCTGCACCTGGAACGGGCTCCCCACCCGCTCGAGCCCGGGGGCGGCGCTCCGCACCGAGCGGTGCAGCGGGATGATGACGGCGGTGGGGCATCCCTCGCGGGCCTGGGTGGTGGCGAGCCCCGCCACCGCTTCGGCCAGCCCGCCGGTGCGGGCCAGCCAGCCGTATTCGGCCGCCAGATGCACGATCGAGAGCGGCGCGCCGGCGACCTCCGGGGCCGGGGGCGGGCTCGGAAGCTCACGAGAGGGACGGCCCTCAGTCCGGGGGGACACTCGCGGCAGCCTCGCCCCGCATGGCGGGCACGTAGAACTGGGTGATGTACTCCTGCACCATGCGGCGGCCGGTAAACCGTTCGCCCGCCACCTTGAGCGCGTGCTTCATCCGCTGGAGCCATTCGACCGGCAGTCCGCGGGCGTCCCGGGTGTAATACATCGGGACCACCTGTTCTTCAAGGATCGCGTAGAGGTGGTCCGCATCGGACTGGTCGGGGTCCTCGCCGGGCGGGACCGGCGGAATCGCCCAGCCGTTGGTGCCGGCGAAGCCCTCCGCCCACCAGCCGTCCAGGGTGCTCAACTGGGGGACGGCGTTCAGGGCCGCCTTCATCCCGCTGGTCCCGCAGGCCTCGAGGGGGGCGCGCGGCATGTTGAGCCACAGATCCACCCCCTGCACCAGCCGGTGGGCCAGGTGCATCTCGTAGTCTTCGAGGAAGGCCACCCGCCCCTGCAACCGCGGGTCGCGGGTGAAGGCGTAGACCTTCTGGAGCACCTCCTTGCCCGGGGTGTCCTCGGGGTGGGCCTTCCCGGCGAAGATGATCTGCACCGGCCGCCACGGGTTGACGAGCAGATCGTGCAGCCGGTCGAAATCGCTGAAGAGGATCGCGGCGCGCTTGTAGGTCGCGAAGCGGCGGGCGAACCCGAGGATGAGCGCGTCCGGATTGATCAGGGTCCCGGCCCCCACCACGTGGGCGGCTTCCTTCCAGCGCTCGGCCCAGCGGCGCCGCGCCTCCTCGCGGATGTAGGTGAGCAGGCCGCGCTTCATCTCCAGGTGGAGCTGCCACAGCTCCATGTCGTCGAGGGTGAGCACGGCGTCCCAGAACCCCGGCTCCTGGCAGCGCGCCAGCCACCCTTCCCCCAGATGGCGATCGAAGAGCCGGAGCATCCGGCTCGACATCCAGGTGGGCAGATGGACGCCGTTGGTGATGTGGCCGATCGGCACCTCCTCCACCGGGAGACCGGGCCAGAGCTTCCGCCAGATTTCGCGGGACACCTCGCCGTGGCGCCTGGCCACCCCGTTCACCCGGCTGGCCAGCCGGATGGCCGTGGCCGTCATGTGGTAGAGCGGGGTCTGATCGTCCGGCAGGCTGCCCAGCCGCAGGAACGCCTCCGGCGTGATACCCAGTTCCTCCCAGACCGGGTTCGCGCAGCGGAGCACGTGGTCGGCCTCGAAGCGATCATGCCCCGCCGGCACCGGGGTGTGGGTGGTGAAGATGCTCCGGGCCCGGACCTCCCGGATCGCCTCCGCGAAGGAGGCGCCGCTGGCGACGAGCTCGCGCAGCCGTTCGATGAACATGAACGCCGCATGCCCTTCGTTGGCGTGCCACGCGGCGGGATCCACCCCGACCGCGCGGAGGACCCGTACCCCGCCCACGCCGAGGATCCACTCCTGGCGGAGCCGCATATCGGGGCCGCCCGCGTAGAGCTTGCCCGAGAGATCGCGGTCCGCGGGGTCGTTCTGCTCCAGGTTGGTGTCCAGCAGGTACACGGGCACGCGGCCCACCAGCATCCGCCACGCGCCCACGTGCACCTCGCGGTCGAAGGTCCGGACGACCGTGAGAAACGGTTCGCCCCGCGGTCCCAGGACCCGCTCGAGCGGCGTCACCTCGACGTCGAACGCGGCGTCGCTGTCCTCCTGCCACCCGTCCAGCCGGAGCCGCTGGTCGAAATACCCCTTGGTGTAGAAGAGGCCCACTCCGACCAGCGGCAGGCCGAGGTCCGACGCCGTCTTGCAATGGTCGCCGGCCAGGATGCCGAGCCCCCCCGAGTAGATCGGCACCGAGTTATGCAGCCCGAACTCCGCGCAAAAGTAGGCGACGGGCCGCGTGAGGTCGGGGTACCGCTCCTGAAACCAGGTCTGGTCGGTGGCCAGCGCGTGCCGGAAGGTGTCCATCACCCGGTCGTACTGCGCCTGGAACGCCGGGTCCCTCGCGCAGGCCGCGAGCCGGGCGGGATCCACCCGGCGCAGGAGCTCGAGCGGGTTGTGTTTGGTGAGGTGCCAGAGCGGCTCGTCAATCCGGCGGAACAGGGCCCGGGCGTCGAGATGCCAGCTCCACCAGAGATTGGTCGCGAGGGCGGTCAGCCCCTCGATACGCTCCGGGAGGTACGGAATGCGGACACGGGGTTGGCTCATGAAGCGGGGAAGGTAGCCGCCACCGAACCCGCGGGGAACCCGGGGCGGCCCCCGCTAGTGGATCAGCTTCTTGTAGCGGATCCGGTGGGGCTGGTCCACCGCCGCGCCCTTGCGGCGCCGGTAATCGGCGGCGTACTCCTGATAGTTCCCCTCGAACCACACCACCTCGCTGTCCCCCTCGAACGCCAAGATGTGGGTCGCGATCCGGTCGAGGAACCAGCGGTCGTGGCTGATCACCACGGCGCAGCCGGGGAAGGCCAGCAACGCGTCCTCCAGCGCCCGGAGCGTGTCCACGTCGAGATCGTTGGTGGGTTCGTCCAGCAGGAGCACGTTCCCCCCGGTCTTGAGCAGCTTGGCCAGGTGCACCCGGTTCCGCTCCCCGCCGGACAGGTCCCGCACCCGCTTCTGCTGGTCGGCGCCCCGGAAGTTGAATCCCGCGCAATAGGCCCGGGCGTTCACCCGGCGGGTGCCCAGGACGATCTCGTCCTCGCCGCCCGAGATTTCCTCGTACACCGTGCGGTCGCCGTCCAGCGCGTCGCGGCTCTGGTTCACGTAGGCGAGCCGCACCGTCTGGCCGATCACCAGCTCGCCCGCGTCCGGCTGTTCTTCCCCCGTGATGAGCCGGAAGAGCGTGGTCTTGCCCGCGCCGTTCGGCCCGATCACCCCGACGATGCCGCCCCGCGGCAGCGCGAAGCTCAGATGTTCGAACAGCAGCCGATCACCGTACCCCTTGGCGAGGTCGCGCGCGATGACCACCTCGTCGCCCAGCCGCTCGGGCACCGGGATCAGGATCTCCACGGTGCCCTCGGTCTGCCGCTCGGCCGCCTGACGGAGCTCCTCGTACCGGGCGATCCGCGCCTTGCTCTTGGCCTGCCGGGCCCGGGGCGCCAGGCGAATCCACTCGAGTTCCCGCTCCAGGGTCTTCTGCCGCGCGGAGGCCTGTTTCTCCTCCGCCGCCAGGCGCCGGCGCTTCTGCTCCAGCCAGCTCGAGTAGTTGCCTTCCCACGGAATCCCCTCGCCCCGGTGCAGCTCCAGAATCCAGCGGGCCACGTTGTCGAGGAAGTAGCGGTCGTGGGTGACGGCGACCACCGTGCCGGGATACTGCTCCAGGTGCTTCTCCAGCCAGGCCACGCTCTCCGCATCGAGGTGGTTGGTGGGCTCGTCGAGGAGCAGCAGGTCAGGCTGCTCGAGCAGGACCCGGCAGAGCGCCACCCGCCGGCGCTCGCCGCCGGAGAGCCGGGTCACGTCCGCATCCCCGGGCGGGAGCCGGAGCGCGTCCATCGCGAGGTCCAGCTTGTGGTCCAGCTCCCAGGCGCCGGCGTGGTCAATCCGGTCCTGGACCCGCGCCTGGCGGTCCAGGAGCTTCTGCATCTCGTCGTCGCTCAACGGCTCGGCGAAGCGCGCGGTGATGGCCTGGAACTCGTCCAGCAGCGCCCGGATCTCCCGCAGCCCGTCCTCCACGTTCCCCCGCACATCCTTGCTCGGATCGAGCGCCGGCTCCTGGGGCAGGTACCCGATCTTGATGCCGGGCGCGGGCCGCGCCTCCCCCTGGAAGTCGCGATCGACACCCGCCATGATGCGCAGCAGCGTGCTCTTCCCCGCGCCGTTCCCCCCGATGACGCCGATCTTGGCGCCCGGAAAGAAGGCGAGGTGAATGCCTTTCAGGATCTCGCGATTCGGAGGCACGACCTTCCGCAGGTCGCGCATGGTGAAGATGTATTCGCCGGCCATAGGGGCACAAACATAATGGGGCCGGAAACGCTAAGGGCGCCCCGGCGGGGACGCCCTTCAGTCCAGCGTTCACGGCGGGGGCGCTACTTGAGGTGCCGGTTCACCAGCTTGGTCATCTCGAACATGGACACCTGTTTCTTGCCGTTGAACACCGGCCGGAGCGCGTCGTCGGCGTTGATCATCCGCCGGTTCTTCTTGTCCTGCAGCCCCTTCCGCTTGATGTAGGCCCACAGCTTCTTGGTCACTTCCGTCCGCGGCATCGCCTTGGCGCCCACCACCTCCGCCAGAGCCGCACTCGGCGTCATCGCCTTCATAAACGCCGGGTTCGGCTTCCGCTTGGTCGCCTTCTTCTTGGTCGCCTTCTTCTTGGTGGCCATCAGGGGTGCCTCCGTGAGGGTGGAAAGTGTCCGGCGCTCGGGGGATGCTGCGCCCGACCGTGACCCAAAGTAAGGCGTTACTCCCCCAGTGCAAGAGGGAAAACCACCCGTTTTTCGCTCTGGCCGCGGCGCCCGACTCGGCTATCTTCCTTCGGACCCTCGCTCCGGAATCGTCATGCGCCTCCTCCACTGGCCTCTGCTCGTCATGCTGGGTGGCGCCCTGCCGTCCCACGGGCTCCCCGAGGGCCCGGGCCCCGAACCGGCCCCGCCGCCCGCGACCCGGCCGCTCGCCCGCGAGGGGATCACGCCGCCGCCCACCTGCACGCGGACCAGCGGCCTGGTCCTCCCCGAGGGGTTCTGCGCCATCGTCGTGGCCTCCCGGGTGGGACCGGTCCGCCAGGTCGCCATCGCACCCAACGGCGATCTCTACGCCTCGGTGGAGGGAGGGGGCGGCGGCGTGGTCGCCCTGCGGGATACCGACGGTGACGGCCAGGCCGACCTGCGCCGCCGTTTCGGCGACGAGGGCGGCACCGGGATCGCCCTCCAGAGGGGCGCCCTCTGGTTCGCCTCCAATCGGCGGGTGCTGCGCTGGCCGCTCCGCGAGGGAACCCTGGAGCCCCAGGGGGAGCCGACGGTCGTCGTGGACGGGCTCCCCACCGGCGGGCACGGTGCCAAGAGCTTCGCCTTTCTGGGCGGCGACTCGCTGATCGTGAACATCGGCTCCCGGAGCAACAGTTGCCAGGAGCAGGATCGCGCCTATCGCTCGCCCGGGCGCGATCCCTGTCCCGAGCTCGAGACCCGGGCCGGACTCTGGCTCTTCAGCACCCGCCGGCTCGGGCAGCGCCAAGAGGACGGTGTCCGCTTCGCCACCGGTCTCCGGAATGCCCTGGCCCTGGGCGTGGACCCGCGGACCGGTGCCCTCTACGCCGCCCCGCACGGGCGCGATCAGCTGGGCGCGAACTGGGGCTTCTCGGACAGCCAGAACGCCGAACTCCCCGCCGAGGAGCTGGTCCGGGTCGGCTTCGGCGACGACTTCGGGTGGCCGTATTGCTATTACGACCATCTTCAGGGCAAGAAGGTGCTGGC
Organism: Gemmatimonadales bacterium; assembly: GCA_035574255.1. Classification (GTDB taxonomy): domain Bacteria; phylum Gemmatimonadota; class Gemmatimonadetes; order Gemmatimonadales; family GWC2-71-9; genus JADJOM01. The sequence goes on along the minus strand of DATLYZ010000021.1, from coordinate 16,366 downwards.
CCCGGAGTACGGCGGCGACGGCAAGACCGTGGGGCGCTGTGCCGGGAAGAAGAATCCGGTGCTCGCCTTCCCCGGGCACTGGGGGCCGATGGACATCGAGTTCTACACCGGCACCCAGTTTCCCGAGCGGTACCGGGGCGGGGCGTTCATCGCCTTCCACGGGTCGTGGAACCGCGCCCCGCTGCCCCAGGCCGGCTACCGGGTGGTCTTCGTGCCGTTCGCCGGCGGGCGGCCCACGGGAGCGTACGAGACGTTCGCCACCGGCGCCGGCGGCCCCACCGACCTCAGGGCCTCCGGCCTGGCCCTGGGGCCCGACGGTTCGCTCTACATCGTGGCGGACGACAACCAGACGATCTGGCGCGTGATGTTTGCGGGGACCTAGGCCGAGCCGAGATCGGCGCCGCGCGACCGGGGACGGGCACCGGGGGTTGAAGGCCCGTGGTGTCGGGACGCTCTGGTCCGGCCGTGCGAAGTCACCTCGCAACCGGGGCCCGGCACTCGATACCCGTCACGCGTTCCCCGTCATCCGGAGAGGAAGTCCCATGCGACGCTCGATCCTGGCTCTCGCCACGGTGCTGGCCGGACCCCTCCTCGCGCAGGCCCCCACCCCCCTCGCGGTCGGCGACCCGGCGCCCGATTTCGTCCTGCGCGGCGCCACGCGCGACGGGGTCCTGGAGCAGCCGATCCGGCTCAGCGATTTCCGGGACCAGACCGTCGTCATCGCCTTCTTCTACCGGGCGAGGACCAAGGGCTGAACCATCCAGATGGACGCGTACCGTGATCAGTACGCGACGCTGTTTCGGAATGGTATCGGCGTCACCCTGCTCGCCATCAGCGCCGATCCGGCGGAAGAGCTGGCCTCCTGGGCCCGGGAGCGAGACTATCCCTTCCGGCTGCTCAGCGACTCGGGCGGCACGGCCGGCCGGCGGTACGGAGCCTGGGACCCGCGGTACCAGCTCGACAACCGCACCCTCTACGTCGTGGCGCCCGGCGGCACGATCCGTTACGTGGCAGCACCCTTCCGCGAGCTCGACCCCAGCGCCTATCAAGCGCTCCGCGCGGCCATTGACGCGGCGCAACCTGGCGCGGGTCCCGGGGTGCCGTCTCCGACCCCTGGCCCGGGCGCGCCGTCGGGCCCCCGGGCCAGTCCGGGCTCCGGCGGGGGTTGACCGGTCGGGGCCCTGCGGGGGGGGGTACCCACCGGATCCACCTGGCCCGGGCCGCCACCGCCTCCGCTCCCTCCGCGGCCCCTGCCTGCCTGATCAGAGCAAGGTCTCGCCCGGGCCGCCCGGCCAGCGCTCGCTCCGCGGCCTTCCGCGGCCTTCCGCGGCCGCTGCCTGCCTGATCAGAGCAAGGTCTCGCCCGGGCCGCCCCGCCAGCGCTCGCTCCGCGGCCGTCCGCGGCCTCCGCGGCCCCTGCCTAGCTCATCGGGTCAAGCGGGCCCGGAGGGACGCGCCGGCGCGAAGATATCTCTCCAATTGGGTTCCCCGATCCGGCCAGGCTGCCGGCGCCCCGCCCGGCCCGGCTCCCCACGCCACCGCTCGCTCCGCGGCCTCCGCGGCACGTCTCGTGAACCCCAGCCCACCCTAGCCCCTGACCGCGGCCGCCAACACCCGCTCCACCTCGCGGAGTTCCGGCTCGATTTCCACCGGCCGGTTGGCCCCGGGGGGCGGTGGGGTGATCTCCTGATGGTAGCGGAGCAGCGTGCCGGGGTCCTTGAGGAGGTGCCCAGTGAGGACCGCGATCACCCGCTGGCCGGGCCGGATCAGTCCCCGCCTGACGAGCTGCCTCGCACCCGCCACGCTCGCCGCACTGGCCGGCTCGCAGCCCACCCCGGCCGCGTCCACCACCGCCTTGGCCTCCAGAATCTCGTCGTCAGGCACTGCGGTCACCACCCCGTCGGTCGCACGGATGGAGGCCACCGCCCGGTCCCAGCTCGCCGGGTCGCCGATCCGGATCGCCGTGGCGACGGTTTCCGCCTTCACCGCGTACCGCCGGGCGAATCCCTCGGCGAAGGCCCGCGCGAAGGGGGCCGCACCCGCCGCCTGCACCGCGGCGAGCCGCGGCAGCCGCGGGATGAGACCCCAGCCTCGTGCCTCGAGCAAGGCCTTCCCGAACGCGGCCGTGTTGCCGAGGTTACCCGCCGGCAACACGATCCAGTCCGGCGGATCCCAGCCCAGTTGATCCAGGAGCTCGAGCACGACCGTTTTCTGGCCTTCGAGCCGGAAGGGGTTGATCGAGTTGAGGAGATAGACCCCGAGCCGCTCCGCGGCCTGCTCGACCAGCCGGAGGCAGGCGTCGAAGTCGCCCCGGACCATCAGCGTGGTCGCTCCGTAGGCCAGCGATTGCGAGAGCTTCCCGAGCGCAACCTGGCCGGCAGGCACGAAGACCAGCACCCGGAGTCCGGCCTGGGCGCCGTAGGCCGCGAGCGACGCCGAGGTGTTCCCGGTGGATGCGCAGGCGGTGGCGGTGGCATGCACCCGGAGCGCCTGGGTCACCCCCACCGTCATCCCCCGGTCCTTGAACGACCCGGTGGGATTGTGGCCCTCGTGCTTGAGCGCGAGGTCCGGCACGCCGGCCCACGCGGCGATCCGCTCGCGGCGGAGCAGGGGCGTGCCCCCTTCCGGATGGGTGATGGCGGTCTCGCCAGCCGAGGGGAGGACTAGCTCCCGGTAGCGCCACACGCCTGACGCATCCGGTCCGCTCCAGGCCCTGCGGCGCTCGGCGAACCGGCGTTTGAGCTCCGCCGCCGGTGCCGCCGGCGGATCGTGCCGCACCTCGAGCAGGCCGCCGCACCGGCAGCGGGTGCGGGCATCCAGTTCGTCCAGGCGGTCGCCGCAACGGGCGCATTCCTGCCAGGTCGCCATCAGGCGCGCTCCAGCACCGTGGCCCCCGGCTCGCTCACCCGGGTGACCCGCCAGGACGCCGGAACCTGCGCCGCCTCGTACGCGGCCTGCATCGCCCGGCCGATGGCGGCGCCCTGGGCCTCGCTCTCGGCGAAGGCGAAGACCGTGGGGCCGCTCCCCGAGATCGAGCAGCCCAGCGCCCCCGCCTCGAGGGCGGCCCGCTTGGCCGCGAGGAAGCCGGGGAGGAGCGGGGCCCGGGCCGGCTCCGCGATCCGGTCGTCCACCGCGCGGCGGAGCAGGGCGAGGTCCCCCGTGGTGAATGCGAGCACCATCGCCGCCACCTGGGCTGCCTGGTGCAACGCCAGCTCCCGCGGCAGCTCGCGCGGCAGCACTGCCCGCCCCTCGGCGGTCCGGAGCCGCTGGGCGGGGTGCGCCAGGACCACCCACAGTCCCGCAGGTACCGGGACCCGCTGGTAATCGAGGGCCCGGGCGTCGCGGATGAGCACGATGCCGCCGATCAGCGAGGGGAGAATGTTGTCGAGATGCCGGCCGGCCACCCGGGCCTCGGCCTCGAGGGCGGCCTCGGCGAGGCGTCCCGGCGAAAGCGCGAGCCCGTAGAGCGCGTCGGCGGCCACCGCGCCTGCCACGGCCGACGCGGCACTCCCGCCTTGGCCCCCGGCGAGCGGCAGACCCTTGGTGATCCGGAGCAGGAGCCCCGCGTGGTCCTGTCCCCCCGCCCGAAGAGCGGCCGAGGCGGCGAGCGCGGCAGTGTTCTCCTGGGGGTCGCGCGGCAGGTCCGGATGCCCCGGGTCCAGCACCCTGACCCCCGGCTCGTCGCTCCGTTCCGCCTCGACCGTATCCCCCAGACCCGCCAGGGCCAGGCCGAGTATGTCCAGCCCGGGCCCGACGTTGCCGATCGAGCCGGGAGCGAACACCCGGACCCGCGTGTGCTCAGCCATCGTCACCGTCGGGCCAGGGCCAGGACGTCGTTGAGCACCCCCGCCGCCGTCACCTGAGGCCCCGCCCCGGGGCCGCGGATGGCCAGCGGGTGGTCGTGGTATCGCTCGGTGGTGAAGACGATCAGGTTGTCCGTGCCCCGGAGCGAGGCGAACGGGCTCTCCGCCGGCACCGGCACCAGTCCCACCTTGATCCGGCGCGGCGTCACCGACGCCACGTACCGCAGCACCGCCCCGCGGCTCCGCGCGGCCTTGAGCCGGGCCGCCCACTCCTCGTCGGACCCCGGCAACTGGGCCAGCCAGGCCTTGAGCGGGAGCGACCGGGTGGGGTTGGGAACCAGCGACTCGACCGCGACGGCGGCCGGCTCGCCCGCAAACCCGATCAGTCGTCCGAGGATGAGCGCCTTTCGCGCCACGTCCTGGCCGGAGAGGTCGTCCCGCGGATCGGGCTCGCTGTAGCCGGCCTGGAGCGCGGCCGTGACTGCCTGGGAGAACCGCCGCCCTCGCTCGAGCTCGGAGAGGATGAAACCCAGCGTGCCGGAGAGACACCCCTCGATACTCAGGATCTCGTCGCCGGTCTCCTGGAGCTTCGCGATGGTATCCATCACCGGGAGGCCGGCCCCCACCGTGGCCTCGTGCCGGAGCCGGCGCCCGTGTTCCCGGGCGAGTTTCCACAGCCCCTCCGCGTCGGCGGCGGATCCGGAGAGGGGACGCTTGTTCGCGAGCACCACGTCCATGCCGTGGGCGAGCGCCGAGCGGATGAGCGGCAGGGTGTCTTCCGCGGTCACATCCACCAGCACCGGGTGGGACAGCGCATGGCCTGCCACGGTCACCACGGCACTGTCGGCGGTGGCCGCCTGGCCGCCGGGCATGTGACGGAGCGCGTGGCCCCGCTCCTTCTCCCGGGCGATGTCCAAGAGCCGCCGCACCGAAAGCCCCTGGGGCTCGAAGACGACCCCGCTCCGGTCCATCACCGCGACGATCCGGACCTTGGGGGCGTTCGCCGGGAGCTTGGCCACCAGATCGGCGAAGGCCCGGCCGATCTTGCCGAAGCCCAGGAGCAGCAGGTCGAGCGTGTCCCGCGGCGTCACCGACCCGCCGCCCACCTTGCCGAGTTGGAAGGCCTCGTGGACGGCCACCTGAGCCAGCTCGGCCTGGGTCTCGTCCACCACGGCCGAAATGTTGAGCTCCGAGGAACCCTGGGCGATGGCGATCACGTTGATCCGCCGGCTCGCCAAAGCGGTGAAGAGCCGCTGCGCAACGCCGGGGGTGCCGGCCATGCCGAGGCCCACCACCGCGATCGTGGCGACCCCGGGCCGCACGGAAACGCCGTCTATCTCCTTGCGGCTGATCTCTTCCTGGAAGGCGGCCTCCAGGCAGGCTCGGGCCCGGGCCGCACTGCCGGCGGGGACGGAAAAGCAGATCGAGTGCTCGGAGGAGGCCTGGGTAATGAGCGACACCGAGATCCGCTCCCGGTGGAGGGCCTGGAAGGTGCGCGCCGCCACCCCGGGCACCCCGAGCATCCCGTTGCCTTCCACGGTCACCAGTGCCTGGCCGGTCGCGGCCGAGAGGGCCTTGACCGGGACCTCGAGCCCGGTCTCCCGGTTGGATACCTCGGTCCCTTCGGCCTGGGGGTCGGCGAACGGGCGGACGAAGAGCGGGACCGGGCGGCCGACGATCGGGATGAGGGCGCGGGGATGGAGGACCTTGGCGCCGTAGTAGGCGAGCTCGGCGGCCTCCCGCACATTGAGCTGGGGCAGCACCCGGGCCCCGGGCACGACCCGCGGATCGGCGGTGAGCAGCCCCGGGACGTCCTTCCACAGGTTCACCCGGCTGGCGCCGAGCGCGCGCCCCGCCAGCGCGGCCGTGAGATCGCTGCCACCCCGGCCCAGGGTCGTCAGCTGTCCGTCAGGCGCCGCCCCCACGAACCCCGGCAGGACCGGGGTGATCCCTCCGCGCAGCAGCGGCCGCAGCACCCGCTGCATGGCCCGGTCGCAGGCGTCGAGATCGGGCGAGGCGTTGCCGAAGTGGCCGTCCGTGGGGACGACCTCCAGGGCATCCACGTAGCGGGTCTTCACCCCCGAGGCCGCGAGCGCCGCCGCCACCAGGCGGGCCGACAACCGCTCCCCCCGTCCGACCACGAAATCCGAAGTCCGGGGGGTGAGTTCGCGCAGGATGCTCAGGCCCTGACAGAGCGAGGCCAGCTCGGCGAACTCGGCCTGGGCCACCTCGATCAGCTCGTCCCGGGCCTTGCCGGCGAGCAGGGCCCGGATCGCCTCCAGATGGCGGTCCCGCAGCCGGTTGGCGATGTCCAGGGCCCCCTCGGCGTCGCCGGCCGCGGCCCGGCCCGCCGCGCGGAGCAGGAGATCGGTGACCCCGGCCAGCGCCGAGACCACGACCACCGTGGGCAGGGGGCGGCCTCGGATGATCTCCACCGCCTGCCGGATCGCTGGGGGGTCGGCGAGCGAGGCGCCCCCGAATTTCTGGACCTCCAGGGCACTCTTGGGCCGGGACATAGGGCGGGAAGGATACCGGAAGGGATGGGAGTGGCGGAAGAGGTCCGGCGGCGCTTGTCCGCCTCAACCATCCCGGCCTACCATTAGGCATCATGCTCACCCTCCTCAAGCTGCTCCAGTCGCTCGTCAAGGCCTTGCACTCGGAGGGAACGCCCGGGCAAGTGGCGGCCGGCATCGCCCTCGGTGCCTGCCTCGGCCTGACGCCGCTGCTCAGCCTGCACAACCTGGTGATCTTCGCGGCCCTCGTCCTGCTCAACGTGTCGTTCGCGGGCGGCATGCTGGGCCTGGCCGTCTTCACCCCCCTGGGTTTCCTGCTGGATCCGCTGTTCGACCGGATCGGCGCCGCCCTGCTCCGGAACCCGGCCCTCACCGGGCTCTGGACCGACTGGTACAACACCCCGGTGGTCCCCTGGACCAGCTTCAACAACACCGTGGTGCTGGGGAGCTTCGCCGCCTGGCTGGTGCTGGTGGCCCCGCTCTTCCTCTGGGCCCGCTGGGCGGTGGCTCGCTACCGCGAGACCTACGGGCAGCGGGTCGCGAACTCCCGCTGGTTCCGGGCCGTCAAGGCCTCGAGACTGTACACCGTGTACGGCTGGTTCCGCGGCGAATGAGGCGGCACCGGCGGGACCGGACCGGCCGCGGCGCGCGTTTCCAGCTCTTCCGCTGGCGGGCGGTCGGCCCCCTGCTCTTTTTCCTGGCGGTCTTCCTGATCGTCTGGGCCCTGTTCGGCGAGCGGGTGGTCAAGACCCAGCTCGAGAGCGCACTCGGCACCGCGCTCGGGACCCAGGTGGATCTGGCCGGCCTCCGCATTCGCGAGGCGGACGCCGCCGTGGACCTGAGCGGACTCGCCATCGCCGACCCGCGCAACCCCAGGCGCAACCTGCTGGAGGCCGGCGCCATCGTGGTGGATCTCGATCCGGCCCCGCTTGCCGAGAAGAAGCTCGTGGTGGACCGGCTCGCCCTCTCGGGCCTCCGCCTGGGGACCCCCCGGAGCCGGCCCGCCCGCCCGGCCGACCCCCGGAGCCCCGCCGGGCGGCTCCTCCGGGCCACCGAACAGTGGGCCCGGGAGAAGTTCCAGTTCCCGGCCCTGGCGCTGGGCCGCCTCGACACCCTGAAAAGCCTGGTGCTCGATCCGTCCAGGCTCGCGACCGTTCAGGCGGCGGAAGCGCTGGCCAGCAGGGCCGACTCGGCCCGGACCACGCTGGCCGGGGCGCTGGAGCGGCTCCAGGTGCGGACCCTCGCCGACTCCGCCACGGCGCTCGCAGCCCGCCTGGCCCGGGCCGACCCCAGGAAGCTCGGGATCGCCGGGATGAAGGACGCTGCCGCCGCTGCCCAGCGAACGCTCCAGGGAATCGCCCAGGTCCGGCAACGGCTGGGCGACCTGGAGCGAACCGGCCAGAGCACGCTCGAACTGCTGGAGCAGGGCGTCAACGACCTCGACGCGGCGCGGCAGCGAGACTATGCCCTGGCCCGCGGGCTGCTCGCGCTGCCCGCGCTCGAGGGGCCGGACATCGGCGGGGCGCTCTTCGGGAAACCGAGCGTCGAGGTCTTCCAGCGCGCGCTCTACTACGCCGAGCTCGCCCGGCGCCACCTGCCGCCGGGGCTCCAGCCGTGGAACCGGCCCGGACCTCGACGGGCCCGGATGGCCGGCACCACGGTCGAGTTTCCCCGGCGGAACGAGTACCCCAGGTTCCTGCTCCGAGACGGTGTGGTGGATCTGAGCTTCGGATCGGGTCAGGTGGCGCTGGAAGTCTCGGGCCTGTCGAGCCAGCCCGCCCTGTACGGGAAGCCAACCGTCTTCCGGGCGAGCGGCCGCCTGGGAGGTGCCGCGCCGGTGCGCCTCGAGCTGCAGGGAGTGGTGGATCACGCCGGCGAGGTGCCGCGGGACTCGGTGGCGGCGAGGATCGAGGGCGTGAACCTCCCCGACCTCGCGCTGCCCGGCCTCCCGTTCACGGTGCATCCCGGCCGGAGCAGCCTGCTGCTCGGGTTCACTCTCCACGGCGACCGGCTGGCCGGCCGCTGGGAGATCGGGGCGCCGGCGGCCCGCTGGACGGCCGACACCGCGCGCCTGGCAGGACAGTCCGTGGTGGAGCGGGCGGTGTGGCGGGTGCTCGAAGGCCTCACCGAGCTCAGGGTCCGGGCCGAACTCGGCGGCACCATCGCCAACCCCTCGCTCCGGGTGTCCTCCAACCTCGATGCGGCCATTGCGGCCCAGCTCCGGGCGCTGGTCGGCCGGGAGGTGGAGAAGGCGGAACGGATGGCGCGCCAGGAGGTGGACCGGCTCGTCGCGGAGCCGCTCGCCCTGGTACGGAGCCGGGTCGGCGAGTTCCAGACGCTGGCGCGGGAGCGCCTCCCGCTGGAAGCGAGACAGCTCGGCGAGGTGGAGCGCCGGCTCCAGGCCGAGCTCAAGCGGTTCGCCGGGCCGGCCGGCGGACTCCTCGACCTCCCCCGGCTGCCATGAACGGCGGTCCCGAGGTGTGCCCCCGAGCCAGTGATGGCCCCCGGGTGTCCGGTGCGGGTCGAGGGCGATCCGGGGCCGGCGATCCGTCCCCGACGATTCGGGAACGGACCTGATGGCAACCCTCGTCGCGGTCGGGTTCGTCCTCGCCGGCCTCGTGCTCCTCGCCGGGGGCGGGGAGGCCCTGGTCCGCGGGGCGGCAGCACTCGCCCGGCTCGCCGGTCTCCCACCGGCCGTCATCGGCCTCACGGTGGTCGCGGTCGGGACCTCGCTCCCCGAACTCGTGGTGAGCGTGCTGGCGGCCCTCGAGCACCAGCCGGACATCGCCGTCGCCAACGTGGTCGGCTCCAACATTTTCAACCTGCTCGGCGTGCTCGGGGTGACCGCCCTCATCACCGTGCTGCCGGTTCACGGCACCGCGGTCCGGATCGAGTGGCCGTTCATGTTCGTGGTGAGCTTTCTCACCTTCCTCCTCGCGCGCGACGGCGCGCTCGACCGCCTGGAAGGCGGTTTCCTCCTGGTCTCGTTCGGGTTCTTCACGGCGTTCATGGTCCGCCTCGCGCGCCGCGAGGTGCAGCCTGACGAGGCCGTGAGCCTCGCGTTCGAGGTGGAGCGCCGGAGCATCCGGCCCCGCCACCGGCACCTGCTGCTCTCGCTCGGCGCGGTGGTGCTGGGCCTCGGCCTCCTGATCGCCGGCGGGCGGCTCCTCGTGGCCGGCGCCGTGACGCTGGCGCGCCTCGCGGGGGTGAGCGAGCGGGTTATCGGGCTCACCGTGGTCGCCGCCGGGACCAGCATGCCCGAGGTGGCGGCGTCGGTCGTCGCGGCCCTCCGCCGCCACACCGACGTGGCCGTTGCCAACCTCCTCGGTTCCAACATCTTCAACCTGCTCGGGATTCTCGGCGTCACCGCGCTGGTGCGTCCGGTCCCGGTAGCCCCCGCGCTCCTCGACTCGGACCTGCCATGGATGCTCGCCGGCTCGCTCCTCGTCTTCCCGCTGCTCCGAAGCGGCATGAAGGTGACGTGGATCGAGGGGGTGGTGCTCCTCGTCCTCTACGGGGTCTTCCTGGCGCGACTCCTGGCCAGGGGCCCCTGATCCGGCCCTGACCGGGGATTCACAAGGTTTTCATGGCCCCTTGCCTGGGGGGCGGTCACATTGCCGTGGATTGTCGAACGACCCGGGTGACTGTATATCGTAGGAGGTTCTTTCCCGGCGGGCCGGTTGCCCGGTGGCCCCAGGCTCACCGCGCCGGCCCCCTTGGTTGTTCCAGTTTCTCATCGCCCGGCCTGGGCCGGGCTCCAGCGGCTCCGTCCACCGCTCTCCACGACTGGAGGCGACCGTGAACCAACCTGTGCCTGATCCCCGCCGGCCTCGGAGCGCGTACCCATGAGAATTGCCGTTCCCAAGGAGACCCGGCCCGGCGAACGCCGGGTGGCGCTGGTCCCGGAGTCGTGCCGCAAGCTCGTCAAGGCGGGCTACAGCATCGCCGTCGAAGCGGGCGCCGGGCTGGCGGCCTTTTTCAGCGACGACGCCTACCGCGAGGCGGGGGCCACTGTCGAGACCGATCCTGCGGCCCTGCTCGGCGCCGCGGACCTGGTGCTCAAGGTGAACCCGCCGGCTATGGGGGCCCGGCCCGAGGTGACCTGGATGCGGCCCGGCGCGGTGTACCTGGGCTCGCTCATGCCGCTCAGGAATCTCGACGTCGTACGCGAGCTGGCCGCGCGGAGAATCACCGCCTTCTCCACCGACGCCATTCCGCGCACCACCCGGGCCCAGCCGATGGACACCCTCTCCTCCATGGCCAACATCGCCGGGTACAAGGGCGTCCTGCTCGCGGCCGCCGAGCTGGGCCGGTACTTCCCGATGCTCATGACCGCCGCCGGCACCGTTCCGCCGGCCAAGGTCTTCGTGGTGGGAGCCGCGGTGGCCGGGCTCCAGGCCATCGCCACCGCCCGGCGGCTCGGGGCCAACGTGGTGGCGACCGACGTCCGGCCGGAGGTCAAGGAACAGATCGAGAGCGTGGGCGGGAAGTACGTGGGCATCGAACTCAAGGAGAGCGCGGCGGCCGGCGGCGGGTACGCCCGGGAACTGTCGGAAGAGGACCAGCGCCGCCAGCGGGACCTCCTGGCCGAGCAGTGCGCCCAGGCTGACGTGGTCGTCACCACCGCCCTGATCGGCGGCGTGTTCGCCCCCCGGCTCATCACCGCCGAGATGGTCCGGCACATGAAGCCCGGCTCGGTCATCGCCGATCTCGCGGCCGACGGCGGTTGCAACTGCGAGCTCTCCCGGCCGGGGGAGACCGTCCAGGTGCATGGCGTCACCATCCTGGCGCCGCTCAACCTGCCGGCGACGGTGCCGACCCATGCCAGTCTGCTCTTCTCGCGCAACCTGACCGCCTTTCTCACCGCCTTCACCAGGGAGGGCGCACTCCAGCTCGACTTCACCGACGAAATCCAGCAGGGCGCCTTGATCACCCACGAGGGGGAGGTGAAGCACGCCCGGACCCGCGAGGCGCTCGAGCAGGTGTCCACCCGAACCGGAGCGATCTGAGCATGTGGCGACGACTGTGTGCCTGGCTGACCCCGGGGCTCGGGGTCGTGGTGGCGGCGGTGCCCGCGCTGGCCCGGCCGGCGGGGGAGGAGGCCCGCGGACCGGCGGCGGGCTTCGACTACTGGTCCATGCTCTTTGTCTTCGTCCTGGCCTCCTTCATCGGACTCGGGGTGATCCGGCGGGTCTCGCGGCTCCTCCATACGCCGCTCATGTCCATCACCAACGCCATCTCGGCCATCGCGGTGGTGGGCTCGATCATCGTGACCGGAGCCGAGTACCCCCGGCCGATCCGGCTCATGGGAGCGATCGCGCTGTTCGCCTCCATGACCAACATCGTGAGCGGCTTTCTGATCACCGACCGCATGCTGAAGATGTTCAAGACGGACGACCGCCCGCGTGAGGGAGGCCAGCCATGATCCGCTCCGCGGTTCAGCTCGCCTACCTCCTGGCCACCGTCCTCTTCATCTTCGCGCTCCACTGGATGAACACGCCGCGGACCGCGCGCCGGGGCGTGTTCGCCGGGGTCGTCGCGATGACCATCGCGGTGCTGGCCACCTGGGCCCAGCCCGAGGTGGTGCACCACGGCTGGATCGTCCTCGCCATCATCGCGGGCTTCCTCGTCGGGGTGCCGCTGTCGCGGGTGCCCCTCACGGCGGTCCCGCAGCGGACCGCGCTCTCCCATGCCTTCGGCGGGCTGGCGGCCGGACTCGTGGGCACCGCCAAGTACTACCTCTGGCTGAGCGAGGGCCCCGAGAACCTCACGGCCTTCCGGATGGTCGCGATCATCGCCGAGATCATCCTGGGCTACCTCACCTTCACCGGGAGCCTCATGGCGGCCGGCAAGCTTCAGGAGATCCGGTGGATCCCGCAGCGCCCGGTCACCTACCCGGGGCAGAACGTGACCAACATCGGGCTCCTGGTGATCGCCGCGGGCATCGGCGTCGCCCTGGTGCTCAACCCGACCGCCGACTGGGCGCCCCGGCTCTTCCCGGCGGTGGCCGGGCTGGCGCTCCTCTTCGGCGTGCTGCTCATCATCCCGATCGGCGGCGCCGACATGCCGACGGTGATCGCGATTCTCAATTCCTACGCCGGCCTTTCGGCCGTCGCGATGGGCTTCGTACTCGACAACAAGCTCCTCATCACGGCCGGCGCGCTGGACGGCTCGAGCGGTCTCATCCTCGCGATCATCATGTGCAAGGCCATGAACCGCTCGTTCACCAACGTGCTCTTCGGCGCCTTCGGGCAGGTGAAACAGCGTGAGGCCGCCGGCGAGGACAAGGTCTACAAGTCGGAGACGGTGGAGGGGGCGGCTCAGGTGCTGGAGCAGGCCAACTTCGTGGTCATCATCCCGGGGTACGGCATGGCCGTGGCCCAGGCCCAGCACAAGGTCCGGGAGCTGTACGACCAGCTCAAGAAGCGGGGGATCAAGGTCAAGTTCGCGATCCACCCTGTGGCGGGGCGGATGCCGGGGCACATGAACGTGCTCCTCGCCGAGGCCGACATTCCCTACACCGATCTGGTGGAGATGGACGAGATCAACCCCGAGATGCCGCAGTGCGACGTGGCGCTGGTGGTCGGCGCGAACGACGTGGTCAACCCCGCCGCGCGCTACGACAAGACGAGTCCGATCTACGGCATGCCGATCATCGACGCCGACAAGGCCCGGACCGTCTTCGCCATCAAGCGGAGCAAGAACCCGGGCTTCGCCGGGATCGACAACGAACTCTACTTCGCGGATCGGACCTGGATGCTCTTCGGCGACGCCAAGAACGTGATCGGCGAGCTGGTGAAGCAGCTGGCCGGCGGAAGCGGGCACTGAGCGATCGGAGCACGGGGGGAGCGGGGGAGCGAGGGGGCGGGCCGCTTTCCCGGCCCCCCCCCGCCCCCGGCTCCGCGAGCCGGCCGCGCCTTACGGCCGCCCCATCCCCTCGCCCATCTTCATCTCCGTGTAGCCCGCCGGGACCACGAAGAGCGAGTCGTCCAGCGCCCGGGCTTCGATCCGGGTCGCCTCCATCACGACCTTCCGCGCCCCGCCCTCGAGGCTCGTGACCCGGAGCGGGAAGAAGCCCTCGGCGAAGAGCTTGGCGTACTGGGGGTCCTTGGCCAGCTCCTGGAGCGGGCCCAGCGACGCCATGGGGCCGCGGCCGCGCCCCATCGGCCCCCCCGGCGCCAGGAAGAACCCCATCCCCTTCGCCGCGCAGACCTCGACGTTCGGCTCGTCACCCACGAGGTAGTTCTCGCAGGTCCGGCCCGCGATGGTCTCGGTCTTCCCGGTCGCCGTGATCTTGGGCGGCGGGGTGTGCGCGTGCTCGCCTTGCCCCATCCGCTCGGCCATCGCCCGGAGGTCCATGGTCATGTACATCCGGTGCCCGGGCATCACCGAGGTGAAGGTGCCGCTCCCGGTCTCCATGAGCAGATACATCTCCTGCCCGCCCATCCCGCTCATGTCCACCCGGGTCTTGTCGCCCTTCACACTCCACGTCATGTCGGCCGCCCCTCGTTCCCCGGTGACCCGGTAGGTCACGGTTCCTTCGAACCTCCCCTGCGCCGCGAGCGGCCAGGAGAGCAGGAGAAGGGCGGCGGTGGCGAGCGTCGTTCGCATGGGTGCTCCTGGTGAGGGCTGGCGAGAGGGTCAGCCGGGGACGGGACCGGGCCAGCGGCGGTCCTCGATGGCGGCATGCCGGTCAATGCGCTCCTGGGCCAGCCGGTAGTTACGAGCCCACTCCTCCTGCCACGCGGCCGGCAGATGGGTCCGGAAGTACTCGGCCGTCATGAGGTGCTGGCCGGTGCCCCGGTGAAACTCCACGACGTCGCCCAGGAACTGCGTCGCGTAGCCGGTGTCCATCGTGTTCACCACGCGAAGCTCGAACGCCGCGTAGCAGTCGTCGAGCACCGGGAGTCCCGTGGCACCCGAGCGGTGGGGGATCTCGGCCAGCTTGTCCCGCTCCCGGCCCGACACGAACCCCAGCCGGTGCACCAGCTCGAGCTGATCGCGCCGGAGGAGATGGATGCAGAGGAGCCCGCTGTTCCAGATCAGTTCGTGACTCAGGTGCCACTTGTGGATGTACACCGAGAGGCGGGGCACGTTGGGCGAGATGGAAGCCCGGGCGACGCTGTCGGAGATCATGCCGTTGGTGCGCCCGCGCCAGGCGCTGGTGATCGCCACGACCGGCGAGGCGAAGTGGCGGATCAGCTCGTAGCTCTCGCTGGTCAGCATGGGCGAAGTCTAATCACCGGCCCAAGGATCGGTTGTGCAAGCGCGAGGCTTCGGGGCGTCACCACCCGCGCCAACGCTTGGTTCGGCGCTGTTCAACCTTTGGGCGGCCCGTTGCCGGGATCCCTTCGGGGTCGCGAATTGTAAGCCGTTGTTCATGGTGGAGTTAAGCGCTGTTTGGAGATCCCCATCGCCCATCTTATATTGGGCGGTCGTCCAGGTCACGCCCCCTGACGCGTGGAATCCTAACCAGCCCTCAAGGAGGGGCGCACGTGTCACCGCTACCCCGTCGCAAGCGGCGCACCGTCCGGCCGGCGCCGATCGCCAAGGCCGTGGACGAGGGCCGTGAAAGTCTCGACCTCTATCTCGACGAAATCAGCCGGGTCCCCCTCCTCACCCGGGAAGAGGAGATGGAGCTGGCCCGGAAGGCCTTCAAGGGCAACGTCGCCGCTCAGGAGAAGCTCGCCCGGCACAACGTCCGGTTCGTGGTCTCGGTGGCCAAGAAGTTCCAGAACCGTGGGGTACCCCTGGTGGATCTGATCGGCGAGGGGAATCTCGGGCTCATGACTGCGGCCCGGAAGTTCGACCCCGATCGGGGCGTCAAGTTCATTTCCTATGCGGTGTGGTGGATCCGTCAGGCGGTCCAGGCCGCGATTGCCCGCCACGGCCGTCCGGTGCGGGTGCCGCTCAACCGCACCGCCGATCTGAGCCGCCTGGGCCGGACCACGACGTTGCTCAAGGATCGGCTGGGGCGGATGCCCACCACCGAGGAACTGGCCCGCGCCACCGGGCTCACGGTCGAGGCGGTCCGCAGCCTGGGCGCCCTCAACACCGAGGCGGTCCGGCTGGACCACCCGAGCCGGGACGGCGAGACCGGCGACCGAATGGAGCGGTTCGTCGGTCTGGATCAGGAAGGCACCGATACTCAGGCCATCGTGAACAGCCAGACCAGCGACATCGAGGCGGCGCTGGCGACCCTGCCGCCCCGGGATGCCAAGGTGCTCCGGCTCTACTTTGGCCTGGACGACGGCACCAGCCGGACGCTGGAGGAGATCGGGCGGATGATGGGAGTGACGCGGGAGCGAATTCGGCAGCTCCGCGACCGTGCGCTGAGCCGGCTCCGCGAGGGCGAGCAAGGGCTCAAGCTGCGGGACCTCGTGGCCTGACCGCGGGGGGGGACCCCAGGGCCTCCTGCCGAGCCGAAGGGGGCGGGTTCGCGAGAATCGCGGACCCGCCCCCTTGTTGTTGCTTTGTGCCCGGGCGAAGCCCGGCGCTCCTCGTCATTGCGAGCGCCCCGGGCGAAGCCCGGCCCCTCCGTCATTGCGAGCGCCCCGGGCTGAGCCCGGCGCTCCCCGTCATTGCGAGCGCCCCGGGCGAAGCCCGGGCGCGAAGCAATCTCCCCCGGCCTGGTTGCATGGGCGGCCGGATTGCTTCGTCGGCCCCTTCGGGGCCTCCTCGCAATGACGGTGGGCAGAGCCCGGCCCCTCCGTCATGGCGCGGGCCCCGGGCGGAGCTCGGCCCCTCCCGTCATTGCGAGCGCCCCGGGCGGAGCCCGGGCGCGAAGCAATCTCCCCCGGCCTGGCTGCCTGGGCGGCGGGATTGCTTCGTCGGCCCCTTCGGGGCCTCCTCGCAATGACGGTGGGCAGAGCCCGGCGCTCCCTCATGGCGCGGGCCCCGGGCTGAGCCCGTGTCAATTCCGGTTGAAAATGGGACAGTCCTACCGATTGAAAATGGGACAAATCCCGGGGGCTGAGCCCTAGGTGGAGCGGGTGGCCTCCTGCCGCCGGGGGCGGCGGTCGGCGGGGGAGCCATGGAGGAGCCGGGCCAG
>DATLYZ010000020.1:0-34307 GCA_035574255.1 Gemmatimonadales bacterium | reverse complement strand
TTCGGGATGGCGATCGCGGCGAGAATGCCGATGATCACCACCACGATCAACAGTTCGATGAGTGTAAAACCCTTCCCGCCCATGGGAGCCTCCTCGCGGCGATGCCAGGCCAGCCGACGCGGCTTTCGCCGCCCTGGGCCGGTGGGGGCAACAGACATGCCAGGGAAGCCAGCGATTCTTCTAAGTCAATTGTCCACAACGACTTACTAGTATGCTCCCGGTCGCGCCGCCGGGCGGGAGGCCCCGATGGCTCTGCGATCTTGCAAGGGCCCCTACTTGTGGCTCAGCGACCACACGTAGGCTGCGACGGCCTTGACGTCCTCGTCGGAGATGCTGGAGCCACCCTTGGCCGGCATCGGAACCCCGCTCTTCGATTCTTCCTTCGTGACGCCCTTTGTGATCTGAGCGACGATTTCCTCGTAGGTCCCCTTGCTGTGGATCCACACGTCATCGGTGAGGTTTGGGCCTACGAGCCCCTTGCCGTCCTGCCCGTGGCAGGCGTAGCAGAGGCCCTGCTTGTGAAAGATCTCGTTCCCCTTGTCAACCATCGCCTGGGTGACGCCGCTTGGCAGGCTGGCCTGAGCAAGCGCCGGGGCGACCCCGACCAGGGTGAGCGAGGCAACGAGGAGGAGGAGTCGCGAACCTGCCTGCATGGAGAAGCTCCGGGTGTCGGGGTTTGCGGGGGCCAAAGGGCAACTTCCGGGCCGGGAATGGCGGAGCACCAATCGCTTACAAATCAAGGGATTGCGAACGTGAAACCGGGCCGGTCTCCGGTGCTGACGGTGGTTGCTGAGGACACCTGACTTCGCGCCGGGACGGGGGAATTGCCGGGGCCGACGGCCGTTTTCAGGATAACGCGCGGCGCCGCGGGCCGCCACCGCCGCGTCCGGCGAGGCAAAGCAGGGGGCCCCCGAGGGATCGGGGGCCCCTTTCTCTATCGCACGGGCGAGAGCGGGCGACCGGACTCGAACCGGCGACGTCCAGCTTGGGAAGCTGGCATTCTACCAACTGAATTACGCCCGCGGGTGCTCGGAATCTGAGCTGGGCACCGAGGAGTGTCAATGCCGGGTCAGTCCGGGGCGAGGTCCTTCACGCCCAGCTCGAAGTACTCCCGGTTGGCGTTCACGGTTCCTACCATGACCTTGTTTCCGAGCACGAAGTCCAGGTTGATCTTGTCGGCCGGGACCTCGAGCCGCCGATCGCCCCCGGTCACACTGGACAGCACGAGGACGCCGTTCCTGCCGAGGGCCTGCATGGCCTCGAAGACGACCGGGGAGGCCCCGGTGGCCTCGAACATCAGATCCCACGGCCCGCACTGTCTGGCGGCTTCTCGGATGGGGGTCACGGCCGTAGAGCGATAGCGTGCGCCGAGCTGCTCCAGGAGCTCGGCGTTGCGGTAGGGTTGTTGCCGGAGCCCGAAGACGGTGACGTCGAGGCCTCGCAGCCGGAGAACCATGGCGGCCAGGAGGCCGATGGTGCCGGCTCCCAGGACGGCGGCCCGGCGAGGCCGCCAGACGCGGAGGCGCCGCTGAACGCCCGCTGCACCCAGCGAGCGTCTAGTGCTCCTCACCCAGCCGGCCGAGGATGCGAGCCCGGAGCGCGTCCGGTACGCGGATCCGGCGCAACTTCGCCTTCACGCCTTCGAGCACCGAGGCTTCGAACCGGTACTCCGAGGCGCAGGCGGCACAAGTGGCCAGGTGCTGCTCGACCAGCCGGATCTCGTCGGCGGTGAGCTCGCGATCCAGGAAATCGTCGAGCCGAGAAAACACCTCTTCACAAGTCAGGCGCGTGGGCCGGTTCATGCTAGATCTCGCTCGGTGCCTTCGCGGTTCATGAGTTCGCCCAGGATGCCGCGCTCCCGGGCGAGGTTCCACAGCGCCGGTTGCAGCAGCCGGCGCCCCCGGTGCAGCCGGGACCGCACCGTGCCGATCGGAAGACCCAGCACGTCTGCGATTTCCTGGTACGAGAAGTCCTGCATGAAATAGAGCGTCGCCACGACCCGGTACTCCTCGGGGAGGCCGTCCACGGCGGCGCGCACCTGTTCGGCGTCCAGCTTGGCCAGAAGGGCGCCGGCCGGATCGTCGGTCCGGCTGTGCAGTCCGGCAGCCGCCGTCTGGCTGTAGAGATAGAGCTCCGGGGTGTCGTCCAGCTCCACCGTCTCTCCCTCCCGTTTCCGCTTCCGGTACTTGCTGAAGAAGGCGTTGGTGAGGATGCGGAAGAACCAGGCGCGGAAGTTGGACCCGGGCTCGAAGCTCTTGAACCCGCGGAACGCGAGGAGGCAGGCCTCCTGGACCAGGTCTTCCGCATCGGCCCGGTTGCGCGTGAGGTGCAGTGCGGTCCCGTACGCCGAGTCGAGCAGCGGCATGAGGAGCTGCTCGAAATCGGAGGTCGCAGGACTCGAAGCCGCCGTGGGGCCTGAGCTCATGCGGTATCCTGGTGGTGGGGGGCGCCGCCGTTGAAGTTGGCCTTGTCGCTGCCTGGCCGCAATCGCCGGCGGATGAAGCCCGTTCCTGCCACCAACGTCGGTTCGGTTCCGCCGGTTCTTCCTACCCTCCGTTTCTGAGTGCCCGGCAGGCGGGCGGCCGGGTCGGCGTCGCGGAGCCTGGGGCGGCCGCGGCGGCCAGCGACGAGGGCAGCCGGGGCACCGGCCGATGCTCCGGCTCGACCCCTGCCCCTCGCCGGGCCGGGTGCAGCCCACCGAGCCCCTATGCAACACAGGCGATGCCGGCGGCCTCCAGGCGCTGCGGGTCCACCGGCGCGGCCGCGCTCACCAGGCGAAGTCCGGGAACGGGGGACTGACCGGCGGGGAACGGAACTACCAGCGTGACCTCGACCTGGTTCCGGAGCAGCCCCTTGACCAGCCCGACGGTGGCCGTGGCAAGACCGCCCGCCTGGAAGGGTGGAAACTCCCACCCGTACATCAGCACTCGCACGGGCTCCGGGCTCCCTTACCG
Organism: Gemmatimonadales bacterium; assembly: GCA_035574255.1. Classification (GTDB taxonomy): domain Bacteria; phylum Gemmatimonadota; class Gemmatimonadetes; order Gemmatimonadales; family GWC2-71-9; genus JADJOM01. The sequence continues at coordinate 31,353 of DATLYZ010000020.1, read as the reverse complement.
GCTGATTAGGCCGGTCTCCCGGCCGGAGCGCCGGAGGACCCAGGACGGCGCCGACTCCCAGCGCTTGAGGATGCTGAGTACTCGTGCCCGCTGCTCCGCGTACCGCGCTGGAATCGCGGTGCCGGACAGGGGTCTGGCAGGTGCCGGATCGTTCGGGATGGGGTAATCCATGGGAGGCCTCCGGTGGCGCTCGACGTGAGTGGTGTCGGGTATCGAACGCCACAGCGAGGACCCCGGTTCCCGGGGAGCGGAGCGACAGCTCCTGCTGAAAGGCGCGAGGGGCGGGTCTGGGACCCGCCCCTCGCGCTGCGCCACCCGGCCGGCTTCTACGGTACCCGATACCGCCACCCCTTGATACCGCTCCCTTTCACTTCGACGGCGACGGGTCGGGTGGAGTCCTTGGCCAGTTTGGGGAGGGGAACTTCCCTGGTTGCCACGACCCCGCCGTGCTGGTCCAGGAATTCGAAGACCAGGGTGAGGTCTCGGGGGGGGATGGGCTTGCTGTTCGCGTCCACGGCCTCGCGCCCCTTGGCGACTCCCGACACCACGGCACCGTCGCTCCCGAGGCTGGACTCGCTGATTTCCAGATCCGCCGGCAGCGCCTCCCGCGCCAGGACCGCGTCGGTCATCTTGGCCCGATCGTTCACCGAGCGATACGCCTGGATCCGCATGGAATGGAAGAAGTAGGAGAGCGGCTCGATGGTCACCAGGCGGTCGGCGGTGGCGGCGAGGCTGTCCCACTGCTGGAGGGCCAGGAAGCTGTTGGCCCGGATGTTCAGGGCATCGCGATGGTGCGGGTTCGCCTCCAGGATCCGGCCGGCGGTGGCGGCGGCCGCGGCGTAGTTCTTGTCGTGGTACTGCTTGGCGGCGAGGTCGTAGAGCTCCGCCTCGGAGAGCGAGGCACCACCCGGCCCACCCGCAGGCCCGCCGCTTGCCGCGAGGAGTTCCTTCTCGATGGCCTGGGCCTCGGTGTCGTTCCCCGCGGCCCGGAGGGCTCGCGCCAGAGCCTTCTTGCCGTCCGGGTCGCCGGGCTCGAGCTGTACGTAGCGCCGGAACGCCTTCACCGCCTCCTCGGCTCGCTGGGCGTTGAGCAGAAGCGCCCCGTAGTTGTACGCTGCCTGGTTGCGGTACTTGACCTGGTTGGTGTCGGAAGGTTCCGTGGCCGCGGCCAATCCGAAATAGACCAGCGCCGAATCGTTCTGTTTCTGGCCGTTGAAGACGTCGGCCATGCTGAGGAAGCTGAGTGGCAGGCTGCGGTGAATCTGATTGGCGGCCCGGAACATGACCATCGCCGAGTCGTCCTGCCCTGCCTGGCGAAACTTCAGACCCTCGCTGACGAGCGCCACCCAGGTACGGTAGCGGTACCGCTCGATGTCCACCCCGCATTGCGGGGCGAGGGCGGCAGCGCGGGTGAACGCCGAGTCGGCCCCGGCCAAGTCGCCCTGGTGGAGATAGAGCCGGCCGAGGTAGTACCAGGCGGCCGGGTTCTTGGCCTGGCCTGCATTGGCGATGGCATCGCTGATCACGCGGACGCCGTCCTTGAGGGCCCGCGCGCGGTTGGCCAGGTCGCCGCTGCCGGTGATACCGGTGTTCAGGTAGGTCCGTCCGCTCCGGATCCGGAAGTCGCCGCCGCCGGGGAGGTCGCAGTCGGGCTCCACGAACTTGGTGTCGAGGGATCCGGCGACGCGGGCCGCGACGGGCGACTGCTGGGCCCCGAGCGGGGCGGCGCCGAGGATCGCGAGGAGACCGCCGACCAGTCGTGTCTTCATTCGTGCTCCTGTGCGGGGTGATGGATCAGGGTGCGGGCAGACCACTCGGCTTCCCGCGCGATGTCGAGCGCAGGCCGACCGGTCGCGCGCGCGACGGCGCTCACGTCGTCGAACTCGGGCTTGAGCCGGGGCCCGGCGGGCGTCTCGACCACCTTCACCCGCACCCGATGGCCGCCCGGCGTTTCGACCTCGATCAACCGCCGCGGCAGGGTGACGCGTTCGGCTGGGGTGCGGCGCACCCCGGCGGTGGTGCTGTGCAGAAAGAGTGCCTCGGTGACACGGTCTGCGGTCGCAGGATCGGCGAGGGCCTCGAGACGAAGTCCGAGGCGGCCTTTCTTCATGTGGGTGGGCCAGATCTGGACGTCCAGCGCGCCGGCGGCGTGCAGCGCTTCGCGCAGCGGTTCCAGGTACTCCGGGTCGAGATCGTCCAGATCGGTGGACAGTGTCACCACCTGCCCGGCTTCCTGCGCGGGCTCTGCCAGGAGGAGGCGCAGCGCGTTCGGGTAGTGTTCCGGATCACGACCGCCGGCGCCCCAGCCGGTTCGGCGCTGCCGCCACCGGGCTGGCGGGGCACCGGCGGTCAACGTCCGGAGGAGCACAGCGCCGGTCGGGGTGACGGCCTCGCCGGTGACAGGTCCGTTCGGTCCGATCTCGAGCCCTTCGAGGAGGCGCGCGGTGACCGGGGCGGGCACCGGCATCACCCCGTGCGCGGTCTGGACCCAGCCCGTGCCGAGCGCGACCGGCCGGGTGTACACCCGATCGAGACCCAGGAGTTCCACGCCCTCGCAGGCGCCCACGATGTCCACGATCGCATCCACGGCCCCCACCTCGTGCAGGGCGACCTCGGCGGCGGGCACCCCATGCGTGGCGCCCTCCGCCTCACACAGCAACCGCAAGGCGCGCGTAGCACGGTCCTTCACCCCGGGGGAGACCGGTGCCCTGGCGACGATCTCCAGAAGATCGTCCAGGTGCCGGTGGCCGCCGGGGCCGTGCCGGTGCGGATGCCGGCGGTCCGTCTCCGGGCCATGCCGGTGCGGGGCCGCGTACTCGAGCCCGGGCCGCTCGGTGGCACCGGCGAGCTTCACCGTCACCTTGGTGCAGGAGACTCCGCAGCGGAGCACCCGCGCCACCTCGACCTCGACCTCGGGGAACCCGAGCCGGGCAGGCAACTCCTGGATCCACCGGGCGGGCGCACCGGCGTCCACCAGGGCGCCGAGCAGCATGTCACCGCTCATGCCGGCGGCGGGATCGAGGATCGCGAAGCGTCCGCTGGTCATGGGCGGAAATATCGCCGGGCGTTCCAGGGCGAGCAAATCACCGGCGATAGAGCCAGCCGGCGCCGGTGTTGAACACCACGATGCAATCGGCTGGGTCGAGCAGCCCTCGGGCGAGCAGGTGCCGGGCGGCGGCCAGGGCGGCGCCTCCTTCGGGGCAGAGGTCCAGCCCCTCCTCGACCGCGCCGCGGCGGGTTTCCTCGAGGAGTTCCTCGTCCGACACGGCGATCGCGGCCCCGCCGCTCGCCCGGAGCACCCGGAGCATCAACCGGTCGCCGAGCGGAGCGGGCACCCGGAGCCCGCTCGCCGCCGTGTGCGGGGCGGGCCAGGGCGTGGCCGCGGAGTCTCCTGCCTCGAAGGCCCGCACGATCGGGGCGCAGCCTGACGACTGCACGCTGAACATGCGGGGGGGCGAGTCGCGCACCCACCCGGCTTCCCGCAACTCGGAGAAGGCCTTCCACATGCCGATGAGACCCGTCCCCCCCCCGGTGGGATAGATCACGGCCCGCGGCAAGCGCCAGCCGAGTTGCCGCGCCAGCTCGAGCCCCAGGGTCTTCTTGCCCTCGATCCGGTACGGCTCGCGCAGCGTGCTCAGGTCGAAGGCACCTGACTCGGCGGCCCAGGCCCGGGCCGCCATGCCGCAGTCGCCGATGTGGCCGTCGAGCACCACCAGGTCCCCGCCGAACGCGCGGATCTGGGCGAGGATCGCGGGCGGAGTGTCGCGTGGGGCGTACACCCGGACGGCCGCTCCGGCCCGGGCGGCGTAGGCGGCCGCCGCGACACCGGCGTTGCCCGCGGTCGGGATCACGAACCGGACCGTCCCGGCGTACACCGCGCGGGTCACCGCGGCACTGAGCCCGCGCGCCTTGAAGGATCCGGTGGGATTCGCCGCCTCGTCCTTGACCCAGAGGTCCCGGAGCCCGAGGCGGGCCGCGATCCGCGGCGCCCGGAGGAGCGGGGTCTCCCCCTCCCCCAGGGTGACCGGCTCCTCCCCTTCCGCCAGCGGGAGAAAGGGGCGGTACCGCCACATCCCGTCGCCTTGCGGGAGGCGCTCCCACGCCGCGAGGTCGGGCCGCCGGCGGTCCGGGTACCGGACCAGCCACGGCTGGCGGCACCGCTCGCAGACGGTCGCGAGGCCCACCGCCTCACGAGTGGCGCCGCAGGCGGAGCAGGAGAGTTCCCAGTCGAGTCTCATGCCAGGAACCGCCGGGCGAGTTCCGCGAGGCGTTCGTCTCCCCGGCGCCGGGCCCAGTCGAGGATCTTCTCGACGTGCGGGCGAAGCGCCGGGTCTCCCCAGCGGAAGCCGGTCGCCTGTTCCGCCCCGAAGGAGTCGCCGCGATTGGCGCCTTCGAGCAGCGCCCAGGCGGCCGCCTCCGGATAGGCGGGATCGTCCCGGGGCGGCAGGTCGTAACGGGGCGGGATGTCGTCCCGGTCTTCGCGAACGAACGCGCGGGACATGAGCTCAGGTGCCCGAGGTGAGCGCCGCCAGTACCCGCTCGGCGAGGCGGGTGGAGAAACCGTTCACGCTGGCGATTTCCTCGACGGTGGCGGACTTGACGCCCGCCAGGCTGCCGAACCGCTCCAGCAGCGCCCGGCGGCGCGCCGGCCCGATGCCGGGGATCTCGAGCAGCTCGGACGTGACGATGCGCCGGGTCCGGCGCTGGCGGCTGTACGCCAGGCCGAAGCGATGCGCTTCGTCCCGCACGCGCTGGAGCAGCTTGAGCCCCGAGCTCCGCCGGGGCAGGCGCAGGCTGTCGGCACGGCCGGGGAGGAACACCTCCTCCTCGCGCTTGGCAAGGCTCACGATCGGCATCTCCACCCCCAGCGACCGGGCGGCGTCGAGGGCCGCATTGAGCTGTCCCTTGCCGCCGTCAATGACCAGGAGATCTGGCAGCGGCCGCCCTTCCGCTCGGCGCCGGCCAAGGAACCGGGTGACCACTTCGTGGATGGCGGCGAAGTCGTCCTGCTGGCCGATCCCCTTGATCCGAAACCTCCGGTACTCGCTCTTCCGGGGCCGCCCGGCTTCGAACCACACCAGCGATCCCACCGTGTCGCGGCCCTGATTGGTCGAGATGTCAATGCAGGCCAGGCTTCGCGGCACCGCGCTCAGGCCCAGGTCGCGCCCCAGGGCGTAGACCGGGTCCTCGGCGCGCTGGTCGGTCTCCAGCGCTTCGAGGCGGAGGCTCTCCATCAGATGCCGGGCGTTCTGGTCGGCTAGGTCGAGCCACCGGCGCGCGGTGCCACGCTGCGGCACCTGCCAGGTGGTCCCCGGGAGCAGCTCCTCGAGCAGATCGGCATCGGACGGGGAGAACGGGAGGACCAGCCGGCGCACGCGCCCCGGCATCGGCACGTAGGAACGGACCAGCAGGATGCCCAGAATGTCCTCGTCGCGCTCCTCGCTCACGTTCTCGAGGAACGTGTGCTCGCGCGCCACGACCCGGCCCTCGCGGATGCGCAGCAGCACCCCCACGGCGTCGTCCCCGTCCCGGGCATAGCCAATCACATCGGCATCGCCCGTCCCCAGCACCTCGACGCCGGGCGGCGATTCCACCTGCTCCAGCCACCGGAGCGCGTCGCGCAGCTCGGCCGCGCGCTCGAAGTCCTGGCGGGCGCTGGCGGCGAGCATCGCCTCGCGGACCCGGGCCCGCACGTCGAGCGTCTTCCCCTCCAGGAACTCCAGCACCTCGCCGATCATCGCCCGGTAGTCCTCCTGGCTCTGCCAGCCCACACACGGCGCCCGGCACCGCCCGATGTGATAATCGAGACAGGGCCGCTCGCGGCGCTCCCGCGGCAAGTCGTCGGCGCAGCTCCGGACGGTGTAGAGCCGGCGGACCAGGGCGATCGTCTTGCGGAGGAGCGCCACATCGGTGTACGGGCCGAAGTAGCGTGCGCCCGGGATGTCGCGCTGGCGCGTGACCAGCACCCGGGGGAACGGCTCGCCCAGGGTGACCGCGATGGATGGATAGCTCTTGTCGTCCTTGAGGCGGACGTTGAAGCGGGGCTGGTACTCCTTGATGAGGTTGTTCTCGAGCAAGAGGGACTGCGCCTCGCTCGGGACCACGATGGTCTCGACGTCGGCGATCAGCCGAAGCAGGTACTGGTTCTTGAGGCTCTCCGCATGGTCCCCGCTCAGGTAGCTCCGGACCCGACTCCGGAGGCGTTTGGCCTTTCCGACGTACAGCACCCGGCCCGCGGCGTCCTTCCAGAGGTACACGCCGGGGGCCTCCGGCAGCCCGTCAACCTTCCGCTGCAGCGCCTCAGTCCGTTCCACGTCTCGGCCCACGCATCCGCACGACCCGGCTGGCCAGGGCCCTCCCTTCCGGGACGCCGAGCCAGGCCGTGAGGGCAAGATACACGAGGCCAAAGGGGATCAGCACTAGCGCCGCCCGGAGGACGGGGCTCAGGGGCCCGGCGAGCCGGTCGGCGCCCAGCGCGACGCCAAGGGCGGCGAGGGCGGCGGCCCAGAGGCGAACCATCAGGTTCCCGGGGAGCCCGGTCGCTCCGATGCGGTGGTTCAACGTCCGGCGCAGCAGGCTGAACTCCACCCACGCCGCCACTCCGGCCGAGGCGGTGATGCCCACGGCTCCCCAGCGCGGCTCCAGGCCGAGGAGCGTGGGCAGGTGGACCGCGGTCGAGTACCCCAGGGCCGAGCCCAGCGCCACCCGCGCGAGCGCGAACCGGAGCGGGGTGGCGGTGTCGTGAAGCGCGTAGTAGGCGCTCGCGTAGAGCCGGCCCAGCGTGGCCGCGAGCAGTCCCACCGCGGCGCCGGCCAGGATCCCCCACACATAGCGGCTGTCGGCGGCGGAGAACCGGCCGGTCTGGAAGAGAGCCGCCGCGATGACAGCGCCCAGCCCGAGAAACGCCGCGGCGGAAGGAACCACGAAAAACGCAATGCGCCGGAGGCCGGTGTCGAGCCGGTGGCGGAGGGCTTCGTGGGCACCCTCCCCTCGGGCGGCAGTCCCCGCCAGCTCCGGCAGCTCGGCGGCCGAGACCGACATGCCGAACAGGCTGACCGGCAAGGTGTAGAGCATCTGGGCGCTGGCCAGGCCCGCCACCGCGCCCCCCGGCAGGAGGCTCGCGATGATGGTGTCCACGAAGGCGCTGATCTGCACCACGCCTCGCCCGATGAACACCGGGACGAACTGCTTCAGCACCTGGCGGACCGGCGCACTCCGGAACTCCAGGCGCGGGCGGAGGGCACCCAGGAGCCGGACCACGGTCGGAAGCTGAATGCCGAATTGCAGCGCGCTGCCTGCCACGGCTCCCCAGGCGGCGGCAAGCACCGCGCCTGACGCATCGTGCCGCGGTCCCTGCCACAAGAGCGCCCCGATGATGGCCAGGTTCCAGGCGACCGGCGCGGCGTACGAGAGAAAGAACCGCCGGTGGCTGTTGAGTACGCCCAGGCACCACGCGGCGAGGACCAGCAGCCCGGCGCCGGGAAAGAGGATCCTGACCAGGAGCACGGTGAGGTCGCGCTTGGCTCCCGCGAAGCCGGGCGCGATGGCGTCCGTGAGGGGGCCGGCCAGGGTGACCCCGAGGGCCACGATGCCGGCGGTGACCAGCGCGAGCAGTCCCAGCACGGCGTTGGCGACGCGCCCCGCCTCCCGGTCCTCGGCCGCCGCGCGGAGCCGGGCGTAGACCGGAATGAACGAGGCGGAGAGCACGCCTTCGCCGAACAGGTTCTGGAGGAAGTTGGGGATGCGGAAGGCGGCGTTGAAGGCATCCGCCGCGTCGGAGAGGCCGAGATAGTGGCTCAAGGCGCGCTGCCGGAGCAGCCCGAAGAGCCGACTCAGCAGGATCCCGGCGCCGACGAGCGCGGCGGAGCGGCCGGACCGCTGAGCCGAGCTGGCGCTTGGCATCGGGGGGCCTGCGGTCTGGTCCCGGAGCGCGCCCGGTGGCGCCGGCTCGCCGGCGCCGCGCCCGGCAGGCGTCACGAGGTTTTGGGGGGCAGGGATCGGCCCGGGTGTTCCTCGAGCAGCCGCTGGAGGAACTGGTTCTCCTCCTGGAGGGCCTGCACGCTCCGGTGCAGGTCATCCACCTCGGTCTCGAGCAGGTCCACCTTCTTGGCCAGCTCGGCCACGCTAGGGGGCGCCTGTTCCGGGCCTTCGAGTCGGCGCGCGATTGCTCGACCGATGGGCGAGTCAATGATGATCCCCAGAATGGGGATCATCAGCGCCACCAGAAGGATGATGCCGAGCAGCATCATGGGTCGAGTCTACGCAGGTTGCGGAAGTGCTTCAAGTCCCGCCCGATACCACGCGGTGATCTCGGCCACGAGGTCGCTCAGCAGGCTCGGTCCGTAGCGGGCCAGCCAGGGGGCGATCGTATGGACCCGCTCCTGCGGCTTGCCCAGCGGAAGGACCAGTTCGCGGGCCCGGGCGATCTGCTGCAGCTCGGTAGCCTGACGCTTCTTCAAGTGGCCGACCAGGCGCTTCTCGGCGTCCTGGAGGCCGAGCAGGGCCTGATTGCCCAGGCGCCGGATGGTCCGCTCGATGGTGGGATCGATGGCGACGGCCGCTCGGGCCAGCACCTCGTAGTTGGCCGGGATCGCCTCCCGGAGGTTGGCCAGGGCGGCCGTTGCCTCCGGGGGCAGCTGCCGGCGGACCACGCGGGCTTCCAGGCGTTCGCCCGGTTCGAGGAGTTCCTCGAGTCGGGCGCCGAACTTCCGGAGAACCCGATCTACCCGCGCGTCCACCAGGAGGCCGGACCAGCGCGGCAGCGGGGGCTGCCGGCGAACGGCGAGCGGTTCGTAGATCGGCTCGCAGAGGGGGAGGTAGCGGAGCTCCCCGGGACCGGCCACGTAGGCCACGGTGGGGAGCAGGGCTGACTCCACCACCGGCCGGAGCAGGACGTTGGGCGAGAAGCGCCCCGGTTCCTCCCGGGCCAGCCGCTCGACCTCGTCGAGCGACAGGTGTTCCCCGCTCCGCCGGGTCACAAAGCCGGACGAACCCGACACCAGCCGATCGCGACCCAGCCGCCCTTCGTACATCACCAGGGTGGCCCCGTCGCCCACCGTCACGCCAGGGTCGTGCCCCGCCGCGGCCAGCGCGGCGTGGCGGTCGGCCAGGGCCCGGTCGAGCGCCGCCGCCCGGGCCAGGGCGGCGTGGAGATAGGGCATCTGCGCCCGCTTGGTGCTGGGGTGTGCGGCATCGAACACCACGACCCCGAACGGAGCCAGGAGTTCGGCCAGCACGTGGGCACAGCTTTCGGCCAGACTGGCCTCCGGGCGGTACCAGCGCCGGAAGAGCTGGAGGACGCTCTCCCGGAACTCGGTGGGAGGCAAGTCGGCCGCCAGGCGGTCCAGCACGGGGCCGATCTCCGGACCCACCGGCTCCCGGTAGAGCGGCGTGAGCGGCGCATCCGGGGGTCGTACCCGGAGCGTCACGGTCACCGTGCGACCGTCCGGAGCCGGCCACGAGGCGTGGTTGCCCTCGGCGAAGTCGTGGTCGCCGCCGGCGGCCCAGAAGACCGGCACCACCGGACGGCTCCACCGGGCCTCGCACAGGCGGGCCAACGCCACGGCGGAGAGCGCCTTGTAGATCGTGTAGAGCGGCCCCGTGAGGAGCCCGGGCTGTTGCCCGGTCGTGACGACCAGGACCGACGGATCCTCCAACCGCCGGCGGAGTGCCGTGGCTGACTGCGGGGTGACGAACGCGTCGAGCAACTCTCGCCGGACCCCACCCTCGCGGGGCTCGGGCCAGGCCAGCGGGGCTGGGATCGGCGTCGGGACGATCCGGAGGCTCATCGGCCCACCCGGGCGACCAGGATGGTCCGGGGCCCGCGCTCGAGCGGTCCCCCCTCATAGTCGCCCGCGCGGGTGGTCACCCGGGCGCCGTGGGCTTCCAGCATGCGCTCCAGGTCCTGGGCCTCGAGCAGGCGGACCCGCTCCTCGAACCGGCGACCGTCGCTCAGCACCATGGACTTGCGCACGAAGCGGCCGTCGGGCGTGATCTCGCGGCGGATGTCCACGGCATACCTCCCGTACCAGACCGTTTCCGCGGGCACCAGCGAGGCCCGCACCTGCTCGGCGTTCAGGAAATCGATCGCGAACCAGCCGCCGGGACGGACGGTGGCGAGCATCTGTCCCAGCGCATCCACGTGCTCCTCGTCGGCGGCGAAATAGCCGAAGCTGGTGAACAGATTGACGGTGAGGTCCATCGAGGCCCGCCGGAACGGCAGCGCTCGCATGTCGCAGCGGACCAGGGGCCGCGGCGTCACCTCGCGCGCCCGCCGCAGCAGGGCCCAGGACAGATCGCAGCCGAACGGTACCGCCCCCGCGCGTTCCAGGGCCGCCAGGTGACGCCCGGCGCCGCACGCCACGTCCAGCACCCGCCACCCTGGCCGCCACGGCAGCACTCGAGTCAACAGCCCGACCAGGCGGCCGGCGTCGGCCTCGTCGCGGTGCGGGTAGAGGTGGAGATACTCCTCGCCGAACCATTCCTCGAACCAATCGGTCATCGGTGCAGATGTCGCCCCCCCCCTTACCCCCCCCCGGGCGCTGGCCCTACTTGTGGTACCGCTCCCCCCGGAGGATCGTGAACGCGCGGTAAAGCTGCTCGCAGGCCACTACCCGGGCCAGTTCGTGAGCCAGGGTCAGCGGGCCCAGGCTCCACCGCACGGCCGCGCGGCTCAGAAGGCCCGGGTCCAGTCCGGTGGGTCCGCCTACGAGGATGGACACCGGCCGTGCCGCGGTTCGCCAGCGGTCCACCTGCCGGGCCAGCCCCTCGCTGTCCCAGGCGGTGCCTCCGCGGTCGAGGGCCACCACCAGGGACCCCGGTTCGAGCTTGCCGCTCAGCCGGTCGCCCTCGATGCGGCGGGCGAGGGCGGCACTCGAGGCGCGGCCCGCCTCGCGCACCTCGATTTCGCGAACCGTCGCGTAGCGCGACAGGCGCCGCAGGTAGTCGTCGCAGAGGTCGCGGCAGGCGGGGCGGAGCCGGCCCACGGCGAGCAGGGCGAGGCGCATGCGCAGGAAGATCCCAGGGGCCCCGGCCTCCCGGGCCCCTAGGCGTAGAGCCCCCGCAGCCGGTGGACCTTCGCTACCCGGTCGATCGCGAGCATGTAGGCCCCGATCCGGTTGGACACCTGGTGCTCCTTGGCCATCCGGGTGACCTCCTCGAAGGACTGGACCATGATCCGCTCGAGGCGGGCGTTGACCGTCTCCTCGTCCCAGAAATACCCGCCCCGGTCCTGGACCCATTCGAAGTAGCTCACCGTCACGCCTCCGGCGTTGGCCAGGATGTCCGGAATGACGAAGACGCCCTTGGCGTTCAGGATCTCGTCCGCCGCGGCCGTGGTGGGCCCGTTGGCGCCCTCGCAGATGATCCGCGCCTTGATCTGGGCCGCGTTCTGCTCCGTGATCACGTTCTCCAGCGCGGCGGGCATGAGCACGTCGCAATCGAGCGTGAGAAGCTCCTCGTTGGTGATGTGCTCGGCGTTCGGGTAGGTGTTGAGGAACCGGTTGGTGCGGACATGCTCCGCGACATCGGCCAGATCGAGCCCCTTGGGGTTGTAGATGCCGCCGGACTTGTCGCTCACCGCGATGATCGTCATCCCCTGCTCCGCCATGAGCTGGGCGCCGATGGACCCCACGTTCCCGAATCCCTGCACGGCCACTCGCGTGCCCTTGACGGGCATGCCGAGCCGCTTGAGGGCCTCGCGCGTGACGAACATGCAGCCGCGGCCCGTCGCCTCGCGGCGGCCCAGGGAGCCGCCCATCTCGACCGGTTTTCCCGTCACCACGGCCGTGACGGTATGCCGGTGATGCATGGAGTAGGTGTCCATCACCCACGCCATGATCCGCTCGTTGGTGTTGACGTCCGGCGCCGGGACGTCCTTGTCCGGACCCAGGTGCTCGATGATTCCGGCGGTGTACCGCCGGGTCAGGCGTTCGATCTCGCCGTTCGACATCGCAAAGGGGTCGCAGACGACGCCGCCCTTGGCCCCCCCGAACGGGAGGTTCACCACGGCGCACTTCCAGGTCATCCAGGCCGCCAGGGCCTTCACTTCTTCCAGCGTCACCTGGAGGTCGAACCGGATGCCGCCTTTGGCCGGTCCCCGCGAGGTGTTGTAGATCACCCGATAGCCGGTGAAGACCTCGATCTCGCCGCTGTCCCGCACCACCGGCACCGCCACGATGATCTGTTTCTCCGGCATGCGGAGGATCCGGTAGAGCCCCGGCTCGAGCCCGAGGCGCTCGGCCGCATAATCGAACCGGGACATCATCTGCTCGAAGGGATTCTCCTCCTGCAGGAATCGGTCCTTGTCGGGGCGGATGACGGTCTGGCTGGGCCGGGGGCTCGTCGCTGTCATACGTTCTCCGTTAGGCGTTCCAACCCCTCGGGCGGCGTGATCACCGCGTCGAGGGTCAGGGCGACGGCGTCGCCGCCCTCCTCCCAGGTCAGGTCCAGCACGGCCACCAGCGGCTCGGGCGCCTCCGGCGGCCAGCGGCCGCGCAGCTTGACCGCGTCCTTCTCCGTGATCACCACGTGGTCGGCCCGGCGCGCCGCGTGCGCCAGCCAGGCGATGTCCTCCGGCCGGTAGTCGTGATGGTCCTTCCAGGTCGCCACCTGGACGGCAGCACCGGTGGCCTTGGTCTGGGCCACGAACGACGCCGGGTCGGCGATCGCCGACGCCGCCACCACCCGCCGGCCTGCAAGCTCCTCCGGCGCCACAGGCCGGGCGCTCACCAGCCCCTCCAGGCGGGCGAGCCCCAGGTGCGCGATGGCCACCGGTCCCCGCACCCGGGGCCTGAGCTCCGCCGCCAGTACCCCGGCGGCCTCGGGACTCGCCCGTTTGCGGGTGACCACCACGAGATCCGCCCGATCCAGGGCTTCCCACCCTTCCCGCCAGGGCCCCGCCGGGAGCGGCCATCGCACCGCACGCGTGGTCTCCGCGCTCATGACCAGCACGTTGAGATCCGGCCGGAGTTCCAGACGTTGATAGGCGTCGTCCAGCACCAGCACCGTGGCGCCGCGCGCCAGCGCCCGCTCGGCTCCGGCCACGCGGTCCGGGTCGGCCACCACGTGGGCCTCAGGCACCGTCCGAGCGTGCACCTCGGTCTCGTCCCGCCCGTGACCGCGGAGCACGATGCCCGGCACCTCTCCCCGCCTGACGTAGTAGCGGGCCATCCAGATGGCGACCGGGGTCTTCCCCGACCCGCCCACCGTCAGGTTCCCCACCGCCACGGCCGGCAGCGGCAGATCCCGGACCGCCAGCCATCGCCGCCGATACGCAAGACGGCGGGCCGCCATCCAGGTTCGCCAAACCGCCGCCAACGGCAACAACGCCGTGCGGGCCAGCCTGGCGTCCACGCGGCGGCTGGTCCAGAGCCAGCGGATCAGCCGGTGGGTGTCTCCGTGACGCCGGGCCATGCTGCGAGCCGCTCCGCCTCCGTCAGGACCTGAATCGCGGTGTGTTCGCCCTGGATTCTTCCCCCGGGACCCGGGGGCACCGTGAACGGCCGGCCATAAGCGAGCCGCACTCGGGCGAAAGGTCGCGGCACCAGGAACCGGTCCCACGACCGGGCGCGCCAGGCCGCGCCGGTCCGCACCGACACCGGGATGACGACGGCCCCACTCAGCTGGGCCGCGGCGATCGCGCCGGGCTTGAGCACCCGGCGCGGGCCCCGGGGACCGTCCGGGGTCAGGCCCACCGGAATGCCGGCCCGGAGCATCCGGATCGCACCGCGGAGCGCCCGGGTCCGGCCGCGGGTACTCGACCCCCGGATGAGCCGATACCCCAGGCACCGGGCGAGCCTGGCGAGGTACTCGCCGTCGCGGGCTTCGCTCACCAGCGCCGCAATCCCCCGATGCCGATGGTGCCACAGGACCGGCAGCAGGTTTTCGTGCCAGCAGAGCAGGACAAACGGCTTGCCGGCGGACTGCGCCGCCTGCCAGGAGCCCTCCCCGGCCACTTCCACCCGCCAGGTCCGGGCCAGGAGTCGGATCGCGGGACTTCCCACCGCGCGGGCGAGCAGACGCCAGAGCAGCTTCACGCGGCCAGCAGTTCCAGGGCCATGTCGGCCACGCGCTCGGCGGCGCCGGGAGACCCCAGTCGCTCGCGGATCCCCCGGAACGCCTCCCGCTGCCTCCGGGCGACCTCGCTTCCCGGCCGCAAGAGTTCTCGCACGGCCGCGGCCAAGGGCTCCGCCGGAATCGGGGGATGCCAGAACTCCGGGACCACCTCGTCGCCGGCCACCAGGTTCGCGAGCGCGACGTGTCGCACCGTCAGGAGCCGCCGGGCGATCTCGTAGGTCAGCCGACTGGTCGCGTACGCCACGACCATCGGCGTCCCCGCCAGGACCGCTTCCAGGGTCGTCGTGCCTGACTTGATCAGGGCCGCCGAGCAGGCGGCCAGGATCGCCCGCGGGTCGTCCCGGAGGAGGCGAAGCGGGCCTGGGTCGGGATAGGCGGCGCCCGGCAGGGCCGCGACCAGCCCCAGGGCCGCCCGGCCTTCCTGAAGCATCCGGTGAGCCACCGCGCGAAACAGGGGCCAGTGGCGCTGGATCTCGCGGGGGCGGCTACCGGGAAAGATACCCAGAATCGGCACGTCATCGGGCAGCCCCAGCGCCTGCCTCGCGGCGGGTCCGCTCGGCGTAGGGCCGTCCAGCAGCGGGTGCCCGACAAACCGGCAGGGAACGCCGCGGGCTGCGAACCACTCGGCCTCGAAAGGGAGAATGACGGCCAGGCGGTCGGCCGCCTCCCGGAGGGCTGTCAGACGGCCGGGGCGCCAGGCCCAGAGCTGCGGCGCCACGTAGTAGAGCACGGGGATCCCGGCCCGCCGGAGTCTCCGGCCCAGGCGGACGTGGAAGCCGGGGTAGTCGATCAGCACGGCCAGCCGGTAGCGACCCGAGCGGCCCTCGCGCTCCAGGGTGCGGAGCAGGCGCCAGTGCCGGGGGATCTGGCCTGGCACTTCGAAGAACCCGAGCGCGCTCAGCTGTTCCACCCGCCAGCGAACTCGGGCCCCGGCCGCTTCCATCCGGGGCCCCCCCACCGCCTCGACCGGCAGGTCGGGCCGGCGCCGGCGGAGCGCGGCCACCAGGGGCCCGCCGTGCGCGTCGCCCGACGGCTCCCCGGCGGAGACAAGGATCGCCGGTGCGTCCCTCACCCCGGTATCCCCGCGTCGAGAGGCGACTGCTGGATCGCCCGGGCCACCTGCTCGGCCAGCCGGACCGCCGCCCGGCCCTGCTGGCCGGTCACCACCACCTCTCGCTCGCCGCGTACCGCGTGCAGGAAGCTGGTGAGCTCGAGCCGGAGCGCGTCCGCGGCCGCCGCCTCGAGCGGTACCCGCTCGGCCACGTCGAGCAACGCCTCCGCATCGCCCGGGGTCCACCCCCGGCGGAGCCGCAGAAACTCACCGTGCCCGGAGGCGAGATCGAGATCCAGGTACCCTTCCGGCTGATAAATGCGCAGCCGGCGGACCCGTTCCTGGGCGATTCGGGAGGCCGTGACACTGGCTACCGGGCCGCCGGCGAACTCCACCCGCGCGTGGGCGACGTCGAGGAACGGCGAGAGGACCGCCGCGCCCGCCGCGCGCACGTCCACCGCCTCGGCTCCGCCCGTGAGGTGGAGGATCAGGTCGAGTTCGTGGATCATGAGATCCAGCACCACGTGCACGTCGGTGCCCCGCGGCTGAAAGGGAGCCAGGCGCTGTCCGTCAATGAACAACGGGTGATCGAGATACCCTTCGGCCGCCCGGAGCGCCGGATTGAACCGTTCGATATGCCCCACTTGCAGCAGGAGGCCCGCGGACGCCGCGCCCGCCACCAGCAGCTCCGCCTCCGCCAGGGTGGCGGCGAGCGGCTTCTCCATCAACACCGGCACCCCGGCTTCCAGCGCCGCGAGCCCCACGTCGGCGTGGGCCGAGGTCGGCACCGCCACGGTCACGGCTTCCACGTGCCGGAGCAGCGACTCGCGGCTCGGGAAGCTCCGGGTGCCCACCTGGTCGGCGACGTACCGGCCTCGCTCCGGCCGGATGTCGTAGACCCCCACCAGCTCCGCCTCCGGGCACGCGGCGAGGTGGCGGGCGTGATGCCAACCCAGGGCCCCCACCCCGATCACGCCCACGCGCACCGGGCGGTTCACGCCGGGACTCCTCGCTGCGCCGAGGCGACGAAGTTCACCAGACGCAGGACTTCCGGGACCTGCCCCAGCTCGGCCCGAATCCGCGCGATGGCCTCGGCGCGGGGCAGCGCCGTGTTGAACAGCAGGCGATAGGCGCGCTTGAGCGCGGCGATCGTTTCCGGGCTGAAGCCGGCGCGCTCCAGCCCGACCCGGTTGAGACCGAAGAGCTCCACCGGGTTGCCCACGGCCTTCACGTAGGGTGGGATGTCCTGGTTCACGCGCGAGGCCCCCCCCACAAAGGCGTGGGTGCCGATGGTGACGAACTGGTGCACGGCGATCAAGCCGCTCAGGGTGGCATGGGCCTCGACGGTCACGTGGCCCGACAGCTGGGTGGCGTTGGCGATGGTCACGCCGTCTCCCAGCTCGCAGTCGTGGGCCACGTGGACATAGGCCATGAGGAAACATCGCTCGCCTACCGCGGTGCGACCCCGGGCGCGGGTGCCCCGGTTGATGGTGCAGTACTCACGGATGATGGTCCCCGCACCGATTTCGACCCAGGTTTCCTCCGCCCGGTACTTGACGTCCTGGGGGGGGCCGCCCAGCACCGTCCCCGCTCCGACCTGGACCCCGGGGCCCAGCCGCACCTGCTGTTCCAGCACGGCATGCGGGCCGATCCGGCACCCATCGCCCACGACGACCGCGGGACCGATCACCGTGTACGGGCCCACCTCCACCCCGCACCCGAGTTCGGCGCCCGCATCCACCACGGCGGTGGGATGGATCGCAGCCGTCATTTCTCCACGACGCAGGCCAGCATCTCCGCTTCCGTCGCGAGCTGCCCGTCCACGGTGGCGATCCCTTTCATCCGGGCCACCTTGCCCCGGAACTGGAGCATCTCGACTTCCATCCGGAGCTGGTCGCCCGGGGTGACGGGGCGGCGGAACCGGACGTGGTCGAGGCCCATGAAGTAGACCACCTTCCCGGCCCGATCCGGGATCCCCTCCAGGAGCAGCACGCCCCCCGTCTGGGCCATCGCCTCGACAATGAGGACCCCGGGCATGATGGGATGGCCCGGGAAATGGCCCTGAAAGAAGGGCTCGTTGATCGTAACGTTCTTGATCCCCACGATCCGCCGGGTGCCGTCCACCTCGACGATGCGATCCACCAGGAGGAACGGATAGCGGTGCGGCAACAGGTCGAGGATCTTGCGCACGTCCAGAGTCATCGGTCCTCCGCGAGGCGGGCGGCCTCCAGGATGGCGCGGGCGCACGCCAGGTTGCCCCGGTGGTTCGGTTGCCGGGCCGTGATCCGGACCTGCAGCCGGCCGCCGGCGAGCGCCAGATCGCCCAGCAGGTCGCCGGCCTTGTGCCGCACGAACTCGTCCGGCCAGCGAAGCGGCGGGCCGATCACGTCGTCCTCCGAAAGCACGATGGCGCACGCCGGAGACGCTCCCCGGAGCAGGCCCCGTGCCCGGAAGATCTCCACCTCGCGGAGCAGCCCCCAGGTGCGGGCCCCGGCGATGGCGTGCCGGAAGGTGTCGCCGACGGGATGTCCCCGCCATTGCTGGACGCCGATCCGCGGGTGCGGGTGTGCCAGGGTCACGTCGAGGGCCAGCGCATCGGCCGGCTCCACGGTGTAGCTGGCCCCCGCCTCCCGCAGATCCAGCCGGCGGGACACGGCGATCGTGCGCGGCTCCCCGGGCTGCTCCATCACCCCGGCCCCGTCGAGGGCCTCGAGAAACGGCGCGAACGACCCGTCCAGGATCGGCAGCTCCGGTCCGTCCAGGTCCACGGTGAGATCGTCGAGCTCGAGCGCGTGAGCGGCGGCCAGACAGTGTTCCACGGTCTCCACTTCGACCCCGCCGTGCTCGAGCCGGGTGCGCCGTTCCGACGCGGCGACCGCGGCGGCGCGGGCGGCGATCGCCACTGGGGGGCGCCGGTCCACCCGGCGGATCACGATGCCCTGTCCCGGCTCGCCCGGCGCGAAGCGCACCTGCACCATGGCGCCGGTGTGCAACCCGATGCCGCTCAGCTCCGCCGGATCAGCGATCGTCCGGCGCGCCATGGCTTGCGTGGTCGCGGGCCAGGGTTTCGAGGGGGTCGACCAGATCGGCCAGGCGGTAGAGCGCAGCCTGGGCCCGCAGGAAGGCCCGATGCGGCCGGGCGGGATACCCCGAGACCACGCTGTCCGGCGGCACCTCGCCGGGTCCGAACACCACGCTCTTGGCGCCGACCACCGCCCGATCGCCGATCCGGGCGTGATCCGCGATGCCCACGCCGCCTGCGATCACCACGTCGTCGCCGATCCGGACGCTCCCGGCGATCCCCGTCGTTCCCATGATCAGGCAGCGCGCGCCGATCCGGACGTTGTGACCGATCTGGACCAGGTTGTCAATCTTGGTGCCGGGGCCGATCACGGTGTCATCGAAGTTGCCCCGGTCCACGCAGCTCGAGGAGCCTACCTCGACGTCGTCGCCCAGGACGCAAGCTCCCAGGTGAGGGAGTTTCTCGTGCGCCGACGCGCTCCGCAGGAAGCCGAACCCGGCCCCCCCGATCACGGCGCCGGCCTTGAGCACCACCCGGTGGCCCAGGCTGGCGCCCGGGTAACATACGGCGTGGGGGCCGATGCGGCAGTCCTCGCCGATGGTCACACCGTCGCCGATCCATGCGCCGGCTTCCAGCGTGGTTCGCGCGCCGATCCGGACCCCGGCCCCGATCACCACGTAGGGCCCGACGAACACATCGGGCCCGAGGGCGACCCCCGGCCCGAGCCGGGCGGTCGCATCCACGCCCGCGGGGGGCGGCGGCTCCGGCCGGAAGGCGCGGGCAATCGCACCCAGCGCCGCCGCCGGATCCGCCACCACGATCCGGGTGCGCGGGCCGCACGCTTCCCCGGCCAGCGGCCCCCAAACCAGCGCGGCCCCCGCGCGGGAGGCGCGGAAGGCCGCAAGGTACCGGGGCGAGATCAGAAAACTGAGCTGGTCCGGGCCGGCCCGGTCGAGCGGAGCGACCCCGGCGAGCCGGACCTCCCCATCCCCTTCCAGCCGGCCGCCCACCAGGTCCGCGACACGGCGGGCGGTGAGGGGCGCCTCCGCCACGCGTCAGGGCCTCGCCTTGATGCGCTCGATCACCTTCTGGGTGACGTCCAGCGACTTGTCCACCGCCACGATCAGGCCGGTGTTGGCGTTCACGTCGAAAATGAGCGCGTAGTTCCCCTCCGAGCGCACGCCCTCGATCACCTCGCTCACCCGGTTGTGGATCGGTTCGATGAGTTCGCGCTCCCGTTGCGCCAGCCGGTTCTGGAGCTCGTTGGCGCGCTGTTCCAGCCGGTTCCGCTGTTCCTCCAGTTCCTTGCGGCGGCTGGTGCGGGCCGAGGGGGACAGCATCACCGACTTCTGATCGAAGTCGGCGGCCGCCGAGTCGAGGGAGGCCTGGAGCTTCTCCAGCTCCTGCCGCGCCGCCTCGCGCTCGCGGGTGAAGGTGGACTCGGCCTGCGCGTAACCCGGCGTCGCCAGCAGCACCGCGCGGCTGTTGAGCACCGCGATCTTCTGCCCGCCCTGCTGGGCCGCCAGGGCGGCGGGCCCCAGCGCCAGGGCGAGCAGGACCAGCCAGCTCCGCCGAACGTCACCGATCCGCCTGGCACGCTCCCGGTGCAACGTGGTGAAGGTCATCACGGCTCCAGATCAGAAGAAGAAGTTGCCCAGCTTGAAGTGCAGCTTCCAGCCGGGGTCGGGGCGGCCCTGCAGGTCAACCCGGTCGAATCCGTAGCCGAGGTCGATCCCGATGGGCCCGAGGGGGGAGAGCACCGCGGCACCGAAGCCCGCTCCCCGGAACAGCCGGGTGGGATTGTACTGGCGGGCGGTGCGGTAGACATTGCCCGCGTCGAGAAAGCTGCTGATGTAGAGCGCCTGGCTGATCCGCGCGCCCACCTCCACGGTGAACGCCGCGTACGATTTGCCGAAGGATCCCGGCCCGGCGGCGCTGCTGCCGCCGGCGGTCGGATCGAACCCGTTCGGGGTGATGGAAAACTCGTCGTACCCCCGGAGCGGGATCCCGAACTGGGTCCCGCCCAGCGAGTAAAGCTCGGTGAAAAACGGTCCGGCGTCGCCGAAGATGAACCCGCTCTTCGCCGTGAACCCCAGCACGAACTGGATCCCGCTCCCCAGCTGGCTGGTGCCGCCGACACTGCCGAGCGGGGCGTAGTAGCGGCCTTCGAAATCCAGCTTCCGGTAGTCGCCGGTCCCGCCCAGCACACCCCCGTTGAGCTCGAACGAGGTGTTGGTGAGCGCCCCGCCCGTGGCGAACGGCAGGCCGATGCGGGTGTCGCGCACCAGCGAGGTGCCCAGGGTGGACCGCGTGCAGTTCTTGCACCGGAACCGCTCCCGGAGGTCCTGCGACCCGCCGGTGAACCGGATCTGCTGCAGCCCGTAGCTCGTGTAGAGGCGGGTGAACCGCGATCCGAAGAACGGAAACCCGAGCTGGAGGCTGCCGCCCACCTGGCGCCGCCGGCCCAGGTCGCCCACCGTGAACCGCTGCCGAGAGTTGAACAGCGTGAGGGTTCCCGAGATCCGGCTCTCGCGGATGGCCGGGTCCGTGTACTGCAGGGTGAAGTCGTTGATGTTGCGCCCGAACTGCCACTGGAGCCGGCCTTTCTTGCCCCGCCCGAACAGGTTGGGTTCCTCCAGGCCGAGAAAGCCGCCCACGCCGGTGCCCTGCCCCAGCGAGGCGCCGAAGTTGATGTTCCCGGTGCGGCGCTCCTCCACCCGGAAGATGATGTCCACATCCACCCCGTTCTCGGTCGGCCGGATGTCAGGCGGGGCCATCGGCTGCTGGAAATAGCCCAGGTTGGCGATGTTCTGCCAGCTCCGGATCAGCCGGTCGCGGTTGAACAACTCGCCCGGCAGGAGCAGGATCGCTTCCCGAATCACGCGCTCGTGGGTGACATCGTTGCCTACGATCTCGATCTTGTTGATCGTGGCGGGCGCGCCCTCCCGGATGGTCCAGCGCAGATCCACCAGCGGGGTGCCGTCCGGCCCGAGGCGGCGGGTCTCCTCCGGAATCACCTGGGCGTAGATATAGCCGTTGTTGCCGTAGAGGGTCCGGACCTGCTCCGTGGCCGCCGACCAGTCGCTCGCGTTGAAGGGAACCTTCTCCCCGGGCCGGCTCGGAAAGGGGTAGAGCGCCGTGAGCTCCTCGGTCGAGAAGCGCCGGTTGCCCGTGATCTGGAAGCTCCCGACCGCGTAGGCCGGCCCCTCCTCCACCGCCAGGTGCAGCGCGGCCTTCCCGCTGGTCGAGTCCACCGCGATGGAATCGCTGGTAACCTGGAAGTCCACCAACCCGTGGCTGCCGTACCAGGCCGGCAGCCGTTCCCGCAGATCCTGCTCCAGCCGGTCGTCGTCGTAGCGGCCGTTCTGCCACCAGAAGAAGCCTTCCGGTTTCGTGGCCATGTGCTTGACCACTTGCTTGTCCGAGAACCGCTCGTTGCCCTCGACCACGACCTGGCTGATGGCGACCCGGCTCCCCTCCTTGACGTCGAACACGACCCGGGCCTGCGTCGGGCTGTCCCGGGTCTCGATGACCTTCACCGCGGCATTGTAGTAACCCTTGGCGCGGTAGAGGGAATCGATCGAGGCTCGGGCACGCTCCACGGCCCCCCGGTCGAGTGGCCGTCCCTCGACGAGCTTCACCCGCTCCTTCACCGAGCGGAGCGACAGGAGTTCCACCCCACGCACCGCCCAGCGGACCAGGAGCGGCCGCTCCTTCACCTGGATCGCCAGGATGACCCGATCGGCATCGCCCCGCTGCTCCAGGACGATGTCGTCGAACTGGCCGGTCCGGAACAGCGCCTGCATGGCCCGCTGCAGGTCGCGGTAGTTCGCCGGGCGTCCCGGCACCAAGCCCGCGGTGCCCAGGATCTGGGCCGCGGTGAGCCGGGCGTTGCCCTCGACCACCAGACTGTCGATGACGGGGGACGGCAGGCTGTCCTGGCCCCGGAGCGGGGCCGCGCCGGCGGCCAGCGCCAGCAGGATCAGGGGGAGCGGCGGACGGCGCATCGGCAAAGGAGACGCGGCGGCATCCGCTGGGTGGACACCGCCGCGCCGGTCGTGGGCGTCAGGCCTTGGAGCCGCTCAGGGCGCGGAAGCTCAGGCTCTGCCCGTCGGGCGAGACATCCGCCTCGATCTCGTCGCCCCGGCTGAACTCGCCTTGCAGGATCTTCTCGCTCAGCGGGTCCTCGATGAACTTCTGGATCGCCCGCTTGAGCGGCCGGGCCCCGTAGTTCTGGTCGTACCCGTGGTTCACCAGGAAGTCCACGGCGGCCGGTGTGAGCCGGATGACCTCGTCACCCAGGCGGCGCTGGACCTCGCGGACCAGGATCCCGACGATCTCCGCGATGTGCTCGCGCTCGAGGGGGTGGAACACGATGGTGTCGTCCACCCGGTTGAGGAACTCGGGGTTGAACACCTTGGTGATCTCGTCCTTGATCTTCTCCTGCATCTTCTCGAACGAACTCTTGGCGTCGGAGCCGTGGAAGCCCAGCGTCTTCCCCTGCATGATGTCCCGCGCGCCGACGTTGGAGGTCATGATCACCACGGTGTTCTTGAAATCGATCATCCGCCCGTAGTTGTCGGTCAGGTGCCCCTCGTCGAGCACCTGGAGCAGGATGTTGAACACGTCGGGGTGCGCCTTCTCGATCTCGTCCAGCAGGACCACGGAGTACGGCTTGCGCCGCACCGCCTTGGTGAGGGTGCCGGAGTCCTCGTACCCCACGTAGCCCGGGGGCGCCCCGATGAGCCGGCTCACCGAGAACTTTTCCATGTACTCGGACATGTCCACCCGGATGAGGGCCGACGGGTCGGCGAAGAGGAACCGGGCCAGCGCGCGCGCCAGCTCGGTCTTCCCCACCCCGGTGGGACCGCAGAAGATGAAGGAGCCGATGGGACGCTTGGGATCCTTGAGCCCGGCCCGCGAGCGGCGGATGGCGCGGGAGACGGCCTTGATGGCGTCGTCCTGCCCCACCACGTGCTGGTGCAGCTCGTCCTCCATCCGGAGCAGCCGCGCAGCCTCCGTCTCCTGGAGCCGGGTGACCGGGATCCCCGTCCACCGCGACACGATGAACGCGATCTCCTCCTCGCCGATCAGCGGCCGCCGAGTCTGGCGCTCCCGCTCCCATTCCTCCTGCTTCTGCCGGATCAGCGTCTGGAGCTCGCGCTCCTTGTCCCGGAGCGCCGCCGCCCGCTCGAAGTTCTGGTCGCGGACCGCCTCCTCCTTGTCCAGGTTCACCTTCTCCAGCTCCGCCTTGAGGCTCGCGACCTCGGCGGGGGGCACCTGGGTGGCGAGCCGGGCCCGGGCGCCCGCCTCGTCGATCACGTCGATCGCCTTGTCCGGCAGGAACCGATCGGTGATGTAGCGGTCGGAGAGCTTGACCGCCGCCTCGATCGTGTCGTCGGGGATGATCACCCGGTGGTGGTCCTCGTACTTCTTCCGGAGGCCCTTCAGGATCTCCACCGTCTCGGGAATCGAGGGCGGGTCCACCATCACCGTCTGGAACCGCCGCTCCAGCGCCCCGTCCTTCTCGATGTACTTCCGGTACTCGTTCAGGGTCGAGGCCCCCACGCACTGGAGCTCCCCGCGCGCCAGCGCCGGCTTCAGCATGTTGGAGGCGTCAATCGCGCCCTCGGCCGCCCCGGCCCCCACCAGGGTGTGCAGCTCGTCAATGAACAGGATGATGTTCTTGTTCTGGGCGATCTCGTTCATGACCGCCTTGAGCCGCTCCTCGA
The DNA here is from genome assembly GCA_035574255.1 of Gemmatimonadales bacterium. Taxonomy (GTDB): domain Bacteria; phylum Gemmatimonadota; class Gemmatimonadetes; order Gemmatimonadales; family GWC2-71-9; genus JADJOM01. Next base: position 7,472 of record DATLYZ010000020.1, on the reverse strand, counting down.
ACTGGCCCCGGTACTTCGTCCCCGCGATCACCGCCGCCATGTCGAGCGCGAGCACCCGGTGGTCCTTGAGCACGTCGGGGCAGAGCCCGTTGGCGATCATCAGGGCCAGCCCCTCCACGATCGCCGTCTTCCCCACCCCGGGCTCCCCGATCAGCACCGGGTTGTTCTTCTTGCGCCGGGCCAGGATCTCCATCACCCGCTCGATCTCCTTGGCCCGCCCGATCGTGGGATCGAGCTGCCCCTCCGCCGCCAGCTGCGTGAGATCGCGGCAGAAGTGGTCGAGCGCCGGCGTCTTGGACTTCTTCTCGGAGCGCGGCGCCGCCGCCGGCGACGGCGAGCTGCCGCCCGAGCCGCTCGCCGACGCCTGCGGCATGTCGCTGCCCAAGAGGCGGAGCGTTTCGGCGCGCGACTGCTCGAGATTCACCCCGGCGTCGGTGAGCACCTGGGCCGCGATGCCCTTCTCCTCGCGCAGCAATCCGAGCAGCAGATGCTCCGTGCCCACGTAGCTGTGATTGAGCTCGCGGGCCTCCGTCATCGCCAGCTCCAGCACCTTCTTGGCCCGCGACGTGTAGGGCAGATCCGGACCGGTGGCCGCCGCCGCTTTCCCCTTCTTGACCGTTTCCTCGATCTTGCGCTGAATCTCCTCGAGATCAACGTTCAGATTCTGAAGCACGGCCGCCGCCACCCCCTCACCCTCGCGGATGAGACCGAGCAGGATGTGCTCGGTCCCCACGTACTCGTGATGGAGCCGGGCAGCTTCCTCGCGAGCCATCTGCAGAACCTTCCGCACACGGTCGGTGAAGTTGTACCCGTTCATCTGACTTTACCCTCGGCGTCCAGCTTCGTTCTCCAGCAGCGTGCGGACGTAGCGCGCGCGCCGTACGTTGAGCTCGGGATCGTCCAGCGCCACCCCTTCGGCCACGGCGAGGTGAGCGGGCTGGGTGTAGACGAGCAACTTGTTCAGGGCGTACAGCCCGATCCGGTCGATCAGGCCCAGACTCACGCCCAGTCGAACCCCGCTCAGGAGGTTCATGGTCTCCTCGAAGGACAGGGTCCGCGCGTGCCGCAACAACCCGTAAGCCCGCCAGACCTTGTCCTCGATGATCGTCGGGACATCGCGGAGCAGCACCTCCCGCGCCTGCTCCTCGTACTCCATCACCTGCCGCACCATCTTCCCCAGGTGATCCAACAGCTCCCGTTCCGACTTGCCCAGCGTGGTCTGGTTGGACAGTTGGAAGAAGTTGCCGACGACTTCACTGCCCTCGCCGTACAGCCCGCGGAAGGTGAGCCCCACCTGAGCGAGACCCTGCAGGACCTTCGAGATCTCCTTGGTCAGCACCAGGCCCGGCAGGTGGATGAGCACCGAAGCCCGGAGACCCGTCCCCACGTTGGTCGGGCACGATGTAAGATACCCAAACTCCGGGTGAAATGCGAAGGGAAGTCGTTGTCCCAGTTCGGCGTCCAGGCGGTCCACCTCCTGGTACGCCTGGTCCAGGGCAAACCCCGACACCAGCCCCTGGAGCCGGAGGTGATCCTCCTCGTTCAGCATCACCCCGACGCGGTCCTGCACCAGGAGCGCCGAGGCCGGCCGGACCACCCCGGGATCCTCCAGGCCCGCCAGCTCCTTGCTCACCAGGTGCCGCTCGTGGAGCAGTTGGCGGTCATCCCGGCCGAGCTGGTCCAGCCGGAAGGACACCGCCCGCCGGAGGGAGACGGTTTCCCGGGCCGCCGCCAGCACCTCCCGCAGGATACCCTCCCGGTCCGCCGGCGTGGCCCGGAGGCCGAACGGATAGCTCGCCAGGTTGCGGGCCAGCCGGATGCGGGTGGACAGCACGAGGCTACTGGCCGGGCCGCTCCCGTCCAGCCACGCCAGCCCACCGTCCGGCAGCAGGCTCAGGTCTATCATCCCTCGTTCTCCGCGCCGCCCAGCGCCCGCAGCCGGTCGCGCAACTCGGCGGCGAGTTCGAAGTTCTCGGTCTCCACGGCGAGCCGGAGTTGCTCCCTGAGCCGCCGGGAGTCCTCCGCCTCGGGCTCCCGGCCGTTCCCCGGCGCATGATACCGCTCCCCGAGGTGGCGGCTCGAGCCGTGCAGCCGCCGGAGCAGGTCCCTGAGCGGCGCCTCGAAGACCCGATAGCATTCGCCGCACCCCAACCGCCCGGATTCCCGGAAATCGCTCAAGGTCGCCCCGCAGCGCGGACAGCGACCCCCCGGGGCGAGCCCGGGCACGGCCCCGACGCCTTCCAGGCCCTTGCCCATGGAGGCGAGGAAGCTGCCGACCGGGGTCTTCCCCAAGTTCACCGTGGTCTCCACCCCCTGCTCTGCGGCGCACCGCTCGCAGAGGTGCAGAATGACCGTTTCCTCGGCCGTCTGCCGGTGCAGGTGGATCACCGCCTCTCGCTCATGGCAGCGGTCGCAGCGCCGTTCGCTCACGAGCCCACCTCCACGCCGTGCACCGGTACCAGCCGGCCCCCCTCGACGGCGAGTACCCGATCGGCCCGGGCCGCGAGCTGCCGATTGTGCGTCACCACGACGAGCGCTGTCTCGTAATCCCGGGCCAGCGTCGCGAGCAGGTCGTGCAACCGCTCGGCCTGGGCCGGATCGAGGTTGCCGGAGGGCTCATCGGCCAGGACGATCCACGGGTCGTTCACCAGGGCCCGGGCCACCGCCACCCGCTGCTGCTCCCCGCCGGACAGCTCCGAGGGCCGGTGCTGGAGACGCTCGCCCAGCCCGAACGATTCGAGCAGCCCGGCCGCCCGGCTTCGCGCCTCCGGCTCCGCGACTCCCGCCACCCGGAGGGGCAGGGCCACGTTCTCCAGCGCGGTGAAGTCCCGGAGCAGGTGGTGGAACTGGAACACGAAACCGATGCGGCGGTTGCGGAGCCGCGCCAGCTCGGCGTCGGAGAGCGCACCGTACTCCTGCCCGTCCAGTCGGATGGTCCCGCCAGTCGGACGGTCCAGCGCTCCCAGCAGGTGGAGCAGCGTGCTCTTGCCCGCCCCGCTCGCCCCCACGATGGCCACGAACTCGCCCCGGGCCACCTCGAAATCCACCCCGGTGAGGATTTCGAGCGGGCGCCCGTCGCCGCCCAGGTACACCTTGCGCAACCCCTGCGCCACCAACACGGCCGTCATTCGTACCGGATCGCCTCGACGGGGACCAGCCGGGCCGCGCTGCGCGAGGGGTGGATCGTGGCCACCACCGCGAGGAGGAAGCTGGCCAGGATCACCACGGCCACGTCCAGGGCCTCCACGTGAATCGGCAGGTGGTCTATGAAATACACGCTCGGATCGATCTTGATCCACTGCCCCCGGTCCACCGCGGTCGCGATCCCCAGGCCGGCCAGGAGGCCCAGCGCCACGCCCACCAGGCCGATCACCGCCCCCTGCGCGAGGAACACCCGCCCGACGGCGGCGGGGGTGAGCCCCATCGCCTGGAGAATGCCGATTTCCCGGGTCTTGTCGGCCACCACCATGGTCAGCGTCCCCACGATGTTGAACGCCGCGACCACCATGATGAAGAAGATAATGAGCCCCATCGCCAGCTTTTCGAGCTGGAGCGCGCTGAACAGCGTCCGGTTCTGCTCCTGCCAGTCGAGCGACCGGTAAGGGAACCCGAGCCGCTCGGCGAGCCGGCGTCCGATGGCCGGTGCCTGCCAGGGGTCGGCCACCCGTACCTCGAGGCCGGAGACGGCATCGCCGAGGCCGGCGAAACGCTGAGCCACCGTCCGCGACATGACGACGAACTGGTTGTCGTACTGGAACATGCCGGTGTCGAAGAGGCCGGTCACCTCGAACCGCCAGTACCGGGGCACGGCAACCCCCAGTGCCGGATTGACCGGCCCGGCCTTGGGCGGCACCAGGGTGACCACGTCACCCGGGTAGACCGTCAGGCGCTCCGCCAGGCGGTATCCCAGGACGATCCCGCCGTCCACGTCGGCCCTCGTGGTGTGGAAAGAGAGGTCGCCGCGGGTCATCGCCCGGGGCAGCGAGGTCACCGCCATGGTCCCGGTGTCGGGGTCGAACCCCAGTACCATCACGCCTTCGGCGTAGTCGGCCCCGGTGCTGATCATGCTCTGGCTGATTACCTCCGGAGCCGCGGCGAGCACGCCGGGCTCCCGCTTCACCTCGTCCAGGACCCGCCGCCAGTCGTCGAGCCGTAGGCCGCTGCCGAACGTCAGGATCCGAAGGTGGGGGTTGGCCACGAGGATGCGATCCCGCAGGTCGTTCCGGAGCCCGTTCATGACGCCGAGCACCACGATGAGCGCCAGCACCCCGACGGCCACCCCGCCCACCGCGATGAAGGTGTTGAGCGAGAAGCGCCGGGTCGAGCGGCGGCTCCGGAGGTAGCGCAGCGCGATCTGTCGCTCCAGCCCGCTGGGCCAGCGGAGCAACTCCCGGAGCGCGGGGCCGTTGCGTCCAGTGCGGTTGCCGCCCGGCATTCTCAGGCCTCCGGCCGCATCAGCGGGAACAGGATGACGTCCCGGATCGAGGGGCGGTCGGCCAGCACCATGACCAGGCGGTCGATCCCGAGTCCGACGCCCCCAGTGGGGGGCATGCCGTACTCCAGCGCGCGGATATAGTCCCCGTCGTAGAGCTGCGCTTCGTCGTCACCCGCCGCGCGCTGCCGCGCCTGCTCCTCGAAGCGCGCCCGCTGGTCGTCGGGATCGTTGAGCTCGCTGAACCCGTTGGCGAGCTCCTTCCCCCGGACGAACAGCTCGAACCGCTCGGTCAGGGACGGGTCGTCGCGGTGCTCCTTGGCCAGCGGCGAGAGCGCCTTGGGGTAGTCCACCACAAACGTCGGCTGCTGGAGTTCCGGTTCCACGAAGGTCTTGAACACCTCGTCCACCAGGCGGCCGCCCGAGAGACTCTCCGCCGCCTCCGGCGCCGAGCCCGCCCGCACGAGCGCCTGGCGGAGCTCGCGCTCGGTGGCCCGCCTGAGATCGAGCCCGGCCCAGCGCTCCACCGCGTCGAGGAACCGCAGGCGCGGGTAGGGCGGCGTGAAGTTCAGCGTGAGACCGTCGCGCACCACGATGGAGGTGCCGAGACAGGCCGCGAAGGTGCCGGCCAGCAGCGCCTCGGTCTCCTCCATCATGTCCCGATAATCGGCATAGGCCCGATACCACTCCAGCATGGTGAACTCGGGGTTGTGGGTCCGGTCCATGCCCTCGTTCCGGAAGTCGTGGCCGATCTCGTAGACCCGCTCGAAGCCCCCCACGATGAGCCGCTTGAGATAGAGCTCGTCGGCGATCCGGAGGTAGAGGGGCATGTCGAGCGCGTTATGGTGGGTCACGAACGGCCGCGCCGACGCCCCCCCATAGAGGGGCTGGAGAATGGGCGTCTCCACCTCCAGATAACCCCGGTCATCGAAGAAGGACCGGATGAACGAGACCGCCCGGGCCCGGAGGCGGAAGACCTCCCGGACCTCCGGGTGGACCGCCAGATCGGCGTAGCGCTGGCGGTAGCGCAGCTCGGGGTCGGCCAGCCCGCCGAAGCTCCGGATCTCGCCCCGCTCGGTCACGACCTGTTTCCCGCGCGGCAGGGGCCGCAGCGACTTGGCCAGGAGCTCGATCTCGCGCACGTGCACGCTGATCTCGCCCATCTTGGTCCGGAACAGCCGCCCGCGGGCGCCGACGTGATCGTCCAGGTCGAGGTGCTCCACCAGGCGGTAGCGCTCGCCCACGGCGTCCTGCCGGATGTAGAGCTGGATCCGCCCGCTCGCATCCTCCAGGTGGCCGAAGACCACCTTCCCCTTGGGCCGCCAGGAAACGATCCGCCCGGCCACCGCCACCTCCGGGCCATGGTCCCCCATGGCGTCCTCGTAGAGGGTGAGTGCCTCCTGCGCGGTGTGGGTCCGCTCGAAGCGGTAGGCAAAGGGGCGCACCCCGAGTTGCAGGAGCTCGGACAGCTTGGCCCGCCGGGCCTCCTGGACGAAGTCGCGCTCTTCGGTCACGCCGCCTTGCTCCCGAACCGCTTGAGGTACGCCTCGATGAACTGGTCCAGGTCCCCGTCCATCACCCGCTGGATGTCCCCCACCTTGAGCTCGGTCCGATGGTCGTTGACCATGGTGTACGGCTGGAAGACGTAGGAGCGGATCTGGTTCCCCCAGGAAATGTCGGTCTTGGTAGCCTCGAGCTTGGCGCGCTCGGCCTCCTGCTCCTCCAGCTTCTTCTGATAGAGCGCGGCCCGGAGCATTTTCATGGCCACTTCGCGGTTCTTGTGCTGGCTCCGCTCCTGCTGGCAGGCGACGACGATCCCGGTCGGGAGGTGCGTCAGGCGCACCGCCGAACTGGTCTTGTTGACGTGCTGCCCGCCGGCCCCGGAGGCCCGGAAGACGTCCATCTGGATGTCCTCGGGCCGGAGGTCGATCTCGATCGTGTCGTCAATGTCCGGGTAGACGAAGACCGAGGCGAACGAGGTGTGCCGCCGGGCCTGGGAGTCGAACGGCGAGATCCGCACCAGGCGATGCACCCCTTTCTCCGCTTTCAGGAACCCGTAGGCGTACCGCCCCTTGATCTCGAGCGTGGCCGACTTGATGCCGGCCTCCTCCCCCGGCAGGAGATCGAGGACGGTCACCTCGAACCCGCGCCGTTCGGCCCACCGGACGTACATCCGCATGAGCATCTGGGCCCAGTCCTGCGATTCGGTTCCCCCCGCGCCGGGGTGGATGGTCAGGATCGCGTCGCGGGCGTCGTCCTTCCCCTGTAACATCGTCTGCAGCTCGAAAGCCTCCACCGCCTGGGCCAGCGCGTCGGTTTCGGCGCGGAGTTCCTGCTCCAGTCCCGCGTCAGGCTCCGCCGCGAGCAGCTCGACCATGGCCCGGGCGTCCTCCAGCCGGCGCCGGATGTCGGCCTCCGGCGCCACCCACGATTTCAGCTCCTTGATCTCCTGAACCACCTGGCGGGCCTCGTCCGGCCTGGACCAGAACGACGGATCGGCCTGCCGCGCCTCGAGCGCAGCCAGCCGCTCCTGCTTGGCGGACAGGTCAAAGAAACCCTCGGATCTGGGCGACGCGCTGCTCCAGGTTGTCCAACCGCTCGACGATGTCCTTCATGGGTTCCGTTCGCCGCTCGAGGTCCCGGGAAAGATAACGGCGCGGCTCAAGCAGCGAGCGGTGAGCCGGGCCACCTTCGCGCCCCGCTCACCGCTCGGCCCCGCGCCGGATCGTCTCAGAAGATCCGCTGCCCGCCCGCGAGGATCTCGTTCAGGGCGTCGGTAAAGTAGGTGGTGGACTCGGCCAGCTCCTTCCCCACCTGCTCGGTGTACTCCTCCCAGCTCTTCTGGATCTCCTCCTTGAACAGCTCTTTCAGGTTGCCCTTCGCCAACCCCTCCTTGCGGCGGTCCGGGTAATAGACCGCGAGATCCGAGATCAGGGCCCTCGCCAGGCGCCGGGCCTTCTGACTGGGATCCTGGGTGAGGAAAGGGTTCACCGGCCGACCCCCCGGGCGCGGGGCCGCCGGGGCCGCGGGCGCCACGGGA